>JAPLQX010000027.1 GCA_026399435.1 Rhodocyclales bacterium
ATCCGGCCCGATCTGCGGCGTAATGCCTTTCGGCATGCGGCCGGCGGCAAAGTTGAGGTATTCGAGAACCCGCGAGCGAGCCCAGTAGATGTCAGTGCCGTCCTCGAAAATGATGTAGCCAAAGGACGCGCCGAAGAAGGAAAACCCGCGCACCACCTTGGATTTCGGCACCGAGAGCATGGCCGTGGTGAGCGGATAGGTGACCTGGTCCTCGACCACCTGCGGCGCCTGGCCCGGGTATTCCGTATAGACGATGACCTGCACGTCCGACAGATCGGGCAGCGCGTCGATCGGCGTGCGCAGCACCGCGTAAATGCCGGCGAGCGTGACGAACAGCGTGGCCAACAGGACGAGGAACTTGTTCCGCGCCGACCAGTCGATCAGGGCACTCAACATTTCAGTGGCCCTTGTGTGGCGCGGTGTCCGATGCGGCGGCCGCCGGCGCCATCGGTTTCGTCGCCGTCGTCGGCTCCATGCGCGTGATCACCCACTCGCCGGGCTTGCGCTCGACGAATTCGATGCTGATTCCGCTGCCCGGCTTGAGCTTCTCCGCCAGCGCCGGATTCGCCAGCATGAAGTCCATGGTCATCGCCGGCCACTTCAGGCTGGCCACCGGGCCGTGCGTGACGGTGACCGTGCCGGCCTTGGCATCGACGGCGTCGAGCGTGCCGGCGGCCTGATGGCTGACTGCCTTGGGCGCCGCGCTCGCTGCGGGTGATGCAGCGGCAGTCAGGCCGCCCAGCGCCGCCTTCAGGTTGCTTTCGGCATCGATCAGGAAGTTGGCGGCGACCACCACCGGCTCGCCATCCTTGACGCCCTCCCGGATTTCCACGTAATCGTCACTGCGTGCGCCGAGCTTGACCTCGCGCGGTTCGAAACGCCCTGCGCCTTTTTCGACCAGCACGATCTGCCGCGTGCCGCTATCGATCACCGCCGATACGGGCACCGTCACCACCTTGTCACGCGCGCCCACCGCCAGCTCGACGCTGGCATACATCGCCGGCTTGAGCAGGCCGCCAGGGTTGGCCAGTTCGATGCGCACCGGGATCGTCCGCGTCTCGGCCTTGAGCGTCGGGTAGATGTAGGCAATCGTGCCAGTGAAACTTTTCTCCGGATAAGCGTTGATCGCAAGCCTGACCTTCTGCCCGACCTTGACCTGCGCTATGTCGCGCTCGAAGACATCGGCCAGGACCCACACCGCCGACAGGTCGGCGATCTGGTATAGCATCTCGCCCGGCATGAAGCGCATGCCGGCCACCGCCTTCTTCTCCAGTACGACGCCGCCCACGGGCGAGCGGAAGCTCAGCGTGCGTTTCGCCTCGCCGCCGGCCGCCAACGCCTTGATCTGTTCCTCGGAAATGTCCCAGTTGCGCAGGCGCGCTAGGCTCGCCTCGGACAGCTGGCGCATGCCGGACTGCATTTCCGCGCTGGCGTCCTTCAGGGCGGCGACGCCCTTGGCCGCCACCACGTACTCGCGCTGCGCCGAGACCAGCTCCGGGCTATACACCTCGAACAGCGGCTGCCCCTTGGCCACCGGCTGGCCGGTGGCATTGACATGCAGGCGCTCGACCCAGCCCTCGAATTTCGGCGCCACGTTGTGCAGGCGGCGCTCGTCGATCTCGACGCGGCCGGCAGCCGTCACCTGACGCGCCAGTTCGCGCAGTGCGGCGGGTTCGGTTTTGACACCGAGCTTCTGCACCTTCTCGGTGCTGATCTTCACTTCGCCCGCGGCAGATCCCTCGTCCTCGCCCTCATAGACCGCGATGTATTCCATGCCCATCGAGTCTTTCTTCGGCACCGGCGAGGTGTCGGGCAGGCCCATCGGGTTGCGGTAGTAGAGCAGCTTGCGCGGTGCCGCCACTGCAGGCGCGGCCGCGGTCGCCGGGGCGGCGGCCATCGCCGTGTCGCCAGCGCCAGCGCTGTGCGTCCCTTCGGGAACTTTTGCCTTGCCCAACCAGTACCCGCCGCCGACGGCAAGCAGCAGGGCCGCAAGTGCGACCGGAGTCTGATATTTCATAGTTCCTCTCCCACCAATTTCTCGATCTCGGCCAGACGGATTTGCTGGTCGCCGCGCGCCTTCACCAGCTCGCCGCGGGCGCGGCGCAGCTGCCGGTGCGCGTCGAGTACCGCGGCAAAATCGGCGCGGCCGTTTTCGTAGGCGGCCAGCGCCGCGTTCAGATTCAGTTCGGCCTGCGGCAGCAGGCCGGTGCTCACCAGGGATTCCAGCCGGTACGCGACCTCGAGGCCGGCCACTCTTTCGCTAAGCTCGGCCAGAGTCTGGTTGAGGTTGCCCTGGCGGCGCAGGCGTGCCGCTTCCAGATTCAACTCGGCCTCGCGTTCCTGCGCGCGCCGGCTGTCGCGCTGCAGGGGAATATTGATCTCGAACATCAGCTCCCATTCACTGACCCGGTTGCGCATCTGTGTCGGCGCAATACCGAGGTTCACATCCGGATAGCGGTTGCGCTCGACCAGATCGCGCCCCTTCTCGGCACCAACGATGCGCGCGTCGTCGGCGGCCAGTTGCGGATTGTTGGCGCGCAGCCTTGCCTCCAGCGCAGCCATGTCCAGCTTCGCCACGGGCGGCAGCAGGCGCAGCTTCTCCGGCGGGCGCAGCTTGACGTTTTCCGGGCGCCCGAGCAGGGCACGCATGCGCGCGCTGGCCTGGGTGCTCTCGCCTTCGAGCATGACCAGGTCGGTCTCCATGGCGATGATCTCGGACTGCGCGCGCAGGGCATCCTGCTGGCTGCCGAAGCCGCTGCCGTAGCGGGTGCGGGCGATCTCCGCGACACGCCGCATCAGGTCGAGATTCTCCTGCGCGTAGCGGATGCTGATCAGATGCACGTGATGCTGGGCGTAGGTCAGCTTGATGCGGGTGGCCAAGTCGATCCAGCCGGCACGCGCCCTGGCCTGCGCTTCGTCGGCGCCGGCGCCGGCGACCTCGCGGCGCAGATCGCGCTTGCCGAACCAGGGCAGGCTCTGGCTGATGGCGTAGCGCGTGCTGCCGATGCGGGACGGCAGCAGGTTGGTGCCGGCGTCGCGGCCCTCGTTGGTGACGTCGCGCAGCTCAGTGCGCAGCATCGGGTCGGGCAGCGCGCCGGCCGGTTCGATCCGCGCCGCGGCGGCCTCGGCTTCGGCACGCAGCGCGGCGAACTCGGGATGGCGGCTGCGGGCGAACTCGAGCAGGCTCTCGACCTGCCCGCCGATGACCAACTCGGGTTCCGCAGCGCCGGCAGATCCTCCCGCGAGCAGCAGCATCGCGAGCAGGATAGGGGCGGGGCGCATGGCCCTACTTCACCGCTTCGATGCGAACGACGGAGTACTGGCCGCCCTTTTCTTCGGCGCGGAAGCGCACCTTGTCACCCTCCTTGACCGATGCCGGCACGACCCCCTTCTTGAAGCTGAAGGTCATGGTCATGGCGCCCATGCCCAGATTCTCGATGGGGCCATGGGTGATGGTGACGCTCCCCGCTGCCCGGTCGAGTCGTCTGACCGTGCCTTCGGACAGTGGCTGGCTGGCAGCCTTCGCCGGCGCGGCGGTATGCATGGAATGATCCTGCGCGATGGCAGGGGGCAGGACAAATGCGAAAGCAGCCGTCGCGACGGCGCACAGAACAGGGTGCTTCATGGAAATCTCCCGAAAGACAGACAACACGCGACGGGGCCAAGCCCCGCCGACCCGACAGAAATGTCAGACGCTGCTTCGAGGGGGATGCTGCGGGGGTTCGGCGATGTGGCTCGGCGGAGCCGCGGTCGCCGGCAGCGCGTAGTCGTTGCCGGCGGGCATCAGGCCCGTCGCCAACGGTGCGCTGGGCATGAAGCCGGCGCACGCCAGATGGCAGATTTCACAATTGTCGCAGCCCGTATCGTGCGCTACCTGGTCCGGGGCCGCTGTCTCGTGGCAATGCACCGGGGCGTCAGCCGGCCCGGCCGCATCGCTGGTCGCTGCCTGCTCCTGCGCATGCCGGCACAATGGCATGGACATCGCCGCCATGGTCTGCACGGGCAGCCAAAGCGCGGCGACAAGCAACAGGAAGCGCGCAAAACGAATATTCACGGAGCAAAGGTTACCCCCGGCCGGCCGGCAGCGCAAGCCGGCGCATCAATCGTCCTCGTCCTTCAACTTGAAGCTGGCCGCCAGTTTCTGCTGCACCTGCGGCGGAACCTGGGCGTGGCGGGCGAACTCGATGCTGTAGGCGCCCTGGCCGCCGGTCAACGACTTCAGGCGCGAGGCATAGTCGGTGATCTCGGCCAGCGGCACCTCGCCGGTGATCGCGGCGGTATCGCCCGGACGCGGGTTGGTGCCGGTGATGTGGCCACGCCGGCTCGACAGGTCGCCGGTGAGGTCGCCGATCGACGCTTCCGGGGCGACGATTTCGATGGTGACGATGGGCTCCAGCACGATCGGGTTGGCGGCGCGAATCGCCTCCACCGTGGCCTTGCGGCCGGCAGTGACGAAAGCCACGTCCTTGCCGTCCACCGCATGCGTCTTGCCGTCGTACACGATGACGCGGATATCCTGCGCCGGAAATCCGGCGATCACGCCATCGGTTAGCGCCTGGCGCACGCCTTTCTCGACCGAGGTCATGAATACGCCTGGAATCACCCCGCCCTTGACGCGATCGACGAACTCGAAGCCGGCACCGCGCGCCAGTGGCTCGATCTTCAGATACACCTCGCCGAACTGGCCGGCGCCGCCCGACTGCTTCTTGTGTCGGCAATGGCCTTCGGCATTCGTGGTGATCGTCTCACGATAGGGAATCAGCGGCAGCCGCGTGTCGAGTTCGAGCTTGAACTGCGTCGCCATCTTTTCCAGCTTGTAGCGCAAGTGCATTTCGCCCAAGCCGCGGATCACGGTCTCGTGCGTGGTCGGGTGACGCTCGACCTCGAAGCACGGGTCCTCGAGCTCCAGCTTGTGCAGGATGTCGAACAGGCGCTGCTCGTCGCCCTTGCGCTTGGTCTCGACCGCAAGGCCCTGCATCGGCTTGGGGAACTCCAGCGGCTTGAGGTGGATGTGGTCCTCCTCGTGCGAGTCGTGCAGCACGGCGTCGAAATCGATTTCCTCGACCTTCGCGATGGCGCCGATATCACCCGGCAGCAGGCTGTCGACCTCGACATAGTCCTTGCCCTGCAACTGATAGAGGTGGCCGACCTTGAAGGGTCGCTTGCTGTCGCCGACGAAAAGCTGGCTGTCCTTTCTCACGGTGCCCTGATGCACGCGGAAAATGCCGACTTTGCCCATGTAGGGATCGGCGATGATCTTGAACACGTGCGCCAACACATGCCGCGATTCATTGGGCACGGCCTGAAAGGGCTCGGCAGCCTGCCCCGGCTCACCTTTGTAGAACGGCGGCGGGTTGCCCTCGGATGGATTGGGCGCCAGCGAGGCCAGCACGTGCAGCAGTTCGCCGATGCCGGCGCCGGTGCGCGCCGAGGTGAACAGGATGGGAATCAGGTGGCCTTCGCGCAATGCCTTCTCGAAGGGCGCGTGCAGTTCGGCCGCATCTGGATCCGTGCCCTCCTCCAGGTAGCGTGCCAGCAACGACTCGTCCTCTTCCACCAGCTGGTCGATCAGTTCGCGATGGGCATGAGCGATCGAATCGAAATCGCTCATTACACCATCTGGGCCGGCAGCGTGCTCCAGCACTTCGACTACATCCTGGCGGCCACGCGCGGGCAGGTCGAGCAGCAGGCATTCCTTGCCGAAGCGCTCGCGGATCTGGTTCACCAGGTCCGGTAGATCGACGTTGTCCGCATCGATCTTGTTGATTACGATCATCCGCGCCAGCCCCCTGGCCTGGGCCGCCCGCATCATGCGCTCCGTGGCGAGCTCGATGCCGGTCTGCGCGTTGATGACGACAATCGCGGTTTCGACGCCGGCCAGGGCGGCGATCGCCTGCCCGGAGAAATCGGGATAGCCCGGGGTGTCGATCAGATGCACGTGCACGCCCTCGGCGGCAAAATTCACCATCGCCGAGTTCAGCGAATGGCCCGCCGTCTTTTCCTGCGCATCGAAGTCGCAGACGCTACTGCCCTTCTCCACGCTGCCCTTGGCGGGGATCGCGCCGGCCTTGAACAGCAGGGCTTCGGCCAGGGTGGTCTTGCCGGCCCCGCCGTGACCGACGAGGGCAACGGCGCGGATGGATTCGGTGGTGTACTTGGCCATGATGCAGACTTCCCTTCATTTTTGTATGTCTTGCAAGCAATTTTATCCCACGAGGGGACGCCGGCCCGCGAAGCGGAATCCCCGGCGTGCAAGGCACCGTCTCCGCGTCTCGCGGGGACATAAGCCCGGACGCGTCATCGGTCCTCTACCGCCTTGCGCTCATTGGAGAGCCCGCTCGATGAACTGGCGCGGCACCTGCGTGCGCGGCACGCGACCCGAAAACCAGCTGCGCACGTCCTGGTCGAGGCCAAGTCCGTGCATGTAGTTGTAGAGCGCCTTGTTCAGGGCGATCCCGAGCGCCGCATGGTCGACGCCGGTCGGATCGACGAAGCCGACATCATTCTTCGCAAACGAGGTCGCGGGCAACGGCTTGAGCGTGATGCCATAGCGCTCCGGGTGTTGCCCGACCGGGGAATGCACGGTGCAGGCAAAGCGGTGGAAGAAGCCGGACTGGATGCAGCCTGCAGCGAACAGTTGGCGCACATATTCGAGCGCATCGACCGTGTCCTGCACGGTCTGCGTCGGGAAGCCGTACATCAGGTAGGCGTGCACCAGGATGCCGGCATCGGTGAAGGCATGGGTCACGCGCGCCACCTGCTCGACCGATACGCCCTTCTGCATCAGCTTGAGCAGTCGGTCGGAGGCGACTTCGAGGCCGCCGGAAACGGCGATGCAGCCGCTGTCGGCAAGCTGGGCGCAGAGTTCCGGGGTGAAGGACTTCTCGAAGCGAATGTTGCCCCACCAGGAAATCGCCCGATTGCGCTTCTGCAGTTCGACGGCGAGCGCCTTGAGGGCCTTGGGCGGGGCGGCCTCATCGACGAAATGGAACCCGGTCTGCCCGGTCTCTTCGATGATGGTCTCGATGCGGTCGACCAGGACCTCAGCAGTGGCCGCGTCATAGCGCGAGATGTAGTCCAGCGACACGTCGCAGAAGCTGCACTTCTTCCAGTAGCAGCCGTGGGCGACGGTGAGCTTGTTCCAGCGTGCGTCGGACCACAGCCGGTGCATCGGATTCAGCATGTCCAGTAGCGACAGGTAGCGGTCCAGCGGCAGACCGTCCCAGGTCGGCGTTCCAACCTCGGCGAAGGGAATGTCAGGCTCGCCGACATCGATGTAGCGCACGCCATCGGCCGTTCGCACGAAAGTGCGCACCAACTTGTCTTGCGCGCGCCGCATTTGCCCCTCCTCGCCGAGATGTTCGAGCAGGGCCAGCAGGGGCCGCTCGCCGTCGTCCAGCGTCACATAATCGAAATAGTCGAACACCCGCGGCTCGCTGAGTTCGCGCAATTCGGTATTGACGAAGCCGCCGCCGAGCACGGTGACAATCGAAGGGTCGTGCAGCTTGATCGCCTGGGCGATGCGAAAGGCGCCGTACACGTTGCCGGGAAAGGGCGCCGAAACCAGCACGAGCTGCGGCGCATGCCGCTCCACGGCCCCCAGCGTCAGTTCGCGCAGGGTGCGGTCGACCAGATTGAGCGGCGCCGCCAGAGCCCGCGCCAGGGGATCGAAGCTCGCCTGACTCTGGGCCAGGGATTCCGCATAGCGAACGAACTCGAAGCGCGGGTCGACCGCGTCGCGCAGCACATCGGCAACATCGTTGAGGTAGAGCGTGGCGAAGTGCCGGGCGCGATCATGCACGCCGAGCGCGCCGAACGCCCAGGCCAGCGGATCGCCGCCGTCAGGATCGACATAGGCGTCGAGAGGATCGAAACGCGGCCCCTCGGGAAGAAAGTTGCGCCCGGCGATGCGGTGCCCGATGGAGGGATCACGCCCCTGCAGAAATGCCACCGCAGGCCCGATGGTGGCGAGATAGCGATCGAAGGCCTGCTCGAAGGCCTGGACCAGCGGGCTGCGCTGCTGCCTCGGCCAGGCCGCAATAGATTCGCGGATCGCCAGCAGCCCGTCGCGCGAAAACAGCCGCAACACAAGCGCCAAGGCAAGATCCTCCTGCACGGCGGCGACTCCGCGCGAACGCAGGAAACCTGTCAGGTAGGCCGTCGACGGATAGGGAGTGTTGAGCTGCGTCATCGGCGGGATGACGGACAGGACGCGCATGGGCTTGGCTGGTCTTCGTGGTTATCGGAGTCGGATGCTCAACGCTAACATCCGCGCGGGCTCCCCGCCATCGAATTCTAAACAGGGTTTCCGGGCTGCCAGCACCAGCCGGAAGGAAATCCAAAACAAAAAGCCACCGGAATCACCGGTGGCCTCGTTACTTTCCCAGCCAAGCAACAACCCGCAGGCTGTCCCTAGCGAAGGCTCATCAAAACAACAGCCGCAACCAGCAACAGGGTAAATGCCTGCAAGCCCACGCGCGCCATCATCAACTGCCGACTGTGCCGGTCATCGAACTCGCCGCCTTTTACCATCGAACCCAAACCAGTGAAAAGGACCACCACCGTTGCCGCTATCCCGAGCACGATCAAGAGCATTAAAGTACTCATTTCAATCTCCTGTCTCGACAAACACAATCTTCCTATAGCCCATGAACAACGCAAGGTCAAACTTTCGTAGCGCGGGGCTGCCTCGCAGCTATTGAGGGCCTGCTGAAAATGGTACATTGACGGCACACGCCCGCAGCCGGCAGAAGGCCATCGGGCGGCTGCGAATCGGGCCTGCCGGGCGGCCGATCTCCAGCAACCGGCACTCGCATGACATCAAGCATTTCAACAATCCGGCACTTCAGTCCAACGGAGACTAGCGATGTCGATACGTAAACTGGTAGTCGCCAACGGGATTTACTATGTCGAGATTCCGGCCGCCGGCCTGTATCTGCTCTGCGGCGCGCCGGCCGACAGCGTCAAGCATCTGTTCCGCCGCGGAATCATTCAGACCACCGAACGGAGCGGGGTGACCTTCGAAAACGGTCCCAACGCCATTCTGCTGTCCGATTCGATGATCCAGAACGGCCACCTCTGCAACCTGGCCGAGTTTCCCATTCTGCAAATGCTCTACCGGCAGGGCATGCTGATTCCGAATCATCCCAACAATGTCGGCGCCAAGCCCAAGCTGATCGGCACCCCGGAACAGCTTGCCGCACAGCTGCGCTACATTCATCGCGGCAACTACGGCCTGATATCCGCCGAGGAAATGATGAGGGCGGGGATCGATGAAGCCGAGGCCAACGAACTCATGCGCGTCAAGCTCAAGTTCGCCTTCGGCCAGATTGCCAAACCGGATACGTTTGTCGATTGCTGGCCGTTGACCACCGGCAGCGTCGATATCGGCGAGGGAGTGAACATCACGCGCATCGCCCACAACGTATTCGAGATCCGCCACGGCGAGGACTCCGTTCAGGTGGACCTCAATCTCGGCAGGAACGAAACCTACCCCTGCCCGTATCCCTTGAGCCACGCCGCCATCGACCGTCATTACTTCGCCGTGGTGCACACCGGCGACGGGGACGGCTGGGACTACAACCGTCCGGTGATGGGCAGCGTGGTGATCCATCAGGGACGGGTGTTTCTGATCGATGCGGGGCCCAATATCCACTACAGTCTCGATGCCCTGGGAATCGGCAAGAAAGAGGTCGCCGGCATTTTTCACACCCATTGCCACGATGATCACTTCGCCGGACTGACCACACTGCTCCAGTGCGACCAGCCACTGCAGTATTTCGCCACGCCGCTGGTGCGCGCCTCGGTGACCCGCAAATTCTGCGCGCTCCTGTCGATACCGGAAAGCGAGTTCGCCAGGTACTTCGACATCCACGATCTGGAAGAGGGCAAGTGGAACGACATCATGGGACTGGAAGTGCGGCCGACCGTTTCGCCGCATCCGGTGGAGACCACCATTTTCAATTTTCGCGTGCTGTGGGAAGGCGGCTATCGAACCTACAGCCATCTCGCCGACATCGCGTCCTTCAGCGTGATCGACGCCATGACCAACACCGACGCGTCGATGCCGGGGCTCAGCCCCCAACGAGCGCAGGCCGTCAAGGCGGCCTATCTGGAGGCTGTGGATCTGAAGAAGATCGATATCGGAGGCGGGATGATTCACGGCAGCGCAGCCGACTTCGCCGCGGATGACTCCAGGAGGCTGCTGCTCGCGCACACCGCAAGAGAGCTGACCGACGCCGAGCGGCGCATCGGTTCGGGCGCGCCCTTCGGCACGCTGGACGTCCTGATTCCGGGGCAGCAGAACTTTCTGCTGCGCGATGCCAGCGAGTTCCTCAAAAGCTACTTTCCCGCAGTGCCGATGGAGCGGCTGCACATGCTCCTGAACAACCGCATTGTCACTTTCAATCCGGAAACCATCATTGCGCCGGCGGGGAAAGTCCCGGAAGAGATTTACCTGCTCTTGGCCGGCAAGGTCGAGATGCTGACGCAGGATCCCAGCAATTCCCACTTCCTCTTCAGCGGGTCGCTGCTGGGCGAGTCTGCAGCGATTTACAACCGCCAGAGCGAGGAGACCTACCGTTCCGTGGGCTTCGTCCAGGCCTTGCGTCTGCCGTCCGACCTCTACCGGAACTTCATCGAGCGCTTCTACTCGAGTACCGAACTGATCGAGGTGCGCAAAGTCGAGGAAAAGCTGCGGCGCACCTTCCTCTTCAGCGATGCCGTCACCAACACCACCCTGTTTTCTCTTGCCAAGAACTGCAGGATCACCCAGGTGCATGCCGGCGAGCACTTCGTCGGCGACCCGGATCAGATGCATCTGATCGGAATGGGGCGCCTCTGCATGGGGGAAGGCGAAGGCGCGCAGGTGCTCGGCAAGGGCGAATTCTGGGGCTCGGACAGTCTTTTCAGCGCAATGTCGGAGAAGGCCAAGGCGCAACAAAGCCTGACGGAGGCCTCTCATGCGCTCACCGCCCTCGACAGTTGCGAAATCTACTCGGTGCCGCTGAAACTCGTATCGAGAATTCCCGTGGTGCGCTGGAAGCTCTTCGAGGCCTTCCGCAACACCCACCCTTACGCCGCCCCGCGCTTTCGAGGGACCCCCAGGTAGCTAATCGACGGGTGGTACCGCTTCTGGCGAGGCGGCCGTTGTGCATTCACATTGCGATGACCGCTTTCGTTCCTAATCCACACGGATCCATGTCTGGGTTCGGCCAATGAACAGGATCGAGCCGCGCATTTCCAGCTTCTTGCCTTCGTCGATGACCGTTACCCTGGCGTTGTAGGTCTTGCCGTTGTTGGGATCAAGAATCCTGCCGCTGCTGTAAATGTTGTCGCCGTCCTTCTTCAAGCCGGTCAGGATGGTCATGCCAATCACCGGCTTGCCCTTGCGCGGATCATCACCGGCGCATTCGTCGCATTTCGAGTCCTGCTTTGCAGGATCGACAATCTTCTCGATCGTTCCCGAAAACACGCCGTCCTTCTCGGTGATGCGGACCAAGGACTTGGGCTTCTTGCTTTCGTCGTCGATCGTATTCCACGTGCCGACCGGCGACATCTGATCGGCAAAGGCAGTCATCGAAGCAGCGGCGATCAGCAGCGCGGCGCAGAAACGGGATGGCAGTAATGGCATGAAAAGTCTCCGCTTGCAGTTTATCGGGTGAAACAATTGACTTGCAGGTAGGCCTGACAACTGTTCTAAGCAATTAAAGTCGAAAACGGTGCCCCCGCAATTATGCGGGTTTCCAGCCACCCAAATTCTGTCACACGGGATCCAAAGTCGAAAATGCGGTGGCCAAGAACAGGCAATGCGGGCTTCCGGCTGCAAATAT
Source organism: Rhodocyclales bacterium (assembly GCA_026399435.1). Lineage (GTDB taxonomy): Bacteria > Pseudomonadota > Gammaproteobacteria > Burkholderiales > Rhodocyclaceae > Sulfuritalea. Next base: position 11,832 of record JAPLQX010000027.1, read on the forward strand.
AGTCAAAAACCGCACAGTCTAGCGAACGCGATGCGGCGGCGACACAGCGCGCTTGACCTTACTGTTGGCCATCTTTTCCCGATCGTCCCTTGATGCGGTCTCTCTCGGTACAACAGATCGAATTGGTCCGATATAACCAGTCAGGTCACTTGCAAAAACGAAGTTCGTCGGGGAATGGATCGACCCATGCACTCAAAAAATGCTGGGGGGTTCAAGAAAACGATGTATGGATTGCTTCTGTCGCAATGGCTTACAACCTGACCTTGATCAGTTCCGACAAAATGGCCAATATTCGCAAAGTCGCCGGAAATGATTTGTCTTATGAAAACTGGATAGCCTAGCGATCTTCTTGCTCAATTCTGCTGGTAAGTAGGGGCTCTTGCCGGAGGCACGCTGTCTTGCAGGCGGCATTGAGGGAATCGGTGCGCGCCGGCAAACTCGGGTTGACCCAAGGCCTCGTTAGAATTGTTGGGTAACAAACGACTGGAATGGCGCGCAACGTGATTCGGGCATTCGCCCCGATTTAGAATCGCCCTCATTTCATCTTCAAACGCGCCAACGGGTCGCCCCAGCGCACCGCATCGCGAGCGAGCCACTCCCGCGCGACCGGATCGTCCTTTACGACCGCATCGAGAAAGGCGATCGATACCCGCTCGACGATCACGGTCTGACGCTGCAAACCGATGACGGCAGACCGCCGGAACCTTGCTCCGTCGGGCCGGCCGCCGGACGCGCCGCCCGGACCGCCCTCCATACCGCTCGGGCCACCGCTGCCGCCCCGACCACCACCCCGACCACCGCCCGGGCCGCCCCGACCGCCGCCCGGCCCGCCTCGCCCCGTGCCGCCAGACGGCTCGTGCTGCCCGTCGCCCGGGTCCCCGGCTGGGCCATTCCCATCTTCGGCCGCGGTGAGCGGACGATTTCCCCCGGCCATCAACTGGTGCGTGCCGTCCTCGATGACGAGAAGATACTTGCCCCCCGGCGGCATGTAATTGAACGGCGCCTGCCGCGTGTATGGCGAGTCGACGATACCGTAGGGATCGACATCTTCGGTACCGGTGATGGTGAGGGTGGGCAGCCGGATGTCGCCGAAGCGCTCGGCGAGGCCGCCTCGGGCAAGGCTCGCGTGGGGACTAAGTGCAATCACCGCACGCAAACCGGGCATGGCCGGCAGGTTTGTGATGCCGGGATGCTTTTCTCCGGCGAGTGCCAGCGCAGTTTGTGCACCGAGATCGAAGCCGGCAACGACGACCCGGCTGGTATCGATTCGCCCGTAGAAGCTATCGCCGACCCTTGAACGACGGACAATGCCTTGCAACATGAAGTCGACACGTTCGATCCTCGTCGCCAAGGATTTCGCCGCAAACTGCTCGCGTGCGACCTTGGCGAAGTCCCCGTTGCGACCGGATGCCGATGACCAGAGCGTACCGCCGGGTCCGGTTTGCAGTGACGCGACCGCGTAGCCTGCCTGTGCCCACGCATTGCGCCAAGTGGCCCCGGCCTCGGCCGGTTCGCCCAGGCCCGGCAGATAGACGACAAGCGGACTTCGGGTATCGCTTTGCGGCACCAGCAGTTCGATGACGATTTCCTCATCGCCGCGCAGCCACATGTCCCTATGCGGTTCGGCCATCGCCGTCGCTGCTGCGGTATAGCCGCGTTCCGTAAAGTGTTTGAGTCCGTCATCCTCTTCGCGTCGTGGCAAACGCGGGCCGCCGCAGGCGGCGAGCAGAGCCGCGCTGCCTGCCAGGAAAATGGCAAGGCGGCGTTCGTGCGAAACGACACCGGCGCGAGGAAGCCATCGTCCGGATGTATTCATGAGCGCTTGAAGCCGCGACGCGACTCGGCACTGCTGTGCGCGTCGTCGAGTTGCTGGCGTTGTTCCGGTGTCAGAAGCGCGCGCATCTTGGCGTCGAGCTCGGCTTGCATCAGGGCCAACTGTGCCAATGCCTGGCCGTGGGTTTCGGCCAGAATGCGTGCCTTGTCGACATCGAAGCGGTCCGCTACGACGAGGCGACGCAAATCCTCCATTGCCCTTAAGGCCCTCTTCAACTGCTGGCGTTCGTTCGGCGCTTGATCGTGCATCAGCGCGAACAGCTTGTCCCGCTGAGCTTCCGTCAATTCAAGGCCATGCAGGTAGGGCGGCATTGGCATTGCGCCGGGCAGCGGGGCGGCAGGGAACCGGCCGGGCGGCGGCAGTGCCATCGGATCGCCCGCATGAGGTGTCGGCGGACAGCTTTCGGGCGAATCGCCCATCGCGCCGTGCGCCATGACCGCCAGCGGCAGTGCTATCGCCGCGGCACCTGCCGCGAGGCGTTTGATCCTGAGGTGTTGGGTGGTTTCCATCAGTGGCTCCCTGGGTCGCGGACCTTCCTGGATGGCAGGCCGACGCGATGACGGCATTTTCGGCAACTTCCAGGTAAAGCGCGGTTAGCACTGCGGTAAAAGCCGGTAAAAACCTGCCGTGCGTGCGAGCCATGTCCTATGATCGCCACTGTCGAATTCCGTGAAAGAGGGTATGACGTTCAGTGTGTTGTTGGTCGATGACGACGTCGAACTGGTCGAATTGCTGCGCGATTACCTCGAACGCGAGGGATTCACGGTGGCGGCGGCGCACGACGGCGCGGCAGGCGCCGCCGATGCTGTGTCCGGTGGGCACGACCTTGTCGTGCTTGACGTGATGATGCCGGGCATCAGCGGCATTCAGGCGCTGGCGCGAATCCGTGCGACGAGCGCGGTGCCGGTCATCATGCTGACAGCGCGCGGCGACGATGGCGACCGTATCACCGGCCTCGAACTGGGTGCCGACGACTACGTGCCCAAGCCGTGCACACCACGTGAACTGACAGCGCGTATTCGCGCCATTCTGAAACGCGTCGGGCCGGCGGCCACGGCGAGCGAGCAAGCCATCATCGCCGGCGCCTTGACCGTTTGGCCCGCGCAGCGCCGAGCCGAGCGCGCCGGCAAGGTGCTCAATCTCACGAGCACCGAGTTCAATCTGGTCGAAGCGCTCGCGCGCAACGCCGGGCGCCCGGTGAGCAAGGCCGATCTTTCGCAGGAAGTGCTCGGACGGCCATTGACACGCTTCGACCGCAGCATTGATGTGCATATGAGCAGCATCCGCCACAAGCTCGGCAAGCTTGCCGACGGCCGCTCCTGCATCCAAACCGTGATCCGCAAAGGCTATCAACTGATCGCAGAAAAGAGTTCTTGATGGGTCGCCTGTTCTGGAAATTCTTTTTAATCTTCTGGCTGGCGCAGGTCGTTACCTCCGTCGGTGTTGGCGTCGCGATATGGCTGGAGCGCCCCGCGCACGGGTCGGAAATGGACGTTTTCGACGATGGGCCGCCACCGCCACCGCCGGGATTTACCGGAATGGATCGGCCGCCGCTACCGCCCCATCATCTGCCACTGCCGCTGCTGCCGATCCTTGCGGGCAGTATCGTGAGCCTGCTGTTTGCGGCGCTACTGGCGTGGTATTTCGCCCGACCGATCCGAAATCTGCGTGCCGCCTTCGAGTCGGTCGCCGGCGGAAAATTGGAGACGCGCATCGGCGCATCGATGGGACGCCGCAACGACGAACTCGCCGATCTCGGCAAGGATTTCGACTACATGGCTGGCCGCCTGCAGAATCTGCTCGACGCGCAGCGCCGCCTGCTGCACGACGTTTCCCACGAGCTGCGCTCTCCGTTGGCGCGGTTGCAGGCGGCGGCCGACTTGATGCGACAGCAGCCCGAGCGCGGCGCCGAATTCGTCGAACGCATCGAGCGCGACACGTCGCGCATGGACACACTCATCGGCGAACTGCTGACGCTGGCCCGGCTCGACGCCGGAATGACCGGCAAGCTCGACGAAGAAGTCGATTTGCGCGAAGTTGTTGCCGACGTTGCCGAAGATGCCCGGTTTGAGACCAACGAAAAGCGCTGCATGATCGAAGTCGATACGAGCGGGCCGGTGACCGCGCGAGGCAACCATGAACTGCTATACCGCGCCATCGAAAACGTGGTGCGAAACGCGGTTCGGCATTCTCCGGACGGCGGCACTGTTAACATCTCCGTGCAACCGGTAGACGGACGGCTACGCGTCACGGTGGCCGACGGCGGGCCAGGCGTATTCGGTGGCGACTTGGCCGCGATTTTCGATCCGTTCTTCCGTGGTGCAAGTGGCGATTCGCTCTCCGGGTATGGTCTGGGGCTTGCCATTACGCGTCGCATCGTCGAGGCGCACGGTGGCTCTGCCTCGGCTTCAAACCAAGCCAAGGGTGGCTTGGTTGTAACGATGTTCCTGCCGCTTTCGGTCCGAGCGGGACAAGCGACACCCATAGTTCAAGAGCGCGCGGAGATTTGATTGGGATAGCATCGGATCGACTATACAAGCCAAGATCGTTGCGGAAAGGGCTATACGATGTTGTCGAAGTCCTATGAATTTTCAGCAGGTCTGGCATCAATCCCTCTCGCCACCGGCGACTGGCGGAGAATCACGCTTTCAGCATTAATTCGGGCGTAGCGGCAAAAAACCTCGTAGTCCTTGCGCAGGCCGACAAATTGTGAATTGGCGCTCAGTTCGACCTTCTCTCCTCCACGATTCCGTACGATGGTTCCATGGTTGATCCATTCCGAGGAATCGCCAAACTTGGCTTTCCCCGTCATCGGGAAGTACTCGTAGTTCTCAGTGAGTGGAACCGCAAGGCCCAAATAATCTGTGATTCTGGCTAGCGTCGCCCGACTGTTCTCGATCAGCGCCTCGGGCTCCAAGAAGAGCGCACGCCCGCGCCGGCGGTCCAGGATTTCGCGGATTTGCTTGAGTCGCAGGGCATAGTACTCGGCTGCCTGGTCTGGGCTGCCAATTCCTCCGGAACGGTTATTGACAATGCTGTGGATTGTCGCCTGCGGTTCCCGTACCATCAGAATAAGCTTGAGATCCCCCCGCTGAAGGACCGCGTCCCTTATTGGAAGCGGATGAAGAATCTTGTCGAGAAGATAGCGATTATTGGACGAATGGGCTCCAGCCCTAGCAATCTTGTCTGCCAGTTCAACTAGATCGAGTCTGCTACGGTATTTTTGATGCGCCTCAAAGTATCCCGCCACATCCGGATTGGTACCGACCAGATGACTAAGTAGAGTGCTGAAGGAACGCATGTGCCCAATCAGGAAGATCAGACCGCGCGGATTGGAGAGCCCATTTCTGGATATCTGCCGAGCAATGATGCTTAGCGCATTGGAGAAGCGCATTAATGGAGTGCGGTCGTTTGTTAGATCGACAGCACAGCTAATTGACGTGGAAAGAATTCTATGAAATCTTCGAACTCCTGTACGTTAAGCAGTGTAAATATGTCAATAGTATTGTTTCAAATTATTTCACTGGACGTGTTGGATACCCATCCAACGAACACGAGGGTAGGCTTTCGTACTTGTCCATCGTGATTCTCCATTTCGGGTACTTGGCGACTCACGGCTGGAAGTCTCCTCCGATGTAATCCTGAATACGCCAAACTTCTACCGCTTCCTGGCAGCAAGTCCTGTGGTTCGCTTGTCACAAGCCGGCCGGGAACAGCCGCTGGGATCAAATAGAGACAGAGACTGTACCGACGCATGGTCGGATCTCGCCGTATTGCCGATGTCGAAAATGATCCGACAGGACTTCTCGTGGCCCACTGCCGTCCACTCACACTGCTTCAGAACCATCTGCCTCGGTGATTTTTCGCAGCAACCCCGCCAGCAAGCCGATCTCGTCCTTGCCGAGCAGGCGCCTTATCCATGCACCTGACGTTGCCGCCAATTCGGCCATCGCCTTCTCGACCAGGTGTTTTCCCTTGCGGGTCAGCTTGATTGGTTTGATGCGCTGGTCGAAATTCGTTTGCGAACGGGTGACCAGGTTTCTGTCTTCCAGCTGCCGCATGACTTTGGTCAACCCGCCGGAAGTGATTATCACCGATGCCTGCAGCCGTGATGGCGTGAGCTCGAAGGGTCGCGGCGAATTGCGCAACGTGGCCAGCACATCGAACTCCGCTGGCGTCAGACCATGCTTGGCCCACACACTCTGCGCCTGAGCGAAGGCCAAGCCTTGCGCCCGGTGCAGATGCAGCATCAAGGGCATCGTGTCCGGCGCATGCGCTTCGGACCATTCATTTCGTGACATTTTTTGTCTGGAGCACCGTGCTTTGCTCTCTCCGGAAATTGGGCGAACTTGTAATTCGATGTAAAGTATCTTTCTAGAAAGATAATCGGCTGCTATCATTCCGTCAACACCTTCCTTTAAGGAGTTGGCAATGGCAGTGCAACGCGAATGGGCGACACCGGTCGCGGCAGGAGCTTTCCTCCTCTCAGCGATCACGGGCGTTCTGATCTTCTTCCACATCGACAGTGGCCTGAACAAGTTTGTCCATGAATGGTTGAGCTGGGTGCTGCTCGGTGCCGTGGCCCTGCATCTTGTCGCTAATTTCGGCGGCTTCAAGCATCATCTCGTCACCCGCCGCGGTCAAGTACTGACCGGCCCGGACATGCGCAAGCAGGTACAAGTCATGAGCACCTTGTTTGCCGCAGCGAAGTGACATGACCTCGCCCGGTTCCGGATTTCCGCTCATTTCCCGCCAGGCTCGCTACGTTGCAGCCGGCTTGGCGCTTGTTCTGCTGGGCGGCTGTGCCCAGTCGGGAGGGGCGAGGAACGACGGGCGGATTTCCGCAGTCCCGATACCGGCATCGTGGTCCCAGGCCAGCGAGGCAAGCAAACCCGCCTCTGCCGCAAGCGAACTGCAAAGTTGGTGGCGACGCCTGGACGATCCACTGCTCGACCAACTGATCGCTATGGCAATGACGGCGGCGCCGGACCTGAGAACGGCCCGGACCAAGCTACGCCAGGCAAGGGCAAGCCGCGATCTCGCGGTGGCAAACCTCTACCCCAGCCTCGGTGTGTCGGCCTCGGCCAACCGCTCGAAGACCGGCACGACCGAAGCCCAGACCCAATATGCCGCCGGATTCGACGCAAGCTGGGAGCCTTCGATCTTCGGCGGCAAACGCGACGCGGCGGCGGGGGCGCAGGCCGACGTTGCGGCTGGCGAGGCGACGCTTGCCGCGGCACAGGTTTCGCTCGCGGCCGAAGTCGCACTCGAATACGTGACGCTGCGCGCCTATCAGCAGCGACTGGCCATCGCCAGCGACAACACCGCGAGTCAAACCGAAACCTTGCAGATTACCGATTGGCGGCAACAGGCCGGCCTCACATCAATGCTGAACGTCGAGCAGGCACGCACCAATCTTGAACAGACCCGGGCCGTAATTCCTGGTCTGGAGACCGGCCGGGCGCAAGCCGAGCATCGGCTGGCAGTCCTGACAGGACAGGCCCCGGGTGCATTGGCGAACAGATTGCGCGAGGCGAAGCCCCTGCCCAAGGCGCCGGATGGCGTGGCCGTCGGTATACCCGCCGACACGATCCGCCAACGTCCCGATGTGCGTGCTGCCGAACTGACGCTTCAGGCTGAGGTCGCGCGCAGCGCCGAACAGGAGGCCGCGCTCTATCCGAGCCTGACCCTGTCGGGATCCTGGGGCTGGACAGCATTCAGCAGCGCCGCCCTGGGCGGCAGCGATACCCTCGTCAGGTCATTGGCAGGCAGCCTCGCCGCGACGCTATTCGACGGCGGCCGCATCCGCGCACGCATCGCCGTGCAGGACGCCGTGCAGGAACGCGCCCTCGTGGCTTACGAATCCAGCATTCTCACCGCCCTCGAGGATGTCGAGAATGCGCTCGTCGCCTACGCTGCCGGGCGCGAGCGGCTCGACACGCAGCGCCGTGCCGCTGAATCGGCGCGCAGCGCGGCGCAACTCGCACGCACGCTGTATGAAGCCGGCTCGGTTGATTTCCAGCAGGTGCTCGACACCGACCGCACGCGCTTGAGCGCGGAAGACGGTTTGGCCTCCGCCGAGAGCGACCTTCTCGCGGCGGTGATCAAGCTCTACAAGGCGCTGGGCGGCGGCTGGCAGCCAGTCGGCGACACGGCAGCAGGCACATCTCAGGACGCACGCTCATGAACCGCACCGACACCCCCACCCCCGATTTTCTCAAGACCGGCGCAGCCGGAACGCTTGCGGGCCGCTGGCGCTGGCTCGTCGCCGGACTGGTGCTGTTGATCGCCGTTGCGGTAGTCGCCTTTTTGCCTGGCAGCGGATCCCAGCAGGGCCGGTACCTCACCGAAGACGCGGTCATGGGCAATCTGGTCGTTACCATCTCGGCCAGCGGCACGCTGCAGCCGACACGTTCGGTCGATGTCGGCAGCGAGCTCTCGGGCACGCTGGAAGCCGTTCTGGTAAACGACAACGATCGCGTTACGAAGGGCCAGATTCTGGCACGGCTCGAAACCTCGAAACTGCAAGATGCTGTCACCAAGTCGCGCGCCGCGGTGGTTCAGATGGAAGCGACGGTGGCAGAAGCACGAGCCAACCTGAACCGCCTGCGCCACGTCGCCGAGCTCTCCGGCGGCAAGGTACCGTCGAAGTCCGAACTCGAAACGGCGGAGGCCACATTTCAGCGCGCCGTTGCGAACGACACCAGCGCCCGTGCCACGCTGAAGTCCGACGAGACCAACATCGAGAAGGCGGTGATCCGCTCGCCGATCAACGGCGTCGTCCTCACCCGCAAAGTCGAACCGGGCCAGACCGTCGCCGCGGCGATGACCACCCCGGTGTTGTTCGTCATCGCCGAGGATCTGACCAAGATGGAACTCCAGGTGAAGGTGGATGAGGCCGATGTCGGCACGGTCAAACTCGGCCAGCCCGCCAGCTTCACGGTTTCCGCCTGGACCGGGAGGAACTTTCCCGCCGTCATCCAGCGGGTCGGCCTGGGTTCGACCATTACCGACAACGTCGTCACCTACAAGACGGTGCTCTCGGTCGCCAACGACGACCTGGCATTGCGCCCGGGCATGACGGCCACGGCACGCATCGTTACCGCCAACCGTGAAAACGTCCTGCTGGTGTCCAACGGCGCCCTGCGCTTCACGCCACCGGCGACGGCGGCCGCTCCATCCGGCAGCATCGTCTCGCGCCTGGTGCCGCGCCCTCCGACACAAAAAACACAGCAGTCGGCAACGACATCGGGCCCGGCACAGGTCTGGGTGCTGAAGGATGGCCAACCCGCGGCCATTGCGGTCCAGACGGGTCCCAGCAACGGCCGACAGACGGAGATTGCCGGCGGCGAACTCAAGGCCGGCACGCCGGTCATCATCGAATACCAGGAAACGAAGAAGTGACCCAGAACGATGTCGGAACACTCCTGATTTCGCTGCGCAAGGTGACCAAGACCTACGGCGAGGGCACAGCGACCGTACAGGCGCTGAACGGCGTCGATCTCGACATCGGGCAAGGCGAGTTCGTCGCCATCATGGGGCCGAGCGGTTCGGGCAAGTCGACGGCGCTCAACATCCTCGGCTGCCTGGACGCTCCCAGTTCAGGACATTATCTGTTTCGCGACATCGAGGTCGATGCGCTGACACGCAACCAGCGCGCGCTGCTGCGCCGGCATTACCTCGGGTTCGTCTTCCAGGGCTTCAACCTGCTGTCGCGCACCTCGGCGCAAGAAAACGTGGAACTGCCGCTGCTCTATCGCGGCGAGGATGCCGCCCATCGGCATGAGGCGTCGCGCCGGGCGTTGGCGCAGGTCGGCCTCACGGGCTGGGAACACCACACGCCGGCGGAACTCTCGGGCGGCCAGCAGCAGCGCGTCGCCATCGCCCGCGCCATCGTCACGCAGCCGCTCGTGCTGCTCGCCGACGAGCCGACCGGCAACCTCGACAGCAAGCGCGGCCACGAAATCATGGAGCTGCTGGTTTCGCTCAACCGCGACCAGGGCATCACCGTGATCATGGTCACCCACGAGCTGGACATGGCCGCCTACGCGAGTCGCGTCGTGCGCTTCGCCGATGGCAATGTCGGCAGCGATTCCATGAAGGTGGCCGCATGAACCAGATGCTGCTCAATGCACTGCTGCTGGCCCTGCGTGCCATACGCCGCAATCTGATGCGCTCCTTCCTGACGGTGCTCGGCATCGTCATCGGCGTCGGCGCCGTGATCACGATGGTGACTCTGGGCAACGGCGCGACGCGCATGGTGTCGGACCAGATATCGAGCCTGGGCAGCAATCTGCTGATCCTGAGGCCGGGACAACAACTCGGCCCGGGCCGGGAAAGTGCCGGCGCGGCGAACTTCCGCCTGACCGACGTCGAAGCTCTGCAAGCGCAGATTCCGTCCCTGCGTGCCGTGGCACCGGTGGTCAGCAGCCGCGTCACCCTTGTCGTCGGTAGCCAGAACTGGTCGTCGCAGGTGAGCGGAACCAGCAATGCCTACTTCACGGCGGGTAACTGGAAGATCGGCGCCGGCCGCAGCTTCGAGGAGGACGAGGAAACTGCGGGCAAGGCCGTCTGCGTCATCGGCGATACGGTGAGGAAACAGCTGTTCGGCAGCGGATCGCCCCTGGGCGGCGAGTTGCGCGTCAAGAACTTCACTTGCGTCGTTGTCGGTCTGCTGGCAGCCAAGGGCCAGGGGGCGATGGGGCAGGATCAGGACGATGTCGTGCTGATGCCCATTCGCACCGTACAACGCCGGCTCACCGGCAACCAGGACGTTTCCACGGTGATGCTGTCGATGCGCGACGGTGCGAACGCCGATCAGGTGATGGTTCAGATCCGTCGCCTGATGCGCGAGCGCCGCAAGCTGGCCGAGAGCGAGGAAGACAACTTCAACGTCATGGACACCAAGCAGATCGCGGAGACCCTTTCCGGCACCATCCGCACCATGACGGGACTGCTCGGCGCGGTGGCGGCAGTCAGCCTGCTGGTGGGCGGCATCGGCATCATGAACATCATGCTGGTGTCGGTCACGGAACGCACACGGGAAATCGGCATTCGTCTCGCCATCGGCGCGCTGGAGCATGAAGTGCTGTTGCAATTCCTGATCGAGGCCGTGGTGCTCTCTGCGCTCGGCGGGCTGATCGGCATCACGCTCGCCTTCGTCGCCTGTCTCGGGCTCACCGCGCTCATGAACATGCCCTTCCTGTTCAATCCAGGCATCAACCTCCTGGCTTTCGTCTTCTCCGCCGTGATCGGCATCGTCTTCGGCTACATGCCGGCTCGCCGTGCGGCAAGCCTGGATCCCATTGTCGCATTGAGATATGAATAGATGGCCGACTGCATCTAGGGCTTCGTCCCTGAACAAGGCAAATGCCTTGAGCGCTCAGACTCGGACGAAATACGCGAAACGTATTACCGTCTTAAAGGGCTGGAGCAACAAGGATAGATGGAGAAGTCTTGAGAGTAGCCAGTCCGTAGCCCCTCTGAGCGAATGCATTTCGCAAGCTGGGATCGTCCGCTTAGGCCGACTTCCTGACACACAGCCGGGATCAATGTAGAGTCCGTAAATTGATTCGCAGATCGCGGCTTCCGGTCGGAAGAAAATCGCACGGAATTAGTTTTCGACTTTAATGCCGAGTTTTCAACTTTAATGTCCAGTTTTCGACTTCAGTTGTCAGGAACGGCGCAAGCCGCCGACACCCTTCATCACTCCACCGTAACGCTCTTGGCGAGGTTGCGCGGCTTGTCCACATCAGTGCCCTTCACCAGCGCTGCGTGATAGGACAGCAATTGCAGCGGAACGACATGCAGTACCGGTGACAGCAGTCCGTAGTGTTCGGGCAGGCGAAGCACGTGAACTCCCTCATCCTGATCCACAGCCGAATCGGCGTCGGCGAAAACGTAGAGTTCACCGCCGCGCGCGGCGACTTCCTTGAGGTTGGACTTGAGCTTTTCCAGCAAGGCGTCGTTGGGTGCGATGCTGATGACCGGCATGTCCTTGTCGACCAGCGCCAGGGGGCCGTGCTTGAGCTCGCCCGCAGGATAGCCCTCGGCATGAATGTAGGAGATTTCCTTGAGCTTCAGCGCGCCTTCCAGCGCGATCGGATAGTGATGGCCGCGGCCGAGGAACAGCGCGTGCTGCTTGTCGGCGAAACGCGCGGCCCAGACCTTGATTGCAGGCTCGAGGGCCAGAACTTTCTGTACCGCCACCGGCAGATGGCGCAGGGCCTTCAGGTGCGCGCCTTCCTGCTCCTGGCTCAGGCGCCCGGCCTGCTTGGCCAGCGTCACCGCGAGCAGGAACAGGGCGGCCAACTGGGTGGTGAAGGCCTTGGTCGACGCAACGCCGATCTCGGGTCCGGCACGGGTCAGAAAGCGCAAGGCGCATTCGCGCACGATGGCGGACTCGGGAACGTTGCAGATCGCCAGCGTGCGGCCCATGCCGAGAGCCTTGGCGTGCTTCACCGAGGCCAGCGTGTCGGCGGTTTCGCCGGACTGGGAAATCGCCACGACGAGCTGCTCCGGATTCGGCACCGAGACGCGATAGCGATACTCGCTGGCGATCTCGACGCTGCAGGCGATCCCCGCCAGCTGCTCGATCCAGTAGCGCGCCACCAGGCCGGCGTGATAGCTGGTGCCGCAGGCGAGAATCAGCACCGAGCGCACGCCACGCAGCATTTCCGGCGCCGCCACGCCGAACAGGTTGGGGCTCAGGGTCTGCGCACCGCCGATCATTTCCAGCGTCGCCGCCAGCGCCTGCGGCTGTTCGAAGATTTCCTTCTGCATGTAGTGCCGGTAGTCGCCCAGCTCCACGTCGTTCGCCGAGAGCGTGCTCTCATGTACCGGCCGGTCCCCAGGGACATTCAGCGCCGTACCGCCAGCGCCGACTATTCGAATCGCGTCGCGCGTCAGTTCGGCGACATCGCCGTCTTCGAGATAGATCATGCGGCGCGTGACCTGCAGCAAGGCCGATGCATCGGAAGCAGCGTAGTTGCCGTCCTCGCCCAAGCCGAGCAGCAGCGGCGCGCCGTGGCGGGCGACGACGACGCGGTCATCCGCCTCCCGCAGCACGGCAATGGCATAGGCCCCGATCAGCCGCGCCGTCGCCAGACGCACGGCATCGAGCAAGTCGGGCTCCGCCTTCAGCGTGTGCTGGATCAGATGGGCGATGACCTCGGTGTCGGTGTCCGAGTTGAACACGTAGCCGCCGGCCATCAGTTCCTGCTTCAGCTCGGCGTAGTTTTCGATGATGCCGTTATGCACCACCGCGAGCCCGCCCGAAACATGCGGATGCGCGTTGCGCTCGGAGGGCGCGCCGTGGGTTGCCCAACGGGTGTGGGCGATGCCGTGATGGGCCACTTGGCCCGCTGCCTGTGTCGCCAGTTCGGCGACGCGGCCGACGCTGCGCAGGCGCGTCAGCGTCGGATTGAGCAGAGCCAAGCCGGCCGAATCATAGCCGCGATATTCCAGCCTGGTCAGGCCTTCGATCAGGACGGGAACGATGTTGCGCGCGGCAACGGCTGCGACGATGCCGCACATGGCTCAGTCCTTTTTCTTTGCGTTTGGGTTCTTTGTCGGCCGCTTCCAGCCGGGAATCGAGATTTGCTTCGCACGCGAAACGGTCAGCTGATCGGGCGGAGCGTCGCGGGTCAGCGTGGTGCCAGCACCCAACGTGGCGCCGCGGCCGACCGTGACAGGCGCAACCAGCTGGGTGTCGGAGCCGATGAAGGCATCGTCCTCGATCACGGTGCGGAGCTTGTTGGCGCCGTCGTAGTTGCAGGTGATGGTGCCGGCACCGATGTTCACGCGGCTGCCGATCGTGGCATCGCCGAGGTAGGCGAGATGATTGGCCTTCGAGTGATCGGCGATGGACGAATTTTTCACTTCGACGAAATTGCCGACATGCACGTCGCGGCCGAGTTCGGTGCCGGGTCGCAGCCGGGCATAGGGGCCGATGATGCCGTCCGGTCCGACGACGGCATCCTCGATGTGGCAGAAAGGGCGAATCCGCGTGCCGCTGCCGATGCGGCAATTCTTCAGCACGCAGTTGGCGCCGATGGCGACATTGTCGGCCAGCTCGACGCGACCCTCGAAGACGCAATTGACGTCGATCGAGATGTCGCGACCACACAGCAGTTCGCCGCGCACATCGATGCGCGCCGGATCGCTCAGCGTCACGCCGGCTTCCATCAGCTGCCCGGCGATATTGCGCTGATGCACGCGCTCCAGCGTCGCGAGTTGCGCCTTGCTGTTGATGCCCTCGGTTTCCCATGGCTCGTCGGGATGTGCCGTCACCACCGGCATGCCTTCGGCGACCGCCAGAGCGACGATGTCAGTCAGGTAGTACTCGCCCTGCGCGTTGCGCTTGCCCAGGCTGGGCAGCCAGCGCGCCAGCGCTGCGGTGGGCGCGACGAGGATGCCGGTGTTGATCTCGCGGATCGCTCGCTCGGCATCGTCGGCGTCCTTCTCCTCGACGATGCGTTTCACCGCACCGCCAACCCGGACGATGCGGCCATAGCCCTGCGGATTGTCCAGATGCGCGGTCAGCAACGCCAGCGAGCCGACACCTGCCGCCTCGATCAGGCGCCGCAGGGTCGGGGCGCGAATCAGCGGCACGTCGCCATAAAGTACGAGAGTCGGCGCTGACGGCGCCCCGAAGGAAGTCCCCTGGTGGGATACGGCGGAAGGCATGGCCTGCAGCACGGCGTGACCGGTGCCGAGTTGCGGCTCCTGCAATGCCCATGTGATGTCGGGTGCGTCAAGCGCGATGCGGACCTGCTCACCGCCATGGCCGTACACCACGCAGATTCTTTCTGCGCCGATCTCGCGCACCGCATCGAGCACGTGCCCCAACAAGGGTTTTCCCGCCAGCGGATGCAATACCTTGGGCAAGTCGGAGCGCATGCGCTTGCCCTGCCCGGCGGCGAGAATGACGACGTTCAAGGTGCGCTCAACGCGGCAAAGTGGTGCAGCCCATGAGGAACTGATCGACCGTGCGCGCACATTGGCGGCCTTCGCGAATCGCCCAGACCACCAACGACTGGCCACGGCGCATGTCGCCGGCGGCAAACACGCCGGGGACGCTGGTGCTGTAGGCCTGCTCGCCCTCGGTAGCGGCCCGGGCGTTGCCGCGACCATCCTTGTCGACCCCGAAGGCTTCAAGCACGCCGCCGACGGGACTGAGGAAACCCATGGCCAGAAACGCGAAATCGGCGGCGATCTCGAATTCCGAGCCGGGGACTTCGCTCATCTTCCCGTCGGTCCAGGCCAGGCGCACCGCCTTGATGGCCTTGAGCTTGCCGTTCTCGCCGACGAAGGCCTTGGTGCCGATGGCCCAGTCGCGCTCGCAGCCTTCATCGTGCGACGAGGAGGTGCGCATGCGCAGCGGCCAGTAGGGCCAAGTCAGCGGGCCGTTTTCCTGCTCGGGTGGACGCGGCAACAGTTCGATCTGGGTAATGCTGGCTGCCCCATGGCGATTGGAAGTGCCGACGCAATCGGACCCGGTATCGCCACCACCGATGACGACAACATGCTTGCCCTTGACGTTGATCGGATTCTTGTGGCCACCGGCGACTTGCTTGTTTTGCGGAATCAGGAACTCGAGCGCGAAATGCACGCCTTCCAGTTCGCGGCCGGGAATCGGCAGATCGCGGGGATTCTCGGCACCCCCGGCGAGCACCACGGCATCGAAATCCTTCTTCAGCTGAGCCGGGGTGAGCGTCTTCTTCGCGTCATTGACCACACCCTTGGGCAGGGCCGCGTTGGTGACCATGGTGCCGGTGACGAACTTGACGCCCTCCGCCTTCATCTGCGCCATGCGCCAGTCGATCAGACGCTTGTCCAGCTTGAAATCGGGAATGCCATACCGCAGCAGGCCGCCGATGCGGTCGTTCTTCTCGAACACCGTCACGTCGTGGCCGACCCGCGCCAGTTGTTGCGCTGCTGCCAGGCCCGCCGGACCCGAGCCGACGATGGCGATCTTCCTGCCGGTCCTGTTCGGCGCGGGTTGCGGCAGTACCCAACCGTTCTCGCCGGCCTTGTCGATGATGGCGCGCTCGATCGACTTGATGCCGACCGGCGTCTGCGGAATGTTCAGCGTGCAGGCCGCCTCGCAGGGCGCGGGACAGATGCGGCTGGTGAATTCCGGAAAGTTGTTGGTCGAATGCAGGCTTTCGATGGCCTCATGCCACTTGCCCTTGTAGACCAGGTCGTTCCAGTCCGGAATGATGTTGTTCACCGGACAGCCGTTGTTGCAGAAGGGGATGCCGCAATCCATGCAACGCGCGCCCTGGATCTTGGCCTGCTCATCAGTCAGATGCGGGATGAACTCGTGATAGTGATGGACGCGGGTCTCCGCTGCTTCATAGCTCTCGGATATGCGTTGAAATTCGAGGAATCCGGTGGGCTTGCCCATTATGCTGCCTCTTTAAGCCGGGTTGCCGCGATTTCTTTCAGCGCGCGGCGGTATTCGTGCGGGAAGACCTTGACGAACTTGCGGCGTGCATTGGCCCAGTCCGCGAGCAACGCCTTGGCGCGTGCGCTGCCGGACAGCCGGGAATGCTGCTCGATCATCTGCTTGAGTTGCGCCTCGTCGGTCTGATTGCGATGGCGCATGCCGTCATCGGCCTGTTCCGCCTCCGGCAGCACCTTGTCCAGGGCAACCATGGACAGGTTGCAGCGCTTGGCAAACATGCCGTCCTCGTCATAGACATAGGCGATGCCGCCCGACATGCCGGCCGCGAAGTTGCGGCCGGTGAGGCCGAGCACAGCCACGGTGCCGCCGGTCATGTATTCGCAGCCATGATCCCCGGTTCCTTCCACCACCGCCGTGGCGCCCGAGTTGCGCACGCAGAAACGTTCGCCGGCGACGCCGCGGAAGTACACCTCGCCGGCGATGGCGCCGTAAAGCACCGTATTGCCGACGATGATGTTCTCGCTGGGTTCGCCGCGAAAGGCTTGCGGCGGACGGACGATGATGCGGCCGCCGGACAGCCCCTTGCCGACATAGTCGTTGGCTTCGCCCGTCAGATCGAGCGTGATGCCGCGCGCGAGAAAGGCGCCGAAGCTCTGTCCGGCCGTGCCGGTGAACTTGATGGTGATGGTGCCGTCGGGGAAGCCCTCGTGACCCTTGCGTTTGGCCACTTCGTGCGACAGCAGCGTGCCCACCGTGCGGTTCTGGTTCCTGATGGCCGACTCGATCACCACCTTGGTACCGTTCTCGAGGGCCGGCGCGGCCTTGGCGATCAGGCCGTGATCCAGTGCCTTGGACAAGCCATGGTCCTGGGTTTCGCTATGCCGGCACGAGACACCCGCCACTTCCGGCCGCCGGTAGAAAATCCGCGAGAAGTCGAGGCCCCTGGCTTTCCAGTGGTCGACACCCTTGCGCATGTCCAGCAGATCCGAGCGGCCAATCAGGTCGTCGAACTTGCGAATGCCGATCTGCGCCATCCACTCGCGCACTTCCTCGGCGACAAAGAAGAAGTAATTGACCACATGCTCGGGTTGGCCCGAGAAACGCGCACGCAACACCGGATCCTGCGTCGCGACACCGACCGGACAGGTGTTGAGGTGGCACTTGCGCATCATGATGCAGCCCTCGACCACCAGCGGTGCGGTGGCAAAACCGAACTCGTCGGCGCCGAGCAGGGCACCAATCACCACATCGCGGCCGGTCTTCATCTGGCCGTCGGCCTGGACCCGAACGCGACCGCGCAAACGATTCAGCACCAGGGTCTGCTGCGTTTCAGCAAGGCCCAGTTCCCACGGTGTTCCTGCGTGCTTGATCGAGGATATGGGCGAGGCGCCGGTGCCGCCATCATGACCGGCGATCACCACATGATCGGCCTTGGCCTTGACCACGCCGGCGGCGACCGTGCCGACGCCGATTTCCGATACCAGCTTGACCGACACACTGGCCTGCGGATTGGAGTTCTTCAGGTCGTGAATCAGTTGTGCCAGATCCTCGATCGAATAGATGTCGTGATGCGGGGGCGGCGAGATGAGCTGCACGCCCGGCACCGAGTGGCGCAGGAAGCCGATGTATTCGGAAACCTTGTGCCCCGGCAACTGGCCGCCTTCGCCTGGCTTGGCGCCCTGCGCCATCTTGATCTGCAACTGGTCGGCGTTGGCCAGATACTCCGCCGTAACGCCGAAGCGGCCGGAAGCCACCTGCTTGATCGCCGAGCGCAGGCTGTCGCCGGCCTTGAGCGGAATGTCGCGCGCAATGCGGCTCTTGCCGATCACGGCGGCCAGCGTGGTAGCTGCAGTCACCGGTTTGTAGCGCATGCGGTCCTCGCCACCTTCACCGGTATTCGACTTGCCGCCGATGCGATTCATGGCAATCGCCAAGGTCGTGTGCGCCTCGGTCGAAATACTTCCCAGCGACATGGCCCCGGTGGCGAAGCGCTTGACGATATCCCCGGCCGACTCGACCTCGTCGAGCGGAATTGCAGGGCCGGCCGGCTTGATCTCGAACAGGCCGCGCAGGGTCATATGGCGATGACCCTGATCGTTGATCAGCTTGGCATACTCCTTGTAGGTCTCGGTCTTGCCGGAGCGCGTCGCATGCTGCAGCTTGGCAATCACATCCGGGGTCCACATGTGCTCTTCGCCGCGCACGCGGAAGGCATACTCGCCGCCGCAATCGAGCATGCTGGCGAGCACCGGATTGGTGCTGCAGGCATCGGCATGCGTCTTCAGCGCCTCCTCGGCAACCTCCTTCAAGCCGATGCCTTCCACCTTGGTCGGCGTACCGGCAAAGTAGCGGTTGACGAAATCCGATGAAAGCCCGACGGCCTCGAAAATCTGTGCGCCGCAGTAGGACTGATAGGTGGAGATACCCATCTTGGACATCACCTTCATCAGGCCCTTGTTGATGGCCTTGATGTAGTTCTTCTGCGCGTCATACCGAGTGGTCTTGTTTGGCAACTGCTCCGCGATCGCCGCGATGCTCTCGAAGGCGAGCCAGGGATGAATCGCTTCGGCGCCGTAACCGGCAAGCGTGGCGAAATGATGCACCTCGCGCGCGGCGCCGGTTTCGACCACCATGCCGCAGGATGTGCGCAGTCCCACCCGGACCAGGTACTGGTGCACGGCGGAGCATGCAAGCAGCGCAGGAATCGGCGCGCGTTCGTGGCTGACGCCACGGTCGGAGAGAATGACGACGTTATAGCCCGCCCCCACCGCGCGCTCGACACGGGTGCAGACCTCGTAGAGGGAGCGGCTCAGGCCCGCCGAGCCTTCCGCAGCAGGCGTCGTGATATCGACGACGATGGAGCGGAAAATGCCCTTGGTGAGCTTGTCGATCTGCTTCAGCTTGGCCATGTCGACCATGGAGAGTATGGGCTGATGCACCTCGAGACGCGGCGTCGGTTCGGTCTCATCGACTCCCAGCAAATTGGGATTGGGACTGACCAGGGAAATCAGCGACATGACGATTTCTTCGCGGATCGGGTCGATCGGCGGATTCGTCACTTGCGCAAACAGCTGCTTGAAGTAGTTGAACAGGGGCTTGGCCCGATCGGACAGCACCGGCAACGGGCTGTCGTTGCCCATGGCGCCGGTGGCTTCCTCGCCGAGGGTGGCCATCGGCTCAAGAATGAACTTGAAGTCTTCCTGCGTGTAGCCAAACGTCTGCTGCACTTTCAGCAGAGATCCACAAGGCGATTCGTCTGCTTTGACCTCGGGCAGATCGTCGACAAAGTAGCGCGATTGCTCGATCCACTGCCGATAAGGCTTGGCCGTGGACATGGTGCGCTTGAGCTCGGCGTCGTCGATGATGCGGCCCTGCTCGAGATCGATCAGAAACATCTTTCCGGGCTGCAGACGCCATTTCTTGACGATGCGTTCCTGGGCGATCGGCAGCACGCCGATCTCGGAGGACATCACCACCAGATCGTCGTCGGTGATCAGATAGCGCGCCGGGCGCAGGCCGTTGCGGTCCAGCGTTGCGCCGATCTGGCGGCCGTCGGTGAAAGCCACGGCGGCCGGACCGTCCCAGGGCTCCATCAGGGCCATGTGGTATTCGTAGAAGGCGCGCCGCTCCTCGTCCATCAGCGGGTTGCCGGCCCAAGCCTCGGGGATCAGCATCATCATGGCGTGCGCCAGGCTGTAGCCGCCCATCACCAGCAGTTCCAGGGCATTGTCGAAGGACGCCGAATCGGATTGGCCGTCGTAAATCAGCGGCCAGACTTTTTCCAGGTCCTCGCCCAGAACCGGCGACGATATGCCATGCTCTCGGGCGCGCATCCAATTGACGTTGCCGCGCAGCGCATTGATTTCGCCGTTGTGCGCAATCATGCGGAAGGGATGCGCAAGATCCCAGGTCGGGAAGGTATTGGTGGAAAAGCGCTGATGCGCCAGTGCCAGCGCAGAAACCACACGCTTGTTCTGCAGGTCGAGATAGTAGGTGCCGACCTGGTTGGCCAGCAGCATGCCCTTGTACACCACAGTGCGGCACGACATCGACGGCACGTAGAACATCTTGCCGTCGGGCAGCTTGAGGGCCTGAATGCTGTGTCCGGTGGCCTTGCGCAGGATGTAGAGCTTGCGCTCCAGCGCATCCGCATCGGCAATGCCCTTGCCGGCGCCAATGAACACCTGGCGCACCAGGGGCTCGATATCCTTGGCCGCCTGGGCCAGCCCCGCGTTGTCAACCGGAACGTCGCGCCAACCTAGAAGCACCTGTCCTTCGTAGCGAATTGCGCGTTCGATCACGGCCTCGCAGGCACGCCGGCTGGCGTCGCCACGCGGCAGAAACACCATGCCGACTCCGTACTCGCCGGGTGGCGGGAGAGTGACACCCTGCTTGGCCATTTCCTCGCGGAAGAACGCATCGGGAATCTGGATCAGAATGCCCGCACCGTCACCCAGCAAGGGGTCGTAGCCGGTTGCACCGCGGTGTTCGAGGTTTTGCAGAATCAGCAGCCCCTGCTCGATGATGGCATGGCTCTTCTGGTTCTTGATATGGGCAACGAAACCGACGCCACAGGCGTCATGCTCATTGGCAGGATCGTATAGACCCTGGTGCTGGGGGAGGACCATCTTGTCTTTCCTCGGGAATGCAGCCGGCAAAAAAGCCGGGGTGATGCCGCTCCCCGGCCTTGGATGGCCCGCCGAACACGGCGGACGAACTTGCAAATATACCGTCAAAAGCCTCGGAATTCAAGACGCTGCAACGCAGCATCGGGACATCACAGTTCGCCGACCGAGAACAGGCGGCGATGCTCCTTCATCGAGTAGCGATCGGTCATGCCGGCGATATAGTCGGCGGTGACGCGCGGGAGGCTCTCGTTCGCCGCCATGTCCTGGTATTGGGGCGGCAGCAGTCGCGGATCGGCGACAAAAGCATTGAACAGGTCGTGAATGATGCGGCGCGCCTTGGTCGTCATGCGCAGCACCTGATAGTGCTGGTACAAATGCTGCCGCAGAAAGCCCTTGAGTGCGCGGTTTTCGGCCTGCATCGAGTCGGTGAAGGCAATCATCGCCGGAGCGGCATGGACATCCCCCAGACTGCCCGGGGCCGCTGCGGCGATTCGCCGCGCCGATTCGGCGAGGAGATCGGTGACCTGGGCGTCGATCATGCGCCGGATGGTCTCGTGCACGCGCCGGCGGCCCGGCAGGTGCGGAAACTCGGCATCGGCTTCGGCCGCATGGCGGGCGAAGAGGCTGACGCCTTCAAGCTGCTCCAGCGTGAGCAGTCCCGAACGCAGTCCGTCATCGACATCGTGGTTGTTGTAGGCGATCTCGTCGGCGAGATTGCAGATTTGCGCCTCGAGGGAGGGCCGGCGGCCCTCGATAAAACGCCTGCCGAGCTCGCCCAACTCGCGGGCGCGCGCCGGCGAGCAATGCTTGAGAATGCCCTCGCGCGTCTCGAACATCAGGTTGAGCCCGTCAAAAGCCCCATAGCGCTCTTCCAGGCGATCGACGATGCGCAGGCTTTGGAGATTGTGTTCGAAGCCTCCGTGCGCCTGCATGCACTCGTTCAGCGCATCCTGGCCGGCGTGGCCGAACGGAGTATGGCCGAGGTCGTGCGCCAGGGCGATGGCCTCCACCAGGTCGTCGTTGAGATGCAGGGCACGCGCGATCGAGCGCGCGATCTGGGCGACTTCGATGCTGTGCGTGAGGCGGGTGCGAAACAGGTCGCCTTCATGGTTCACGAAAACCTGCGTCTTGTATTCGAGGCGACGGAATGCGGTCGAATGTACGATGCGATCGCGATCGCGCTGAAACTCGCTACGCGCCTTGGGGCGCGGCTCAGCGACGGCGCGCCCGCGACTGGCGGCGTCGGCAACGGCGTAAGGCGCCAGATCACTCACGGCAGCAGGCCTCGATGGCCGCGACAATGTCCTCGCGCGGCGCATCGGCATAAGTCACGGCGTCGCCGAGCGCCTTGAGCAGCACGAGGCGCAAGCTGCCAGCGATGACCTTCTTGTCATGGGACATCAGTTCGAGATAACGCTCCGCACCGAGGCTGGCGCCTTTCACGGGCAAGCCGGCGCGTTGCAGGACGGCGCGGACGCGGTCGACGTCGGCGCCGGACAGCCAGCCCAGACGGCGTGAGAGTTCGACCGCCATCATCATGCCGGCCGAAACCGCCTCGCCGTGCAGCCATTCACCATAACCCATGCCGGTTTCGATGGCGTGGCCGAAGGTGTGGCCAAGATTGAGCAGCGCCCGGCCACCGGCCGCAGCCGTCTCGTATTCATCCGCCGCCACGACCTCGGCCTTGTTGGCGCAGGAACGCTCGATCGCATGCGCGAGCAAGTCACCGTCGCGCGCGAGCAGGCCGTCCATGGCGGCTTCCAGCCACGAGAGAAAAGGCAGATCGCGAATCAGCCCGTACTTGATGACTTCCGCCATACCGGCTGACAGTTCCCGATCCGGCAGCGTCTTCAGTGTGTCGGTATCGGCCAGCACCAGCTTCGGCTGCCAGAAGGCGCCTACCATGTTCTTGCCGCGCGGATGGTTGATGCCCGTCTTGCCGCCGACCGAGGAATCCACCTGCGAGAGCAACGTGGTCGGCATCTGGATGAACGGCACGCCGCGCTGATACGTGGCGGCGGCAAACCCCGCCAGATCGCCGATGACACCGCCGCCGAGGGCCATGATCGTCGTACTCCGGTCGCAACGATTGGCCAGCAGGGCGTCGTAGATCAGGTTGAGCGACTCCCAAGTCTTGTACGCTTCGCCATCGGGAAGGATGATCGGCGTAACGCCAACGCCGACTCCTTCGAGCGCCTTGACCACGACGTCCAGATACAGGGGTGCCACGGCGGTGTTGCTGACCAGTGCGATGCGCGGCGTGCGCAGAAACGGAAGGATCAGGTCGCCGCGGGACAGCAGGCCGCCGCCGATCAGGATCGGGTAGCTGCGTTCGCCCAGCGCGAGATTCAAGCGGCGCATTGTTTGTGCAACTCCCTTTCCACCAGCTTCACCAGCGAACTGATGCTGCCGCCCAGACTGTTGACGATGATGTCGGCGACTTCGCGGTACAGGGGATCGCGCTCGGCGAACAGCTCCTCGATCTTCTGCATTGGATCGGCGACCTGCAGCAGCGGCCGGTTTGGATCAAGTCGGGTTCGCTCGAAGAGCAGGCGCGGCGTGGCGTGAAGATAAATCACCGTCCCGCCCCGCTTCAACGCGGCACGATTTTCAGGACGGAGTATGGCGCCACCGCCCGTTGCAACGATCAGGTTCGATTGATCGGCGAGGTCCGCGATGACTTTCGACTCGCGATCGCGAAACCCCAGTTCGCCCTCGATGTCGAAAATCAGCGGAATCCTGACGCCGGTGCGCGCCTCGATCTCGTGATCGGCATCGATGAAAGACCGCTGCAGGCGCCTTGCCAGCTGACGGCCGACCGTCGTCTTGCCCGCACCGGGCATGCCTATCAGGTAGATGTTGTTCTTTGCATTCACCAGCGAATTGTAGCAGCGCGAAAGAAAGGGGCCGGCTTGCGCCGGCCCCTGTCAGTCAATTCGGCTTCGGCTCAGCGCTGCGTCAGTGTCTCGCTGATGATGCGCGGCGTGATGAAAACCAGCAGTTCGCTGCGCGACTGGCTCTTGGTAGTAGTCTTGAACAGGAAGCCGACGTAAGGCAGGTCACCAAGGAAGGGAACGCGGTCCTGCGTCTGGATGTCGGATTCCCTGGCAAATCCGCCGATGACCACCGTGCCACCATTTTCGACAATCACGCTGGTGGTAATGGTGTTGGTGTCCAAGCTGCCGGTCGTCGCATTGGTGATGGTGCTTTTTGCAATGTTCAGCTCAAGACTGATGCGGTTGTCCGGATTTACCGACGGCGTCACACCCAGGGTCAGAGGCGCCGAGAATGTCTGGTAGATCGGCAGGCCGGTCGTCGCATTGACTCCGGTAAGAATGGTCACCTGCTGGGTGCTGTTGATCGTCGCTGCCTTGCGATTCAGAGTGACGATGCGCGGCGATGAAATAGTCTTGTTGCGCGAGTCGTTCTCCGCCGCCTGCAATTCCAGCGAAATGAGTTTCGTCGCGGCGCTGTTGAACAGCATCAGTCCGAAATTGGCGGCCCCTGCCAGCGTATAGCTCGGCCGGAAGATGTTCGTGCTGGTGGTCAGCGAGGGTGTCGGATTGGCTCCGTAGATGTCCAGATTGTTGCCGGTATTCAGCGGGGCGGTAGTGAACACGCCGCGCGTCGTGTTGGTTCCGGGAATCTGGTAGCCTTGTTGCTGGAAATTGAAGGCGTTCAGCCTCACCCCCAGCGAATTGCTGAACCCCGTGGATGCCTCGACAATGCGGGCCTCGATCATCACCTGCTTGGGCGGGACGTCTACGTTGCGAATGACTTCGCGAATGGATTCAACCACCGCAAGCGTGTCACGGACAAATACCTGATTGGTGGCGTCATGCACCGAGATGCTGCCGCGTGAGGTGAGCATGCCCTTGCCGGTGCTGCCCGCGGCGACGGCACCTGCAGCAGCCGGCGCCGCTGACGGCGCGCCCGCAGCCGGGGCTGCTCCCGCGGCGGCGGGGGCGGCTGCGAAGCTGCTATTCACCAGCGAGACGATGTCTGCGGCCTTGACATAGTTGAGCTTGAAGGTTTCCGCCACGAGTGGCGCAATATCGCTCGCCCGCGCCAGCTCATCGGCGTTGTCCTGGTCACGCTTTTGCAACACGGCCCGATCGCCAAACAGGACGACGTCATTGCGCACGCGCATGCCGGAATTGACTTGCGCCATGATGATCTCAAGCGCCTGGTCATAGGGAATGTTGTCGAGATTTGCGGTGACGGTCCTGCCATTCAGCGAGGGATCGATCAGCACGTTCTTGCCTGAAATGTCAGCGAGGGTGCGCAGCACCATGGCCGCGTCGGCGCCAAAGAAGTTGATCGAAACCTTTTGCCCCTGATCCCCGCTCTGAACCAGCTTGTTGGCTTCATCCGCCGGTATCGGCTTGACTTCGATGGTCAGCTGGTTGTTGGCCAGGTGAGCCTGGTGAAACCAGCGGCCGCGGGCAGCAATGTCGAGGCGCGTCATATTCCCCATGGCGCGTGAGGTGATCGTTGTTACCGGAGTGGCGAAGTCATTGACGTCGCGCCGGTTCTGCAGGCGATCGGGGAGTTCCACGTCACGCAATTCGACGGTGATCCCGGGACCGGCGCGACGGATGTCGATAGGCACGGTGCCATCGGTCAGATCGACGGTGATCGTCGCTTGCCCGTCTTCACCGCGGCGGAACGTGATATCGCGGATGGCGGCGACATCAGCGGCCATGGCCGGCTTCCCTGCCGCGGCGGCCGGCATGCTCGGCTGATAGATGCTCGGTGCCGGCTCCTGGCTGGCCTGAACACCCTGTGACTGCAGCTTGATGAAAAGAACGTCGCCGGCAATCTCGGTTGAGAACTTGGTTGGCCGATAAAGATTCAGCACCAGTCGCGTCAATTTATCGGTTTGCACCAGATTCAGACTCTTGAGATCGCCCTCGGCCACCTGCACGGTGGACTGACCCGACTGGTTGTCGGTCTGGGGAAAGTCGATCACCACGCGCGGCGGCTCTACCACGCTCCAATTTCCCGGCATTGACTTCAGGGGGGCGGACATTTGCACCTTCAGCAGCATCTGATCGCCGTCGCGTCTGACCTGGACCTGCTTGATGGAGTTTTCAGCCGCGATCGATGCACCGGGCAGGGCAAGCCAGAAGCCCAGAATGGCGCATGCGGCAGTTTTGAACTTATTCATTAACGTCCTCCTTCTTTCGGCACAGCGAGCAGTTTCTCCTGCTCCACCCATGCGCCGTTGGCATCCTTGACGGTTTCAAGCACCGTAACGCCATCCTTGGTAATCGCCGTGATCTTGCCGAAGCTGCGGCCCATGTATTCGCCCACACGCACGTGTTTTGGCTTGTTCGGTGGCGGGGTCTGAACCAGCGCATAGGGCACCTTGCCGGCCAAAATGACGCCCACCACCCTCAGATCCTCGATCGGGAAGATCTCCAGCGGCTGCTGCGGCCGGGTGCGATCCGGCGCTGTCTTGTCTGCAACGGCCTCCAGCGTCACGATCTTTCCTGGAGCGAACGGAGACGTCAGCATCTCCGTTTCGTACGCGACCGCAGGGAAAGCGGCTATTTCCGGCAGGGGCGTCACTCTGCCCCTCATGCCTTTAGCCTCCTCACGCATCCATTGCCGGAGGTCCTGATGCTCTTCGGCAGCGCAACCCAGCAACAACAACGGGCAGAGCAAAAGGAGTCCGTTCAACTTCATTTCTTGCCTCCCTTGGCGACTTGCTGGGCCTTCCTCTGATTGGCCAGTTCAGCTTCGTCAAGGTAACGGAAGGTCTTGGCAGTGGTTTTCAAAGCCAGCGATCCGTTCGCGTTGGTGCTCAAGTTGATGTCGTTCAGGGTAACGATGCGCGGCAGCTTGGCTAGATCTCCCGTGAACGCACCAATATCATGGTAGCTACCGGTGAGGTTGAGAGTTATCGGCACCTCGGCATAGAATTCCCTGGGAGCCTCGCCACCCGGCTTGAAGAGTTCGACGGCCAGACCCCGCGCCTGGGCCGCCTTGTTGATGTCGACCAGCATGTCGCCCATCTCGGCCTTGTTCGGCAACTGCTTGAGCAAAGCGCCGAACGAGCGGTCGATTTCGGCCAGCTGGCGACGGTATTCATCCAGATTCACGGCCTGCCTCTTCTTGTTCAGCCAATCTTCCTTGAGCTTGGCCTCCTGACCCTTCTTTGCTTCGAGTTCCTCCAGTTGGACGCTCCAGCCGATGGCGCCGAATCCCCAAGCGGCGGCAAGCAAGGCACAGAACAGACCGAGCAGAATGACGATGCGGGGGGCCAGCGGCCACAGCCCCGGATCCTTGGGATCCAGAGTCTTGAAATCCATCGCCAACTGCTGAAAATCAATCAGGAGCTTCTTGGGCGCGGCGGGTTCTGCCTTGACATTGACAGCCTGTTTTTCGGCCATGCGCTCGGCAGCCGATTTCCGCTTGAACATCGCAGGCAGAGAGGGCAGCTTCATCATTTCTTCCCTTGTACCGGCGCCGGCTTGGCTGCGGCCGCACTCTGACGCGTGATCTGGGTGGTGATGCTGAACGCATTGAGGCGCCGGTTGGCCACCACCTCGGCCCTGGTCTCGATCAGGGTTGAATTCTCGAGCAGAGGCGACTCATCGAGATTGTTCATCAGGGTAGTTATCCGCGCATTCGACTGCGCATAACCGGTAATGGTTATTCTTGGCCCGGCTTGCACCAGGGTGCGCAAATAGATGCCTTCCGGCACCTGCTTTGCCAACTCATTGAACAAGTGCACAATTTCCGTGCGGTTGGCCTGCAGCGCCTCGATCACCCGCTTGCGAGCCAACAGAGCGTTGGTCTGCTCCTGGATTTTCTTGATTTCGTCAATTTCCTTGTCGAGACTGGCGGTTTCGCGCTTGAGGAATTCATTCGTCTCGTTCTGCACGGCAATCTGGCGATTGATCAGCGAGAAGCCGAGGAACCAGATCAATGCGACCAGCAGGGACACCAATCCCAGCAGGACATAGAACTGCTGGCGTCGTCCCTTGCGCTTCTCCTCACGATGGGGAAGGAGATTGATCCGGATCATTGATCGAACTTCCTGAGAGCCAGCCCGCAAGCCACCATCAGAGATGGCGCGTCTGCAGCGAGCTGCTTGGCGCGGATGCGCGGCGAAATCGCCATCCCGGCAAATGGATCGGCCAAAATCGTATTGACGTTGGTACGCTGACCGACGATTTCCGCTACACCCGGAACCAGCGCCGATCCGCCGGCAAGAATGATGTGATGCACTTCGTTGAACGGCGTTGAGGTGAAGAAGAACTGCAGCGCGCGCGCGACTTCCTGCGCCATGTTTTCAATGAAGGGATGAAGAATTTCTGCTTCGTAGTTGTCGGGCGGCGTGCCCGAACGCTTCAGGTTCTCGGCTTCCTCCGGGCCCATGCCGTAGGCGCGCATGATCTCCTCGGTGAGTTGCGCCCCGCCGAAAGCCTGCTCGCGCGCATAGAGCTGCTGATCGTCCTTCATGATGGTGACCTTCATGGCCGAGGCGCCCACATCCACCAGCGCCACGATCTGGCCCACCCCTTCACGAGGAAGCTGCTTGGTCACCAGTTCGTACGCGGCCTGGGTCGCGTAGGCCTCGACATCCATCACCACCGGCTTCAGCTCGGCCACTTCCGCAGCGGCGACGCGGTCTTCTACCTTCTCCTTGCGGGACGCTGCCAGCAATACCTCAACGTCGTCGGGGCTCGAGGGTGCCGGACCGATCACCTGGAAATCGAGATTGACCTCCTCCAGAGCAAACGGGATGTACTGATTGGCTTCCGATTCGACCTGGACCTCCATCTCCTGCTCGCGCAGACTCGCGGGCAGTGAAATCTTCTTGGTGATCACCGCAGAAGTCGGCAGTGCCATGGCGATAAAACGCGTCGAGGTGCCCAGTCGCTTCCAGCAACGCTGAAGTGCTTCGGCCACAACATCAAGCGATGCCAGGTTGCCATCGACCACGGCATCCTTGGGCAATGGCTCGATCGCGTAGCGCTCAACCCGCGGCTGCCCCTTGCCGGCATCTACCAACTCGACCATTTTGATGGCGGTCGAGCTGATATCCACACCGATCAGCGGACGGAGCTTCGGGTTAAAGATCGACTTCAGGGCCGAGACATCGATCTGCAAAGAATTTTTCCTTTAAAAATATTGCGTTACGCGCTATACAGATAATTTACTTCAGATGCTAGCAGCAACTATATCGCCTGTAAAGCAAAAAGATCACGGATGAACAAGCGGAGCGTGTCTTCAGCGCCACAGCTATAATCCTACGCGCCGCCTTCCACCCCGTCCATTCGTGCCCCTTCCCGTCCTACCCGCCCCCGCTCGCTGGGCACTGTATTTCCTGCTCCTGATCGGAGGCGCTGTACTCAGCGTCGCCGCGCTGGCGGGCATTGCGCTGATCCTCATCTATCCGCAGCTTCCCTCGCTGGAAGTGCTGACCGACTATCAGCCGAAGATTCCCTTGCGCGTCTACACCAGCGACGGCCATCTGATTGGCGAGTTCGGCGAGGAGCGGCGCAACTTCGCACACATCAAGGACGTTCCCGCAGTAATGAAGCAGGCCATTCTCGCGGCCGAAGACGAGCGCTTCTACCAGCACCCGGGTATAGACACACTCGGCGTATTGCGTGCAGCGTATTCCAATTTCGTGGGTGGTGGCAAGCGCCAAGGCGCGTCAACCATCACCATGCAAGTGGCCCGCAACTTTTTCCTGTCAAGCGAGAAGACCCTGACACGGAAACTCTACGAGATGCTGCTGGCGTTCAAAATCGAGAACAATCTCGGCAAGGACCAGATTCTCGAAATCTACATCAACCAGATCTACCTCGGGCAACGCGCCTACGGCTTCTCCGCTGCGGCACAGATCTACTACGGCAAGCCGCTGAAGGATGTCACCGTGGCCGAGGCGGCCATGCTCGCCGGACTGCCCAAGGCGCCTTCGGCCTACAACCCGGTGGCCAATCCGAAGAGGGCCCAGCTGCGCCAGCGCTACGTCCTGCGCAGGATGCGCGAGCTTGACTTCATCAACGACGCTCAATTGAAGTCGGCGCAGACCGAAGCCCTGTACGTCAAGCGCGACGTCAACGACTTTGGCGTCCGCGCCGACTATGTCGCGGAAATGGCGCGCCAGATAGCTGCCGAGCGCTTCCCCGACGATCTCTACAGCCGCGGCCTGCGCGTGATCACGACGATAAACTTCAGCGAACAACAGGCCGCCTACCTTGCCGTGCGCCGCGGCGTCATCGATTACGACAGGCGCCACGGCTATCGCGGCGCCGAGGCCTACGTCGACCTGAAGGACGTCACCTCGGATCAGGACGAGGAACTGGAAGAGCTGCTGGCCGACTACGACGACAGCGACGACCTGCTGCCGGCCATCGTTCTGGAGGCCACGCCGAAAATGGTGCGCGCCTACCTGCGCGGCGGCGAGATCGTCAAAGTCGGCGACGAAGGACTCAGGTTCGTCGCGCGCATGCTGGACGACAAGTCGCCACCCAACAAGCGGGTGCGGCGCGGTGCCGTGATCCGCGTCCAGAAATCGGACAAGGGCATGCACATCGTCCAGTTGCCGGATGTCGAGGCGGCTTTCGTCGCCGCGAGTCCGGTCGATGGCGCGATCCGGGCGCTGGTCGGCGGCTTCGATTTCAACCGCAGCAAATTCAACCACGTCACCCAGGCCTGGCGCCAGCCCGGCTCCAGCTTCAAGCCCTTCATCTACTCCGCCGCTCTGGAAAAAGGCTATACCCCGGCCTCCGTGATCGCGGACGAACCCGTATCGATCTCCGCCGAAGAGACAGGTTCCCAGGCCTGGGAACCGAAGAACTACGACGGCAAATACGAAGGCCCGATGACTCTGCGCACGGCACTGGCGAAATCCAAGAACATGGTTTCGATCCGCCTGTTGCGCGCCATCGGCACCCATTACGCGCAGGACTATGTGACGCGCTTCGGCTTCGATGCCGACAAGCACCCGCCCTATCTGACCCTGGCGCTGGGCGCCGGATCGGTGACGCCGTGGCAGCAGCTCGCGGCTTATTCGATATTCGCCAACGGCGGCTACCGCATCACCCCGTATATCGTGCGCGAGATCGTCGATGACAAGGGCACCGTGCTGGCCGCCACACAGCCCATGCTGGCCGGCGATGAATCGCTGCGCGCGATTGATGCACGCAACGCCTGGCTGATGGACAGCATGATGCACGACGTGGTACGGCGCGGTACCGCGACACGCGCTGCCGCCGCGCTCAAGCGGAGCGACCTGGCGGGCAAGACCGGCACCACCAACGACTACATCGATGCCTGGTTCTGCGGCTACCAGCCGACCATCGTCGGCATCGCCTGGATCGGCTTCGATCAGCCGCGGCGCATGGGCAACGGCGAAACCGGCAGCGCGGCCGCGTTGCCGATGTGGATCAGCTTCATGGAACAGGCCTTGAAGAATGTGCCGGAGAGCTGGCAGGAAACCCCCGGCAACCTGGTGCCGATCGTCGCCAATGATCCTTCGGGCAAAACCACCAAGGAACTCATCTACAAGGAATTGCTGCCGCCTGTGGACGAGGAACAACCCAAGCAGGCCGAATCCAGGCAGCAGACACCTGCCCCGGTGCAGGACGCGAAACCGAAGGCGGTCGAAAAGCCCGCTGCCGAGAAGCCCGCCGAAAAGAAGAACTAGAGCGCGATTTTGACGCCGGCCTGTTCGGACAGGGTGCGCGACAAGGCCGCCATCAATTCTTCGCCGTCGCGCGTGCCCAGCCAGCGCCCCCCCTCGGGACGAAAGTGGTAGCCGCCCGATTTCGCTGCCAGCCAGATTTCGCGGGCGGCGCCGTGGCGATTCACAATGATCTTCGAGCCGTTCTCGAATTCGATCTCGATCACGCCGCCCGGCTTGGTTTCAAAATCGAAATCGGCAACGTCGCTCTCGCTCGCCACCTCCAGTGCCGTCTCGATGCGCGCCAGTTCGGCATCCGCCGCTGCCATGAATTCCCGCTCGTCCATCGCGTGTTACCATCCTTTGCCTGTCGAGACACACTCAGCCACATCTATCTGCCATGCGTCTGATTCCTTCATTCTTCACCGCCCTGATCGCCCTGACGGCCCTCGCCGCCTGCGGTACCAAGACCCCGCTGACACTGCCATCCCCGGCGGCGCCCGCGGCCGCCGTTACATGCCCGCAAAGCGGAATCCCATGTACGCAAAGCGCGCCGACGCCGGCTCCTGCGGTCGATAATAGCAACAAAGCCGGCACAGAGCCCGGACGATGAGTCTGGCCGTCATGCATGAGGACGGCCTGCGGGTCGAAGGCGTTGCGCTGGCCGAGATTGCCGCGCGCTTCGGCACTCCCTGCTACGTCTATTCACGCGCTGCGCTCACGGCCGCCTACGCGGCCTATCGCGATGCGCTGCAGGCACACGGGCTGGCTCAGCGATCGCTGATCTGCTATGCGGTCAAGGCCAACTCCAATCTCGCCATCCTCAATCTGTTCGCCCGACTCGGCGCCGGTTTCGACATCGTTTCCGGCGGCGAACTGGCGCGTGTGCTGGCCGCCGGCGGCGACGCGAACAAGATCGTATTTTCCGGCGTCGGCAAGTCGCGTGCGGAAATGCGTGCGGCGCTGGAGGCGGGCATCCACTGCTTCAATGTAGAGTCGGCGAGCGAACTCGAACACCTCAGCGAGGTTGCCGGCAGCGTCGGCCGCCGCGCGCCGGTTTCGCTGCGCGTGAATCCCGACGTCGACCCGAAGACCCATCCCTATATTTCCACCGGCCTCAAGAGCGCCAAGTTCGGCGTTGCCTTCGACGAGGCCTTCGACCTCTACCGCCGAGCCGCCACGCTGCCGCATATCGCCGTGAAAGGCATCGACTGCCACATCGGCTCGCAACTACTCGATCCGGCGCCGGCCGCCGAAGCGGCCGACAAGGTGCTGGCGCTGGTCGATCGGCTTGCCGCCGCGGGCATCGTGCTGGAGCACATCGACCTCGGCGGCGGCATGGGCATTCAATATCGTGCCGACGCGCCCGCCCCTGCGGCGGCCGACTATCTCGCCCCGATGCTGAGCAGGCTCGCCGGTCGCCGCGAAAAGCTGATGTTCGAGCCGGGCCGTTCGCTGGTCGGCAATGCGGGCCTGCTGCTGACCCGTGTCGAAGTGCTGAAGCCGGGCGAGGAAAAGCACTTTGCCGTGGTCGATGCGGCGATGAACGACCTGATGCGCCCTGCCCTCTATGACGCCTGGCACGACATCGCAAGAGTCGGCGCTGACGGCACGGCGACAGGCACGGCAATGAGCTACGAAATCGTCGGCCCGGTCTGCGAGTCGGGTGATTTCCTCGGCCACGACCGCCTGCTGGCGCTGAACGAGGGCGATCTGCTCGCCATCCTCTCGGCAGGCGCCTACGGCATGGCAATGGCCTCGAATTACAACAGCCGGCCGCGCGCCGCCGAAGTCATGGTCGATGGCAGCGCCGTGCATCTGATCCGTCGCCGCGAGGACGTCGCGCAGCTCTTCGCCCTCGAATCAACGCTACCGTGAAAAGGCTGATCCGCCCATGTCCAAGACGCGCACGATTCTGTTGATTGTCGCCCTGCTTGCCGCCGGAGGCGGGACGGCATGGTACTTCACCAAATCCGGCACGTCCGCGGCCGGCAAGAAGATGCAGACGCCGCCGGTTCCCGTCAGGCTGGCCAAGGCAGTCGTCCAGGACATGCCGCTGCGACTGGAAATCACGGGCCGCACCGAGGCCTACGAGACGGTTACCCTCAAGTCGCGCGTGGACGGCCAGGTGCAGGGCGTGGCGTTCACCGAAGGCCAGCACGTGCGGCAAGGCGACATCCTGCTGCGCCTCGACCCCGCCGACTTCCAGGCCAGGCTCAATCAGGCCGAAGCCAATCTGGCCAAGAGCCAGGCGCAGTCCGCCAAGGCGAGCGCCGATGTCGAGCGCTACATTGCGTTGCGCGCCAAAGGCTTCATCTCGGAAGAAAAGGTCGGCGAGATGCGCACGACAGCGGCAGCCGCCCAATCCGTCGCCCGGGCCGATGCCGCCGCCGTCGAACTGGCGAGCCTGCAATTGTCATACAGCGTGGTCAAGGCACCCTTCGCCGGTGTGGTCGGGGCCAAGCTGGTATTTCCCGGCACGGCGGTGAAGGTCAACGAAACGGCACTCGCCGTGGTCAATCGCGTGCGACCGTTGTATGTGGGCTTTGCCGTCCCCGAAAAATATCTGCCGCTGCTGCAGGCCGGCATGCGCTCCGAAAAGAAGTCGATGAAGGCGGCGATTTCCGTTCCGGGCGTCGCTGCCGCCTGGGAAGGCAACGTGCGCTTCCTCGACAACGGCGTCGATGTTGCGACCGGCACCATCCAGCTCAAGGCCGTCCTGCCCAACGAGGATGAGAGGCTGGCCCCGGGCCAGTTCGTCAGCGTCAGCCTGGTGCTGGATACGCTGACAGGGGCCGTGGTAGTTCCCGCCGAGGCGGTGCAGCAGGGCGCAGAAGGCAGCTTCGTGTTCGTGACGAAGGAAGACGGCACGGTGGACATCCGCAAGGTCCGCGTCGGCTCGACACAACAGCGGGTCGCGATCATCGCCGAGGGCCTCGCCGGCGGTGAAACCGTCGTCACCGAAGGCCATCTTCGACTGACGCCCGGCGCCAGGATCAAGCCGGCCGACGGCGGTCCCGAAGGCAAGACGGGAAAACCCGACGGGCCCGGGGGCAAAGCCGGCAAGCCTGGCCCCGCCGACCCAAGCAAACCCGGCGGCCCCGGCAAGCCGGACTAGGAAGCCGCGATGCAGTTGCCAGAGCTGTGCATCCGCCGGCCGGTGATGACCACGCTGCTGATGGCGGCCTTCCTCATCTTCGGCATCATCGCCTACCGCGCGCTGCCGGTCTCCGAACTGCCCAGCATCGATTTCCCGACGATCTCGGTCACCGCCCAGTTGCCCGGGGCCTCGCCCGAGACCATGGCCGCCGCGGTCGCCACTCCGCTCGAAGGCCAGTTCTCGACCATATCGGGTCTCGACTCGATGACCTCGACCAGCGCCCAGGGCACCTCCACCATCACGCTGCAGTTCGCGCTCGACCGCAACATCGATGCCGCCGCGCAGGACGTGCAGTCGGCCATCGCCGCCGCGCAGCGCAAGCTGCCGCCGGACATGCCGACGCCGCCTTCCTTCCGCAAGGTCAACCCGGCGGACTTCGCGATTTTCTACATCGCCATGAACTCGACCACGCTGCCCACCTGGGTGGTCAACGAGTATGCCGAAACGCAGCTCGCCCAGCGCCTGTCGACGCTGCCCGGCGTCGCCCAGGTCAATGTCTTCGGTTCGCAGAAATTTGCGGTCCGGATACAGGCCGATCCTGGTCAGCTCAGTTCGCGCGGCATCGGCATCGACGAGCTGCAGGCGGCCGTCAGGAATGCCAACGTCAATCAGCCGCTGGGCACGCTCGACGGCACGCGGCAGAGCTTTGCCCTGCAAGCCAACGGCCAGCTGCTGAACGCGGCCGCCTATCGCCCGCTGACCATAGCCTGGCGCAACGGCGCACCAGTGAAGCTGGAGGAATTGGCGCGCGTCGTCGACAGCGTCGAAAACACCAAGGTCGCCGCCTGGTTCAACGACCGGCGCACCATCATGCTGGCGGTATTCCGTCAGCCGGGATCGAACACCATCGAAACCGTGGCCGCGATCAAGCGCGTGCTGCCGGTGTTCCAGGCCAACCTGCCGGCCTCGATCGAACTCCAGGTGCACTACGACCGCAGCGTCTCGATCCGCGACGCGATCAACGACGTGCAATTCACGCTGATCCTTGCCGGCTTCCTGGTGATCCTGGTGATCCTGATGTTCCTGCGCAACCTGTCGGCGACGATCATTCCGGCGCTGGCCTTGCCGATCTCGGTGATCGGCACCTTCGCCGTGATGCAGACGCTGGGCTACAGCCTCGACAACCTTTCGCTGCTGGCGCTGACACTGTCGGTGGGCTTCGTCGTCGATGACGCAATCGTCATGCTGGAGAACATCATCCGCCACATCGAGGCCGGCGAGGAGCCGTTCGAGGCGGCGATCCACGGTGCGCGCGAAATCGGCTTCACCATCATCTCGATGACGCTCTCGCTGACCGCCGTGTTCATTCCGGTGCTGTTCATGAGCGGCATCGTCGGTCGCCTGCTGCACGAGTTCGCCGTCACCATCTGCGCCGCGATCCTGGTCTCCGGCTTCGTCTCGCTGACGCTGACGCCGATGCTGTGCAGCCGCTACCTGAAGCACGCCGGGCCGGAACAGCATGGCCGCATCTTCATGGCCTTCGAGCGCTTCTTCGATGCGCTGCTGGGCGCCTACCGCCGGTCGCTCACCTGGTGCCTGGCGCGACCGCTGTGGGTCATGCTCTCCTTCGTCCTCACCCTGATCGCCACCGTCCTGATCTTCGGCGCGGTGCCCAAGGACTTTCTGCCCAGCGGCGATACCGGGCAGATCATCGCCTCCACCGAAGGCCCGCAGGACATTTCCTTCCCGGCCATGATGCAGCGGCAGCGCGCCGTGGCCGACATCCTGTCCAAGGACCCGGCAGTGCGGACACTGGGGTCCTTCGTCGGCGCCAGCGGCCCGCGCCCGACCTCCAATACCGGCACCCTGGTGCTCAACCTCAAGCCGCACGACGAACGCAAGGAGGGCCCCGACGAAATCATCGCCCGCCTGCGCCCCAAGCTGGCCGCCGTACCGGGCATTCGCGTCTTCATGCAAAACCCGCCGCCGATCCGCATCGGCGGCCAGGTGACCAACGCCCAGTTCCAATACACGCTGCAGGACACGGATCTCGCCGAACTCTATCGCTGGAACGACGTGCTGCTCGACCACCTGCGCCAGCTGCCCGGCTTCGTCGACGTCAACACCAACCTGAAGAACCAGAGCCCCGTACTCGCACTCGACATCGACCGGGAAAAGCTGGCACCGCTCGGCATCAGCATCGGCCAGATCGAGGACGCACTGCAAAGCGCCTTCAGTTCGCGCCAGATATCGACCATCTACGCCGCCACCAACCAGTACCAGGTCATCCTCGAAGTTGCGCCGGAGCTGCAGGCCGACCCGGCCACGCTGGCGAAAATCCATGTCCGTTCCAGCAGCGGCAAACTGGTGCCGGTCGATACAGTGGCCCGCATCAGCCGCACAACTCAGGCGCTGACGGTCAACCACCAGGGCCAGTTGCCCGCGGTGACGCTCTCCTTCAACCTGCTGCCCGGCGTTTCACTCGGGGATGCGGTGGATCGCATCCGCAAGATGGAGCGCGAGATGAGCATGCCGGCCTCGCTCACCACCAGCCTGCAGGGCGCGGCGCAGGCCTTCGAAGCGTCGCTGCAGGGGCTCGGCATACTGCTGCTGGTCGCCGTCCTGGTGGTGTATATCGTGCTCGGCATTCTCTACGAGAGCTTCGTGCATCCCCTGACGATTCTCTCCGGGCTGCCCGCTGCGGGTCTGGGTGCACTGCTGACGCTGCTGATCTTCCGCGTCGATCTGAGTCTCTACGCCTTCGTCGGCATCATCATGCTGGTGGGCATCGTCAAGAAGAACGCGATCATGATGATCGACTTCGCCCTGGAGAAGCAGCGCAAGGAAAACGTCGCTCCGGCGCAGGCGATTTTCGATGCCTGCATGGTGCGCTTCCGGCCGATCATGATGACCACCATGGCCGCGCTGGTGGGAACCCTGCCGATCGCCGTGGGCTGGGGTGCCGGCGCCGAAGTGCGACGGCCGCTTGGCCTGGCGGTCGTTGGCGGCCTGTTGCTGTCGCAGTTTCTGACGCTGTACCTGACGCCGGTCGTCTATCTCTATCTCGACAAGCTGGGCAAGGGCCACAAGCCCGCCTGAGAGTTCCGCAGGACGCAGAGTCGGCGCCGGCGGTACGGCGATCTAACGCAGCACCCAGGCCAGTGTCAGCGGAATGATTACCAGCGACGCCAGGTTGCCGATCAGCACGATGGAAGCGACCCGCTCCGGCTCCTGGTGGTAGCGCTCGGCAAAGATGTAGTTGAGCACCGCCGGCGGCAGCGCGCCGAAAAGAATCAGCATGGCCGCGTCGCGCCCGGTCAAACCCAGCACCAGATTCATCAGCAGCGCCACCAGCACGCCGGCGACAGGCGTGGTCAGGGCGCCGGCGAGGCTGATGTGCAAGTCGGCGTGGCGGCTGTCGGTGAGACGCACGCCGAGAGAAAACAGCAGCAGCGGAATCGACACGTCGCCCAGCAATTTGACGCTCAGCCACAGCGGCTGCCACAAAGGAAAATGCAGCACGCTGACCGCCAGGCCGGCCAGCGCGGCGGCGATCACCGGCACGCGCCACAGGTTCCACAGCTTCGCCCGGTGGTCGAGCAGCCAGGTACCCAGCGAGTAGTGCAGAAAGTTTTCGCTGAAGAACAGCACCACGGCGGCAGGCAGCGCGGATTCGCCGAAGGCCAGTACCATCAGCGGCAGGCCCATGTTGCCGGAATTCTTGAACATCATCGGCGGCACGAAGGTATTGCCGGCCACACCCAGCATGCGCGCCACCGGCCAGGCCAGCAACCCGGTGCCGAGCACCACGGCGACGCTGCCGAGCAGCAACGGAATGTTCTGCGCGATGTCGAATGACTTCGATGCGAGCGCGGCAAACACCAGCGCCGGCACGAAGATGTCCATGTTGAGCTGGTTGGCGAAGGCCATGTCGGGCTTCTTCCAGCGGCCGTATGCGTAGCCGACCGCGACGATGGCGTAGATCGGGAAGACGATTCCCGCGATACGTTCGATCAATTACGCTCCCACCCCCCGGCCCCCGCCCAGGCGGGGGTGACGGGTGTTCGCCGCTGCGCGGCTCCGTGTCTGTGGCTGCGCCACGCTTGAGACGGCTCGGCGCATGGCTACAACACGTAGCGCGAGAGGTCTTCGTTCTTCGCCAGTTCGCCGAGCTTCGCGTCCACGTAGCTGCCGTCGATGACGAGTCGCTCGCCGCTGCGCTTTCCGGCATCGAAGGAAATTTCCTCGAGCAGCTTTTCCATCACGGTATAGAGCCGGCGGGCGCCGATGTTTTCGGTCTTCTCATTGACCTGGAAAGCGATCTCGGCCAGGCGCGTGATGCCGTCGGCGGCAAACTCCAGCGTGACGTCTTCGGTGGCCAGCAAAGCCTGGTACTGGCGCGTGAGGCAGGCATCGGTCTGGGTCAGGATGCGCTCGAAGTCGTCGACCGACAGCGAATCGAGTTCGACGCGGATCGGGAAGCGGCCCTGCAGTTCCGGAATCAGGTCGGAGGGCTTGGCCAGGTGGAACGCGCCGCTGGCGATGAACAGGATGTGGTCGGTCTTGATCATGCCGTACTTGGTGGACACCGTGGTGCCCTCAACCAGCGGCAGCAAGTCGCGCTGCACGCCCTGCCGCGAGACCTCGGCGCCATGGGCCTCGGAACGCGACGCGATCTTGTCGATCTCGTCGAGGAAGACGATGCCGTTCTGCTCGACGTTCTTCAGCGCGTCGGCCTTCACCTCCTCGTCGTTGATCAGCCGCGCGGCTTCCTCGTCGGCCAGCGACTTCAGCGCGTCCTGGATCTTCATCTTGCGCATGCGCTTCTTGCCGCCGCCGATGTTCTGGAACATGCCCTGGATCTGCTGCGTCAGGTCCTCCATGCCCGGTGGCGCGAAGATTTCCATGCTGGCCGACGGTTGAGCGACTTCGATTTCGATTTCCTTGTCGTCGAGATCGCCCTCGCGCAGCTTCTTGCGGAACTTCTGCCGTGTGCCGGTTTCTTCCGCCGTCTCACCGGCGCCAGCGCTCTGCGTCCCTGCGGGAACTCTTGCCGGCGGCAGCAGCACATCCAGCACGCGGTCTTCGGCGGCGTCCATGGCGCGATCGCGCACGATGCGCATGGCTTCCTCGCGCGCGTCCTTGATCGCCGTCTCGGCCAGGTCGCGGATGATGGTGTCCACATCGCGGCCGACGTAGCCCACTTCGGTGAATTTGGTTGCCTCGATCTTGATGAAGGGCGCATGGGCAAGGCGCGCCAGGCGCCGCGCGATTTCGGTCTTGCCCACACCGGTGGGGCCGATCATCAGGATGTTCTTCGGCGTGATTTCGGTGCGCAGCGGCTCGGCCACCTGGATGCGGCGCCAGCGGTTGCGCAGGGCGATCGCCACGGCGCGCTTGGCGCGCGACTGGCCGACGATGTGCTTGTCAAGTTCAGAAACGATTTCCGCAGGAGTCATGGGGGACATTCTTGCCTTTCGCCACCTCGGCGCGACCGCAGGCCGCGGCTTGAACCGGGCCTGGCGGCGCGCCTAATCGAGGATTTCGATCAGGTGGTTCTGGTTGGTATAGATGCAAAGATCGCCGGCGATTTCCAGCGACTTCTTGACGATTTCG
This sequence comes from Rhodocyclales bacterium, assembly GCA_026399435.1. Taxonomy (GTDB): domain Bacteria; phylum Pseudomonadota; class Gammaproteobacteria; order Burkholderiales; family Rhodocyclaceae; genus Sulfuritalea. The sequence goes on from JAPLQX010000027.1 coordinate 52,068, forward strand.
GCGGGCGCCAGGTCGGTGTTCTCCAGCAGGGCGCGCGCGGCAGACTGCGCATAAGCGCCGCCGCTGCCGATCGCGACGAGGCCGTATTCCGGCTCCAGCACGTCGCCGTTGCCGGTGATGATCAATGAATGCTCGCGGTCGGCGACCGAGAGCATGGCTTCCAGCCGGCGCAGCGCGCGGTCGGTGCGCCAGTCCTTGGCCAGCTCGACCGCGGCGCGCAGCAGGTTGCCCTGATACTGCTCCAGCTTGGCCTCGAAGCGCTCGAACAACGTGAAGGCATCCGCCGTGCCGCCGGCGAATCCGGCCAGGATCTGTTCGTTGTAGAGCCGCCGCACCTTGCGCGCGGTGGCCTTGACCACGATGTTGCCCAGCGTCACCTGGCCGTCGCCGCCCAGGGCGACGCTGTTGCCGCGGCGCACGGACAGGATGGTGGTGCCGTGATATTGCTCCATGGAAATCCTTGCGGAAAAAAGACCCTAGATTGCGCGGGCGCGCAGTTCGGCAACGTCGGCAAACCCGAGCGTTTCCAGGTAGGCGGCGACCAGTGTGCTCAAGCCGATGATCCTCAGCTTCTTGCCGGCGTCATGGAGACGCTTCAGCACCTCCAGCAGTTGCCTGGCGCTGCCCGGATCGATGCGCACCAGATTGCGCGCATCGACATCGAATTCGTCGCGCCCGGCCAGCGCCGCTTCGATCGGCGCGAAGTCGGCCGCCGTCGCGCCCACCATCTGGCCGCGCAGCACGAAACCCTCCGTGCCGGACTCGGACGAGGCTTCCTCCTGCGGCACTTCCTCGGTCCGCGCCGGAAGCGCCTCCCAAGAGGGCGGCGAAACCTCGAAGGTCACGGCGTAGTTCACGGCGGCTTCCTCAAAAGCTTCCTGGCGGAATGCCTGCTGATAAAGCTCCAGCAACAGCAGCCACATCGCTTCGTTGATTCGCTCGCCCGGCAGGACCTTCGCCGCGAGAATCTGCGCCAGATGCTCGGGACTGCCGAAAACGATTTCCTTCTTGGCCCGTTTCAGGGCCGCCAATCCGCGCATCAGCAGCGTGGCGCCGTTGTTGTCGACATCGGTCAGCTTTGCCAAGTCCATGCGCACCACGGTGCTGGTGGCCGCCAGCTTCATGGTCTGCTTGAGGACTTCGCCGATGCCGGCGTTCAGTACGCCGGAGAGCGATACGTGGGCCCGCCCGCCGCTACTCTCGCTGGCCGTGTGCGGGCCATCGACCACGGCACTCCAGGCCGGCGGGGATTTCTCGAAACGGCGCGCAAACGTCAGGGCCAGAGCGTCGAAAGCCGGGCGGCGCCCCAGGGCCTGCAGCAGTTCGAACAGGCAAGCCCAGGCGCGCACGGCGTAATCGCCAAGCTCTTCGCCGCTCTTGATCGCGGCCTCGAGCCGGCGCATGGCCTCCAGGTCCTGCCCCGTGGCATACATCGCCGCGGCCTCTGCCAGCGGCGGCGGCAGCGATGGGCGCATCGGCGGTGCCGACGGTGCCGGCGAAGGCGGAATTTCAGGCGCAGCAGGCTCTTCCGGCGGCGTCTCGAACGCGCCCGGCACCGTGAAATCGAGGGACATCAGATCGTCGTCGTCGTCGGCCACTACTGATCTGGAGCATTGCTGCTTTGGTTGAGGATTGAAGAGTATAACTCGGCGGCCGCCGGCTTGAAAAAGCTCAACCCAACAAATGCCAGCAAGCATAGGCTGCAAACCACGGTCGCCCCGGCAGGAAGGTCGGCGTACAGCGAAAGCCCGAGACCCATGGCATAGCCCGCCGCACCCAACAGATAGGCGGCGATGATGCGCCGCGTGCCACTGAAGGCGCGAGTCGCCACGGCCGGGGCGATCAGGCTGGTAAACACCAGCAGCACGCCGACCAGTTGCACCGATGCCGTCACCGTGATGGCGAACAGCAGATAGAAGCCGAGCCGCGGCCAGCGTTGCGCCGGCCCCAGCCACAAGGCCAGGACACCGACATACAGCAGCGCCACGGGCCACAGGGCGGCCCAGCTCACCCACAGCAACTGCCCGGCCAGCAGGTCGCGCAGATGCTCGCCACCATGCGGGTTGTGCGCCAGCAACAGGATGCCGGCGGCAGCCGAAAAAACGAATACGAGGCCTATCAGCGCTTCCTGCATCTCCGGCCAGCGGCGCTCGCACCAGGTGAGCAACAGCGCACCGATCCCTGCCGCCAGGCCGGCGGCGAGTTGCGCGCCGAGACCCTGCGGCAGACCACTGAAGACGACGTCGAGATCGGTCAGGCTGGCGGCAACGGCGCCAAGTCCCGCCACCTGGGCGATGGCGAGGTCGATGAAGATGATGCCCCGCCGCAGCACGTCGATGCCCAGCATGACATGCGTCGCCAGCACCAGCAGGCCGGCGACAAAGGGGGCGAGCAGCAGGGTCCAGTCGAGGGTGTCCATGCTTATTTCGCGGCCAGCAATCGCGCCAGCATGTCGTCGAACAAACCGGTGAGATCTTTCGCTGCGTCATTGCCGCCAACCGTGAATGGCAGCACCACGGCAGGAGTGCCGCTGTTGGCGGCGAACCAGTCCGTCGCTCGGCTGCCTTCCCAGACGGCACGAATCACCCAGCGTGGCTTGTGGCCGCGCACCTGTTCGAGTACCCGCGACAAATGCGCGGCGGAGGCCTCGACGCCCGGCTTGGGTTCCAGCGTCGCCACTTCCTTGAGGCCCAGCCAGTCGAGCAGATAGGAAAAGGACTTGTGCTGCACCACGATCGGCTGCCCACGCAGTAGCGCCGCCTGCTTTTCCCAACGCGCCAGGTTGGCGCGCCAGCGTCCGGCGAAGGCGGCATAGCCAGCCTGGTAGGCCGTCGCATTGGCCGGATCGAGTTGTGCCAGGCGTGCCGCCAGCGCGTCGCCGACCTTCAAATAGACGCGCGGATCGGTATTGATGTGCGGATTGCCGCCGGCATGCACGTCGCCATCGGCGCGGTCGAGCTTGGCTGGAACTTCCAGCATGCGGGCGTAGGCGGCGGCCTCGAAGTAGCCCGGCTGACCGGCCTGGATGCGGACGTTGCCGGATTCGCGCTGCACCAGCGGCAGCCAGCCGATCTCCAGCTCGGCGCCGGTGGCGATGACGAGGTCTGCGTTGCGGGCGCGGGCGATCAGCGACGGCCGCGCCTCGATCCGGTGCGGATCCTGCAGGGCCGTGGTCACCGACGCCACCTTGATTTTGTCGCCGGCAATCTCCTGTGCCAGCGCCGCCCATTCCGGCACGGTGCTCAGTACATTCAGTGCCGCCTGCGCAGGCAGGGCCAGCAACGCGGCCAGCACCATCAGAATTTTTCGCATGATCATCTCCTCAGAATTGGTGGGCGCCGTGGGCGCCTATGCTCATCACGTACTGCAGCCAGAACTGGTTGTCGACCAGGCCGGGTCCGCGTGATACATCGCGTGCATACTGGAAGCGCAGCCGGGCGAACTCGGATGAGGCGTAGTCGATCATTACGGTGTCGCGGCGCGGCTTCCAGGCGGCAAACTGCGGCAGGTTGGCGGCCGCCAGCGCGCCGCTGTTGACCATGCCGATCGCGGCGTTGCCGGAATCCAGCCGGTCGTAGCGATAGCCGGCGCGCCAGTGCGGCATGAACTGATAGACGCCCTGCACGTAGAGCCCGTTTTGCGTCGCGTCGTAGTTGCCGGCGAGGCGCACGCCGCAATTGCCGGCGCCGGCCGCGGCCGCATCGACACAGGACAACTCACCCTTTTCGACGCGGCGGAAGGCCTCCGCCTGCAGCTTGAAATTGCGCTCACTGGGGTTGCCATTCGGCGCCCACTTCCAGACGAAGTCGGCGCCGACGGTGCGGCTGTTGCCTGAGAAGGCGACGGTGTTCGCATTGCCCGTGGTGTCGGTTTGGGCAAAGCCGCGGTTGGTCGGCCGCGTGCCGACCGCCGAGAGCCCGGCACGCCAGCTGCTGGAGATGCCGACATCGCCGCCAGTGTGGGCAAATATCGCGCCCAGGGCGGAGCCGTTCTTGTTGCGGTCGCTGCCGGGGAAGGCATTGTCTCGGCCCGCCTCGAGGCCCAGTTCCAGCCAGGTGTCGGTGGGCGCCAGCCACTTCATTTGCAGGCCTTCCGCCGTCAGCCGGTTGCCGAAGAATGCCGCGTAGGCCAGCGGCGCGTCGGCAAAGTCCCAGGTATGCGGATGCTGTTCGTTCTGGTAACCGATGCCGGACAGGAAGCGCCCGCCCTTGAGCGTAAGGCCGTTGCCGAGTCCCAGCGTCTGGAAAAAGGCCTCCTCCACCGCCATGGTGTTGGTGGCCGACAAGGAGAGGTTCACCGCCGCCCGAAAATTCGGATCGACATTGGCGGCCAGGGCCAGTTCGCTTTCGCCCAGGCTCAGCCCCTTGCGCCGCGACGGGCCGACTTCGTCCGGCTCGCCGGCAGGGACAAAACCGCGCAGGGTCCAGCTCGACGGCTCGCGCTGGGTTTTCGTCATGGCGCCTTGCAACACCAGCGAGATCTCGGGATTGAAGCTGTTCGCCGCACCGCGCGCGCCAGCCGTTGCGGACGCGGCGGGCGGGGCCGTGGCGCCAGCGGTCGACTCGGCGCTGGCGAGGCGTTTCTCCAGCGCGTCGATGCGCCGCTCGTAAGACTTCTTCATCTGCGCGATTTCCTCGCGCAAGGCTTGCAGGTCGGTATCGGCCGCCATGGCCGGGAAACTGGCCAGCGCGCCACAGGCGGCCAGCATGGAAACTGAAATTCGATTCATGATTGCTCCAGAGCAAATGACACGGAGCGCCGCCCGGCGAGAGGCCGGCGGCGCAGCAAAACGTCAAGGTGCTTTAGAGCAGAGGCGGGGCGCGGCTGCGAAATGCCGCGCGGAAACGAAAAGTCGGCGCTGGCGGCACGGCGACGGCAGGGGCTGCCAGCCGTCCCGCCGCCGTTGCGAAAGGAAGAACCGGTGCAGGTGGCGCCACGTCAACGCCGGCAAAGGCGATGCAGGTGGTGCAGACATGGGACAGCGTCAGTGTTGCGCCGTGCTCGGCATCTTCTTCCTGTGCGAGCTGCACGGCGGACGGTCCGGCGGCGTGGCCCAGCATGTGCGCGAGCGCAGCCTGCTGGCCGCTGACGAGCAGCAGCGAGAGCAGCAGGGCGAACAGGGGATGCAGGAAGCGGCGCATGGAACGTGTATTAGAACACAGTGCCCACGACGGCCGAATCAATCGACCTGCAGCAGCAGGCCTTTCAGGTAGTCGCCCTCGGGGAATGCCAGGTCGACCGGATGATCGGCGGCGCCCTGCAGACGCTGCACGATGCGCGCCGTCATTTTGGTAGATGCGCCGGCATCCAGCGCGGCGCCGGCGACGATCTTCTGGAACAGTTCGGCGCTGACGCCGCCGGAACACGAGTAGGTCATCAGCAAGCCGCCCGGCGCGAGCAGGCGCAAGGCACTGAGATTGATGTCCTTGTAGGCCCGCGCGGCACGCTCGGCGTGCGCCGCCGTGTGGGCGAACTTGGGCGGGTCGAGCACGATCAGGTCGTAGCGTTCGCCGCTGCCGCGCAGATTGCGCAACTCGGTAAACACGTCGGCCTCGCGCCAGATCGCGCGCGACGCATCAAGCTGCAGATTGAGTGCGAGGCTACGTTGCGCGGTCGCCAGCGCCGGGCCGGAACTGTCCATCGACACCACCTCGCGCGCGCCGCCCGCCAGGGCCTGCAGCGAGAAGCCGGCGGTGTAGCAGAAGCAGTTGAGTACCCGGCGATCGCGCGCGAGTTCCGCCACGCGGCGACGGTTCTCGCGCTGGTCGAGGTAGAAACCGGTCTTGTGGCCGGCGAGAAAATCGACCGCCATTTTCACGCCGTTTTCTTCGATCACCAGCTCCTCGCCGGACGCCGTTCCATGGAGCCAGCCGGTGACCGGTTCGAGGCCTTCGAGAGCGCGCACTTCGACATCCGAGCGCTCGTAAATGCGCGAGCAGCCGGTAGCCTTCTGCAAGGAGTCGGCGATGGCGGCACGCCACTTGTCGGCTCCCGCCGTGGTCAGTTGCACCACCACGGTGTCACCGTAGCGATCGGCGATGACGCCGGGCAGGCCGTCGGATTCGGCGTGGATCAGGCGCAAGCCCTGTTGCCCGGCCAGTTCCGGCAGGGCCGCACGTCGCGCCACGGCGGCCGCGACGCGACGCTTGAAGAAAGCGTGATCGATGCTCTCGTCGATATCGAAGCTCCAGATCCGGGCGCGAATCTGCGAGGCCGGGCTCCACGCCGCGCGGGCCAGGGGCCGGCCGTCGCTGGAAACGACATCGACCGTGTCGCCCGGCCGGGCGCGGCCGTCGAGTTCCGCAACCGCGCCGGAGAACAGCCAGGGATGCCGGCGCCGGACGGATTTTTCCTTGCCGGGATGCAGGGTCAGGGTAGCCATGGGACGGGGTCAGCCCCCAGCCTTGCCGAGGTCCAGCTTGAGCAGGATCTCGCGGCCTTCGGTCGCACTCTTTGCGGCTGCGCCCTGACGGATGCGGGCCTCGGGCGCGCCTGCCGCTTTCAGGTCCTCCAGCGCGTACTCGGTACGCTTCTCCGCCAGCGCCTGCAGGGCATCGTCCTGCACGACCTGTTTGGCGCGTAGGCGCTCGAACAGCACGGCATAGAAATCCGCACCCTTGAGCCGGCCCACTTCGGCTTCGCTGAGGCTGCGCTTCTCGCGCATGAGGCCGGAGAGGCGCGACATCATCTTGCCGGTCATGCTTTCCTCCAGCTGGCCCGGATTGGCGCTGCGGAAGCCCTCCTTTAGCGTCGCCAGCTCGGCGCTGCCGAAGCTGTCGGCGAACAGGCCTTCCAGCGCGGCTTGCACCTTGGGCGCACGGGTCGACAGCGGGCCCGGATCGCCTTTCGCCCCTACCGGCTGGCCGCTCTTTTCGGCGACTGCGCGGCGCAGTTGCAGATCCTGCAGCGCGACGCGATCGACCTCGGCCCACGTGCCGGACACGCTGAGCGCCAGACCCGGCCGCTTGTTGAGCACGGTGGCGAGGCGCACCAGCTTCTCTCGTTCGGGCGGAGTCAGGCTGGTCACGCCGGCTTCGAAGGCGATGTCGTCGATCTTTTCACCGCCGCTGCCGAATAGCGCACCCAGCGCGCGGAAGGGCGCGGTGACGATCTTGGTCAGAACGTTGGTGATGGCCTTCCAGATGATCGCGCCATAGCTGAATTGCGGATCGTCGAGGCTGCCGGAAATCGGCAGGCCGAGGTCGATGCGGCCGTCGGAATCGCTGAGGATGGCGATCGCCAGATCGAGCGGCAGGTCCTTCGCCGTCGGACTCTCGACCCGCTCGCCGAGTTCGAGGCGATCGATGACGATCCGGTTTTCGCCCTGCAACTGGCGCTGCTTGATCTTGTATTCGAGCTCGAGCGACAGCTTGCCGGAATTGATCTTGCGTCCGGCGAAGGTGGCCGAGTAAGGCGTCAGATGTGTCATCTCGACATTGCGGAAAACCACCTTGAGGTCCATGAACTCGGTGGGCTTGAAAAAATCCACCTGCCCCACTGCGCGCGCCAGGCCGAACTCATCGACTTCGCCGTCGAGTTCCACCTGGCCCGGCGCACCGGGTTTGGAAGACAGCCCGACGAGCGATCCGCGCAAATTATGGATGTGGGTACCGAAAGGCAATACCAGCGAGTTGTCGGCAAAGAACATCGAGCCGCCGCGAAAGCGCAGGCGGTCGATATTGACCAGGAAGCCCTGGGGTTCCGGCTTGGCCGGCGCTGCTGCGGCGACGGGCGGTGCCGCTTGCGCCGCAGGAGCCACCACGGGAGTCGGCGCTGGCGGTGCGGCGGTGTCCTTGTGCATCACGCGCTGGAGGTTGGTCGACTTGTCCTTGTCGATGATCAGCTTGGTGTCGAGCCCGTCGAGCGACAGCAAGGCCATCTCGAGCCGGGTCGGACTCAGCGCAAGATCGCTGCTGGAAAGCGACTTCCAGGCGAGGAAGACATTCTTCGTTCCGGCTTCGTTGAGGCGCAGGTCGCGCACCGCGAAGCTGCCGCGATAGCCGCTGGATTTAGCGTCATGCGTCACGCGCCCTGCCGCCGCGGCCTCGCCGCCGACAAAATCGAGCGCGGCGAATTTGGCGACATAGGGCTGCGCCACCTTGAGCGAGAGATTGGCCAGCTTCACGTTCAGGTCGGCCGCGGCACCGGCCGGTGTCAGCTTGCCGACGACTTCCAGCCGGCCCCCGCTGCGCGCGTCGAGGCTGGCCTTGAGCGGCAGCGGCGCCCTGAGATTTTCGCTGACGCCGTCCACCACAATGGCGATGTTGTCGAGATCCAGTTGGACTGCCGGTGCCACGCTTTCGTCGCGCAGGGTGACTGCGAAGCCGGCGAGCGCCACCTGTTTGACATTGAAGTGCCACGGCGCCGCGGGCTCGGCGGCCGGCGGCTTGGCGGCAGCCGCGGTTTTCGCCGCGCGCTTGTCGCCGAGGCTGTCGACCAGGCCGAGCAGATCGATCCTGCCCTGCGCGTCGCGCCGCGCGCTGATGCCGCCGCCCTTGAGCGTCAGCGCCGCCAGCGTGGCCTTGCGCTGAGGAAGATCGACCCTGGCATCGCTCAGGACGATCTCGTCGAACTTCAGCACCGGCTTGCGTTCTTTCTTGTCGAGCATCGCTTCGACGCGATTGCCCTGCAGCTCGATGGCGCCCAGCGCAAGCTGCCCGGTCCCCAAGTCGAAGCTTCCTTCCTTGATCTCGACGCGGTCGACGGCCAACTGCGGCAGCGTGGCACCCGGCGCCTGCTGCAGCCGTAGCGCCGACGCCGAGAGGCCGATCTTTTCGAGTTTCAGGGCCAGCGTGCCGCCGGCCTGGGTCAGGCGGTAATCGGCACCGAAAGCGACGATGCCCGACGGTGGCGCGATCGGCAGCTTGTCCTGCAACAGGGGCGCCAGGCGCTCGAGGTCGATGGCGCCAAGGTCGATGCGGCCGCTGCTGGCGATCGGGTTCAGCGTGAGGTCGCCGGCCCAGGTCAGCTGCGCGCCGAACAGGGTTTTGGCTGTCAGCCTGAACTTGCCGGCGTCATCGGGCAGGGTCGATACGTCGTTGAGTTCGAGGTCGAGCGGCTCGATGCCGGTGGCGAAAGCCGGCGTCACGCGCTGATCGCTCAGCTGCATTTGTGCACCGCTGATGCGCAAGTGCCGGATGTCGAGGCGCGGCAAGCCCTTGGGCTCGGGCTGCGGCCCCTTGCTTTGCAGCGCATCGAGCAGGGGGCTCCAGTTGAGGCCGCCTTCCTTGCGCTGCACCAGGCTGGCATTCAGGCCGTCGAGGCGGATTTCATCGAACACCAAGGCACGCTGCATCAGGCTTGCCGCCGAGAGATCGACGAACAGTTCGCTAAAAGCCAGCAGCGGCGCACCGGCCGGATCGACCAGGCGCAATTCGCGCAGGCGCACGCTCAAGGCCAGCGGATTGATCTCGGGTCGGGCGAGGGTCAGGCGGTGACCGGTCTTCTCGGCGATGAACTTTTCCGCCTGCGACTGGACGATCCCCGGCAGCGCGAGCCAAGCGAAACCCAGGACGAAAGCAACCACGCCCGCCGCGATCAGCGAGGGCTTCTTGAAGCGTCGAAGGTTCGGATTCATGATCCTGGTGCCGGATTGAGAAGTCTCTCGGAGGCAATCATAGCGCGGTGGTCTTGCGCCAGGGCAGCACCGCGAGGATCAGCTGCGAGTCTGCCGCCACGGTGCGCTGCCGAACTCAGCAACCAGAAAATCCACCATCGCCCGCACCTTGGGCGACAGGTTGCGGCCACTGGGATAGGTGGCGTAGAGGGGCACCGGTTCGACGTGCTGCCAGTCGGTCAGGATCGGCACCAGTTCGCCGCGACGCATCGCATCGCCGACGATGACGTCGGTCAGGCGCGTGATGCCGACGCCGGCCACCGCCAGTTGCAGCACGGTCTCGGCCGTGTTGGCGGCGACATTGCCGCTGACATGCACCACGCGGATGCCGTCGTCGGTATCGAAAGGCCAGCGGCGAAGGGCCGGCAGGCTGGTGATCCACAAGCAGTTGTGCTGCTGCAAATCATCCGGCGTGCGCGGCGTGCCGTGCCGCGCGAGGTAAGCCGGTGAGGCGCAGATCACCCGTTCGAGATTGCAGATGCGCCGCGCCACCATCGACGATTCGTCGAGCGGGCCGATGCGGATCGCCAAGTCGATGCCTTCCTCCATGGCGTCCGGCGGTTGATCGCTGATGGTGATGTCCAGCTCGACTTCGGGATGAAGCTCCTGGAAGCGCGGGATGGCCGGCGCCAACGGGTGCATGCCGAAGGCCGATCCGCAGTGCAGCCGCAACACCCCGCGCGGGCTGGCTGAGGCCTCGGCGACCTCGGCCTCGGCCTCGTCCATGGCGGTCAGGATGGGGCGGGCCCTGGCGTAGAAGGCCTCGCCTTCGGCGGTCAGTTGCAGCCGGCGCGTGGTTCTCTGCAGGAGACGCGCGCCGAGACGGTCCTCGAGGCGCGTCACCAGTTTGGACAGGGCGGACGGCGTCAGCCCCATGACCCGCGCTGCCGCGGTGAAGCCCCCGGTTTCCACGGCACGGACAAAAGCGGTCATCTCTGCGGCACGATCCATTCGTCTATTATGGATGAATATTCATCAATGTTGTTCCAATGATAGTAATTGTGCTTTGAGCGATATGTAATTACAGTTCAGTCATGCGATGTTGCACCGCACCAAAACAAGGAAACCATCATGTCCTCCATCAACATAGCCGAGATCGAACGGGAAGCCCACGAGATGCGGGCCAAGGAAATGCAGTACTTGCTCGACCGTTTGCTGACAGCCGCCAACCATGGTCTGCGCTCGCTGTTTTCCTGGAATCCGCAGGCTCGCCGCTACCACTAGGAGCAAGGCCGCCGACGCCAAAGCGCAGCGCGGTCAGAGCTTGTGAAGAAATCGTCCCCCAAGGGGACTTCCTTCGGGGCGTAGCCGCGGGCCGTAGCGGGGTGCGGCCGGAGCGCAGCTACCGGAATGTACGTCGTTGTACATGAGGATAGCCGGGGTTGCCAAATGAGCCGCCCAAGCCCCGATCCGGCACGCGCAGTAGATTTATTCACGAGCGCTCAGGCCAGGGTGCGGTAGCGCCCACCAAGGAAGATCAGCGGCGGCTTCTCGTCGCGCTGAAAGTTTTCCACATGGCCGACGAAAATGAGGTGGTCGCCGCCCGGATAGCGCATCTCGTTGCGGCACTCGAACCACGCGCAGCAGCCCGGCAGGATCGGCGTGTCGCCAGCGCCGACTTTCAGATCGATGCCGGCGAACCTGTCGCTCTGCGACTGCGAAAAACGCTGCGACAACTCGACCTGGTCGGCGGCCAGCACGTTGATCGCGTAATGGCTGCATGATTCGAACACCGCCAGCGACGGCGACTGCAGGCCGAGGCACCACAGCACCAGCGGCGGCTCGAGCGAAACCGAGGTAAAGGAATTGATGGTGACACCCACCGGCGTTCCGTCGGCGGCGCGCGCGGTAATCACCGCGACGCCGGTGGCGAATTCGCCCAGCGCGTCGCGCAGGCTGCGGGTGTCGAGAAACGGCGGGAACTGCTGGTTCATTGGGGCTGACATGTTCAAGAGGCTCTAAAATCGGGGGGCTTACTTTTATTGGGAGCACCTGATGGGTTTCATGGATCGTATCGGCACTCCGCTTTCTCCGTCCGCCACGCGCGTGATGCTTCTGGGTTGCGGCGAACTGGGCAAGGAGGTAATTATCGCATTGCAGCGGCTGGGTTGCGAGGTGATCGGCGTCGATCGCTATGCCGATGCGCCCGGCATGCAGGTGGCGCATCGCAGCCATGTGTTGACCATGACCGATGGCGCCGCCCTGCGTGCCCTGATCGAAAAGGAAAAGCCGCACCTGGTGGTGCCCGAGATCGAGGCCATCGCCACCGCCGCGCTGGTCGAGATGGAGCGCGACGGAGTGGCGGGACATTTCCCCGAATTCATCCCGACCGCCCGCGCCGCGCAATTGACCATGAACCGCGAGGGGATACGCCGGCTCGCCGCCGAAGAGCTCGGGCTGCCGGTCTCGCCCTACCAATTCGCCGATTCGCTTGCAGAGCTGCAGGCGGCCATTGACGGAAATGCGGACGACGGCATCGGCTTCCCCTGCGTGGTGAAACCGGTGATGTCGTCCTCGGGCAAGGGCCAGTCGTTGCTGAAGAGCCAGGCCGACGTCAAGGCCGCGTGGGATTACTCGCAAGCGGCGGGCCGCGTCGGTGCGGGTCGAGTGATCGTCGAGGGCTTCATCGACTTCGACTACGAAATCACCCAGCTCACGGTGCGTGCCGTCGGTGCGTCCGGCCAAATCGAGACTTTCTTCTGCGAGCCGATCGGCCATGTGCAGGTCAATGGCGACTATGTCGAATCCTGGCAGCCGATGGCGATGACGCCGGTGGCCCTGCAGAAATCGCGCGACATCGCCCGCGCCATCACAGGCAATCTCGGCGGACGCGGTATCTTCGGCGTCGAGCTGTTCGTCAGGGCCGACCAGGTGTGGTTCTCCGAAGTCAGCCCGCGCCCGCATGACACTGGACTAGTGACGCTGGCGACGCAGCGCCTCTCCGAATTCGAACTCCACGCGCGGGCAATCCTCGGCCTGCCGGTCGACACCTCGCTGCGCCGCCCCGGTGCTTCGGCGGTGATCTATGGCGGACTGGAGGAAAAGGGCATTGCCTTCGAAGGCGTTGCCGCCGCCCTGCAAGTGCTGGAATCCGACCTGCGCCTGTTCGGCAAGCCGGAAAGTTTCAAGAAGCGCCGCATGGGCGTGGCGGTGGCGAATGCCGACACGACCGACGAAGCGCGGCAGCGAGCCAAGCTTGCGGCCAGCCGTGTGAAACCAGTGACAGGTAAATAGGCGGGTGAGCATCCCCGCCGGGCCGCCCCAAGGGGATGCCGCCAATGATATTGAGCCGCGCCAGCGGCGAACCGTGGTCACCCCCTTCCCCGGGAAGGGGGCTGGGGGGATGGCTGTATGGTCGCCCGCGGCGCGCGGCTTCGCCGCGCGCCTGATCCGCTGGCACAAGCGCCACGGCCGCCACGACCTGCCGTGGCAGAACACCGCGGATCCCTACCGCGTCTGGCTGTCGGAAATCATGCTGCAGCAGACGCAGGTGGTGACGGTGATTCCGTATTACCTGCGCTTCCTCGAACGCTTCCCGCAGCTCGCCGACCTTGCCGCGGCGCCGGTGGAGGAGGTCATGGCGCTATGGAGCGGACTCGGCTACTACGCCAGGGCGCGCAACCTGCACGCGGCGGCGCGCGCCGTGATCGCGCAGCACGGCGGAAAACTTCCGCGCGATCCCGCAGTCATTGCGCAACTGCCGGGCATCGGCCGCTCCACCGCCAATTCGATCGCAACCTTCTGCTTCGGCGCCCATGCGCCGATACTCGACGGCAACGTCAAGCGCGTGCTGTGTCGCGCCTTCGGCGTCGAGGGCTTCCCCGGCAGCGGCGCGGTGGAAAAGCACCTCTGGGCGCTGGCCGACGAACTGATGCCGGCGCGCCACGGCGCCATCCATAACCAGGCGCAGATGGATCTCGGCGCCATGGTCTGCACGCGCGGCAAGCCGCGCTGCGAGGCCTGCCCGCTGGCTGACATCTGCGTCGCCCGCGCCGGCGGCCGCACCGCGGAGCTGCCGCAAGCCAGACCGCGCCGCGAGATTCCGCTGCGCCATGCCACGCTGCTGGTAATTCAGCACGGCAAGCGCGTGCTGCTCGAAACCCGGCCTCCCGCCGGCATCTGGGGCGGACTGCTGTCGCTGCCGGAACTGCCCGCAGGCGCCGATGCGCAGGAGTGGGCCGAACGGCACTTCGCCTGCCGCGTAATCGCCGTATCGCCAGCGCGGTGCGTCCCTTTGGGAACTTTCGAGCATGTGTTCAGCCATTTCCGCCTGAACATCGCGCCGCTGCTGCTGCAGGTAACTCCGGGTCCCGCCGTCATGGAGCCGGGATGGCAGTGGCAGGAACTGGCCGGGATCGAAAGCGCCGCGCTGCCGGCGCCGATCCGGCGCATCCTCGAAGACGTTCAGATATCGGGCAACAGACCTTTGCCTTCCAGATAGCGGTAGATGATTTCGAGGCGGTCGATGCTGTCCTCGAGTTCCAGCAGTTTCTGTCTGGCGGCAATCGGGATCGGCAGCACTTCGGCATAGCGCATGCCCAGCCAGCCAGCGTCGAAGAAGCGGTGCGGTGCGGCGGGGGCATGGGGTGCATCGGCCGCCATCTCGCCGACGATGGCGCGCAGCAGCGGCACCAGTCGTGCATAAGCGCCGGGAACCGGCAGCACGGCCGGCTCGGCGATCATTTCGACCTCGCCGCGCAGCAGGCCCGAATCCTCCACCCAGTGGCGCAGCAGGCGAAAGCGCTCGCCGCCCTGCGCGATGATGTTGAGCACGCCCAGCTGCTGCATGTCCCAGTCGGCGATATGCGCCAGCGTACCCACCGCGTGCGGCTGGGCGGGTTTGCGGCCGGGGCGGGCGACCTCCTCGCCGCGTGCGATCAGGCAGATGCCGAAGGGCGCGGATTCCTTGAGGGCGACCTTGGCCATTTCCATGTAGCGCTGCTCGAAGATCCGCAGCGGCAGCCGCCCGCCGGGGAACAGCACCGACTGCAGGGGAAACAGGGGAATGATCATGAAACGCCTTTCAGTGCCGCAGACGCGGTGACGGGTGCCTCCAGCAGGCGCGCCGCGACCAGGCCGTTGATGGCGCCGAAGACCAGCGCCGCCGTGGCGAACAGTGGCAGCAGGTAGAACACGCCGTCATGCGGCACCAGCCAGACGCGAGCCAGCGCGAGCTGGCCGCCGATATGGGCGAACGCCGCGAGCACGCTGGCCGACACCGGGCCGAAGAATCGCGGCGGCAGATGCTGCGCCAGCGCCAGCACGGCCAGGCTGCAAACCGCCCCGGACAGCGCCAGGAAGAAGCCCGGCGCGAGGAACTGGCCGATCACGAGGCTGCCCGCGACCACGCGCAGCAGGCTGACCCAGGCCGCGTCGCGCCAGCCGTAGCGCGCCAGCACCACCAGCACGATGATGTTGGCCAGCCCCGGCTTGATGCCCGGCAAGGGGCTCGGCAGGGCCGCCTCGGCGACGGTCAGCGCGATCGCCGCCGCCGCGTAGCGTGCGATGCGATAGTCGTCGGCGGTGACCGGCAGTTCAATAGTTGAGCGTGTCATAGGCTTCGTTGCGGCCGCCGCGGCCGGCAAGCTGCAGCGTAACGTGATTCGGTGCGCAGATCGCCACCGCATTGGCGCGCGTCAGCCAGCCCTGCAGCACGCAATACTGGCGCGGACCGGGATCGGAAAGCACGCGGGCGCGGCCGGGCTGCACTTCGATCAGCGTGGTGCCGATGGCGCCGATCACTTCGTACTTGCGCGCGACATTCAGCGCCAGTTCGGTGACCACCTGGCCATCGCGCTTGACGATCGCGCGATCCGCCGTGCCGCCGCGCCACAGCAGCGGATAGGACGTCGCGACGAGCACGCCGGCGGCCAGCAGCAGCGCCCAGTCGCCGGGCTTGAGCAGCGTGCGCCACGGCGCATGGCCGGCCCCGACGGCCTGCGCCAGCAGTTCACGCAGCCCGTCGGGAACGGAATGCTTCATTCGATCAGGCTGCGGTGCCGCACCAGCACGCGTGCCGATTCGCGGAAATGCGCGGCGAGTTTCTCCGCGAGATACACCGAGCGGTGCTGCCCGCCGGTGCAGCCGATGCCGACCGTGAGATAGGAGCGGTTGTCGCGGATATAGGCCGGCAGCCAGTCGCCGATGAAGCGGCGGATATCGGCTTCCATGCGCGCCACCTCGGGTTGCGCTTCGAGAAAGCTGATCACCGCGGCATCGCGCCCGGTGAGCGGACGCAGCTCGGGGTCGTAATGCGGATTGGGCAGGCAGCGCACGTCGAACACCAGGTCGGCATCGAGCGGAATGCCGTTCTTGAAACCGAAGGATTCGAACAGCAGCGTCAGCCCGCTGCGCTCGTCCAGCGCCGCGAACTCCTTGATGCAGGCGCGCAGCGAATTGGGCCGCAGGCTGCTGGTGTCGATATGGTGCCCGAGCGAGGCCAGCATCTCCAGCGCCTCGCGCTCGCGGGCGATGGCCTCTTCCAGCGTCACGTCGTCGCCGGCCAGCGGATGCCGCCGCCGGGTTTCGGAAAAGCGCTGGATCAGCACGTCGGTGCGCGCATCGAGGAACACGAAGCGCAGCGTAACGCCCTGCGCTTCCAGATTGCGCAACTGCGGCGGCAGCGCCGCAATGCTCGACCCGCCGCGCATATCCACCGCCACCGCCACCAGATCGTGTCCCTCCAGCCGCAGATGCCCGATCAGGTCCGACAGCAGCGGCGCCGGCAGGTTGTCGACGCAGTAATAACCGGCATCCTCCAGCACATTGAGCGCGATGGATTTGCCGGAACCGGAAAGGCCGCTGATGAGGACGACTTGCATGGGTGAAAGGATAGCGGATTACGAGGGCTGCTGCTGTGCGCGGCGAATTTGCATGTGTCCGCGAGAGAGAAGCCGGGTCTCGCCATCCGCTACGGCGAGAAGAGCGTTCTTTGCTCGACCGCCTTGTAGCGCAGTTGCTTCATCAGCACCGATTTTCGGGAAAAGGCAATGCCGCGGAAACCATTCCGATGCCGGCCCCTTATCGGGTATTGTTGTCTCTTGGCCCGTCAGGCCCGTCTGGAGATATAGCCGTGTCCAAGAACATCGTCGTATCAGCTGTCGTTGCACTGATTGTTGTTGCCTTGGCGTTCGGGCTGAATCCCTCCCCGGAGAAACATCGGGACGAGATCAGGAAGGCAGTGGGAGAGCGGAGACCACTCGCCGCCGTGCTTGGCTTGGGCGCCTTGACCGCGTTCGCTTCCAACTACCATCCCCTGGGTGTCGCCTCCTACACCACGGTGAATGATCGGGTCGTTTCGGTCGGGGCGTTCGGAGTGGTCGTCTTCATCGAGCCGTCGAAGGAAAAATGAACTACTGACCAAAGGTCGCCGACACGGAATCCGGCGCAGCGCGACGCTACAGCGCTATCCGCGCTTCTCCGGAATCAGCATGTCCGCCACTTCCGCACGGCCCGGATTGAACGTATTGACGACGTGATCACTCGGCCAGCCGAGCGCGAGGCCGCACAGCAGCTTGTAAGCGGGAGGAACATCGAAGGCCTCGCGCACGGGTCCGGCCCAGGTGGCGAGCGCGCCTTCGGCGCAGGTGCCTAGGCCGCGCGCCTGCGCCGAGAGCATCAACGACTGCAGGAAGATGCCGGCGTCGAGGATGGAATAGGCGCCCAGTTCCTGCCGCACGAAAACGAACATCACGACGGGCGCGCCGAAGAACTCCCAGTTACGGCGCATCTGGCAGTGGCGCGCCGCGCTGTCTTCGCGGGCGATGCCGAGCGTGGCATAGAGGCCGAAGCCGGTCGCGCGGCGGCGCGGCGTCAGCTCCTTCGGATATTCGAAGCGCGTGTCGAAGTCGCCGTCGGGCAGGCCCTTGCGCGTCAGCAGCGCCGACAATTTGCCGAGCAGGCCGCCGCTTTGCAGCTTCGCCGCGGCGTCAAAACGGGCCAGCAATTCTGTCTTGAGCTGGTCCTTCAGCTCGCCACTGGCGACGGCGATCTTGTAGGGCTGAGTGTTCGACCAGCTCGGCGCCCAGCGCGCGTCGTCGAGGATGGCGGCGATCAGTTCCGCCGGAACTTCGCGCGCGGAAAAATCCCGGATGCTGCGCCGGGCGCGCAACAGGCGGGCGAGCGCCTGTGCATCCTCCATATCAACCATGACCGCATTTCTCCCTTGACATCGCAAGCAGTCTACAGCGCGTCGCGAAACTTTGGAGCCGTCGGGATCAAACGCCTGAGGTTCCTCACGGATACAATGGGCTCTTCAAGGCGTCAGAACACCATGCCGGACTTTTCTCCAGAAACTGCCGATTTCATCAGCGAACTCGATGCCGCCGTCGAGGCGCACATGGACTGGTCTCGCCGTGTCTTGCGCTGTGCCGTGCTGCGTACAGCGCCGGGCGAGGATGTGCTCGCTCCCCTGGCACACACCCTTTGCGGCTTCGGTCGCTGGTTCGGATCGAACAGGAAGCTTTTTCAGAAGCTGGACGCGCCGAACACGCGCAGGCTCGATGCCGTGCATCAAGCCATGCACGACGCCATTCGATCAATCTGCGCCGATGTGCTGGCGGGACGACCGGGACAAGGCCCCGATCTGGAGTCCTTTGAAAGAATGCAATGCGAACTGATCAGCCTGCTGGCCGAATTCAAGACGCATTTCCTCGCCAGTGCCGCGCGGCACGATCCGCTCACCGGGCTGCCCCTGCGCTACGGAATCGAAGATGAATTCACCCAGGTACAGAAGAATTGCCGGCGCCACAAGACCCAGCTCTATGTCGGAATCATCGACGCGGACCATTTTAAGCGCGTCAATGACAGCTACGGCCATTCGACAGGCGATATCGCCTTGTGTCATCTGGCCGACACCCTGAGGCGCATCGTGCGCCCCAACGAACCGCTGTTTCGCTTCGGCGGCGAAGAGTTCCTCCTGCTGATGCAGTGCCGAAACCGTGAAGCCGCCGCCACTGCCGCGCAGCGCATCGTGCAGACGGTGCGCCGCGCCCAGGTGCCGCTTGCGCAAGGTGATTCCCTGGTATTGACCATTACCCTGGGGCTGGCCCGGGCGGGTGAAGACGAAGCCATGGCCGACGCTGTCGAGCGCGCCGACAAGGCGCTCTATGCAGGCAAAGAGGCCGGGCGCGATCGTTACGTCATTGCCGACGAAGTGGCGACGGCTTGACTCCTACGGCGCCATGGTCGGCAGGATCCAGCCGTCGCGAATTTCGATCGACCGCGAGCGCAGCAGTTCGCCGAGCAGCCATGAGGCGAAATCCTCATCGGAAAAGCCCAGCATGCGCTGGTTGACGCTGTCGAAGAAGGGTACGCTCTTGAGGTAGGCTGGCAACTCGTCTTCGCGCAGGCGCTGCAGGTCGAGCAGGTTGAACGTGAAGCAGGCGCGCACGGCATTGCGCCCGACGCGCGTGGAATCGGCCTCGAAGGATTCCAGGCGCCTGAAGGCGCGGGCCAGCGCGGCATCGAAATCGTCGAAGGGCGCGCCATGGCCGGGGATGACGATATCGACGCCGAGGTGGCCGATCATTTCCAGCGTGCTGCGCGTCGCCGGCATGGCGTCCTTCCTGCCCATCAGCTCGCCGAAGATGATGCCGAAGCCGTCCTGCCACAGCGCGTCGCCGGATATCAGGATGCGCTTTTCGGCGCAGTAGTAGACCAGCGCGTCCATGTCGTGGCCGGGCGCGGGGAAGGCCTGCCAGGTCAGCCCGCCCATTTCGAATTCGCTGTTGGCCTCGACCACGGCATCGTGCGCGAAGCGGTGGCCGCGCTGCTTCGCGGCGTCGAGTAGCAGGGCGTTGGTGTCCCATTCGGCGACCATGCGTTCGATGCCGGCAGGAATCACGATCTTGCAGCCGAAGGCGGCCTGCAGCGCGGCGTTGCCGCCGATGTGGTCGGAATGCGAATGGGTGTTGATCAGGCGGCCGAGTCCTGAGCTGCCGCGCCGTACCGCCAGCGCCGACTTTACGAGCTCGACCGTCTGCGGGGCATGGCCGACATAGCCGGCATCGACCAGCGTGGCCGACTCGCCTTCGAAGAACAGCACGTTGTTCGAGGACAGCCAGCCGCGCTCGATGACCTGGATCGAGTCGGGCAGCTTCATCAGTCGGCACAATTGCAGGCGAGGTCGACGTCGGGGTCGAGCTTGCTGCGGCGCTGTGCCACGGCGGCAAGAATCAGCCGCTTCTCGTCATCGCCGGCATTGGCCCAGCCGGCGATCTCGTCGATGGTGCGAAAGCAGCCGGCACAGAGCCCCGCTTCCATTTTGCAGACGTTGATGCAGGGCGAGGTCACGGCCTCAGGCATTGGCGCCGGAGGCCATCGCGCGGCGCGCAAGGATCGCGCGCGCCACGCGCGACGCCGGTTCGCGCTTGAGTTTCTTCGAGATCCAGACGCCGGTATCCACCAGCGCGTCGAGGTCGATGCCGGTGTCGATGCCGAGACCGTAGAGCAGCCAGACCACGTCCTCGGTCGCGACATTGCCCGACGCGCCCGCGGCATAGGGGCAGCCGCCGAGCCCGGCGACGGAGCTGTCGAAAATGCCGATGCCCATTTGCAGCGAGGCGTAGACATTGGCCGCGGCCATGCCGTAAGTGTCGTGAAAGTGGCCGGCGATCTTCTTCAGCGGCACGCGCCGCGCGACGGCCGCGATCATGTCCCGGGTGCGCCCCGGCGTGCCGGCGCCGATGGTGTCGCCCAGGCTGATTTCATAGCAGCCCATTTCGATCAGCGCCTGCGCCACATCGGCCACGGCCAGCGGCGTCACTTCGCCTTCGTAGGGGCAGCCGAGGACGCAGGAAACATAGCCGCGCACCTTGACGTCTGCCGCTTTGGCGGCTTCGACGATGGGGCGGAAACGCTCGAGCGATTCGGCGATCGAGCAGTTGATGTTCTTCTGCGAAAAGGATTCGGAGGCCGCGCCGAATACCGCGACTTCCCTTGCCCCGGCGGCCAGCGCCGCTTCGAAGCCCTTCATGTTGGGCGTCAGCACCGGGTAGCTGACGTCGGGCAGCTTCTCGATGGCGGCGAAGACATCGGCAGCGTCGGCCATTTGCGGCACCCACTTGGGCGAGACGAAGGCCGTGGCCTCGATGCTCTTGATCCCGATCTTGCCGAGGCGGTGGATCAGCTCGACCTTGGTCGCCGTGGTGACGGGCTTATTCTCGTTCTGCAGGCCGTCACGCGGGCCGACTTCAACGATGCGTACTTTGCTGGGGAGGCTCATTCGAATTCACTGCTGTTTTGAATCAGGCACGAATTCTACTAGCTCCGCACCGTCGCTGACCTGCTCGCCGACGTTGAAATGGAAAGCCTTCACCAGCCCGGCGGCGGGCGCGGCGATCGTGTGTTCCATTTTCATGGCTTCAAGGATCAGGAGCGCAGCGCCCTTCTCCACCCTGGCACCCACTGCGGCGATCAGCGCGATGACCTTGCCCGGCATCGGCGCCGTCAGGCCGCCCTCGGCGCCGCCGCCGCTGCCGGCGTGGAACAGCGGATCGATCGCAGCGAAGATGAAGGAGACGCCGTCGATGAAGACATGGCGCTTTTCGTTGGCCGACACCACGGTGACGTTGATGCGGCGGCCGCCGAGGTCGACGCGCAACTCGGTGCTGCCGGTGAAGCGTCCGGCGGCCGTGGTGGTCTGTCCTTCGAATTCCAGCGTGAAGCCGTCCGCGCCATAACCGGCATTGACGACCTTTTCAGTCTCCCCAGCGCGCAGCCTGATCTCGCGCCGCGCGGTGCCGTTCAGGCGCCAGCCGTCGCGCGCGTGCCAGGGCGAATGCGGATCGCGGCTCTCGACGGCTTCCGCCGCGGCGTAGGCCTGGTCGTGGATCAGCTCGGCCAGCGCGGCGACCAGCCAGGCTTCGGCCGGCGGCTCGACGCTTTCGGGAAAGAGGAAGGCGCGCTCGCGCTCGATCAGGCCGGTGTCGAGATCGGCCCGGGCGAATGCCGGACAGGCCACCAGCCGCGAGAGGAAGCCGATGTTGTTCGAGACGCCGACCACGCGGTAGTCGGCCAATGCCTGCAGCATGCGCGCCAGCGCGCGTTCGCGGCTTTCGTCCCAGACGATCAGCTTGGCGATCATCGGGTCGTAATGCGGCGATATTTCGTCGTCCTGCTCGACGCCGGTGTCGACACGCACGTGCAGCGTCTCGGCCGGCGGCGCGAGGTGGATCAGGCGACCGATCGACGGCAGGAAGCCCTTGTCCGGGTCTTCGGCATAGATTCGCGCTTCCAGCGCGTGGCCGCGGATCGTGAGTTGTTCCTGCTGCAGCGGCAGCGTCTCGCCGGCAGCGACTTTCAACTGCCACTCGACGAGGTCGAGGCCGGTGATCATTTCGGTGACCGGGTGCTCGACCTGCAGCCGCGTGTTCATCTCCATGAAGTAGAAGGTGCCGTCCTGCGCATCTGCTCCCGTTACGATGAACTCGACCGTGCCGGCGCCGACGTAGCCGACCGCCCTGGCCGCATCGACCGCGGCCTTGCCCATCGCGGCGCGGCGCTCGGGCGGCATGTTGGGCGCCGGCGCTTCTTCGACGACTTTCTGGTGGCGGCGCTGCACCGAGCAGTCGCGCTCGAACAGATAGACGCAGTTGCCGTGGCGGTCGCCGAAGACCTGGATTTCGATGTGGCGCGGGCGTTGCAGGTATTTCTCGATCAGCACGTGCTGGTCGCCGAAGCTGGAGAGCGCCTCGCGCTTGCAGGACGCCAGCGCATCGAGGAAGTCCTCGCTCCTGTCGACGGCGCGCATGCCCTTGCCGCCGCCGCCGGCTGCCGCCTTGATCAGCACCGGATAGCCGATCTTGTCGGCTTGCTGCTTGAGGAAATCCGGCTCCTGCTTGTCGCCGTGATAGCCGGGAGTCAGCGGCACGCCGGCCTTCTCCATCAGCTTCTTGGCCTCGGACTTGGAGCCCATGGCGCGAATCGCGGAGACCGGCGGGCCGATGAAGACGATGCCATTCTGCGCGCAGGCCTCGGCGAAGTCTTCGTTTTCGGAGAGGAAGCCGTAGCCCGGATGCACGGCCTGGGCGCCGGTGGCCAGCGCCGCAGCGATGATCCTGTCCGCCACCAGATAGGATTCCTTGGGCGGCGGCGCGCCGATGCAGACGGCTTCGTCGGCCAGCCGCACATGGCGCGCGCCGGCATCGGCTTCCGAATACACCGCGACGGTGCGGATGCCCATGCGCCGCGCGGTCTTGATCACGCGGCACGCGATCTCTCCCCGGTTGGCGATCAGAATTTTTTTGAACATGGTGTCAGTCCCGGGGGATCCAGTTGGGTTTGCGCTTCTCCAGAAACGCCGTCATGCCTTCGCGACCTTCTTCGCTGGCGCGCAGGCGCGTGATGCGCTGCACGGTGTCTTCGATGACGGCGGGCGTGACCGGCTTCCACGCCACGGCGGAGATCAGCGCCTTGCACTCGGCCATGGCTCCCGGCGCATTGTTCAGCAGCGCATCGACGATCTCGCCGACGGCCTCGTCGAGCGCTTCGGCGTCGGTCACCAGTTCGTGCAGGAGGCCGATGCGGTAGGCCTCGGCAGCCGAGAAGCGTTCCGCCGTCAGCATGTAGCGCCGCGCATAGCGTTCGCCGATGGCGGCGATGACATGCGGGCTGATCACGGCGGGGATCAGCCCGAGCTTGACTTCGGTCAGCGAGAACTCGGCGTCGATGGTACCGATCGCCACGTCGCAGCAGGCCACCAGGCCGACGCCGCCGCCGAAGGCCGGACCCTGGATGCGGGCCACGGTCGGTTTCGGACAATGCGACAGGCGGCGCAGCATCTCGGCAAGGGCGTGTGCGTCGCGCAGGTTCTCGGGGTGCGTGTAGCCCGCGGCGCGCTTCATCCAGTTGAGGTCGGCACCGGCGCAGAAGCTCTTGCCGGTACTCGAAAGCACCAGCACCCGCACGGCTGGATCTTTCGACATCTGGTCGATGGCGGTAGACAGTTCGGCGATCAGCGCGTCGTCGAAGGCGTTGTGCCGCTCGGGACGATTGAGGGTGATGATGCCGACGCCGATGTCGGTTTCGGTAATGATGTTGTTGTACATGGTGCCTCCGCTGGGCCGCCCCAAGGAGGCAGCGTTGCTGTTGACTGGAACACGCATCGCGTGCGAACCGTGATCGCCCCCTTCCTCGGGAAGGGGGATTGGGGAGAAGGTCCTCATTTACATGCGGAACACGCCGAACTTGGTCGGCAGGATGGGTGCGTTCAGTGAGGCGGAAATTCCGAGGCTCAGGGTGCGCCGCGTCTGCGCCGGGTCGAGCACGCCGTCGTCCCAGATGCGCGCCGTGGCGTAGTAGGGATGGCCCTGGGTTTCGTACTGGGCGCGGATCGGGGCGCGAAAGGCTTCCTCGTCTTCCTTGCTCCACTGCTTGCCAGCGGATTCCATGCCGTCGCGCTTGATGGTGGACAAGACCGAGGCGGCCTGTTCGCCGCCCATCACGCTGATGCGCGCGTTGGGCCACATCCACAGCATGCGCGGGCTGTAGGCGCGGCCGCACATGCCGTAATTGCCGGCGCCGAAGCTGCCGCCGATGATCATGGTGAACTTCGGCACCTGCGCCGTCGCCACCGCGGTGACCATCTTCGCACCGTCCTTGGCAATGCCGCTGTTCTCGTACTTGCGGCCGACCATGAAGCCGGTGATGTTCTGCAGGAACAGCAGCGGAATGCCGCGCTGGGCGCAGAGCTCGATGAAGTGCGCACCCTTCTGCGCCGATTCGCCGAAGAGGATGCCGTTGTTGGCGACGATGCCGAGCGGATAACCATGCAGCCGCGCGAAGCCGGTGACCAGCGTGGTGCCGTAGCGCGACTTGAACTCGTCGAAGCGCGAGCCGTCGACCAGGCGCGCGATGACCTCGCGCACGTCGTAGGGCTTGCGCGTATCGAAGGGAATCACGCCCCAGAGTTCGGACGGATCGTAGAGCGGCTCTTCCGGCGTAGCGATGTCGAGCGAGACCGGCTTCTGCCAGTTGAGGTTGCCGACGATGCGCCGCGCGATCGACAGCGCGTGATGGTCGTTCTCGGCGAGATGGTCGCAGACGCCGGAAATACGCGTATGCACGTCGCCGCCGCCGAGGTCCTCGGCGCTCACCACTTCTCCGGTGGCGGCCTTGACCAGCGGCGGGCCGCCGAGAAAAATCGTGCCCTGGTTCTTGACGATGATCGACTCGTCGGACATGGCCGGCATGTAGGCGCCGCCCGCGGTGCAGGAACCCATGACGACGCCGATCTGCGGAATGCCCAGCGCCGACATGTTGGCCTGGTTGTAGAAGATGCGGCCGAAGTGGTCGCGGTCGGGGAACACCTCGTCCTGCGTCGGCAGGTTGGCGCCGCCCGAATCGACCAGATAAATGCAGGGCAGGCGATTCTGCAGCGCAATTTCCTGCGCGCGCAGATGCTTCTTCACGGTCAGCGGGAAGTAGGAACCGCCCTTCACCGTCGCGTCGTTGGCGACGATCATGCACTCGACGCCCTTGACCCGGCCGATGCCGGTAACCACGCCGGCCGACGCCACGTCGCCGCTGTACATGCCCATCGCCGCGAGCGCGGAGAATTCGAGGAAGGCCGCGCCCGGATCGAGCAGCGCGTTGATCCGCTCCCGCGGCAGCAGCTTGCCGCGCGCCTTGTGCTTGGCCGCAGTCTCGGGCGAACCGCCGCCCGAGACCGCGATGGTCTTCTCGCGCAGGTCGAGGACCAGCGCAGCCATCGCCGCGGCGTTGGCCTTGAATTCATCGCTGCGGGTGTTGAGTTTCGATTTGATGACGGACACTAGAATCCTCCCGTGGCAAGCCACTTGTCGATTTGCGGCAGGCGGTCGGCGCCCCAGAAGGGCTCGCCATCCACCACGATGTACGGTGCGCCGAACATGCCCTTGGCGATCGCGGCGTCGGTTTCCTGCCTGACGCGGTCCTTGATTTCCGGCGTGGCGATGGCCGCCGCGAAGGCATCGCGGTCGATGCCCAGTTGGTCGACGATTTCCAGCACCACGGGCAGCTCGCTGACGTCGCGCCCATCGATCCAGTAGGCGCGGAACACGGCATGGGCGAACTCGCGCGCCTTGGCGCAGTCCTGATCGTGCAGCCAGTAGTAGCCGCGCGCCGCGGCCAGCGTGGCGAGCGGAAACTTGGGCGGGAACGTGTACGGTATGCCGAGGAAGCGCGCCGAGCGGTCGAAGTCGCGCTTGCTGTATTCACCCTTGAGCGGGATGGTGATCAGCAGCGGCATGTTCGAAGCCTTGAACGCGGCGCCGAGCATCATCGGCCGCCACTTGACCTTGCGCCCGTGCTTCGCCGCGAGATCGTCGATCAGTTCGCTGGCGAGGTAGGAATAGGGCGAGGAAAAGTCGAACCAGAACTCGATGGGGTCGTTGTCCATTCTTCCCTCCTGATGTTGGGGGCGGTTCATGTGGCTATTCATCGCCGTCTCAATGCGCCGCCAGCCCGCAGCCGAACTCGTGCGCCACCTGTTGCAGCGCCTTGTCCAGCGTCCACAATTGCAGGCGGTCGATAAGTGCGGCGGCGAGCAGATGGCTGTCGACATAGCCGAGGCCACGGCCGGCCAGATGGCGTTCGGCGATCAGATGCATCACTTCGTCGTGGCTGGCACAGTGGCAACGATGCAATTGGCCGAACATGGCGAGTTTCGCCTGGCTGATGCCACCCAGCACCATTTCGCCGATCACATAGTCGTGCATCACGACGTCGCCCAGATTCAGGAGATCGAGGATGGGAGCATTCTTATGGCGCAGGTAGTCCACCCAGACTGATGTGTCGGCGAGAATTCTCATGGGTTTGCCTTCGAGCGCTTCCTGGCCCGATAGGGCGTCGCCTCTGGCTCCGATACGAAATGAGGCGGTCGGCGACGTGGCGATGCAACAACATCAGGCTCCGTACCGGCCAGCAATGCCAGCCGCTGGGAGGCGAGACGATGACGCATTTCCAGCAAGGCTTCGCGCAGCAACTGGGAGCGGTCGCGAATGCCACTCAACTGTTCGACATCAGCCAGCAGATCTTCATCCAGGGTGACTGTGGTTCTCATCGGATTCTCCAGGGCGTTATGGATGCATCAAATATAGCATCAAATGATGCAGATCATGATGCACTGTCCAGCGACCTTCCGATGACCAGCCGCTGGATGTCTGACGCGCCTTCGTAGATCTGGCAGACGCGCACGTCGCGATAAATGCGCTCGACCGGGAAATCGGCGACATAGCCGTAGCCGCCATGGATCTGGATCGCGTCGGAACAGACCTTCTCGGCCATCTCGGAGGCGAACAGCTTGGCCATCGAGGCTTCCTTCAGACAGGGCCGGCCGGCGTCGCGCAGGGCGGCGGCGTGATGCACCATCTGCCGCGCGACTTCGATCTGCGTCGCCATGTCGGCGAGACGGAAGTTGACGGCCTGATGTTCGAAGATCGGCTTACCGAAGCTCTCGCGTTCATGCGCGTAGTGCAACGCCGCCTCGAATGCCGCGCGGGCCATGCCGACCGCCTGCGCCGAAATGCCGATGCGGCCGCCTTCGAGATTCGACAGCGCGATGCGGTAGCCCTGCCCTTCGGCCCCCAGCAGATTTCCCGCGGGGATGCGGCAGTTCTCGAACAGGATCTGCGCCGTGTCCGAGGCATGCTGGCCGAGCTTTTCCTCGACCCGCGCGACAATGTAGCCCGGGGTGTCGGCCGGCACGATGAAGGCCGAGATGCCCTTCTTGCCGGCGCCCGGATCGGTGACGGCGAACACCACCGCGACCTGTGCATTCTTGCCCGTGGTGATGAACTGCTTGACGCCGTTCACCACCCAGTGATCGCCATCGCGGACTGCCTTGGTGCGGATCGCCGCTGCGTCGGAGCCGACATGCGGTTCGGTCAGGCAGAAGCAGCCCAGCCATTCGCCGCTGGCGAGCTTCCTGAGGTATTTCTCTTTCTGCGCGTCGCTGCCGAAGGCGTTGATCGGGCCGCAGACCACCGAGTTCTGCACGCTGATGATGGTGGATGTCGCCCCGTCGCCGGCGGCGATTTCCTCCAGCGCCAGGGCCAGTGAAACATAATCGAGACCCGCGCCACCCCATTCTTCGGGCACCACCATGCCGCAGACGCCGAGTTCGCCGAGCGCACGCAGTTCTTCGCGTGGAAAGTGCGAAGTCCTGTCCCATTCGGCGGCTTTCGGTGCGAGCTGTTCGCGCGCGAAGTCGCGCAGCATGTCGCGGATCTGTTCCTGTTCTTCGGTGAGGATCATTCGTAGTCCTTGTAGCTCTTGCTGCCGGGAATCGGCTCGCCCGAGTCGCGCATGCGCACGGCCTCTTTGTAGCCTTTCTCCTCGGCATGATGCTTGAACCACTGGCCCTCGGGCGAGTGGCGCGTGATGCCGTCGAACAGCGTGGCGATCATCTGGGTATTGGCGAGGCCCATGTTGTCGTAGGCCTGATTGATCATGAGCTTTTGCATCATGAGCTGGTTCTTCGGCACGCCGGCCATGCGGTTCGCCAGCTTCAGCACGGCGTCTTCGAGTTCGGCCTCGGGCACAGCGTCGATGACGAGGCCCCATTTCTTCGCGGTCTTGCCGTCGATGGTGTCGCCGGTCAGCAGCATGCGCTTGGCCTTCTCGGCGCCGAGGCGATAGACCCACATCGCCGTGGTCGGGCAGCCCCAGACGCGCGCCGGCATGTAGCCGATCTTCGCGTCCTCGGCCATCACCACGAGGTCGCAGCACAGCGCGATGTCGCTGCCGCCGGCTGCGTGCAGGGCGTATCGACGTCGGCTTCGGCAAAGTCCTTGAGGTCGTAGCCGGAGCAGAAGGCGCGCCCCGCGCCCTGCAGGATGATGACGTGGATGCCCTCATCGGCATTTGCCCGCTCGACCGCGAGGCGGATTTCGCGGGGCATCGCCGGCACGATCGCGTTGAGCCGCTCGGGCCGGTTCAGCGTGATGCGCGCGATGCGCCCCTCGGCGGCGTAGGTGAGGGTCTGGTACTCCATAGTCACCTCCTGCGCTTTTGAAGAAATCGTAGCGAGCGGGCCGCAGCGGGGTGCGGCCGGAGCGCAGCTACCGGAATGTACGTTTCTGTACATGAGGATAGCGAGCACCGCCCAAGCCCCGATCCGACACGCGCAGTAGATTTATTCATAAGCGCTCAGGCGAGTTCGATGCCGACGGCCGTGGCCTCGCCGCCGCCGATGCAGAGGCTGGCGACGCCGCGCTTCTTGCCGTGTTTGCGCAGCGCGCCGATCAGGGTGACGATGACGCGCGCGCCGGAGGCGCCGATCGGATGGCCCAGCGCACAGGCGCCGCCATGCACGTTGACCTTGTCGTGCGGCAGCTTGAGATCGTGCATCGCGGCCATGGTGACGACAGCAAAGGCTTCATTGATTTCCCAGAGGTCCACGCTGTCCGCGGTCCAGCCATTCTTCGCCAGCAGCTTTTTCATGGCGCCGACCGGAGCCGTGGTGAACAGGCCGGGTTCCTGGGCAAAGGTGCTGTGGCCGACAATCGTGGCGATGGGCTTGAGTCCGAGCTTGGCGGCGGTCGAGGCGCGCATCAGAACCAGCGCGGCGGCACCGTCGGAAATCGACGAGGAGTTGGCGGCCGTGACCGTGCCGTCCTTGCGGAAGGCCGGCTTGAGCGTCGGGATTTTTTCGAGCTGGGCCTTGAAGGGTTGCTCGTCGCGGTCGACAACGACGTTGCCCTTCCTGCCGGAAACGGTGACCGGAGCGATTTCCCAGGCGAAGCTGCCGTCCGTGTTGGCCTGCTTGGCGCGCGTCGTCGACGCGATGGCAAAGGCATCCTGCGCCTCGCGGGTGAACTTGTAGCTGCCGGCGCAATCCTCGGCGAAGGTGCCCATCAGGCGGCCCTTGTCGTAGGCGTCTTCGAGGCCGTCGAGAAACATGTGGTCCTTGACCTCGCCGTGGCCGAGGCGGTAACCGCCGCGTGCCTTGGGCAGGAGGTAGGGCGCATTGCTCATCGATTCCATGCCGCCGGCGACCATGACGTCGACGCTGCCGGCCAGCAGCATGTCGTGGGCGTACATCGCCGCACGCATGCCGGAGCCGCACATCTTGTTCACCGTGGTGCAGCCGGCCGCCAGCGGCAAGCCGGCGCCGAGCGAGGCCTGGCGCGCGGGCGCCTGGCCCTGGCCCGCGGGCAGCACGCAGCCCATGATGACCTCATCGACCTGCTCGGACTTGAGGCCGGCGCGTTCGACGGCAGCCTTGATCGCGGCACTGCCCAACTGGGCACAGGTCAGGGAGTTGAAGTCGCCCTGGAACCCGCCCATGGGGGTGCGAGCGGCGGCAACGATGACGATGGGGTCGGACATGGGGTTCTCCTTCAGTTCAAGGTGGCGAGCGCCATTTCGTAGCGCTCGGAAATATGTTCGGGGCTGCTGACCGTAAGTCCGAGATCGCGTACCAGGCCGTCCTTGAGGCCGTAGATCCAGCCGTGAATGGTAATGCTCTGGCCGCGCTGCCAGGCGTCCTCGACGACGATGGTGCGCGCGACGTTGATCACCTGTTCCAGCACGTTGAGTTCGCAGAGGCGATCGTGGCGCCTGTCCTCGGGCAGTTCGTCGATGCGCGCCAGGTGCTTGACATGGACGTCCTGCACATGACGCAGCCAGAGGTCGGCGAGGCCGACGCGCTGATGGTTCAGCGCCGCCTGCACGCCGCCGCAGCCGTAGTGGCCGACGACCATGATGTGCTTGACCTTGAGCACGTCGATGGCGAACTGGATCACCGACAGGCAGTTGAGGTCGGTGTGCACCACGACGTTGGCGACGTTGCGATGGACGAAGACTTCGCCCGGCAGCAGGCCGACGATCTGGTTGGCCGGCACGCGCGAGTCGGAACAGCCGATCCAGAGGTATTGCGGCGATTGCAGGTGCGAGAGGCGCTCGAAGTAGTCGGGGTCGACCTCGCGGATCTGGCGCGACCAGGCGCGGTTGAAGTCGAACAGGTGGAACAGGTTCTGGTTGGCCACCTCGTCTTCCGACCAGTTTTCGAGATCGAGGGCGAGGAACTGGGTGCCTTCGACCGGCGTCTGGTAGTAGGCCGGCGCCTGCATGAAACCCAGTTCGCGATACAGCTTCACGGCGATGCGCATCGCCGGCAGGGTATCGAGCAGAATCTTGCGGTAACCGATCTGGCGCGCCGCGCGAATCGCCGAGAGGGCCAGTTCGCGGCCAATCCCGAGGCCGCGACGGGAAGGTTCCACATACAGGCGCTTGAGTTCGCAAACCCCCTCGGCGAAGGGCCGGATGCCGACGCAGCCGGCGCCGCATTTCTCACCATTTGCATCAACCTCGGCGTAGAACAGTCGGCCGTGCGGCGCGGCGTAGCGGCCCGGCAAGGTCGCCATTTCCTCGTCGAAATTCTGGAAGCAAAGATCGACGCCGAGCCATGCCGCATAGTTGCGGAAGAACTGGCGCACCTGTTCGAGCTCCGCCGTGTCGCCGGGACCGAGGGCGCGCACGCTGGGCGCCGTGGCGTCAGCGCCGACTCTTGAGGTGGGCTCGGCCATTGAGGTCGCCCCTCACACCGCCCAGGGCAGTTCGTAGGCGACGACCAGTTCGCGCGCCTTGTCGGCCGCCGCCTTGGGCAGGTGACAGCTCTTGCGCGTCTCGGTGTCGAGATGGACTCCGGTGAGCAGCGTGATCGCGGAAACCGTGTCCTTGTCGGCATTGCGCATTTCGTGGAAGAAGACGATCTTCTTGTCGCTGACGCTGACGACGCCGGTCCGCACCGCCACGGTGTCGCCGGCATGCAGCTCGCGCTGGTAGCTGAGACGCTGGTCCACGGCCACCATGCCCCGACGATGTTCGCGCAGGAAGGCGGCGCTCATGCCCAGGTGGGACATCAGGTTCCAGGTCGCCTCGTCGAACTTGCCGACGTACCACATGACGTTCATGTGATTCATGTGGTCGCAGTGCCACGGGTAGACCGTGCCGCGATAAGTGTCCAAGAGGCCGCTCATGACGTAACCCTGTGAAGAAATCGTAGCGAGCGAGCCGCAGCGGGGTGCGGCCGGAGCACAGCTACCGGAATGTACGTTTCTGTACATGAGGATAGCGAGCACCGCCCAAGCCCCGATCCGGTTCGCGCAGTAGATTTATTCATAGGGTTTTAGACATTGAAGATCAGACAGGTGGTGGTGGCATGGGCGTAGAGCTTGCCGTCGGCATCGACCAGCTTGCCTTCCGCGGTGCCGATCTGCTTGCCGACGTGGATCACTTTGCCCTCGGCACGCACCGGGCCGACGCGGTCGGTCAGCGCACGGATGTAATTCACCTTCAGTTCGATGGTGGTGTAGCCCTGCCCGGCTTCGAGTGTGGACTGGATCGCGCAGGCGACGCAGGAATCGAGCATCGTGGCATGCACGCCACCGTGCACCGTGCCGATCGGGTTGTAATGGCGATGCTGCGGCGTGCACTGAAATACCGCACGGCCCTTTTCGGCCTCCACCAGGAAGAAGCCCAGCGTGTCACTGATCGGCGGCCGCGGCAGTTCGCCGACGATCATCTTCTGGAACAACTCCAGCCCCGTGCATTCGCGCAGGTTTTCCAATGTCAGCACGCCGGGACCGGAAGACCGCGCCAGCACCTCGTCCTGCAGCTTCTGCCACTCTTCCCTTTTCTGCGCACTCATCACATGGTCTCGTTGTAGAGTTCGCGGCCGATCAGCATGCGCCTGATTTCCGAGGTGCCGGCGCCGATCTCGTAGAGCTTGGCGTCGCGCCACAGGCGCCCGGCCGGATAGTCGTTGGTGTAGCCGACGCCGCCCAGTGCCTGGATCGCCTCGCCGGCCATCCAGGTGGCCTTTTCGGCCGAATATAAAATCGCCCCGGCGGCGTCCTTGCGCAGCGTGCGCGTGTGGTTGCCAGACCCGTCGCCGCGATCGCAGGCCTTGCCCAGCGCATAGACGTAGGCGCGCGTTGCCTGCCAGGTCGAGTACATGTCGGCCAGCTTGCCCTGCATCAACTGGAACTCGCCGATGCTCTGGCCGAACTGCTTGCGCTCGTGGATGAAGGGCAGCACCACGTCCATGCAGGCCGCCATGATGCCCAGCGGCCCGCCGGACAGCACGGCGCGCTCGTAATCGAGGCCCGACATCAGCACGCGCGTACCGTTGCCTTCACCGCCCATGACGTTCTCCACCGGCACTTCGCAGTCGTCGAAGAACAGCGGGTAGGTGTTCGAGCCGCGCATGCCGAGCTTGTCCAGATGCTGGCCCTTGCTGAAACCCTTGAAACCCTTTTCGACGATGAAGGCGGTCATGCCCTTGGCGCCGGCTTCGGCGTTGGTCTTGGCATAGACCACCAGGGTGTCGGCATCGCCGCCGTTGGTGATCCACATCTTCGAGCCGTTCAATACATAGCGGTCGCCTTTGAGGTCGGCGCGCAGCTTCATCGACACCACGTCGGAACCGGCACCGGGTTCGGACATCGCCAGCGCACCGACGTGATCGCCCGAGATCAGCTTGGGCAGGTATTTCCTCCGCTGCGCCTCGTTGCCGTTGCGGCGAATCTGGTTGACGCACAGGTTGGAGTGGGCGCCGTAGGAAAGCCCTACCGAGGCCGATGCGCGCGAGATTTCCTCCATCGCCACGATGTGGGCCAGGTAGCCCATCTTCGTCCCGCCGTACTCCTCGTCGGCGGTCATGCCGAGCAGGCCCATGTCGCCGAACTTCTTCCACAAGTCGGCGGGGAACAGGTTGTCGCGATCGATCGCGGCGGCGCGCGGCAGGATTTCCTTCTGCGCGAAAGCCCAGACGGCGTCGCGCAGCATGTCGATGTCTTCGCCCATGTCAAAGTTGATACCTAACATTCAGTTCTCCTTGCCGTGCATGGTCATTAGTGTCTGTTGCATCGTCGCGCAGTGCGTGGCGCGACCGTTCTTGATCGCATAGACCTCGCCGCGGGTGATGACGAGGTTGCGACCGGATTTCAGCACCTGGCCTTCGGCGACCAGATACTCGCCGTCGGCGGGCGCCAGCAGGTTGAGCTTGAACTCGACGGTCAGCACGTCGGCGCCTTTCGGCATCACGGTGAGCCCGCCGTAGCCGCCGGCGCTATCGACGATGGTGGAGGTGATGCCGGCGTGGAAAAAGCCGTTCTGCTGCGTCAGGTCGTCGCGGAAGGGCAGGCGGATCTCGCAATGGCCGGGCGCGAGCGCGCCCATTTCGGCGCCGAGCAGGGTCATCACCTTCTGCCGGGCAAAGCTGCCGCGCACCGTGGCTTCCCAGTCGGGATTGCGCGGCTCGAAGACGTTTCTGGCTGGACGTGCGGTATGCGGCATTCGAACCTCCTGCAAACTTTCGTGCATCCTAGTTGACGTTAACGTCAACGTCAACTACCCACATCACCGCGCGGACTGCGTTTTGCTCCGCTTTTTGCCGGCGGCTGCGGCCTCGTCGGACTTCAGCATCTCGCGGCACTGGCGCTCGAAGCGGGCGATTTCCTTGAGCACGGCCTGGATGTCGTCGCGCTGCTGCTCGAGCGCGGCGCGGCGCTGCGCCAGGGCGCCGAGAAAGGACAGCAACTGGGAGGACTCGTCCTCCGCCGTGTCGTACATGTCGATCAGGTCCTTGATCTCGGCCAGGCTCAAGCCCAGCCGCTTGCCGCGCAGCGCGAGCTTGAGCCGGGTCTGGTCGCGCTTGCTGTAGATGCGGTTGCCACCCTCGCGCGCCGGCGACACCAGCCCGTGGGATTCCCAGAAGCGGATGGCACGCGTCGTCACGCCGAAATCGCGCGCCAGTTCGGTGATGGTTTGGGTTTCGTTCATGATTGTGGGGCTGGAGCCTATCTCAGCAGGTATCGTACCCCGCGCCGCCGGGCGTTGGGATGCGATGCGAGGCGGAGGGAGTGCGGCATGGTACATCCATGCAAGCGACTGACAACGTGGCAGCGCGCCCAACGCCCGGCGGCCCTTCGGGTTGAGACCAGGATCGGCGTCTGCGGCGTTGCAGCGCTTGCCAATGGAACGACCATTGGCCGCGCACTGCGCCTTGCATCCATCCGATCCTGGTCTCAACGCGGAGCACGATACCTGCTGAGATAGGCTCCGAATGTGCCGAATGCTGCACCGCACACAAAGCCCGGAAATTGGATAAAATGATCGACCGACTTTTGACAAGTTAAGCAGATTTCCCCCACCGATGCAAAGAGACGCGGCTTGAACGCCCCCATCGCCTACCCGCACGAAACCGCGCCCGCCCCCGGCGTGGCAGCGCCCGTTGCCCCCGGCATCGAATGGCTGTGCATGCCGCTGCCCTTCGCGCTGAACCACATCAACCTGTGGTTGCTGGCCGACGGCGATGGTTATGCGGCGGTGGATACCGGCTTCGCGCTGGACCCGGTGAAGCAAGCCTGGAAGTCGGCGCTGGTCGAACGGCGACTGACGCGCTGCATCGTCACCCATTGCCATCCCGACCACCTCGGCCTTGCCGCCTGGCTGGAACAGGAAACCGGCGCCGGGCTGTGGATCGCCCAGGGCGAATACCTCGCGGCGCACATGATCGTGGAGCAGGTCGCCGGCTACTCGATCAACTTCATGGTCGAGTTCTTTCGCCAGCACGGCCTCGACCAGGCACGCATCGATGGCCTGGTCGCGCGCGGCAACGGCTACAAGAAAGGCGTGCCGGCAATTCCCGCCACCTACCGCCGCCTGTTCCCCGACCAGTTGCTGAAGATCGGCGACCATGAGTGGCGCACCATCGTCGGCCACGGCCACGCACCGGAACACATGAGCCTGTATTGCGCGGAACTGGGCGTGCTGATTTCCGGCGACATGCTGCTGCCGCGCATCTCGACCAATATTTCGGTGACAGCCAGCACGCCGCATGCTGACCCGCTCGGCCTGTTCCTCGACTCCATCGACAAGTTTCGCGTACTGCCTGAAGACACGCTGGTGCTGCCCTCGCATGGCCGTCCCTTCCGTGGCCTGCATGCCCGCGTGGACCAGCTTCACGCTCACCATGCCGAGCGCTGTGAGGTGCTGATCGAGGCCTGCGCTGGCCGGGCGCAGAGCGCCGCCGACCTGCTCGGCGTGCTGTTCGGCCGCGAACTGCCCGACCCGCACCAGACCATGTTTGCCATGGGCGAAGCCATCGCCCATCTGAATTACCTTGAACACGCAGGAAAATTACAGCGCATCGAAGAGAACGGTCTTGTCCGTTACGTCAGCTAACCGAAGGAGCCACAATGTCCGCGCATGAACCCAAAGCCTTGCCCGATCCCAAGGAAGTCGCCAAGACCTATGCCGAGGTTGCCCAACGGGCCTCCAACCTGATCACGGAGCACATGAAGCGCCAGATGAAGAAGGGTATTTCTGCGCCCAACGACGATCTCGGCATCGCGCAGGCCTTCATGGACATGATGGCCAAGATGCTGGCCAACCCCTACAAGATGGCGCAGGCGCAGATGAACCTGGTGTGGGACTATTTTTCGCTGTGGCAGCACTCGACGCTGCGCATGATGGGCATGGAAGGCGCGCCGGTGGCGCAGCCGAAGAAGGGCGACAAGCGCTTTGCCGACGCGCAATGGGAAGAGCATTTCCTGTTCGACTTCATCAAGCAGTCCTATCTGATCACGGCGCGCCACGTGCATGACAATGTTTGCTGCATCGAAGGCCTCGACGAGATCTCGCAGAAGAAGGTCAACTTCTTCACCCGCCAGTTCATCGACGCGCTGGCACCGTCCAACTTCGCCGCAACCAACCCGGAAGTCCTGCGCGAGACGGTCAAGAGCCACGGCCAGAACCTGCTCAAGGGCTTCAACAACCTGCTGCGCGACATCGAGGAAGGCGACGGCCAGCTGCGCGTCAAGATGACCGATCCGTCGGCCTTCGAGATGGGCAAGAACGTCGCCTCGTCGAAGGGCAAGGTAATTTTCCAGAACGAGATGATCCAGCTGATCCAGTTCACTCCGACCACCAAGGAACAGTACAAGCGTCCGCTCTTGATCATCCCGCCCTGGATCAACAAGTACTACATCCTCGACCTGCGCGAGAGCAATTCCTACATCAAGTGGGCCACCGACCAGGGCCACAGCGTGTTCGTCATCTCCTGGGTCAACCCGGATGCCAAGCTGGCAAAGAAGGGCTTCGACGATTACATGACCGAAGGCGCGCTGACCGCCATCGACGTGGTCTGCCAGCAGACCGGCGAGAAGGAAATCAACATGATCGGATACTGCCTCGGCGGTACGCTGCTCGGTTCGACCATGGGCTACATGGCCGCCAAGAAGGACAAGCGCATCGCCTCGGCGACCTTCTTCGTCGCCCTGCTCGACTTCTCGATCCCCGGCGAGCTCGGCGTCTTCATCGACGAAGGCCAGGTCGCCAGCCTCGAAAAGAAAATGGAGGAACGCGGCTACCTCGAAGGCTCGGAGATGGGCACCACCTTCAACATGCTGCGCTCCAACGACCTGATCTGGACCTTCGTGGTCAACAACTACCTGATGGGCAAGGAACCCTTCCCCTTCGACCTGCTCTACTGGAATTCCGAT
>JAPLQX010000048.1 GCA_026399435.1 Rhodocyclales bacterium
CAGCAGGCGTTTGCCGACGCTGTCGGGGTAGCGGTCGGCGCCGTCGAGAAAGCGCGGATAACCGCCGAACAGCTCGTCGCCGCCGTCGCCCGAGAGGGCTACCGTGACATGCTGCCGCGTCAGGCGCGACAGCGCCCAGGTCGGGATGTAGGCGGGATCGGCGAGCGGCTGGTCGAGATCGCGCAGCGCCGCGGCCAGGGTGTCGGCGGTGAGATCCGGGGCATCGAGGACGTGGTGTTCGGTGCCGTAACGTTCGGCCACGGCCTGTGCATGCGGGCTTTCGTCGAAGCCGGCTTCGGCAAAGCGCACGCTGAAGGTTTTCAGCGGACGCGATGTTGAAAATGCGCCGGCCTGCGCCATGTAATGCACGACGAGGCTGCTGTCGATGCCGCCCGAAAGGAAGGCGCCCAGCGGCACGTCGGCCGCCAGTTGGTCCTTGACCGCCTGCGCCAGCAGGCCGTCGGTTTCGGCGACCAGCGCTTCACGGTCGGGCGCCTTTTCCGAGACATCGGGAATGTTCCACCACTGCCGCGGCTTCGCGCCGCTACCGGCTTTCCAGCGCAGGCAGGCACTCGGCGGCAGGGCATGGATGTCGCGCACCAGGGTATGCGGCGCCAGCGGCGTCTGGAAGGCGAGGTAGTCGCGCAGGCCTTCGGCATCGAGCTTTTTCGGGAAGGCCGTCAGCGCGAAAAACGGAGCCAGCGTCGAGGCGGCGACCAGGCCCCCGGCGTGCTCGCCCCAGAACAGCGGCTTGATGCCGAGCCGGTCGCGGGCGAGGAAGATGCTGCCGTCCTGCGCGTCGCGGATGGCGAAGGCGAACATGCCGTCGAGCCGTTCGACCACGGCTTCGCCCCAGTGCAGGTAGCCGGTCAGCAGCACTTCGCTGTCGGAGCGCGTGACGAAGGCATGGCCTGCGGCTTCGAGTTCGCGGCGCAGGGCGGCAAAGTTGTAGATCTCGCCGTTGTAGACCATGGCCAGGCGGCCGTTGGCCGCCGTCATCGGCTGGCGGCCGCCGTCGATGTCGATCACTGCCAGCCGCGCATGGCCGAGCAGGGTATCGCCGTGGGCCAGTGTCTCGCGCGCGTCGGGGCCGCGCGACTTGAGCGTGGCCAGCGCCGCATCGAAATCGGCGTGGAAGATTTCACCGACGGTGAGCAGGATGCCGCACATCAGAAGCTCTCCCGCGCCAGGGCTTCCCAGGCGTCGAGCGCCCGCTCGGCCGCGTAGGGCGCCAGCGCTGCGGCAACCACACTCCGCGCCGGTTTCGACGCCGCCAGTGCGTTGCGCATCGCCGCCGCCAGTGCATCGGCGTCGTTGCAGGGCACTAGCCATTGCGCCAGCTCGCCGCCGAGGATCTCGCGCGGGCCGCTGGGGCAGTCGGTGCTGACCACGCGCGTGCCGCAGGCCAGCGCCTCGATCAGCACGTTGGGCAGGCCTTCGTGGTCGGAGCACAGCACCAGCAAGTCGGCTGCGGCCATCCACGGATAGGGGTTGGCCTGAAAGTCGGCGATGACGACACGGCGCGTAAGATCCCGTTGCGCGATCAGCGCAGCGAGCTTCGCATCGGGCGGCGTCAGCAGCACCAGCGTATGCGGCAGGTCCAGCGTGGCAAAGGCGGTGAGCAGCAGGTCGTGGCGCTTCTGCGCGGCGAAGCGGCCGACGTGGATGATGTAAGGTCCGGTGGGCCGCGCCGGGCAAGGCTCGGCGGCCAGCGCGCGGATGGCGGCAAAGTCGAAGGGATTGGCGATGACTTGTGCCCGTTTGGCATCGATACCGAAGTGCGATTGCAGGTCCGCAGCCACGCCTTGCGAGACGGCGATCAGCCGGCGCGAGCCGTAAAGCTCGCGATAACGCGCCGCGCGCCGTTGCGCCTTTCCCGCCGGCAGTCGCGCAAGCTCCGCCGACAAGGTGTTGGCGATGCGGCAGACGTGGCGCGGGGCGCGGGCCAGCGCCGCGACCTCGTCGGCGAAGGGCAGCGTCGATACCAGCAGGTCGTGCGGGCGCGCCGCCAAGTGGCGCTTCAGGCGCCAGGCCAGCCGCCGCTTGCCCAGCCAGCCGTGGCCGGCGCGCGTGGCGAGGGCGTGAAAGCCGCAGCCGGCGGGGGGCGCGTATTTGCCCGCATCCTCGCAGACGATGAAGTGCACCTCGTGTCCGCGCGCGGCTAATCCGCTGGCGATCTTGGCCAGCGCCTTTTCGGCGCCGCCGCCGGCGAGATTGGTGGTGAGCAGCGCGAACTTCATTGCCAGGGATGCTCCGTCAGTGCCTGCTGCACGGCCAGCCAGACGCGATCGACGCTGATGTCGGCCATGGCCGCCTCGGGTGTGCATCGGTCGGCCAGCGGATGGTCGATGGCATACAGACAGGGGTGGTCGAGCGGGGCCAGCACGCGGCTCGGCGAATAGCCGTGATAGAGCGCCACCATCGGTCGCTGCAGCGCGCCCATCAGATGGGTAGGACCGGTGTCGACGCCGACATAGAGATCGACGTGGTTCATCAACGCCGCGGTTTCGCGCAATGTCAGCTTGCCGGCACACAGCGTCGCGGCAGCGCCCAGTTCGGCGGCCAGCGCCGCGGTGCGCTCCTGCTCCAGTTCGCCACCGAAAATCAGGAAGTGCGCTTGCGGCCAGCGCCCGCAAATGCGGCGGCAAAGTTCGCTGAAGTGTGCGGGCGGCCAATCGCGATAGGCCTTGGTGGGAAAGCTCGCCACCTGCAGGCCGACCAGCGGATGGCAGTCGCCTGCGCGATGCTCGGCCAGGAAGCGCAGTGCCCACTGGTCTTCCTCGGCGGTGACGCGATAGCTCAGCGCCTTGCCGGCAGGCGCCACGCCGACCGCTGTCGGCAGCAGCAGCTGGATGTCCACGGCGTGGGTGGTTTGCAGCGCCGGGTGCTCGACGGCGTGGTACAGCCGGCGATTCAGCGCCTCGTCCGGCTGGCGAAACGCCACCACGCGGCGGGCGACGCGCAGCGCATACTCGACCAGCGGCGCATCGAAGTTGCAGACGAAGGCGAGGTCGTAGGGCTTGCCGGGCAGCCAGCCCATGAAGCGCGCCCGCTGCTTGCTGATGAGGCCGGTGCGATGGACGAAGGGCAGATGGCGCAGCACTTCCTCACGCTTCGGATGTGCCAGCAGGTGGATGCGCGCCTGCGGCCAGTGCGCCGCGACGGCGCGCACGGCCGGCGTCACCAGCAGCGTGTCGCCGATGCGCGAGACGTTGATGTAGAGAATGTCCCGCGGCTCCAGTGGAGCCGAGTCATTCCTTCCGGACGAACTCATATAGATAGTCCGGGAAGGAGAATTCCACCGGCTCCAGGCGCCAGCCGATCAGCCGCTTGACTACCAGCGCCATGGGCGAGAAGCGCTTGACCAGATGGTAGGCGGTCAGTGCGATGCCGGCGCGGCGGGCCAGTTCCATGGCCGGCGTCGGCGTGATCCAGGCCACGTGATCGAGGTTCACCACCATCACGCCGTCGCGCTTGAACTGGCGGAAGAACTTGCGCGAGAAGGGGTTCGGCGTGGTGACGTAGAGTCGGCCGCCGGGCGCGAGATGGCGCGCGGCGAACTTCAGCAGCAGCACCGCATTGTCGACGTGTTCGACGACGTCGCCGATGAACACCACGTCGAAGCGCTCGCCGAGATCGGCCTCCGAGGTGGCGTCAACGCAACGCACGTTGAAGCCGCGGGCATTGAGCTCATTCACCAGCGGTTCGAGGATGTCGATGCCGACGCAGTAGGCGGCCGCCCTGTGGATGCGGCCATGGCGCCAGTCCGGCAGGTCGAAGTAGCGCGCGCTGTGGGAAACGACGCCGATGTCGAGCACGCGCTTGCCCCGCACCAGGCTTTCGATGTGGCCGAGCAGATCATTGTCGGTATGGACCCGCCGCGCCGTCTTCAGCCAGGCGCGCACGGCGGCCTTGGCATCGCGATTGTTGGGGTCGTCGGATACGGTGGTCCAGTCGAGGTATTCGTTCATGACTGCGTTGCCCGTCGAAAAATGGTTTCCATGCGATCGAGCATGGCCTCGCGCGAAAAGTCGGCGCTGGCGACCCGGCGCGCCGCCTCGCCGAGGCGTGCGACAAGTGTGCTGTCGTCGAGCAGTCGGGCGATGGCGGCAGCCAGCGCCGCGGCGTCCTTCGGCGGCACCACCAGCGCCGTCTCGCCGTGTGTCACGGCTTCGAGAATCGCCCCCACCGGCGTGGTGACGATCGGCAGGCCGCAGAGCATGGCCTGCAGTACCGCCTGCGGCACGCCTTCGTTGGCGTAGGACGGCAGGCAGAAAACATCCATCGCTTGCAGCCAGTGTTCGGGGTCGCTGCGCTGGCCAGCGAGCGTGACCCGCGAAACCATGCCGAGCGCCGCGATCTTCTCTTCGATCGGGCCGCGCATCGGGCCTTCGCCGACGATCAGCAGGTGCAGGTCGGGTCGGTCCAATTGTGCGAAGGCGTCGAGCAGGAACAGATGGCCCTTCCAGCTGCGCAGCGTGGCGACGATGCCGACGTGGCGCTGTGCCGGGTCGAGTCCCAGCGCGAGCTTGGCGGCCGCCTTGTCGGCCGCGCATTTGACAGGACTAAAGCGTTCGGTGTCGATGCCGGTGGGCACTGACATCACGCGCGCCGGGTCGAGATCGAGCGTTTCCAGCAGATGCCGGCGCAGGCTCTCGCCGGTAGTGACCACGCCTTTCGCCTGCCGATAGAGCCAGCGGTTGAAGACATTGCCTGACACCGGCGCCGAGATGTGGCGGGTGCGCACGATGGCCGGTGGCTTGCCGAGCGTGGCGCAGGCCAGGCCTGTCAACCACGAGTCAGCCGAACTATGGGTGTTCACCACGTCCGGCGCATGACTCGCCAGATAGTCGCGCAGCGCGACGAATCCGGCGACGGTCTTGAACTCGATCGGCAGCGGAATCACCGGCACGCCGAAGCGGGCGGCCTCTGCGGTCATCCGCGCATGCGCCGGGCAGGCCACGGTGACCTCGTGTCCGCGACCGATCAGGCCGCGCGACTCCTCGAGGATGCGGATTTCCTGGCCGCCCCAACCGCAGGAGGCTTCCGTGTGAAGTATCTTCAGACAGCCTCCGCGAACTGCAGCCGGTAAAGGCTGGCATAGAGGCCGCCGGCAGCCAGCAGCTCGGCGTGGCTGCCGATCTCGGCGATGCGGCCGTGCGACAGCACCACGATGCGGTCGGCATGCTCCACGGTGGACAGGCGGTGGGCGATGACCAGCGTGGTGCGGCTGCGCATCAGTGTTTCCAGCGCGTCCTGCACGGCACGTTCCGATTCGCTGTCGAGCGCCGAGGTGGCTTCGTCGAGGATCAGGATCGGTGCGTTCTTGAGGATCGCGCGGGCGATCGCGATGCGCTGGCGCTGGCCGCCGGAAAGCCGCGCGCCGTTCTCGCCGATCAGGGTCTCGAATCCCTGCGGCATGGCTTCGATGAACTCCAGCGCATGGGCCGCGCGGGCGGCGGCTTCAA
Source organism: Rhodocyclales bacterium (assembly GCA_026399435.1). Taxonomy (GTDB): domain Bacteria; phylum Pseudomonadota; class Gammaproteobacteria; order Burkholderiales; family Rhodocyclaceae; genus Sulfuritalea. The sequence goes on from JAPLQX010000048.1 coordinate 5,469, forward strand.
TTTCTGCACGGCTCGCATCGCGCTTGCCGCCGTAGGCGATGTTGGCGGCGACCGTGTCGTCGAACAGGAAAACGTCCTGGCCGACATGGGCGATGTTGGCGCGCAAGCTGCCCAGCGTCAATGTCTCGGTGTCGTGGCCGTCGATGCGAATCTGGCCGCTGCTGGCGTGATAGAAGCGCGGCACGAGATTGACGAAGGAGGTCTTGCCGCCGCCCGAGGGGCCGACCAGCGCCACGGTTTCGCCGGGCTGGATCTTGAGGTCGATGCCGGCCAGTGCGTCGCGGGAGGCAGAGGCATAGCGCAGGCTGACGGCGGAGAATTCGATCTCGCCGCGGGCGTGACCGAGGTCGACGGTGCCGGCGTCGACCTCGGTCGCTTCGTCGAGCATGCGGAACACGCTTTCGGCGGCGGCGAGGCCGCGCTGCAGCGGGGCATTGATGTCGGCCAGGTGCTTGAGCGGGGCGAGCAGCAGGAGCATCGCGGTGATGAAGGAAACGAAGCCGCCCACCGTCGTTTCGTTGCCGGCGGACTGGTGCAACGCGACGTAGACCACGATCGCGAGCCCGACCGAGGCGAAGATCTGGGTAATCGGCGCGACGGCGGCGGCGGCGATCGCCTGGCGCATGCCATAGCCGCGCAGCGCGTTGTTGACCTTCGAAAAACGCGAGGTCGCATGCTGCTCGCCGCCGAAGATCTTGACCACCTTGTGGCCGCGAATGGATTCCTGCAGCACCTCGTTCATTTGCGCCATGCCGTCCTGCGCGGCGAGCGACAGGCGCCGCAGGCGCGCGGAAAAGCCGCGGATGATGAGGGCGATCAGCGGAATCACCGCCAGGCTGATCAGGGTCAGCTTCCAGTTCAGGTAGAGCAGCCAGCTCACGAGGCCGATCACCGAGAGGCTGTCGCGGATCAGCACGGTCAGCGTCGAGGTCGCCGCGGCGGCGACGCCATTCACGTCATAGGCAATGCGCGTGGCCGGCACCGACGAGGCGTGGGCGTCGAAGTAGCTGGTCGGCAGGCGCATCAGGCGCTCGAACATCAGTTGGCGCAGGTCGGTGATCACGCGGTTGGAGACCCAGGACATGCCGTAGGAGGCAAAAAAGCCCGCGACGCCGCGCAACATGAAGATGCCGATGATGGCCAGCGGCAGCCAGGCCAGCCAGTCGTTGCCGCCCTGGCCGAAGCCCTTGTCCAGCAAGGGCTTCATCAGCGCCGGAAACAGCGGTTCGGTGGCCGCCGCCAGCACCGTGGCGGTCAGGGTCAGGGCGAAGCCCTTCCAGTGCGGGCGCACATGGCCGAGCAGGCGCAGGTAGAGGTCGCGGCTATTGGTCACGGGCTGCGGCGACCGCTGGCGCTGTGCGCATTAACCCGGGGAGCGCGCGCGAAGCGCCTTGAAGATGAAACATGGCTTGCCGAAGCTCTTCTTGCACTCGATGTCGAAGCCGCGTTGCTCCAGCCAGTCGAGCAGTTCGAAATCGCGCTCGCCGTGAAGTTCGCCGACGATGTACTGGACCGTGCCCAACTGCTCCGGAGTCAGTCCCTGCAGGATTTCCCGCTCGGCGCCTTCCGTATCGATCTTGATCACGTCAATGCGATCGAGGCCCAATTCACGGACGAAGTCCCCGCTCTTGCGTACCGGCACTGAAATCTTCTTTTCGTCCCCGCTCGCTCCACGTTGGTAGAACGACCACCCACCATTATTGTTGGCGCCCGGGGAGTGAATCAGTTGCAGCTCGCCATCGCGATCCGACAGGGCCAGATGGTGACATTGAATGCTGCCGGGTCGACCGCGCGACGCCGCGTTCTGCTTCAGCATTTCGAAGTTGTCGGGAACCGGCTCGAAGGCGTGGATTTTTGCCGCTGGATACGTCTCGCTGAGGAAAACAGTTGCGGCTCCGATATTGGCCCCGATATCGAGCACCACCTTGACGTTTTCGGGTTTTGGCAGGCGCGCATGCCAGTATTCGGAGCGACGTCCCTTGAGCAGAATTTCATAAATCACCAAGGCGTCGCTGCTGCCTTCCCGGTAATGCACCGGCTTGCCTCGATAATCCACCGTGACGACTGCTCCGGTCGGGGCCTTGCGCAGTGCAGACTGGGCAAAGCCGACACTGCGGGCGCGCAGCGCATATTTGAGAAATTTCTTCACGGATGAGCTTTCAGCTTGATTTAACCGACAATTTTAGCCGATAGGCCTTTTGTGGAGGAAAGCTCAGTGCGCCGCATCCCAGTTCGCGCCGACTCCCACCTCGACCAGCAGCGGCACCTTGAGCTTCGCCACGCCGCCCATCAGCTTCGGCAGCATCTCGCGCACGAGCTCGAGTTCCTCTTCCGGCACTTCGAGTACCAGTTCGTCATGCACCTGCAGCACCAGCAGGGTTTGCAGTTTTTGCGTGTCGAGCCAGTCCTGCACGGCCAGCATGGCGCGCTTGATCAGGTCGGCGGCGGTGCCCTGCATCGGCGCATTGATCGCGGCGCGCTCGGCGCCCTGGCGGCGGCCGACGTTGGACGACTTGATCTCGGGCAGCCACAGCCGGCGGCCGAACACGGTCTCGACATAGCCCTTGTCGCGGGCGATGGCGCGGGTGTCTTCCATGTAGCGGGCGACACCGGGGTAGCGGGCGAAGTAGCGGTCCATGTAGGCCGCGGCGGCGGTGCGGTCCACGCCGATCTGCTTGGCCAGGCCGAAGGCGCTCATGCCGTAGATCAGGCCGAAGTTGATGACTTTCGCCGCGCGGCGCTGTTCGCTGCTGACCTCGATCGGCGTCAGGCCGAAGATCTCGGCGGCCGTCGCGCGATGCACGTCCTCGCCCTGGGCGAAGGCTTCGAGCAGGCGCGGATCGTCGGAGAGATGGGCCATGATGCGCAGCTCGATCTGCGAATAGTCGGCGCTGACGATACGGTGATTTGCCGGCGCGACGAAGGCGGAACGGATGCGGCGGCCTTCCGGGGTGCGGATCGGGATGTTCTGCAGGTTGGGGTCGGTCGAGGCCAGTCGTCCGGTGACGGCGGTGGCCTGGCCGAAGCTGGTGTGCACGCGGCCGGTGGCCGTGTCGATCATCTTCGGCAGCTTGTCGGTGTAGGTGTTCTTCAGCTTGGCCAGGCTGCGGTGCTCGAGAATCTTCTTTGGCAGCGGATAGTCCTCGGCCAGCTTTTCCAGCACTTCCTCGTCGGTCGAAGGGCCGCCCGAGGGCGTCTTCTTCACCACCGGCAGGCCCTGCTGGTTGAACAGGATCTCGGCGAGCTGCTTCGGCGAATTCAGGTTGAAGGGCTGGCCGGCAAGCAGTTGCGCTTCCGCTTCGAGGGCCATGATCTTGCGCCCGAGCTCGTCGCTTTGCTGCGCCAGTGTCGCGGCGTCGATCAGCACGCCATTGCGCTCGATGCGGAACAGCACCTCGGCCACCGGCAGTTCGAGGTCGCGGTAGAGGCTTTCCAGTTGCGGCTCCGCGGCGAGCTGCGGGCGCAGCACCTGATGCACGCGCAGGGTGACGTCGGCATCCTCGGCGGCATACTCGGCGGCGCGCGCGACCTCGACCTGGGAGAAGGAAATGCGGTTGGCGCCCTTGCCGGTGACGGCGTCGTAGCTGATCGTCGCGAGGCCGCAATGACGCGCGGCAAGCGAGCCCAGATCGTGCGGCTTGTCCGATTCCAGCACGTAGGATTGCAGCAGCGTATCCTCGACGATGCCGCGCAAAGCTACGCCGTGATTGGCGAAGATGTGCCGGTCGTACTTGAGGTGCTGGCCGAGCTTGGCGTGGCGGTCAGACTCCAGCCAGGGCTTGAGCCGGGCCAGGGTTTCGGTGAAGGGCAATTGCGTCGGCGCGCCGGCATAGCTGTGGCCGAGCGGCAGGTAGGCTGCGTGCACAACATCTCCATCGGCGATGGCGAAGGAAATACCCACCAGCCGCGCCTGCATCGGGTCGAGGCCGGTGGTCTCGGTGTCGAGCGATACCAGCGGCGCGGCGTCGAGGCGGGCCAGCCATACGTCGAGTTGTGACGGCTCGATAATGCATTGGTAGCCGCTGCGGTCGGGTTCGACCTGGGCGGCGGTTTCAAGAGTCGGCGCTGGCACCACGGCGTTCTGGTTGCGTGCCTGCGGTGCCGGCTTCTCCCCGCTCAACTCGCGCAGCCAGCCCTTGAATTCCAGCCGTGCATACAACTCGGCCAGCTTGTCCTTGTCCGGTGCCTGCGGTGCGAGATCGGTCACCGCCTGCGGCAGCGGCACGTCGCAGACCACGGTAACGAGCTTGACGCCGAGCGGCAGGAAATCGAGGTGCTTCCGCAGGCTTTCACCCACCGCGCCGCCGATCTCGCCGGCATGGGCCACGATCGCATCGAGCGAGCCGTAGGCGTCCAGCCATTTGACGGCGGTCTTCGGCCCCACCTTGGACACGCCCGGCACGCCGTCCGAGGTGTCGCCGACCAGCGCGAGGTAATCGACGATGCGCTCGGGCAGCACGCCGAACTTGGCCTTGACGCCGGCCGCGTCGAGCTTCTCGGCATTCATGGTGTTGACCAGCGTGACGTGCGGATTCACCAGTTGGGCAAGGTCCTTGTCGCCGGTCGAGATCACGCAGGCTATGCCGGCTGCGGCGGCCTGCTGCGACAGGGTGCCGATCACGTCGTCGGCCTCGACGCCGTCGATCATCAACAGCGGCCAGCCGGCGGCGCGGATGCACTGGTGCAGGGGCTCGATCTGCGCCACCAGGTCCTCGGGCATCGAGGGGCGGTGCGCCTTGTACTCCGGATACCAGTCGTCGCGGAAAGTCTTGCCCTTGGCATCGAATACCACGGCGCGGAAATCTGACTTATAGTCGGCTTCGAGTACGCGCAGCATGGACAGCACGCCGCGGATCGCGCCGGTCGGCTCGCCATTGGTCGTGCGCAGATCGGGCAGCGCGTGGAATGCGCGGTAAAGATAGGATGAGCCGTCGACGAGCAGAAGCGTGGGCATGGAGGAGCGCTAGGAAATGAATGAGAAGGACAAGATATCCAAAAGCCTGGGGAAGGGATCGAAGGTCTTTGACGCGGCTCCTGCCCGGCAGACCGCTACCAGTGCGCGTGAAGCCTGGCGGGTGTTCGGCATTATGTCAGAGTTCGTCGAGGCGACCGAGCGCCTGGCCGCGATCCGCCCGGCGGTGTCCATCTTCGGCAGCGCGCGCATCGCGCGGGATTCCAGCTCCTATCTCCTGACCGAAAAGATCGCCCGGCAACTCTCGGATGCAGGGTTTTCGGTGGTCTCCGGCGGCGGCCCCGGCGTCATGGAGGCGGCCAACAAGGGCGCCTTCGAGGGCAAGAGCATGTCGATCGGGCTCAACATCCAGCTGCCGCACGAGCAGAAGATGAATCACTATCAGGACATCTCGCAAAGCTTCCGCCACTTCTTCGCCCGCAAGTACATGTTCGTCAAGGTTGCCGCGGCCTATGTGGTGATGCCCGGCGGCTTCGGCACGCTGGATGAGCTGCTGGAAGCCCTGACCCTGATCCAGACCGGCAAGAGCCCGCGCATTCCTCTGATCCTGGTCGGCACGGAGTTCTGGGCCGGCCTGCTCGACTGGTTCCGCGAGCGGCTGGTGGCCGAGAACATGATCAATCCCGACGACATCGATCTGCTTCAGGTCATCGACGAACCGGAGGGCGTGGTGGCGGCGATTTTCGACCACTACGAGACGCGCGGTTTCGGGCCCTTGCCGGAAGAGCACGAATTGCTGCTTAACCTTTGATAAACTGGCAGGAATTCTTGAAGGACATCCCATGCGCCGCCTGATCCTTGTTCTGTTTTCCGCCGTGGCACTGAATGTGGCCGCACAGACCCGGCCGCCGAAGCTGGAACCCATCCCCGAGCCGCCGCCCCCGCCGCCGGGCGCAGTGAACGAATCGCTGGAGCCGCAGGTCACCATCATCAAGCGCGGCGCGGACAAGGTCGAGGAATTCCGCATGAGCGGCAAGCTCTACATGCTCAAGGTGACGCCTCCGCACGGCGTGCCTTACTACCTGCTCGACAACACCGGCGATGGCCAATGGGTGCGCCAGGATTCGAAGGATGCCGGCCTGCGCGTGCCGATGTGGGTGATCGGCACGTTCTGAAGTGCCGCAACAAGGACAAGCAATCCCGGCCACGCGCCGGGATTTTTTCTGGGACCTGAGTGATCCGAACCATGACGCTACTGCCTTCGCCAAAGAAAATCGCCTCCTTCCATCCGCCGTTGCGCACCCTGATGGGCCCCGGCCCCTCGGAGATGCATCCGCGCACCATTGCCGCGCTGGGCCAGCCGGTCATCGGTTATCTCGACCCGATTTTCGTCGGCATGATGGAAGAGCTGAAGGAGTTGTTGCGCTATACGTATCAGACGAAGAATCCGCTGACCTTCCCTGTCTCCGGTCCCGGCTCGGTGGGCATGGAAACCTGCTTTGTCAATCTGGTCGAGCCCGGTGACAAGGTCATCGTCTGCCGCAACGGGGTTTTCGGCGGGCGCATGATCGAGAACGTCGAGCGTGCCCGCGGCGTCGCCGTCGTGGTCGAAGACGCGTGGGGCGAGCCGGTCGATCCGCAGAAGCTGGCCGATGCGCTGAAGGCCAATCCGGACACCAAGATCGTTGCCTTCGTCCACGCCGAAACCTCCACCGGCGCGCAGTCCGACGCCAAGACCCTGATCGCCCTGACGAAGCAGGCGGGCGCGCTGTCCATCGTCGACGCCGTCACCTCGCTTGGCGGAACGCCGGTGCTGACCGATGACTGGGGCGCCGACGCGATTTACTCCGCCAGCCAGAAGTGCCTCTCCTGCACGCCGGGCCTCTCCCCGGTGTCCTTCTCGGAGGCCGCGATCATCCGTGTCAAGGCGCGCAAGACCAAGGTGCAGAGCTGGTTCATGGACCTGAATCTGGTGATGGCCTACTGGGGCGAGACGCAGCGCACCTATCACCACACCGCGCCGGGCAACAGCCTCTACGCGTTGCACGAAGCCCTGCTGCTGCTGCGCGAGGAAGGCCTCGAACACGCTTGGGCGCGGCACCAGCGCCATCACCTGGCGATCAAGGCCGGCCTCGAAGCCATGGGCCTCAAGTTCGTCGTCCGGGAGGGCGCGCGCCTGCCGCAGATGAATGCCGTGCATGTGCCCAAAGGTGTTGCCGAAGCCGAAGTGCGCAAGCGTTTGCTGAACGAGTTCAATCTCGAAATCGGCGCCGGCCTCGGTCCGCTCGCCGGCAAGATCTGGCGCTTCGGCCTGATGGGCTATTCCTGCAAGGCGGAGAACGTCATGCTCTCGCTGTCGGCGCTGGGCTCGGTGCTGTCCGACATGGGCTGCGCGGTCGAAGTCGGCCAGGCGGAAGCCGCGGCGCACCAGGCCTATGCCGCTCAGCACGCAGCGGCGGCAAAAGCCAAGGCGGCCAAGAAACCGGCATGAGCGGTGCCGTGACCACCGTTACCCGCCCGCGGTCTCGACACACCCGGGATTCCGCTTCGCGGCGGGCGAGCGGAAACCCAGGGACGCAGAGCGAGCCAGCGCCGACTCTGTTGGCAAACCCGGAGGCCGCGCCGCGCGATATAGCGCGCTACGGCCAGGTGTTCACGCCTCCGCAGATCGTCGACCGCATGCTCGTGCTGCGTCGCAATCACGGACGCGTGCTCGATCCGGCCAGCGGCGACGGCGCGTTTTCAGGGCGCATTCCCGGCTGCGTGGCGATCGAGCTCGATGCCGCGCACTGCCCCGCAGGAGCGCTCAACATCGACTTCTTCGCCTACCCCGAGAGCGAGCAGTTCGCCACCGTCATCGGCAACCCGCCCTACGTCAAGGCGCGCGACATCCTGCCGGAAACCGCCGTGCGCCTCGGCTCCAGCCTGCTCGACGGCCACGCCAACCTCTACCTGCATTTCATCGAGAAATGCGTGCGGCATCTCGTCCCCGGCGGCGAACTGATCCTCATCACGCCGCGCGACTTCCTCAAGGCCACCGGCGCCGGGCGGCTCAATACCTGGCTCCACGACCAGGGCACGATCACCGATTTCGAGGATCTCGGCGACGCGAAGATATTCACCGGCGCCGCGCCCAACTGCGCGATCTGGCGTTTCGAAAAAGGCAACGCCAGCCATCGCTTGAAGGACGGGCGGCGCATGGCGCTGTCCGGCGGCCAGTTGATGTTCACCCGCGGCATTTACAGCCTGCCGCTGGCCAGCGTCTTCGCCGTCAAGGTCGGCGCGGTTTCCGGCGCCGACGACATTTTCAGCAACGAGGAATTCGCCAACAGCGACTTCGTCTGCTCGAAAACCGCGCAGACCGGCGTCACGCGCCGCATGATCTACCTTGATCGCGAAGGCCCGCTGCCGTGTCTCGAGCAGTTCAAGGAGCGCCTGCTGGCGCGTCGCGTGACCCGCTTCGACGAATCCAACTGGTGGAAATGGGGCCGCCGCCATCACGTGTCGCCCGATCCGCGGATTTACGTCAATGGCCGCACGCGCAATCCGCAGCCCTTCTTTGTCCATCCCTGTAACAACTACGACGGCGCCGTGCTGGCGCTGTTTCCGCACCGCACGAAGATCAAGGCCGCCGACCTCGCTCGGCTGACCGCGATGCTCAACGACGTGGACTGGAGCGAACTCGGCTTCGTCTGCGACGGCCGTTTCCTGTTCTCGCAGCGCAGCCTCGAGCAAGCCCTGCTGCCGGAAGCCTTCGCCGAGTTCGCGGTCAAGGGCCTGATCTAGCTGACGCGTTACCACGCCATGAAAATCAAGACGGCCGTCGTTCTAGCCATGCTGGTCCTGTCGCCATGCGCGCGAGCCGAGGAGGTGCAGGTCGCCGCAGCCGCCAACTTCACCGCGCCGATGAAAGCCATCGCCGCCGAATTCGAGAAGGCGACGGGGCACAAGGCACAGCTTTCGTTCGGGGGCACGGGTAAGTTCTACGCCCAGATCAGGAACGGTGCGCCCTTCCAGGTATTCCTGTCGGCCGACGAGGACATTCCGGCGAAGCTGGAACAGGAAGGGCTGGCGGTGCCCGGAAGCCGCTACACCTACGCCGTGGGAACGCTGGTGCTGTGGTCGGCACGGCCCGATTTAGTCGATGCCAAGGGTGAGGTCCTGTCGCGTGGCGCGTTCGCCCATCTGGCGGTGGCGAATCCGAAACTGGCGCCGTATGGCGCAGCGGCGATGGAGACCCTCGACAAGCTGGGCCTGACCTCGACCTTGCAGGCGAAGTTCGTCCAGGGCGAGAACATCGCACAGACCCATCAGTTCGTAACGTCCGGCAATGCCGAGCTGGGTTTCGTCGCCCTCTCGCAAGTGATGAAGGACGGACGTATCAGCAGCGGCTCGGCCTGGATCGTGCCCGCCGACATGCACCGGCCCATACGCCAGGATGCCGTGATGCTGGCCGCCGGCCGCAACAATGCCGCCGCAACCGCGCTGCTGCGCTTCCTGCGTGAACCGGGTGCGGTGGCGATCATCCGCTCCTACGGCTACAGGCTCTAGGCCATGCTCAACGCCGCCAACCTCGCCGCCATCCTGTTGACCGTAAAGCTCGCTTCGGTGGTCACGCTGCTGCTCCTGCTGATCGGCACGCCCATCGCCTGGTGGCTGGCGAACACACGTTCCTGGCTGAAGGCGCCGGTGGAGGCCATCGTCGCCCTGCCCATTGTCCTGCCGCCTTCGGTACTGGGCTTCTACCTGCTGGTGGCGATGGGGCCGCACGGACCGGTCGGCCAATTCACGCAGGCGCTGGGGCTCGGCACCTTGCCCTTCACCTTCACCGGCCTCGTCGTGGCGTCGGTGTTCTATTCCCTGCCCTTCGTCGTGCAGCCGATCCAGAACGCCTTCGCTGCGATCGGCCCCGGCCTGCTGGAAGCGGCCGCCACCTTGCGCGCCCGGCCCTGGGATCGCTTCTTCACGGTGGCCTTGCCGCTGGCGCGGCCGGGTTTCGTTACCGCCGCCGTGCTCGGCTTCGCCCACACGGTGGGCGAGTTCGGCGTGGTGCTGATGGTCGGCGGCAACATTCCGGGACAGACGCGCGTGGTCTCGGTGCAGATCTACGATCATGTCGAGGCGCTGGAATACGGTCAGGCCCACGAACTCGCCATCGTGCTGATGGGCTTTTCCTTCGTCACGTTGTTTCTGCTCTACGCCTTCAATCGTCGCGCGACGATGCTCAGCGCATGAACGACCTCGCGGCCCGCTTCAGGCACGGCTATCCGGGGTTCGCTCTGGAAGTCGACGTGCGTCTGCCGTCGCGCGGAGTGACCGCCATCTTCGGCCCGTCCGGCTCGGGCAAGACCACCCTGCTGCGTCTGATAGCCGGGCTGGAAAGGGCGGCGGACGGATACCTGGCGGTGGCAGACGAGGTCTGGCAGGACGCGAACAGCTTCGTGCCGACGCATGCGCGTCCGCTGGGTTACGTGTTCCAGGACGCGCGGCTGTTTCCGCATCTGGATGTGCGGCGCAATCTCGACTACGGCTTGCGCCGCATTCCGCCGTCATCGCGCCGGGTAGCGCTCGATGACGTCATCGACCTGCTGGGGATCGGCCCCCTGATGGACCGCAAACCCGGCCGGCTGTCGGGTGGCGAGCGACAACGCGTCGCCATTGCCCGTGCGCTGGTGGTCAGTCCCCGCCTGCTGCTGATGGACGAACCGCTGGCCGCGCTGGACCAGGCACGCAAACAGGAAGTCCTGCCCTACCTGGAACGGCTGCACGACACGCTCGACATTCCGGTGCTGTACGTCAGCCATGCCATCGACGAAGTCGCGCGCCTGGCCGATCACATGGTGGTGCTGGATGGCGGGCGGGTAGTGGCACAGGGCTCGACCAGCGACCTCATGGCGCGAACGGATCTGCCGCTGTCGGGTGACGATGGCGCGGGGGCCCTCATCGAGGCCAGCGTTGCCGGCCACGACGAAACCTACCAGCTGACGGACGTGGTTTTCGCCGGCGGGCGCCTGAGCCTGCCTCGTCAGGCGCGGGCCGTCGGCCAGCGGGTGCGGGTCCGGATTCTGGCGCGCGATGTGAGTCTGACCCTGGCGGCGCAAACGGGAACCAGCATCATCAACATCCTGCCGGCGCGAGTCACCGGCATTACGGCGGCAGGTCCGAGCCAGAGCGTGGTGAGTCTCGATCTCGGCGGCACGACCCTCCTCGCCCGCGTCACGCGCAAGTCGGTCGATGCGCTCGGATTGAAACCCGGCCTGGCGGTTCATGCCCAGATCAAGGGCGTCGCCCTCGTGAAGTAGGCACCAATCGCGAACGGCAAACCCCGGACGCGAGGGCAATTGCTTAAAGGACGCTCCCTCCCCTTCAAGGGGAAGGTCGCATGCGACGTTTGCGATTGGGGGGCTGGGGTGGGGATGGGCATCCATCGAACGCGATAGCCACGACACCCCCTCCCCTTCAAGGGGAGGGCTGGGGTGGGGATGGGGTACAAAAGCACGGGGCAAGGCCAACAAATCACGCCCTTGCACTCCATCCCCCTCCCGGCCTCCCCCTTGAAGGGGGAGGAGAACACGACGATGTCATTCATGCGATTGTGCTGCCCCGGACGCGCAGTACCGTCAGGATCGAGTCCGGGCTGCTACACTTTGCCATTGGCCACCGTTCCCTGAATCCCATACCCGAACCATGGTTCCTCACCTCACGACGGCGCTGACCGGCCCGCTGCTTGAACTCGAGCGGCGCATCCTTGAAAACGACACCACGGTCGAGCGCTGGCTGCGCACCCAGTGGCTGGAGCACACGCCGCCCTTCTACAGTTCGGTCGATTTGCGCAATGCCGGCTTCAAGCTGGCCCCCGTCGACACCAACCTGTTTCCCGGCGGCTTCAACAACCTGAACCCGTCCTTCCTGCCGCTCTGCGTGCAGGCGGCGATGTCGGCGATCGAGAAGATCTGTCCCGAGGCGCGCAACCTCCTGCTGGTGCCGGAGAACCACACGCGCAACCAGTTCTACCTGATGAACGTGGCACGCCTCGCATCCATCCTGCATCACACCGGCCTCAACGTGCGCATCGGCAGCCTGCTGCCGGAGATCACCGAAGCCACCACGCTGGACCTGCCCGACGGCCAGAAGCTCGTGCTCGAACCGCTGAAGCGCATCGGCACCGATGGCCGCCGACTGGGGCTGGAAGGCTTCGACCCCTGCGCCGTGCTGCTCAACAACGACCTGTCGGGCGGCGTGCCGGAGCTGCTGCAGAACGTCAACGAGCAGTTCATGATTCCGCCGCTGTGGGCCGGCTGGCACGTGCGGCGCAAGTCGCAGCATTTCGCCGCCTATCAGGAGGTCGCGCTCGCCTTTGCCGCGGAGCTCGGGATCGATCCCTGGCTGATCAATCCGGAATTCGAGGTGTGCGGCAAGGTCAATTTCCACGAGCGCTCCGGCGAGGAATGCCTGGCGGCCAACATCGACACGCTGCTCTACCGCATGCGCGCCAAGTACAAGGAATACGGCATCGAGTCCGAGCCCTTCGTCATCGTCAAGGCCGACGCCGGCACTTACGGCATGGGCATCATGACGGTGAAGGATGCCAGCGAGGTGAAGAACCTCAACCGCAAGCAGCGCAACAAGATGGCGGTGATCAAGGAAGGCATGGCGGTGACCGAGGTCATCATCCAGGAAGGCGTGCCGACCTTCGAACGCGTCGACGAGGGTACCGCCGAGCCGGTGGTGTACATGATCGACCGCTATGTCGTCGGCGGCTTCTACCGCGTCAATACCGGACGCGCCATCAACGAGAACCTCAATGCCCCCGGCATGACCTTCAAACCGCTGGCCTTCGACACCGGCTGTAGCCTGCCCGATGCCAAGCTTGGCCCCGACGCGCCGCCCAACCGCTTCTATGCCTATGGCGTGGTGGCGCGGCTGGCGATGCTGGCGGCTTCGCTCGAACTTGAGCGCGCGGCGCCGCAGGAGTAATCCATGAAACTGGCTTTCATCCTCGACCCGCTGCAGGGGCTCCAGGCCTACAAGGATTCCAGCGTCGCGATGATGCGCACGGCGGCGAAGCGCGGCCACGAAGTCTGGGCCATCCAGCGCTCGGCCCTGACCTGGCGCGATGCCTGCGTCGCCGCCCGCGCGCAGAAGCTGGTCCTCACCCCGCAGGACGAGCCCTGGTATGCCGTGGCTGAAGAAGCCGTGCTGCCGCTGACGGCCTACGACGCGGTGCTGATGCGGCAGGACCCGCCCTTCGATTTCGAGTATGTCGCGGCCACCTGGCTGCTGGAACGCGCCGAGGCCGACGGCGCACGGATCTGGAACAAGCCGCGCGCGATTCGCGACCATTCCGAGAAGGTGGCGATCACCGAATTCCCGCAATACACGCCGACCACGCTGATCGCCCGCGACCCGGCCGACATCCATGCCTTCATCGACGAGTTGGGTGACGTGATCCTCAAGCCGCTCGACGGCATGGGCGGCAGCAGCATTTTCCGCGTCCTGCGCGACGACACCAATCGCAACGTGATCGTCGAAACCCTGACGCAGTTCGGCGCGCGCAGCATCATGGCGCAGCGCTACCTGCCGGCCATCACGCACGGTGACAAACGCATCCTGCTGATTGCCGGCGAACCCGTGCCCTATTGCCTGGCGCGGATTCCCAAGCCCGGCGAATCGCGCGGCAACCTCGCCGCGGGGGGCAAGGGCGTGGCGCGCCCCCTGCTCGGCCGCGACCGCGAAATCGCCGAGGCGCTGGCGCCGACTCTCTGGGCGCGCGGCCTCTTGATCGTCGGCCTCGACGTGATCGGCGACTGCCTTACCGAGATCAACGTCACCAGCCCAACCTGTTTCGTCGAGATCGCCCAGCAGACGAAATTCGACGTGGCCGCCACCTTGATCGACGCCCTGGAAAGGGAGTGCCGAGCGTTCTCCGGCTCCTGACCCTGCTCGCCGCGGTGTGGCTGCTCGCGGCTTGCGGGCAGCCGGCGCCCTGGCGGCAGGAGTCCTATGTCTTCGGCACCCGCGTCGAACTGTTGATTGCCGGGCTGCCCGAAGCGCAGGCCCGCGCCGCCGGCAATCGCGTCCTGCGCGAATTCGACCGGCTGCATCGCACCTATCACGCCTGGCAGCCGTCCGAGCTGTCGGCCCTGAATGAGGCCATCGCCGCCGGGCGCACGCAAGAAGTCACGACGGAGTTCGCCGGCTACATCCGCGAGGCGCAAGCCGTCGCCGCAGCGGGCGACCATTTGTTCGATCCCGGCATCGGCCGGCTGATCGCGCTGTGGGGCTTTCACACCGACGACATCCAGCCGCGCCTGCCCGATATCGCGACCGTCAATGCGCTGGTGGCGCAGCATCCATCGATCGCCGATCTGCGTGTAGACGGTGATCGCGTCAGCAGCCGCAACAATAGCGTAGCTATTGACTTCGGCGGCTACCTCAAGGGCGTGGCGCTCGATCGCGCGGCGGCCTCGCTGAAGCAGGACGGCGTCGCCAACGCCCTGATCAACATCGGCGGCAACGTCATGGCCCTGGGCACTCGCGATGCGGCCGGCACGCCCTGGCGCATCGGCATCCAGCACCCGCGGCCGCAGGGCGTCGGTGGCGCACCGCTGGCCACGCTCGAACTGCGCGACGGCGAAGCCATCGGCACCTCGGGCGACTACCACCGTTATTTCGAAGTGGCGGGCCGCCGCTACTGCCATCTGCTCGATCCGCGCAGCGGCTTTCCGGCAAATGCCACCCAGGCGGTGACGATCCTGGTTGCGCCGGGGCCGGGCGCCGGCATGCGCTCCGACGCATTGTCCAAGCCGATTTTCATCGCCGGCCGCGAGTGGCGCGACATGGCGAAAAAGCTCGGCGTTGAAGCGGTCCTGAAAGTCGGCGCTGACGGTACGTTGAGCGCAACGCCGACGATGAAGGCGCGCTTGAAGATCGAAGTCCCCGATTTGAAACTGGAGGTGGCGCCATGAGCGATGATCCAGAAATTCAGCGCGCCGTACGGCGCACTGTCGGAATCGCTGCCCTGCGTCGAATCCGCCGCATCGTCGATGTCGACAACGAGCTGGAGGCGGGCAAGCAACGCTGGGCCCGGCGACTGTCGATCCTGCTGATCCTTGCCGCCGCCCTTGCTCTGGCCTGGATCGTGATCCGCTAGAATGCCGGCATGATCGGTCTTTTCCTTCTCACCCACAGCACCTATGGCGAAGCGCTGATCCAGTGCGCCTGCCACGTGCTCAACAAGCGGCCGGTGCAGATCGCGCAGCTCGGCGTCGCCGCTCAGGACGATCCGCTGGACGCCTTGCCGCTGGCGCGCGACATGCTGAAGCTGGTCGATAGCGGCCGCGGCGTGCTGATCATGACCGACATCTACGGCGCCACGCCGTCCAATCTCGCCATGAAGCTGCTCGAACCGGGGCGAGTCGAGGGCATCGCCGGCGTCAACCTGCCCATGCTGCTGCGCGCCATCGCCTACCGCGACAAGGACATGGAAACCCTGGTCACCCGTGCCCTCGCCGGCGGTCGCGACGGCGTCCTCAACATGCTGAAGCACTGACAATGATGACGACCTATCCCCCATCCCCTTTCCAGAGGAAAGGGGTGCGCAAGCGCACCCTTTGGGCAAAGGTAACAGCCCACCCCCCATCCCCCGCCCCTAGGGCGGGGGTGACTAGTCACCTCCCCCGCTTGGCGGGGGAGGATGGGAGGGGGTGCTCATGCTTGTCCCGCGCCAGCGCGGGCGGCCCGGCGGAGGCGTGACATGCCGCGCATCGAAACCGAAATCACCAACAAACTGGGCCTGCATGCCCGCGCCTCGGCCAAGCTGACACAGCTGGCCGGCTCCTTTCCTTGCGAGGTCTGGATGGAACGCGGCAGCCGCCGCATCAATGCCAAAAGCATCATGGGCGTAATGATGCTGGCTGCAGGCAAGGGTTCCAGCGTGATCATCGATACCGAAGGCGAACGCGCCGAAGAGGCGCTGCAGGCCTTGGTCAATCTCATCGCCAACAAGTTCGGCGAGAGCGAGTAAACGGGGCGCGCACATGACCTTCAGCCTTCACGGCCAGGCGGTCTCCGGCGGCATCGCGATCGGTCGCGCGCACCTGGTGTCGCACGCGATCCTGGAAGTCGCCCAGTACCAGTTGCGCGAACGCGATGCGGCGGGCGAGCTGATCCGCTTCGACAAGGCGGTGGCCACCGCCAGCGCCGAACTCGATGCCTTGCGCAGCGAGGCCAGCGTGCCCGGTGCCCCGGCCGAGCTGTCCGCTTTCGTCGATCTGCACGTCATGATCCTCGCCGATCCGACCCTGACCGACGGGGTGCGCGAGTTGATTCGCGAACGCCGCTGCAACGCCGAATGGGCCATGGTGCAGCAGATGCAGCTGGTGGTCGACCAGTTCGACGAATTCGAGGATGCCTACCTGCGCGAGCGCAAACAGGACATCGTGCAGGTGGTCGAGCGCGTGCTCAGGGTGCTCCAGGGCAAGCCGCGCAAGCTGGCGAAGCGCAAGGCGGCCACCGCCGATGACGATCTGATCGTGGTCGCCAACGATCTTTCGCCGGCCGACACGATCCAGTTCAAGAGCCTCAAGATTGGCGGCTTCGTCACCGATCTGGGCGGCACCACCTCGCATACCGCGATCGTCGCGCGCAGCCTGGCCATCCCGGCGGTGGTCGGCATGCAGCATGCGCGCCCGCTGATTCAGGATGACGACCTGCTGATCGTCGATGGCACGCGCGGCGTGCTGATCGTCGATCCCGACTCGGGGGTGCTGGCGGAGTACCGGCTCAGAAAGACCGCGCTGGAACTCGATCGCTCCAAGCTCAAACGCCTGGTAACGGCCCGCTCGCGCACGCTGGATGGCGAGGACGTCGAGCTGCACGCCAACATCGAATTGCCGCAGGACGCCGAACGCGCGAAGGAAGTCGGCGCCGATGGCGTCGGCCTGTTCCGCACCGAATTCCTGTTCATGAATCGCGATGAGCTGCCCGACGAAGACGAACAGTTCGAGGCCTATCGGAGCGTCGCGAAGACGCTCGGCGACAAGCTGGTCACCGTCCGCACGCTGGATATCGGCGCCGAAAAGGAGGCCCGCGCCCTGCGCAATCGCGCCGGCAACCGCAGCGCGCCCAATCCTGCGCTGGGCCTGCGCGCGATCCGCTTCTGCCTGGCCGAGCCGCAGTTGTTCCTGGTGCAGTTGCGCGCGATCCTGCGCGCCTCCCATTACGGCAGAATTCGCCTGCTGGTGCCGATGCTGGCGCATGCCCAGGAGATCGTGCAGACCCTGGCCCTGATCGACCTGGCCAAGACACAACTGCGCGAGTCGCGGCACAAGTTCGACGACACCATGGAAGTCGGCGGCATGATCGAAATCCCTGCCGCGGCCCTGGCGCTCGGGCCCTTCCTGCGCCGGCTGGATTTTCTGTCGATCGGCACCAACGACCTGATCCAGTACACGCTGGCGATCGACCGCACCGACGGCTCGGTCGCCCATCTCTATGATCCGCTGCATCCGGCCGTGCTCAAGCTGATCGCGCAGACCATCCAGAGCGCGCAGCGGGTGGGCATGCCGGTCGCGGTCTGCGGCGAAATGGCAGGCGACCCGAAGCTGACCAAGCTCCTGCTCGGCATGGGCCTGCGCCAGTTTTCCATGCACCCGTCGCAACTCCTCGAAGTCAAGCAGCAGGTCATGATGGCCGACGCCTCGCAGCTCGCGGTCCGCGTCGCGAAGATCCTGAAGCTCGACGAGTCCGACAAGATCAGCGAGCAAGTGGACAAGCTCTGATCCTGAGCGCCGGTTCAATCGCGCGCCGATTGTGAGGGACGCGGCTGATTGACAAGGCCCGCCGCACGCGGCATAGTTTAAGTATTGCGCCAATTTGACTCAGCTTGCGGGCGCACAACAAATACGGCTAAGCGAGACGGCAGTCACAACGCCCGGATCGCTGGTTTCTCGCGTTCTCGGGCGTTCCTGTTTTCGGGCGCCCATGTTTTCTGGAATTCGCAATGTCTGGTGTCGGCATCGTCAGCGCGCAGCGCGCGCACTTCAGCCAGCTCCTCGCTCTGAAGGGGGGCAGCGTGCTGCCTGCCTTCGACCTGGTGTATGAAACCTACGGCACGCTCAACGCCGCCAGGTCGAACGCCATCCTGGTCTGTCATGCGCTTTCCGGAAATCACCACGTCGCCGGCCGCACGGCCGACAATCCCGCCAACATCGGCTGGTGGGACAACATCGTCGGCCCCGGCCGGCCGCTCGATACCGATCGCTTCTTCATCGTCGGCCTGAACAACCTCGGCGGCTGCCACGGCTCCACCGGCCCGGCCAGCCCCAACCCTGCCACCGGCAAGCCGTGGGGCGCGGATTTCCCGGTGGTCACCGTCGAAGACTGGGTTGATTCGCAGGCGCGGCTGGCCGACCACCTCGGCATCGACGCCTGGGCCGCGGTGATGGGCGGCAGCCTGGGCGGCATGCAGGCCATGCAATGGACGCTGTCTTTCCCCGAGCGCGTGCGCCACGCCCTGGTCATCGCCGGTGCGCCGAAATTGTCGGCCGAGAACATCGCCTTCAACGACGTCGCCCGCCAGGCGATCCTGACCGATCCGGATTTTCACGGCGGGCATTTCTACGAACACGGCGTGCGCCCGCTGCGTGGCCTGCGCCTGGCGCGCATGCTGGGCCACATTACCTATCTTTCGGACGACCAGATGGCCGAGAAATTCGGCCGTCGCCTGCGCACCGGCGCCGGCAGCTACGGCTTCGACGTCGAATTCGAAATCGAATCCTACCTGCGCTACCAGGGCGACAAGTTCGCCGGCGTGTTCGACGCCAACACCTACCTGCGCATGACCAAGGCGCTCGACTATTTCGACCCCGCGCAGGATTTCGACGACGATCTGGCGCGTGCGCTGGCCCGCGCCAAGGCGAAATTCCTGGTGGTCGCCTTCAGCACCGACTGGCGCTTCACGCCCGCCCGCTCGCGCGAGATCGTGCATGCCCTGGTGCATAACGGACAGGCCGTCGCCTATGCCGAGATCAACAGCGCCCACGGCCACGACTCGTTCCTGATGGACGAGCCGCACTACCACGCCGTGGTCGATTCCTATTTGAAGCGGGTGAAGCTATGACCCAGATCCCCGAACGTGCTGACTTTGACCTCATCGCCAGTTGGGTGCAGCCGGGCGAGCGCGTGCTCGATCTGGGCTGCGGCGACGGATCGCTGCTCAAGCGACTGATCGAGGAACGCGGCGCGCGCGGCTATGGCGTCGAACTCGAAGACGCCGAAGTGCTCGCCGCCATCCGCAACGGCATCAACGTGATTCAGGGCAATCTGGAACAGGGCCTGTCCGGCTTCGACGACCAGACCTTCAACCACGTCGTGCTCTCGCGCACGCTGCAAACCGTGCGCCACACCGAACGCATCCTGGGCGAAATGCTGCGCGTGGGGCGCGAGGCGGTGGTCAGCTTTCCGAATTTCGCCTACTGGAAGAACCGCATGGCCATCATGGCCGGGCGCATGCCGGTGTCCGAAGACCTGCCCTACGAATGGTTCGATACGCCGAACCTGCGCTTCTTCACCCTGCTGGATTTCGAGGCGCTGTGCGCCAAGATGGACCTCGTCATCCGCGAGCGGCAGGTGCTCGACGATGCCGGCCACCTGGTGACCGAAGAGCCCAATTTCCTCGGCAGCCTCGCTGTCTACCGGCTCGGCCGCTAGGCGCCGCCGGCTTCAGGAAGCCGTCTTTACCTCGGTTGTTGGTGCCGGCGCTGCCGGTTCCGGGCTTTCCGTGCCGTCCGGATTCGCAGGCGCACCGGCCTTGCGCAGGCGCTTTTCCTCTTTCTTGGCCTTCTTGGCCAGATCTCGCTGGCGCTTTTCGAACGAATAATTGGGTTTTGCCATCGGGTACCTCTGTCAGTAAATCGTTGAATACCCCGATTGTACGGCACTCCTCATCCAATTCTTACACCCCTGCAACTCCCATGCGGCGCAGCAATGGCAGCAGCGCGAGGTAGCCGCCGGCAGTGGCCGCGGCGGACAAGCCAAGGCTGAGCCAGAAGTTCAGGCCATGCCTGAGCAAAAACGGCAGCAGCAGGAACAGCAGCAGCGAGGGCAGGACCAGCCAGAAGATCTGGCTCGAGAGTTCCGCGATGCGCTCCGGCGGCGAATCTTCCACATGAAGCCAGACAAAGGCCAGCAGCGACGTCAGCGGCAGCGATGCCAGCAAGGCGGCCAGCCCGGTGGACCGCTTGGCGATTTCGGAAATGGCAACGATCAGCAAGGCCGAAACGATGATCTTGGTCGCGTAATAGAGCATGGGATTGGGCCCTAAGGTTGGAGGCGGGTGGCGTGCCGCGAGCGGCTCGACCACAGCGTTGCGGCGCTATGCCTCATAGGAAAGCAAAACCACATCCGCTGCCTGCTGCCGCAGCGGAACCAGGGCCTGATAGGCGGCCGACGAATGCCAACCGGCGATCGCCTCCTGGCTGGGGAAGCGGATCACCACCACGTCGGTGTGCGCATGCTCCCCGGCCAGCACTGCAACATGCTGCCCCCGAAACACCAGCTCGGCACCCCATGGCTCCAGCGTGGCCGGGACCTGGCTGCGGTACGCGACCCACTTTTCTGCATCCTTGACGGTGATGTGCCCGATAAGGCAAGCAGCGCTCATTGATCGCGGCCCTCCATGTGAAACCTGTGGAGGATTCGATGTGCGACCGGCGCGAGAATGAGGCCGGCGACGAGGATCACAGCCAAGCCGCAGTAAAGCGCATACAGGCCCGCAAAGAGCTTGCCGCCAAAGGTGGCCGGTGTATTCACGGGGCCCATTCCACCCAGGAGCATTGACGCGTTCAGGAATGCATCAATCCAGGTCAGACCCTCAAGGATGCGGTAGCCGACCATACCGATGAACAGCGAAACGGCGACGAGTGCGATTGCAATAATCCCGCTGTGGAGCAGCCGAATAGTGAATTGCTGCGGAGAAATTACGGGCTGAGCGAGATGCTCAAACACTGGGAGTAGCCTTTTCACTGGTCGCCTGACATGGAAGAAACCTGCGCTGCGCGGCTCTTCGCGCAGGTCTGGTGGATTGATGGATTAGCGCGCACTGCACAAGGCACCCTGGCAGTTCAGGGTGTTGAAGTCATAGACGGCAGAATGTCCGGGATTGCCCCCTGGTTTCGGCACTCCCTTGGGGATCAGGAAGGTCGCAGAATTGCCACCGTACAGCCCTGACGGATAGGTGAAGGGCTTGAGCACTACATAGGCGTTGTATGTGGGTGGCTTGGGTGGCTTGGGGATACCCTGACCTGCAACGGGGGGTATGTCTCGTTGCGGAGAATTTTGAATAACCGCATCCGACCATGCTTCGGCGTCTGCTGCGGTAGCCTTGCGCAACAGACCTTTGCGAACGGCATCCTCCAAGCCTGCGGGACCGGCCATCGGGGCGGTTTTGTCCTGAAACGACTCAGGTGTGGTTTCGGCCGACGTGATCAGTGCAACTCCCGCCAGTATCGGCTTTCCGACAAGCACTTTGCCGGTCGTCGCAGGAAAGACCATATCCACCGGGCGCCCAAAGACACGCTTCGACAAAGGATTCAGCGGGGCAAGATTGTCAGGGGTAATGTAGAAGTATCCGCAGGGTCCACGATTGTCGTAGGAGCTGACCAGCAACGGCGTGCTCTTCTCCAGGCCGGCGACCGCCTGCCGGTGATAACCCCCGACCAACACCGCCAGGATTCTGGTTTCCTTTGACCAGCCAATATTCCAGATCGTCGGCTCATAGGCACCCAGCATCAGGACTACAGGCGTGTCCGGGCTATTCACCGCGACGTCGATCTGGGTACCTTCATGGCCACTCTGATCAATCTGGAACGAAATCTTTCGCCCCGAGTATGCTCCTGCCGCAAATACCGAGAATTCGGCGGGAAGCTTCAGCTCGGGAAAGCCGCAGGTCGGTTTCTGCGCGGCGCTTTCCTGCGATTTCGTATCCGCTCCAAAGTCGAACTGCTTGAGCTCGGCAGCCCCTGTATCGGGCGGCTTGATAGCCTTCGGATCACCCAGGCAGACGTCTTTCCAGGATGCATCGCGTTGTCCGATCCAGAGGTCCGTGATGCACGCCAGGGAGGTTTTGACCGAGCCGAGCTTGCGGTCGGACGTGATCGTAACTTCGGCATCCACCTCGGCGTAGAACGTCTTTCCGGTCACGGGAGTCACCGACACAGTCAGTCGACCCGGCAGGCGGGCGGCTCCCTGCTTCCACGCGCCGACACTGACGGATTTCACGGTCCCGCCCGCGTGACCCAGCACGAAGGGATGTGTCCTGGCGAGGCTCTCTGCCTGGCTCTTGATGCGTTCGGTTGCCGTCTCGGCGTCGACCGGATCCAGGGTTCCCGGACCGCAGCGCTCCGCGTGAGTGGGCTTGATCTGGCGCTCGGCCTGTTCATCCGCATCGCGAGCCTTGGCGACGCGGTCGGGGTCGTCGCGTATCTGGTCAGGCAGGCGCGCAAGCCCGGCATCGATCTCGGCGAGTTTTTCCGCAATCTCGCCGGACTTGGCCGCTTCCTGGTCGCGAAACGGATCGGGCGTGGAGCGGTCCCAATCAATCACGCGCCTGACTACGCGCCGGGCCAGCTCGGGGTCGGCTTCCAGAACCGGCATGACGAGCGGCCCGGTCGTCATGATCATGACGGTAAGCAGCAGAGGCCTGTCTCCCTTCTCGAAAAGGATTTGACGAGAGGTCCGCAGGCGTGCGGCGAGGTAAAGGAATGCCGCCTCCTCCTTGCGTCCGGCCACACGTTCCCCTGATGCCGCGTGAAACAGCATGAGCGGCTCTCGAAGCGTCTTGGGGTCGCGCAGCATTTCGTCCGCTGCCGCACGGACAATGGCCGCATCGCACGAGGCAAGGCGGGCGGTGATCGAGGCGTCGCGCGGCGGCGCGGCGTTGGAAGGCAACGCAATAGCCGCAAGACAAAACGCCAGAATCGCCAGGAAGGGGATGCGCGTCGGCATTGACATTGGCATAGTGAAAATTGCAGGCAAACGATTGCTCATGATAATTGAGATTCGCCCTGACGTTTGACATGGGAACTCGCCGAGGCCGCGGGCCGGAGAGAGTTCCCTCGATGGAAGGGTCAAGCCTCCTGGGGGCTACCCGGGGGCAAGCGGTGCGGCGGGCGCCTCGACCAGCACCTGCTGCGCGATGGCGTAGTACTTCTTCCGCTCGTCCATGCCGTTGTACCCGCCGTTGATGGTGATGCTGATGTATTCCACGGGCGAGACGTCGATGATGTTCTTCCTGTATTTCTTCTTCAATATGTCCGTGTCCGCGTGATTGGCGGCGTCGTTCAGTCCCCGGGTCTGCCAGTACTCGCACGCGCTCCATACCGCGTACTCCGGTTGCTCGAGCAACTCCGGATTGTTGACGAAAAGATCCCGGCGGCCCTTCTTGATGCCCAACTGCAGGTAGTTGGCCCTTCCGGTCGTCTGGAAGATGCCGCGGCCCCTGAATCGCGGGCCATCGCCGGGCCTGGTGTTTCCGAGGTCGGCACGGCCTTCGTAGGCGCGGCCGGTGGCGTACTCACGAAGCGTCTTGAAGTGATCCGTCTCGTGGCAGGCCTGGGCGAGGAAGTGGCAGTACTCCTGCGGCGTATCGATCTCGTACAGCGGGCAGGTTGCATTGATCCATTCGGCAAGATCCGCCATCAGGGGTCTGGCACGCCCTGCGATGGCGGCGAGATGCTCGGCAGTGATGACGTATGGCATGTGCGCTCCTTATGAAAGGCCCAACGATCCGAAATCGCCGGCGGCACGCAGCTACATCGCACGGCGTCCGCCGACCGCCGCACTACGCTCCTGCTTCGTTCGGGATGAGGACAAGCAGATCCGTGACACCGACATCGACATTCGCTTGCGAAAGCAAAGTCGTCGCCTGACCCCGATGGTGCGTCTGATGGTTGAAGAAATGCATGACCAGACCGAAGAAGTTCCTCTCTGCGACCACGCCCCTGGTGTTTGCATAGCGCAGAACCTGATCCAGGTCGTGTTCCGCAATCGAGCGCGCCCATTCCGTGATGACCTGATCGAGTGCGCTACGGTGTCTTGAGAGAGTTCGAATATCCGTATGGATGAGCTGATCGAGGCTTGCCGGCGCCGGCAGGTTTCGTACCGGTTCAAGTGCCGGGTAACTGGCGGAGTGGGTGGCGAAACGCTGCAACCAGATCGTGTCGCCGACCACCAGGTGGTTGAGCGTACCGAGAATGGAACCGAAGAAAGCCTTTCTGTCGGCGGCAAGTTCCTCGTCGGGCAAGCGCATCGCCGCCTCATACAGCCGGGCATTCATCCACTCGTTGTACTTCGCCATGAGGCAGATGTGGTCGGTGCGGCTCACCGCGATTCTCCTGAGGGCGTAACGTCGAATTCGAGCGGACCTCGCGCGGCCTTATGCGCGAGGTCCGCTCGAACGACTGGTTGGGGCTTGGGCATCAACATACGCGTCGATGAGCCGACGAATCATGCGTTGGTACTGAGTGTGATGCTTTGTGGCCTCCGACTTGAAGAACTCGATACTTTTCTTGCTCAGAGCCAAGGTTACTTTCACACCTTCTTCACGAAATGCCAATTCGGCCGGCGAAGGGAGGAAGTCGGGAACCACCTGAACCTTGCCAAGGGGTTCATCGGTGTATTTGATTTTAGTTTCGGCGTAACGCCGGCCAGCGCCGGTATTAGCCTTCTCTGGAACTTCGCTACGCTGCGTTTTCGCGCTCATAGATCGCCTTTCCTTTGCGCCAATAACCGGCGCCGATGATTCGAATAACCGAAGCGCGGTAAGTGAACCGCACCGTGAGCACACCACCATCAACTTCACCGAAGCAATAGAACCGCTCTTCGGCTTGGCTGTGAGTCTCGTCATTGGCAATTACGCGCTGCGGGTCCGCAAAGGCGTATTGGGCACGGGAGAAGGAGACTCCGTGCTTTCCCTGATTCTCGGCGTCCTTGTCGGGATCCCAGTCAAAGCGAGCTTTTGCCATGGACAAAGAGTAGCACTAGCCCATACAAAAAGCCATATGTTGATATGGAGAGCCCCAACGTTCAAGGTGACCGGCGCTGCGCGGCTTCATCGCGCAGATCCCCTGCAACGCCGGGTTCGGCCTCTGAAATGCTGCCACGCTATGCAGCCTGCAACAGAAACTCGACTTTCACGGCTTCATACGGAAAAACAATGTGGCCGTCCTCTGTCTTGTTAAGCACTCCGGCGTTGAGCAGCGCCGTGACGTCGCCGTGCACGGCCTTTACGTCGCGTTCAGCGCGGCGTGCGGCTTCGCGAATGGACACCGGCCCCGCCCCGCAAAGCACCTTGAGTAGTTCCCATCGTTTTTCAGTTAGCACCCTCCACAGCAACTCGGGAGTGGCAAAGCTGATACGCGCAGTCTTCTGAGCTTTTCCTGTCTTCCAGGCGCGCGCAAAATCAGCCATGGAATCGGCAGGGGTTCGCACATCAAGAGTTACTGTTTTCATGGTTCCACCTCGCAATATCCTTCTGGAAGTCGGCGATCAACTGATCCGGCGTAGTAAAAGCGTAGGAACTTTCCTTTTTACCGAAATGCCGGTGATCGCCCTTCCCAACTTCGTTGTCGTAGCGCAGAACGCATTCTCCACACACGACATAGCCCAGCCTGTACTTGAACGCATGTACCGACCCTTTGAGTGGAGTCGGAAGGCGCCACAGCACCAATTCCGCAAACGCTGACTCTGAGTAGGCAATGCGAGCGCTAACAAGCTGAACGGCTTTCATGTTGGAGATAGTGCCAACATGTGCAACCGTTGTCAATCAGTCCAACGCTTACGTACGACGACAAGGGGCCGAACGTCCAAGTTCACCGGCGCTGCGCGGCTTTATCGCGCAGCGTCCTCTGCAACGACGGGTTCGGCCACATACCTATGCGCTACGGGAATGGCGCGATACGTACTGACGCAGCACACCATCCATGCGCGATTGCCAGCCTTCGCCCGTGGACTTGAAGTAGGCAACGACCTCGGGGCTGTAGCGCACCGATACCAGCAGCTTCTTGTTTTCGGACTTTGGTCGCCCGCGCAACGACCTCAAGGGAACCATTGCCTTTAGCTGAGTAGGTGTGAGCGGCTGCGCATCGGGATCGCTTTTGGCCGCCACAGTAATGGCCTTGTCTTCGGCCGCGGTAGGCATGCGAACGGCAGGTCGTTTAGAGACTTTCGACATAGTGCTTTACCTCACGACGATTGGCGCGGCGAAGGCTGATGATCCTTCGAGTTGCGCCACGATCTACAAACGCCACGTAGTACAGAATCTCGGTGTTCGGAGCGAGCGCGGTCATTCGCATCTCGTTGTACTCAACCCGATCATCAACCCACACCAGCGCGGCTTCCCAATCGAGCTCGACCGCCATGACCAAGGACACGCCGTGTTTCGCTTGGTTTGCTTCATCCTTGGCTGGATCGAACTCGATACGCATGCTTTACTGTAGCTACAATAATTGCGCTTGTCAAACGGACGGTGGCGCGCGCTTCTATGGAGCCGAACGTTTGAAATCACCGGGCTGCGCGGCTTTTCGCGCAACGTCCCCTGCTACGCCGGGTTGGGCCTC
>JAPLQX010000018.1 GCA_026399435.1 Rhodocyclales bacterium
GAGCACGATCGCGGTACTGACCAGTTGGTGCACGCCGCCGACCATGCTCATCTTGAAGCCGTAGTAGGGCAGCACCTTGGTGAATTGGGCCTTGCAGATGGCGCAGATGGTGGCCATGAAATTGACGCCGTCGTGCTGGACGATCCGGTTCAGGGCTTCCATGCGCGGCAGGGCGCCCTTGACCCGGAGGTCGAGCAGTTCGTCGGTCAGCAGACCGCCGCCGCCGCCGCAGCAGAAGGTTCTTTCGTGCGTGGTGTCGGGCGACATGTCGACGTAGTGATTGGCCACCGCCCTGATGATGTTGCGCGGAATCTCGAACTGGCCGCCGGCGTAATCGCCCATGCGCGAGCCGCGCGCGACGTTGCAGGAGTCGTGGAAAGTGACGATGCGGTGATCGTTGGCTTCCTTGTTGAACTTGAGGCGGCCGGCCTGAATCAGGTCCCAGGTCACTTCGCAAATGTGCGAGGGCTGCTTGTAGTTCGGGTCGAGCTGCTTTTGCAGCTGGATCGCGAAGGGATCGTTGGCGCCGGCGCCGATGCCGGTCAGGGTGTTCCAGAAGGCGTAGGCGACGCGCCAGGCGTGGCCGCACTCACCGACCACGATGCGCTTGACGCCGAGTTCCAGCGCGGCTTCGCGCACGCGCATGGCGATCTTCTGCATCTGCTCGTAATTGCCGATGAACATGCCGAAGTTGCCGGCTTCCGATGCCTTGGAAGACAGTGTCCAGGAAATGCCAGCGGCGTGGAACACCTTGCCGTAGCCGATCAGGCTGTCGACATGCGGCTCGGCGAAGAAGTCGGCCGAGGGGGTGACCAGCAGCACTTCGGCGCCCTTGACGTCGAGCGGATATTTCACGGCGGCGCCGGTCTCTTCGAGTACGTCTTCTTCCAGTCCTTCCAGCGTGTTTTCCAGCGCCGGGCCGGGCAGGCCGAGATTGTTGCCGATCTTGTGCACCTTGCCGATGATCTCGTTCACGTACTTGTGGCCGACACCGATGCTGTGCATGATCTCCTTGGCCGCCATGGTGACTTCGGCAGTGTCGATGCCGTAGGGGCAGAACACCGAGCAGCGGCGGCACTCGGAACACTGGTTGTAGTAGCGGAACCAGTCGTCGAGCACGTCCTTGGTCATGTCGCGGGCGCCGACCAGCTTGGGGAACAGCTTGCCGGGCAGCGTGTAGTAGCGGCGATACACCGAGCGCATCAGGTCCTGGCGCGCCACCGGCATGTTCTTCGGATTGCCGGTGCCGATGAAATAGTGGCACTTGTCGGTGCAGGCGCCGCAATGCACGCAGGCATCCATGTACACCTTGAGCGAGCGGTACTTGCCGAGCAGTTCGCCCATCTTGGCGACGGCCTTCTGTTCCCAGCCATCGACCAGCGTGCCGGGAAAGCCCATGGCTTCGTTGTGCGCGGCGGTGGCGGCATAGGGGTTGGGGTCGATCATCGCATCCGCGCGCAAGGCGGGAATGGTCGGATACTCGCGGAAGGCCGGGGCTTCGATCTTGACCTTGACGGTCGGCTTGGCAGGCGCGTTGGGCGCCGCAGGAGCCGGCGCTGGCGCTACGGCGACGGGTGTGGTTTCGTCGGCCATGTCAGTTCTTCGCCTCGAATTTTGCCGCCCAGGGCGCCAGATGGCGCGTCTCGCGCGGATTGTCGACCTGGTTGCGGGTCGGCGAGAAGAACACGCCGGGAGCATGCAGCAGCTTGCTGACCGGGAAGATGATCATCAGCAGCACGACCATGCCCAGGTGCAGGTAGAGGCCGGGGTGCGCCGGCAACGGGTTGATTTCGAACACCATCAGGCCGAGGAAAAAGGCCTTCACGGCAACGATGTCGGTATGCATGACGAACTTCATCAGCAGGCCGGTGACGGCGATGCCGAGCAGCAGGGCCAGCATCAGGTGGTCGGAGGGGGTCGAGATGTAGCGGATGCGCTCGACCAGGAAGCGCCGTGCCCAGAGTCCGGCGAGCCCGGCGGCCATGGCGAAGCCGGCATACATGCCGAAGGGCTGGATGAAGGCGATGATGAAATTCACCGGTTCGGTGAAGTAGCGCAGATGGCGCAACAGCACCAGTGCGAGTCCGACATGAAACAGCCAGCCCAGCGCCCAGATCCACAGGTTGGACTTGAACAGGCTTTCAAAAAACACCACTTCGCGGAACATGCGGAAGGCCACGCCGCCGGTCGTGGTCGGTGCCGGCGTGGTGGGAATCTTCAGCGGCGCCGGAGTGCGCGCATAGTCGTAGATCCGGTACGCGACACCGCCCACCAGAATCAGCGTGGCGGCGTAGAACAGGATTGCGAACAAGAGGCTCATGGACGTTGGCTATTGAATTTCAGAAACAGGTATTCCGGAAAGGAATCGGGTCGAGGGCGCGGCTGACGCAGTCGACAAAGCCATCGGCCCGATTACGCACCGGAATCAGACGCAGCCGGTCGGCTTGGGCAGGCCGGCGATCTTGCAGGCCTGCTTGGCGGGCCCGTAGGGGAACAGGTCATAGAGGTACTGGCTGGTGCCCTTGTCCGGACCGAGTTTCTTGCCGATGGCCTTGGTCAGCACGCGAACCGCCGGGGCGATCTGGAACTCGTTGTAGTAGTCGCGCAGGAAGTTGATCACTTCCCAGTGCTGATCGGTCATGGCGACGTTTTCGGTTTGCGCCAAGTAGGTGCCGACGTCCTCGTTCCATTCGGCGAGGTTGACCAGATAGCCTTCTTCGTCGGTTTCGTAGGATTTGCCGCTAACTTCGATGCTGGACATGAGTGTCTCCTTGGTGACGGGGTGATATGCGGGGTATGAAATGTCTCGGTTACAGCCGGATTGCTACAGCCACGATTGGCAGTTTTTGTGTTCTGCGACGAGGTCGACGAAGCCGCCGTAATCCACGGTGGCAACGCCTTCCATGACGCGTTCGTGCATGCCGCGCGCTTCGAGGTCGGGCGCGAGGGCATAGACCTTGAAGCGCGACAGCGCGTCGCGCAGTTGAGCTTCCGCCGCATTGCCGCGGGTGGCGGCATAGACGGCATCCTCGATCAGCAGGATGGCTCCGCCGGGCACGGCAACCCGCAGACAGGATTCCAGCGTGGTGCGTTGCAGCGGCGATTTATTGACGATGTGCAGCATGAATGTTCCTTTTTCTTAGAAGGTGAGGACGACGTCCATCTCGTCCATCAGCTTGCCCAGTTCGGCGCGCGACATCACCGTGACGTCGACCAGCAGGTCTTCTTCGGTCAGGCCGCGGGCGGCCAGGGCTTCCCCTTCGACGTACAGCTTCTCGACGTCGTAGCGGTCTTCTTCGGTCAGGCCGCGGGCGGCCAGGGCTTCCCCTTCGACGTACAGCTTCTCGACGTCGTAGCCATCGAGGGCGCGGTAGGTGGGCGAGAAATTCTTGTTCTCGATGCCCTTGGTCTGCTGTCCCTTCTTCAACTGAAACACGCCATCGTCCATGAAGACGAGACTGACGTCCTGGTCGAAGGCCGCCGTGATCAGCACCACTTCCAGCGATTCGAGCGCGTAGACGGTGCCGTAGGGAGCCGTGCGATTGACGAACATGAACTTCTTGATGGTTCCTTCGCTCATGTCAATCTCCAAACGTCACGAGGCGGTCGGCCTCGATACCCGCTTCAACCAATTGGCCGAGTCCCGAGATGCGAAAGCCGGCGGCCAGATTCTCGTCGCGGATGCCGCGGCGCAGGGCAGCGGCAACGCAGACGACGAGGTCGAGCTTGTGGTCGGCGGCGAGCTTGGACCAGCGGGCGACGATATTGCGGTCGTCCAGTGGCGGCTCGGTCAGTGACGAGGCGTTATTCACGCCGTCGTTGTAGAAGAACACGCGACGAATCTCGTGGCCCTTCTCCAGTGCGGCCTTGCAGAACAGGTAAGCGGAATCGCTGGCCTGGTGCTGGTAGGGGCCTTCGTTGATGGTAACTGCAATTAGCATGAGCTGGTTTTCCTCAAAAGAGCTCAGAAGCGGATGTGGGCCGAGGCGTTGAGGCTGGAACGCGAACCGCGCCAGTCATCGATCAGGTACTTGGTGAAGGGCAGCCCGGTCTTTTCGAAGAAACGCGGCCAGCCGATCCGGTCGATCCAGTCGGCCATGCGCTCCCAAGGGCGGGCATCGGCCTTGTAGGCCTTGATGATGTCGCCCACGACCTTGTTGACCTCGGGCCAGCGCGGCGCGTTGTTGGGCAGGCCGGAAGCGACCATTTTCATGATCTGCGGCTTGCCGCGGGCATTGGCGTTCTTGCCGCCGACCCAGATTGCGAGCTTCGAATTTTCCGGATCGTTGATCTGCATCGGCGGGCAGGGGGGGTAGCAGGCGCCGCAGCACATGCATTTCTTCTCATCAACTTCCAGCGTGGGCTTGCCGTTGACCATGGCCGGGCGGATCGCCGCGACCGGGCAGCGGGCAACCACGGTGGGACGCTCGCAGACGTTGGCGACCATATCGTGGTTGATCTTCGGCGGCTTGGTGTGCTGGATGATCACGGCGATGTCGGCCTGGCCGCCGCAGTTGATTTCGCAGCAGGAGGTCGAGAGGTGCAGGCGGTTGGGCATTTCCTCGTTCTTGAACTCGTGGTAAAGCGCGTCCATCATCGACTTGACCACGCCGGAGGCGTCGGTGCCGGGGATGTCGCAATGCAGCCAGCCTTGGGTGTGGGCGACCATCGACATGGAGTTGCCGGTGCCGCCGACGGGGAAACCGTTCCTTTCAAGTTCGGCGATCAGCGGATCGACCTTCTTCTGATCGGCGACCATGTACTCGATGTTGGAACGAATCGTGAAGCGGACATGGCCCTCGGCAAACTTGTCGGCGATGTCGCACAGCGTGCGGATGGTGTAGGTGTCCATCTGACGCTGGGTACCGGCGCGCACGGACCACACCTGGTCGCCGGAGTGGGCAACGTGGTGCAGGACGCCGGGACGCGGACGGTCGTGATACTTCCAGTTGCCCTTGTTCTTGAGCAAGGTGGGATGCATGAAGGGGGCGGCATCAGGTACGCCACACTCGACTGCTCGACGCTGAGCTTGAGCCATGTTTGTCTCCGGAAATGTCGGTATTGGAATCAGGGGTATGTATTCGCAACCAGGCCCGGCGGGTTCGACCCCGTCGGGCTCGGTTTCGGCTTAGGCGGCGGCTTTCTTGGCGTTGATCCTGGCCACTTCATCGTCCCAGCCGTCGGTGCGGACGTAGGGATTCATGCGCGGCTGGGTCACCATGTTGGCGTCGATGTCGAGACCGATGCCTTCGAGGAAGTTCACCAGGCCGATGCGCTCGATCATTTCGCCGGTGCGCTCGTGCTCCAGTGCGTTCTCGGCAAAGAAGTCGATGGTGGTCTTGGCCAGTTCGACCAGTTTCTCGTGGTCCTCGTCTGTCTCCAGCTTCATGAAGGGGACCACCATGGTGCCCATCAGGCTGCCGATCTTGAGGTGGCTCTTGCCGCCGATCAGGATCGATGCACCCTTGTCCTTGCCGGGGGCCAGCGCGCCGGTCATGACGTTGATGCAGTGCATGCAGCGGACGCAGTCCTTGTTGTCGATTTCGAGGCACTGGCTGTCGTTCAGGGCGACGGAGGAGATGTGGGCATCACCGGTGGCAACTCCGCGCACGTCCTTGGCGTCCTTGATTTGCAGGGCCTTGGTCGGGCAGCGGGAGACGACATCGTTCACCAGTTCGTTCATGCCGTGCTTGGCGAACCACTTCTTGCCCATTTCGGCGTCGGTGCGGATGTTGTCGCGCCAGGTGCCGATCACGGCCATGTCGGAGCGATGAATGGCGTTCATGCAGTCGTTGCCGCAGCCGGAGAACTTGAACTTGAACTTGTAGGGCAGGGCCGGACGGTGGATGTCGTCGAGGAAGGCGTTGATCACGTTCTTGTGCGCCTTGGCTTCGTCGTAGCAGGACTGCTCGCAGCGCGCTGCGCCGACGCAGGACATCGAGGTGCGCACGGCCGGACCGGCGCCGCCCATGTCGAAGCCCATTTCGTTGATTTCGTCCCAGGCCTTCTGTACATTCTCGGTGGTGCAGCCCTGCATCATGATGTCGCCGGACTGGCCGTGCAATGCGATGAGGCCGGAACCGTGCTTGTCCCAGATGTCGCAGAACTTGCGCAGGGTGGCGGTGTCGTAGTGCATGCCGGGGGGCGGCATGATGCGCAGGGTGTGGAATTCGGCCGCATCCTTGAAGACGGCCTCGCCCTTCTCGTTCTTGATTTCGGTGAAGCGCGGAATGACCCCGCCGCCGTAGCCGATGACGCCGACCGTGCCGCCCTTCCAGTAGCCCTTGCGGGTCTGATAGGAGTGTTCCAGGTGGCCCAGAACATCGACCATGTAATCCTTGTCCTTGGCCAGGCGCTTCAAGCCGGTAACAAAGCTCGGCCAGGGGCCGCTTTCCAGTTGATCCAGGTTCGGTGTTGGGTGCATGGGCTTGGCCATGGTCTCTCTCCTAGTGGTCGGGGGTAACTCGATTGAGCGATATTAGGAGTCTGTGCGGTGCACAAACCATACTCCCGTAAGGTATTTCGACCTACCCAAAAGGGTTATATGCTTGCACTCCCATCCGGTGATGGTCGTTGACCCGTCGCTGATGCCATAGTCCGCCACCACACAGAGGAGCATCCTTGGATACCGTTACCTCGCTTGACAAGTTTCGCGTGCCCATCGGCAATCAGGAGATCGAACTGCAACAGTTCGTCTTCGAGGCCGGCGGCATGCCGCTGCTGCGCACGC
Organism: Rhodocyclales bacterium; assembly: GCA_026399435.1. Taxonomy (GTDB): domain Bacteria; phylum Pseudomonadota; class Gammaproteobacteria; order Burkholderiales; family Rhodocyclaceae; genus Sulfuritalea. The sequence continues at coordinate 6,731 of JAPLQX010000018.1, forward strand.
GCATTCGCGAGGGCAGCCGTTTCACCATTTTCGACATCGATCCGATCACCGCGGCGCGCTGGGGCAAGGTGCTCGGCGACTGGGCCGCGGCGCAGCCGGGCGTGGCCGATCGGGAAGGAGCGGCGGCTTGAATTACTCGCCGGATGAGGCTTCCACCGTCATGGTTGACGTGGTGTTTTCGCTCGAAGACGGAACCGTGGGCGACGACCATTCCCATTCCTTGTCGCTCGCGGTACGCCGCGCCTTGCCCTGGTTCGACGAAGAGCCGGAAGCCGGCATCCTGCCGCTGTCGGGCCTGGCGCGCGGCAATGATTGCATGAGCTTTGTCGGTCGCCGCAGCAGGCTGGTCTTGCGCCTGCCGATGCGCCGCGTCGCCAGCGCAGACTTTCTGGCCGGCGCCCGGCTCGATCTGGATGGCGTCGCGCTGACGGTGGGCGCGAGCAGCATCCGGCCGCTGTTTCCGGCCCGTGGCGTGGTGTATTCGCATTTCGTCAGCGTCGGCGCGGATGACGAGATGGAGTTTCTTGAGCGTTGTACCTCCTTGCTGGCGGAGCGCGGCCTGAAGCCGCAACTGATCACCGGCAAGGCGCGCGAGCTGCACACCGCGGAAGGCATGGTGCGCGGCTTCAGCCTGATGTTGCATGGTTTGGGAGCCGCCGATTCCCTAGCTGTGCAGGAGGCCGGTCTCGGCGCGCATCGCGCGCTGGGATGCGGTCTGTTCATTCCACATAAATCGGTTGTCGCCGTCGGCGAATAACCTGATATTCACCAGGAGATCCTCATGTCTGAACTTGCCACCGTAACGCTCGATGTAAGCGGTCTGCCCTGTCCGGCGCCGCTCCTGGGCGCGAAGAAGCTTATCGACGACCTGCAACCCGGCCAGACCCTGCGCCTCATTTCCGACTGCCCGGGCACCGCGGACGATCTTTTCTCCTGGGCCAAGGTCACCGGCAATGTCGTGCTCGGCAGCCGGAAACAGGCGGACGGCAAGACCGCCTACCTGATCCAGCGTGCCGGCAGCGCCAGCGCTACGCCGATTGCGCACGTGACGCTGGACATGCGCGGCGTGTCCTGTCCCGGCCCCATCGTGCAGGCGAAGAAGCTGCTCGACGGCATGAAGCCCGGCGAGGTGCTGCAACTGGTCAGCGATTGCCCCGGTTCCGCCGACGACATCACGTCCTGGGCCAGGGCCGGCGCGGCCGAGCTGCTGTTTTCACATGAATCCGGACGCGGCGTCCAGGAGTTTTACCTGCGCAAGACCTGAAGGTCTTGCATAGGTAAAACCTGCAATAAACCACCTTTCCCCCGACCCCTTCCCAGGGGGAAGGGGCGATTAAGTTAGAGGAGAACCATATGAGCTACACCATCAACGGCGTTGAAAAAGAAGTCGACGACTACGGCTACCTGCTGGAGCCCGACTACAGCGAGGAGGCGGTGCAGGTCATCGCCGCCGCCTGCGGCATCACGCTGACCGAGCAGCACTGGAAGATTGTCAATTTCCTGCGCACCAAGTACAAGGAAGACGGCCACACGCCCAACATGCGCAACCTGATCAAGGCCCTGCAGGACGAGGGCGACATGCCCGAGGCCGATAGCGCGCTGCTGTTCGATCTGTTCCCCGATGGCGGCGCCGCCAAGGAAGGCTGCAAGGTCGCGGGCTTGCCGCAGCCGAAAGGAAAAGGGGGCTACTGACGTAGCCGCCTTTTCCTTTCGGCGTTGCCCCATCGACGCCCCCCACCCCCTGCCCCCGCCCCGGGGCGGGGGATTATGCAAGCTCGCTGCGCTCGAACAGGTGTAAAGCATGGCCGTTAGGATTCGCTCCACTTTTCACACCGGCGGCAAGCCGCGCTCGATGACGGAGCTCGCCGGCGTGATTGCGGTGCTGGGGTGGAAGCTGGCGATCGATTCGATCAAGCGCATGCGGGAGGCCGAATACGACATCGATATCGGCGACGCCTATTTCGATTTCGTTTGCGAGTTCATGGTGTTCCTCGCCCTGGCGGCGGATCGCATTGCCTACCGCGAACTGACGCCGGAGCAGCGCATGGAGTTCACCACCGCGCTGGCGCAGCGCATGGCGGCGGCGGTCGATGACAATCGCGAAATGCTGCTGTACGACGTGGCGCCGGGAAAATGCCATACGTATTTTCTCGACTTGTTCAATCGGCGCGGCCCCGAGTATGGCGACCACGGCTACACCGAGAAGGGGCCCGACTTCGGTTTTCGCCGCTGCTTTGCCGCCTGCCTGAAGGAAGTGCTGCCGGAAAAGGATCGCCTGTGGGCGGTCGACCAGGTCATGGAAATCGAATCGCCGGAGGCCATCAAGGCACTGGAAAAGACCCTGGTCGGGCTGTTCCATCCCGAAGCGAAAAGTCGGCGCTCGCTGGCTCTGCATACCTCGGCTTTGCATGACGGGGATTCCCCTTCGGGGGCCGTCAATTCCGCTTCGCGGGCCGGTAACGGCGTTTCGGGCGAGTGATGCGCAGTCCCTTCGATCTCGACGATCCCGCGAGCTATCGCCAGTGGCGCGAGAAGAAGCTCGACAGGGCGCCGCGGCGCATCGAGGACATTTTGGTGCCGCTCGACGATCCGCGCGCGCTGACGGCGACAGAACTCGATGCCCTGCTGGAACGCTGCGCCGCGGCCAACATGGCGATCTACACCAGCAATACCGTGGGTGATACAGACAAGGAAATTCCGCGCCGGCTGGGCAAGCAGCTCGGCCTAAACCGCCTCGACAGCCACTGGCTGACCGATGACGACGCGATTTCGCCGATTTCGGTAACGGGCGCGGAAAAACGCGGCGAGCGCAAGGAATTCATCCCCTACACCGACAAGCCGATCCGGTGGCACACCGACGGCTACTACAACCTGCCCGAACGCACGGTGCTCGGCCTGATCCTGCATTGCGTGGAGAGCGCCGCATCGGGTGGCGAGAACCAGTTGCTCGACCACGAGATCGCCTATATCCTGCTGCGCGACGAGAATCCGGACCACATCCGCGCCCTGTTGCAGGCCGATGCCATGATCATTCCGCCGCGCATGGACGACAGCGGGGTCGCGCGCGCCGCGCAGCCCGGACCGGTGTTTTCGGTCGATGGCGAGGGCTATCTGCACATGCGCTACACGGCGCGCACCATCAGCATCGAATGGCGTACGGACGCCGCCACGCAGGCGGCGGTTGCCGCCTTGACACGCCTGCTTGCAGCGCCGACGGCCTGGACCCTGCACGGACGCCTGGAGCCGGGCATGGGGTTGATCTGCAACAACGTGCTGCATGACCGCTCCGACTTCACCGAGACGCCGCAAAAGCGCCGCCTGCTCTACCGGGCGCGCTACCACGAGCGCGTCGCCGCCTGGACTGCCCCGGCCGCCGGCTGAGTTGCCTGCGCAGCACCCGGCCGCACCGGCCGGGAGAATCAACCCCCTTGCATCCCAAGCCCGGGCCCCAGCCCGCCCCGGAGCATGTGCGTGCGCGGCGCACGTTCGGGTTTCGATTGACAGCGATTTAATGATACATTAAACTTAAAGCAAGTTAATAAAAATGTATCACGTCTGCAACGGCCTTTCCCCGGCCGGCAGGCGCCCCGCAACAGCAGCAGGCAGAAGGAAACAGGCCATGTACACACAAGCCATGGACACGATGCGCGACGAGGGTGGCGACAAGCCGGCAGCCCTGCGCACGGCCGAGGAACTGCAATTGCAGCAGCGCTTCGACAATCGCATCGACGCCGGCGACTTCATCGAAGCCAAGGACTGGATGCCGGAGAACTACCGCAAGACCCTGTTGCGGCAGATCAGCCAGCACGCGCATTCGGAAATCGTCGGCATGTTGCCCGAGGGCAACTGGATCACCCGGGCGCCCACGCTCAAGCGCAAGTCCATCCTGCTGGCCAAGGTGCAGGACGAAGGCGGCCACGGCCTCTATCTCTACGCCGCGGCCGAGACCCTGGGGAGCAGCCGCGACCAGATGCTGGACGCGCTGCATACGGGCAAGGCCAAGTACAGCTCGATCTTCAACTACCCGACGCTGACCTGGGCCGACGTCGGCTCCATCGGCTGGCTGGTCGACGGCGCGGCGATCATGAATCAGGTGCCGATCTGTCGCTGCTCCTTCGCGCCCTATGCGCGCGCCATGGTGCGCATCTGCCGCGAGGAGAGCTTTCACCAGCGCCAGGGTTTCGACAGCCTGCTGGTGATGATGAAGGACGGCACCGACGCGCAAAGGACCATGGTGCAGGAGGCGGTTAACCGCTGGTGGTGGCCCTGCCTGATGATGTTCGGCCCGCCCGACGACCAGAGCCCCAACTCGGCGCAGGGAATGCGCTGGGGCATCAAGCGGGTCAGCAACGACACGCTGCGCCAGAAGTTCGTCGACGCCGCCGTGCAGCAGGCAGAAGTTCTGGGTGTTTCTTTCCCCGATCCGGACCTGCGCTGGAACGAGGAAACCCAGCATTGGGACTACGGCACCATCGACTGGTCCGAGTTCTGGGGCGTGGTGGGGGGCGAGGGCCCCTGCAACCGCGAACGGCTGGCAGCGCGGGTCAAGGCCTGGGAAGAGGGCGAATGGGTGCGCGAAGCCGCGCTGGTCCATGCGCGCAAGGAATCGATGAAAGAGGCAGCATGAGCGCCGTCCGCCGGGCCGTCCCAAGGACGGCGCAGCCAACCAAATGGAGCGAGCGCAGCTCGCGAACCAAAGTCATCCCCTCTCATGGAGAGGGGAATGAGGGGAGAGTACTGCTATGACAACCGAAAACGAATGGCCCTTGTGGGAGGTGTTCGTCCGTACCAAGGCCGGCCTCGACCACAAGCATTGCGGCAGCCTTCACGCCGCCGACCCGAAGATGGCTGTGCAGATGGCGCGCGATGTGTATACCCGGCGTCAGGAAGGCAGCAGCGTCTGGGTGGTGCGTTCCGACCAGATCGTGGCCAGCGACCCGGGCGACAAGGACATGTATTTCGATCCCGCCGAGGACAAGGTGTATCGCCATCCCACGTTCTACAAGCTGCCGGATTCGGTAGACCACATGTAAGGGAGACCTCCATGGTCGCTTCAATCCGGATTCCCGCCACCCCCGAGCTGGCTTACCTGCTGCGACTCTCCGACACTTGCCTGATCCTGGGCCAGCGTCTCGGCGAGTGGTGCGGGCACGCGCCGATTCTCGAAGAGGACATCGCGCTGTCCAACATGGCGCTCGACCTGATCGGCCAGGCGCGCGCGCTGCTGACCCTGGCCGGCCAACGCAGCGGGCAGGGCTTCGACGAGGACCAGCTCGCGTTCCTGCGCGACGAAGGCGACTACCGAAATCCGACGCTGGCCGAGTTGCCGCGTGGCGACTTCGCCTTCACCGTGCTGCGCAATACCATCCTCGCCACCTGGCTCAAGCTGATCTGGGAGCGGCTGCGCGATTCGAGCGATGCCGAACTCGCCGCCATCGCCGGCAAGGCTCTGAAGGAAGCGCGCTACCACCAGCAGCATGCCGCCGACTGGGCGGTGCGCCTCGGTGACGGCACCGACGAATCCCGCCGCCGCTGCGAGGTCGCGCTGGCCCACGCCTGGCTCTATACGCCCGAGCTGTTCGAGGCCGATGCGATTGACGCCGCAGCCGTGGCCGCCGGCCTCGGCCCGGCTTGGTCGGAACTGCAGGAGCCGTGGCTGGCCGAGATGAACGAAATCCTCGGTGAGGCGAAGCTGGCCATGCCCGGCGAGGCCGCTTTCCGCAGCACCGGCAAGCGCGGCCTGCATAGCGAGCACATGGGCTACCTGCTGGTCGAGATGCAATACCTGCAGCGCAGCTATCCGGGAGGCGCGTGGTGACAGTTGCCGCTGCGGCCGGCCGTGTCGAGCAGGCCTGGGCCGCACTGAACGACGTGCTCGATCCCGAGGTGCCGGCACTCTCCGTGGTCGATCTGGGCCTGGTGCGCGAGGTGATCGAACATGACGACGGCCTGGAGGTCGTGCTGACGCCGACCTACAGCGGCTGTCCTGCGACCGAAGTCATCGAGCGCAGCGTGCTCGATGCCGTCGAGGCTGCCGGCCTGGGCCCGGCGCGCGTGACCATGCGCCGGGCGCCCGCCTGGAGCAGCGACTGGATCAGTGCCGAGGGGCGGCGCAAGCTGCTCGAATACGGCATCGCCCCGCCCGGTCCGGTACTCGCCGATGGGGCCGTGCCGATCCGCATCGTCGGCCGCCGTCAGGCGGCGGTGCCTTGCCCGCGCTGCGGCAGTGCGCACACCGAGCGCCTGTCGGCCTTCGGCTCCACCGCCTGCAAGTCGCTGCATCGCTGTCTGGACTGCCGCGAACCTTTCGAACACTTCAAACCCATCTGACCATGTCCACTTTGTTTCACGAACTGCGCGTGCGCAGCATCGAACCCGATACCGCCGAGGCGTCCATCGTGACTTTCGAAGTGCCGCCGGATCTGCGCGCGGTGTTCGGCTTCACCCAGGGTCAGTACCTGACCTTGCGCGCCACTATCGATGGCCAGGACCTGCGCCGCTCCTACTCGATCTGCGCTGGCGTCGATGACGGCGAGCTCCGTGTCGGCGTGCGCCGGGTCAAGGGCGGCGCATTCTCCAACTGGATCAACGAACACCTGCGTCCCGGCGACTCCATCAGCGCCATGGCGCCGCAGGGGCGCTTCTTCGTCCCCATCGAGTCGCTGGCGAAGCGCCACCATGTCGGCATTGCCGGCGGCAGCGGCATCACGCCGATACTCTCGATCATGAAGACAGTGCTGGCGCGCGAGCCCTTGAGCCGCTTCACGCTGATCTACGGTAACCGCATGCTGCGTTCGACGATGTTCAAGGAAGAACTCGAAGACCTGAAGAACCGCTACATGACGCGGCTGGCCCTGCAGCACGTGTTTTCCGACGAGCCGACCGACTCGCCGATCAACATGGGCGTGATGAACCGCGACAAGATCGGCGAATTCCTCGCTACCGTGGTGCCGGCGCCGACTATCGATCACGTCTATGTCTGCGGCCCGTTCCAGATGAACGACGAGGCCGAAGCCGCGCTGCTGGCCGCGGGCGTGCCCCAGGCCGCCATCCACATCGAACGCTTCGGCGTCGCTCTCCCTGCCGGCAGCCCCGTGGGTGCGATGCTGCACGAGGCGCAGGCGGGCGACGCCGAGCAGGCGCGGGTGGTCATCATTCGCGATGGCATGCAGCGCGAGATCGAATTCCGCAAGGACCAGCCCAGCATCCTCGACGCCGCCTCGGCGGCTGGACTGGAAGTGCCCTTCTCCTGCACCTCGGGCGTTTGCGGCACCTGCCGCTGCAAGGTGGTCGAAGGCCAGGTGCGCATGGAGCGCAACTTCGCGCTGGACAAGGCCGAGGTGGCCGCAGGCTTTGTCCTCGCCTGCCAGGCCCATCCGCTCACCGAGCGCGTGGTGCTGTCCTTCGACGAACGCTAGCCGGCACCTGTAAATAGACCGAACCACAAGACTTCCGATTCGTCATTCCGGCGAAGGCCGGAATCCAGCACGCACCTGGGTCCCGGCCTTCACCGGGACGACGGTCCAATTAGTGACTCAGCTTGGCGTAAGCCGCCAGCAACCGCTGGTGCAGATCGCAGCCCTTGAGGCCCATGCCGGGCGCCTCGATGCCGAAGAAGCGTTGCTCCTGCCGCAGCATGGCCTCGGCCGCGGCCACGGTGTCGCTGCCGTAGAGATGTTCGAGCGCAATGCGGTGCCCCTCGGCGTTGCCCAGATCCAGCAGGGTTTCGATGCAGCGATAGACGCGACGCCGGCCGGCATCGAGCTGTTCGAAGTGGCGCACCCATTCGCAACCTTCGCGGATCGCCTGCTCGTCGCCGATGGCCAGCGCCAGCAGGGTCTTCAGTTCGCCCACGCGCAGGTCGCTCCATAGCGTGCCTTCATCCGCCGCCAGCCCGATCAGCGCGGCGACGGGCCGCTGGTCCTGCACGTCGAGTTCGTTCAGCGTATCGAGCAGGTCGGCACATTCCTCGTCGTCCAGTTCCGGCAGGTGCAGGATCGCTTCGCGGATGGTGTTGCCGACGCTGTTGTTCTCCCATTCCAGATCGTCCAGCGGGTAGATTTCCGACATGCCCGGCACCAGGATGCGGCAGGCATAGACGCCGAGGTGCTGAAAGTCTGCGACGTAGATGTCGTGGCCGGAGCGATGCACGCGGTCCACCAGCCACTGATAATCCTCGGCTGTGGTGTTGCTGAAATTCCAGTCGCAGAATTCGAAATCCGGTGTGTCGCCGAGGAAGTTCCAGCTGATGATGCCGCTCGAGTCGACGAAGTGGATTTCGATGTTGGGCGAGGCGGCGATTTCGTCCAGGTCGAAGCCGGGCGCGGGGAAGCCGGCGAGGGCATCCAGACCGCGGCCCTGCAGCAGTTCGGTAAGGGCACGCTCCAGCGCGATCTCGAAGCGCGGATGGGCGCCGAAGCTGGAGAAGCAGCCTTGGTCCTCGGGGTGCAGCAGGGTGACGTTCATCACCGGGTATTCGCCGCCGAGCGAGGCGTCCTTGACCAGGATGCCGAAACCCGCCTCGCGCAGGTCGCGAATGCCGCCGGCGATGTGCGGATAGCGGTCGATCACATGCTGTGGCACGTCCGGCAGGCAAAGCCCCTCGCTGATGATGCGAAACTTGATGTGGCGCTCGAAAATTTCAGACAGGGCCTGGGTGCGCGCCTCCATCTCGGTGTTGCCGGCCGACATGCCGTTGCTGACATACAGGTTGCCGATGATATTGACCGGGAACCAGACCGTCTCGCCATCGCGCTGGCGCACATAGGGCAGGGCGCAGATGCCGCGTTCGGCGTCGCCGGAATTCAGGTCCACCAGGGCACTGGCGTCGATCGAATCGTCCGGGTTGTACAACTGGCGCAACTCGGGGGTCAGCAGCTCCGCCGGCCATGAGCCATCCTCGTCCGGTTGGAACCATTTTTCGCGCGGGTAGTGGGCAAAACTGCGCCGGGCGAACTGATCTCCAAGGTAGTAATGCGTCCAGAAATAATTGCAGGAAAGGCGCTCGAAGAATTCGCCCAGAGCGCTGGCCAGCGCGGCCAGCCGGGAAGCCCCCTTGCCGTTGGTAAACAGCAGCGGGCAGTCGCGGTCGCGCACATGGACCGACCAGACGCCATCCACCGGATTCAGCCAGGAGCGCTCCTCGACATGGAAGCCAAGCTTCTCCAGTTTGTCCTGCATGGTGGCAATGGACGATTCGAGCGAGGCATCCTTGCCCGGGATGAAGCTTTCTGTCTGCATGGGAATGTCCGTCCGAGTGCTGCTGAGGGGGGAAGCGAAATCGGCGGCCGTGATGCACGGCGCATGGCGCGCAGCATAGCGATGTGCCGGCCGCCTGTCCATCGGCGCACCGCGCGGGAGGGTTGCTGATTCTGCCTAAACGTCTTGTGACAATTCGGTGAAATCGCGGATCAGATCACCCAGCTTGTGCTCGGCATGGGCACGTTGCGCCGCCGTGGTCATGGCGTGGATGGCCACGGCAAGCTCTGCCGAGGCGCGGCGCAAGGCCGTTGCCTGGGCCAGCCGCACGGGATTGATCGGCATGTCGAAGCGCGCCGCATAGTCGCGCAGCAACTGCATGATCCGCTCTCGCGGCGGGCGTTCGCGCTGTACCAGGCGCACCAGGTCGAGCCACTCGCGCTGGCGTCGCAGGCGTTCCTCGTACCAGAACTGGCTGCCGCTGGCCTGGGCGTCGATCAGCCGCTGCAGGGCAGCCTTCTGCTCGCCGCTGAAGTCGTCGAACCAGTACTCGGCCCGCTCCAGCAGGCGTTTGTAGCGCGCCTTGCGCTGCCCGCTTTCGCCATCCGCGAGCTGCGCCTCCTTGGCGTAGTCGGCGTTCTTCTCGGTCAGCCGCCCGGCCATGCGCTCGATCTGCCCCGGAGTCACGGTCGCCAGAAATTCGGCGATGTCGGGCGTTGCCTGTTCCGCCAGTGTCCGGGCACGCCGGACCAGTGCGTCGCCCAGTGCGAGGGCATCGCCGGCCGTGGGCTGGCCGGAGACGAACTTCCGGCCCTGGCGCAGCACCGAAATGTAATCCGGCAACTGGGTCTTGCGGTGCCAGGCAATAAAGCGGGTCAGGCGCTCGCGCGCCAGCGCATCCTGCTCCGGCGACATGTCGACATGCTGGTCGACCCACCAGCGGGTAAGGCTGTCGGCATTGCCATAGCCGAGGCGCACGGCACTGCAGCCCTGCAGCAGCAGGGCGGCGACGAGGGCGAAGATGAAACGGTGGACTAGACGGTGCATGAAGGAAACCCTGTTCGAGAGCGCTGCGCGAGGTGTTACCCGCCGCGACGATCATCGCAGACCCGGCAGCAAATCTTACATCCGGCGACAGCAATCCTCCGATCGAGGTGATGGGCTGCCAGGGCGATTGCATGAATGACGCTGTGGTTTTCTCCTCCCCCTTCAAGGGGGAGGCCGGGAGGGGGATGGAGTGCGACGGCATGAGTTGCCGGCCTTGCCCCGTGCCTTTTTTTCCCCATCCCCACCCCAGCCCTCCAATCGCAAACGTCGCATGCGACCTTCCCCTTGAAGGGGAGGGAGCGTTCTTCATGCGATTGCCTTGGATGGGCTGCCCTGATCGGGGGTGTCATGGTGGCTTATGGGACAATGCCCCATGAGCGCAAGAGACGATAGCGACGACACGGATCACGACCCGACCATTTCGTGCACTGCCTGCGAGGCCTGCTGTTGCAGGCTCGAAGTCATCCTGATGGGCGACGATGACGTTCCGCCGGAATTGACGGTCGAGGATCGCTGGGGCGGATGGGTCATGCGCCGCCTGGAAGACGGCTGGTGCGCGGCCCTGGATCGCAAGACCATGAAATGCACCGTCTACGAACGGCGGCCGGGTGTCTGCCGTGAGTATCCGACGGGCGGCAGCGATTGCGTCATCGAGCGATCGCGACATCTCACCCAGGATTTGACGGCGGGTGACGCATGAAGGCATCGCAGCCTGACAACCCGCTGCATGGCATCACCCTGGAAATGATCCTGAACGAACTGGTCGCTTTCCACGGCTGGGACGAACTGGGGCGGCAGATCGAGATACGCTGCTTCAATCACGAACCGAGCATCGCCTCGAGCCTCAAGTTTTTGCGCCGCACACCCTGGGCACGGCAAGAGGTGGAATCGCTGTACATTGCCATGCTGCGGCGGAGTGACAAAGGGAAAGGGCGAGGTTCAAAATGACCTACGAGGAACATCTCGACGAAGTGACCACGCTGATTACCGAAGAATATGGCTTGAGCGACGCGGCAGCGATCCAGATGGTGATGCGCGCCCAGGCCGATGATTTCTTCACCAAGCACGATGACGATCCGGCCATCTGCACCCTGGAGCGCGCTCACCAGGATGCGAAGGCCGTCTTCAAGAAATACAAATAGAGTACGCGGCACAAGGGAGAACCGGTCATGACCAGCAGGATTATCGTGGTGGCGTCGGAGGTGCGGGTGAACGACCACATCTACAACGGTACCGGCACCAACGCCCATCCCACCTTCGCCTGGGAAACCGTCACCGAAGTGCGTTCGGAGGATGGCCTGATCCTGTTGATCACCGGCAATCTGAAGGGACCGCACGGGGAATTCTGGTTCGAGCCCGACGAACAGATCGAGGTGATCCGCTATCCCGAGCCGCCTGCAGCGAAAACATTGGCACCGAAGGCGAACGGCCGACACGGGCACTCGTGAAGCGAGATTGAGCCAGGGCAGATGGCTCAACACCACCCGCCGGAGGCGCCAGCTCTACTGGCACGAGTTGCCGGGCACGGCGGCACGACGTCGCGTTTTGTGGCACTGTAGCTTTCCCGGTTCGGTGAATTGGCTGCGGCCTTGGAGGCGGGTTGATGCGGGCAGTCGCGCTGTTGATGATTTGCTGGTCGTCGCTGGCCGTTTCACAGCCTGCGGCACAGCCGGCCGCCCCTGTTGTGGTGCTCACCCAGAACGGGGCGGTCGGGCCCGCCAATGCCGACTACCTGAAGCGCGGCCTGGAGAAGGCGGTCGAGCTCAACGCGCAACTGGTCGTGCTCAAAATGGATACGCCGGGCGGCCTCGATCTCTCGATGCGCGCGATCATCAAGCACATTCTCGCTTCGCCGATACCGGTCGCCGGCTTCGTGGTGCCGGACGGGGCGCGCGCGGCGAGTGCCGGCACCTACATCCTGTATGCAAGTCATATCGCCGCAATGGCGCCGGCGACCAACCTGGGCGCGGCGACGCCGGTGACGATCGGCCCGCAATCCCAACCCGACGTACCGCGCGAACCCGCCGCGACGCAGGGCAGTCCCGGGAAGGACGGCGACCGCTCCGTCGACGCGCAATCAACGGCGCAGACGCTGACGCGCAAGCAGACCAACGATGCGGCGGCCTACATCCGCGGGCTCGCGCAACTGCGCGGCCGCAATGCCGAATGGGCCGACAAGGCGGTGCGCGAGGCGGTCAGCCTGTCGGCGCAGGAGGCGCTCGAATTGAACGTCATCGACCTGATCGCGGCCGACCTTCCGCAGCTGCTCAGGCAACTCGACGGCCGCAAACTCCCGGTGCTGGGCCAGGAACGGCGGCTCGCCACGGGCGCCGCCGCGATCATCGACTATCAGCCCGACTGGCGCACCCGGCTGCTGGTCGTGATTACCGACCCGAGCATTGCCTACCTCTTGCTCATGATCGGTTTCTACGGCCTGCTGTTCGAGTTCTTCAACCCGGGCCTGGTCGCGCCCGGCGTCATCGGCGGCATCTGCCTGCTGATGGCGCTGTTCGCCTTGCAACTGCTGCCGGTCAGCTACACCGGCCTGGCGCTGATGGCGCTGGGCGTCGGCCTGCTGGTCGCGGAGCATTTCGCGCCGGGCTTCGGCATTCTGGGCCTGGGGGGCATCACAGCCTTCGTGATAGGCTCGATCATGCTGATCGACACCGATGCGCCCGGCTACCGCATCCCGTGGCAAATGATCGCCGGCGTGACGGCGGCGAGCATCGGCTTTCTGCTCGTCGTGCTGAACCTGGCGCTGCGCGCGCGCCGGCGGCCGGTGGTCAGCGGCCGCGAACAGATGCTCGGCGCGACCGGCGAAGTTCTTGCAGACACCGATGGCGGCGTGTTGGCACGCATCCACGGCGAAGTATGGAAAGTACGCGCGAACGCCCCGCTCGGGCGCGGTCAGATGGTGAGGGTGGTAGGCATCGACGGGCTGGTGCTCGCCGTCGAGCCCCTCTTGCAAGGAGATACAAAATGATCGGCTTTGATTTCAGCTTGATGGGCAGCGGCTTTATTCTCGTGGTTCTGGCGGCGGTCTTCCTGGCCAATGCCGTCCGCATTTTCCGCGAGTACGAGCGCGGCGTGGTGTTCACTCTCGGGCGCTTCTGGCAGGTCAAGGGGCCGGGGCTGGTCATCATCATTCCGATCATCCAGCAGGTGGTACGGGTGGATCTGCGCACGGTGGTGCTCGAAGTGCCGACCCAGGACGTGATCTCGCGCGACAACGTGTCGGTGAAAGTCAGCGCCGTCGTCTACCTGCGCGTCATCGATCCGCAAAAGGCCATCATCCAGGTCGTCGATTACCTCAATGCCACCAGCCAGCTCGCGCAGACCATGCTGCGCTCCGTGCTGGGCAAGCACCAGCTCGACGACATGCTCGCCGAGCGCGAGAAGCTCAACACGGACATCCAGCAGGCGCTCGATGCGCAGACCGACTCGTGGGGGATCAAGGTCGCCAACGTCGAGATCAAGCAGGTCGACCTGACCGAATCCATGATCCGCGCGATCGCCCGCCAGGCCGAAGCCGAACGCGAGCGGCGCGCCAAGGTGATCCACGCCGAGGGCGAATTGCAGGCCGCCGAAAAGCTGTTCCAGGCGGCGAAGATACTCGCGCAGGAGCCGCAGGCGATCCAGTTGCGTTATCTGGAAACGCTGACGGTCATCGGTGCCGACAAGAATACGACCATCATCTTCCCGCTGCCCATGGACCTGCTGACGCCTTTCCTGGAAAGACAGAAGTAGGGTTCAGGTTTCATTCCAAATGCGTGGGTCGTTTGAGGGAGCCGGCGCACTTCCGTAGTGCGTTCACTTGCCGTCACGCGCAACGGGGCCGCGCCAGCCCAGCTGGCGCGAGACGCTGTGGGCCGCGGCGCGAATCGCTTTCGCCATTGGACTGTTCCAGTTCGGCGGGAAAAGGCCGGCGGGGCCCAGGCCGGTGATGGCCAGCGCCATCTTGCCGTCGTGATTGAACACCGGCGCGCAGAAGGCGTTGATGCCGGGAATCACCGATCCCACGGCGCGTGACATGCCGTGTTGGCGAATGTCGGCGGTCAGGGCATCGAGCTGGGCGCGGCTGATCGGCGCCCGGGGATCCGCGCCGCGCGCGTTGATCTCGAGTTCTTCCTCGATCCGGCGTCGCAGCAGCGGCGAATCGAAAAAAGCCACGAAGCACAGGCCGATCGCCGAATGCAGCAGCGGCATCACCGCGCCGGTGCGCAGATTGACCGTGACCGGCCGCTTCGAGTCGACCCAGCGCACGATGGTCGGGCCCATGTTGCCCCACACCGCCAGCGCCACGGTTTCCCCGATTTCCTCGCCGAGGGCGTCGAGCACCGGGGTCGCCACGCGCACGGCGTCGAGCCGGGCGAGGCTGGCCAGGCCGAGGTCCAGCGCAAAATGGCCGAGATCGTAGCGGCCCGACAGCGAATCCTGCGTCACCAGTCCGGTGCGCACGAAGCTGACCAGGTAGCGGTGGGCCTTGGCCGCCGGCATGCCGGCTTCCCGGGCGAGATCGCGCAGCATCATCGGCGCGCCGTGATCGGCCAGTACCCGCAGCAGGGGTACGCCCACTTCGATGGACTGGATGCCCTGACGGCTGTCTGCGTCTTTTTCTTCACCTGACATGGGCGGGATTATAGAATCGCCGCATTGCCAGCGCCGACTTATCACGTTTCCCCACCGGAACCCCGCCCATGACCCCCGTTCTCGTCTTCGACATCGAGACCATCCCGGACATCGCCGGCCTGCGCACCCTGCACGAACTGCCGGCGACGCTGGCCGACGCGGAGGTGGCGGAGTTCGCCTTCCAGCGCCAGCGGGCGAAGAACGGCAGCGACTTCCTGCCGCTGCATTTGCAGCGCGTGGTGGTGATTTCCTGCGCCTTGCGCAGCGACGACGGCTTTCGCGTCTGGTCGCTCGCCGAGCCAAAATCGGGCGAAGGCGAAATCATCCAGCGCTTCTTCGACGGCGTGGAAAAGTTCACGCCGCAGATCGTGTCCTGGAACGGCGGCGGCTTCGACCTGCCGGTGCTGCACTATCGCGGCCTGATTCATCGCGTCACCGCGCCGCGCTATTGGGACATGGGCGAGGGCGACTACCGCGACTCGAAAGACTTCAAGTGGAACAATTACATCAGTCGCTATCATTCGCGCCATCTCGATCTGATGGATCTGCTGGCGATGTATCAGCCGCGCGGCAGTGCGCCGCTCGATCAACTGGCGCGCCTCATGGGTCTGCCGGGCAAGCTCGGCATGGACGGCTCCGCGGTCTGGGGCGCGTGGCTGTAGGGGCGCATCGACGAGATTCGCGACTATTGCGAAACCGACGTGGTCAATACCTGGCTGGTGTTCCTGCGCTTTCAGTTGATGCGCGGGCTGCTGACCGCCAGCGAACACGAGATCGAACTGGAACTGGTGAAAACCACGCTTGCGGCGACGGGATTGCCGCACTGGAAGGAATTCATTTCTGCATGGGAGGCATCATGCTGATCGACGCGCGAAACTCCGCCCTGCTGGTGGTGGATGTACAGGGCAGGCTGGTGCCGGCCGTCGCTGGCTGGCAGACGCTGCTGGATCACGTGATCTGGCTGATCCGTGTCGCGCGCCGGCTGGAAGTTCCGGTGCTGGCCTGCGAGCAGTATCCGCAGGGGCTGGGCCCGACCCATCCGGCAGTGGCCGCCGAACTGCCGGCCGGCTGCATTGCGAGCAAGGTGCATTTTTCGGCCGTGGCCGGCGCCTGTCATGGCCTGGACCTGCAGGGCGGTCCGGTACAGTACGTGGTCTGCGGCATGGAAACCCACGTCTGCGTGCTGCAGACGGTGATCGAGCTGCTGGCGACGGGCAAGCAGGTATTCGTGGTCGATGAAGCCGTCGGTTCGCGCCGCGACGCCGACAAGGCGCTGGCGCTGCAGCGCATGCGCGACGCCGGCGCGAGCATCGTCAGCCGCGAGATGGTGGCCTTCGAATGGTTGCGCCGCGCCGATTCGGAGGTGTTCCGCGAGGTGAGCCGGGCTTTCCTGCGTTGACCTGCGGCCCGGGCCGCAGGCTCGGGTTTCGCCGCAATTCCCGGACCTCAGGAATTAGAGCCGCGCATCTACACGCGGGCAAAAACTGCGCTATCATTCGAACGGTTGTTTGAAACGGCCGTTCGCTTAGTCGCGGCCGACGCTAGCCAACAAGACACAGGAGGACACCATGGGCCAATACAACGCCCCCTTGCGCGACATGCACTTCGTACTGCACGAACTGCTCGATGTCACCAGCGAACTCAAAGCCTTGCCGGCACACGCCGACATCGACGCCGACACCATCAATCACATCCTGGAGGAAGGCGCCAAGTTCACCTCCAAGGTGCTGTTTCCGCTGAATCAGGTCGGCGACGTCGAGGGCTGCACGCTCGATCCCGCCACGCATGAGGTGACGACGCCGACCGGCTTCAAGGAGGCCTACCGCCAGTTCGTCGAGGCTGGCTGGCCGGCCCTGACCTGCGATCCGGAGTATGGCGGCCAGGGATTGCCCATCGTCGTGTACAACCCATTGTCGGAGATGCTCAATTCGTCCAATCAGGCCTGGTACATGTACCCCGGCCTGTCGCACGGCGCCTACGAGTGCCTGCACGAGCATGGCACGCCGGAGCAGAAGGCGCTGTACTTGCCCAAGCTGGTGTCCGGCCAGTGGACCGGCACCATGTGCCTCACCGAGCCGCATTGCGGCACGGACCTCGGCCTGCTGCGCTCGAAAGCCGTGCCCCAAGCCGACGGTTCCTGCAAGATCACCGGCAGCAAGATTTTCATCTCCGCCGGCGAGCACGACATGGCAGAGAACATCGTGCATCTGGTGCTTGCCCGCCTGCCAGATGCGCCTGCAGGCACAAAAGGCATTTCCCTGTTCATCGTGCCGAAGTTCATTCCCAATGCCGACGGCACGCTGGGCGCGCGTAACGCGATCACCTGCGGTGCGCTCGAGGAGAAGATGGGCATTCACGGCAATGCCACCTGCCAGATGAACCTGGACGACGCCACGGGCTGGCTGATCGGCCAGCCGCACAAAGGCCTCAATGCAATGTTCGTCATGATGAATGCGGCGCGTCTCGGCGTCGGCATGCAATCGCTGGGGCTGACCGAAGTGGCTTTCCAGAACGCGCTGGCCTATGCCAAGGAGCGTCTGCAAATGCGCAGCCTGTCCGGGCCCAAGGCGCCTGACCAGCCGGCCGATCCGATCATCGTCCATCCCGATGTGCGGCGCATGCTGCTGACGGCAAAAGCGTATGCCGAAGGCGGTCGCGCCTTTTCATCGTTTGTCGCGCTGATGATCGATCGCGAACTGAATCATCCGGACGAAGACGTGCGCAAGGATGCCGCCGATCTGGTCACGCTGCTGACGCCCATCATCAAGGCCTTCATGACCGACAACGGCTGGATCGCCACCTCGGAAGCCATGCAGGTGCATGGCGGTACTGGCTTCATCACCGGCACCGGCGTCGAGCAGTACGTGCGCGACGCCCGCATCAACATGATTTACGAGGGCACCAACACGGTTCAGTCGCTCGACCTGCTCGGTCGCAAGATCCTGATGGACAACGGCGCCAAGCTGAAGAAGTTCGGTGCGCTGGTGCAGGCCTTCGTCGAGGAAAACGGCACCGACGAGTCCATGAGCGAATTCGTCACGCCGCTCGCCGATCTCGGCGACAAGGTGACCAAGCTGACCATGGAAATCGGCATGAAGGCCTTCCAGAATCAGGACGAGGTCGGCGCTGCCGCAGTTCCCTATCTGCGCGTGGTCGGTCATCTGGTCTACAGTTACTTCTTTGCCCGCATGGCGAAGATCGCCCTGGCCAAGCAGGATTCCGGCGATACGTTCTACAAGGCCAAGCTCGCCACCGCACGTTTCTACTTTGCCCGCCTGCTGCCCGAGACGGCCATGCTGATACGCCAGGCTCGTTCCGGCGCCAAGCCGCTGCTCGATCTCGAAGCCGAACTGTTCTAACAAAGGACCATCATGAGCAATTTCATAGTCAGGAAAGTCGCTGTCCTCGGTGCCGGCGTGATGGGCGCGCAGATTGCGGCCCACTGCGTCAATGCCAAAGTTCCCGTGGTGCTGTTCGACCTGCCGGCCAAGGAAGGCCCCAAGAACGGCATCGTGCTCAAAGCCATCGAGGGCTTGAAGAAACTCAGCCCGGCACCGCTGGGCAACAAGGACGACGCGTCCTGCATCGAGGTCGCCAACTACGACGACAACCTCGAACTGCTCAAGGGCTGCGACCTCATCATCGAGGCCATCGCCGAGCGCATGGACTGGAAGCACGACCTGTACAAGAAGGTCGCCCCCTTCATCGCGCCGAACGCGATCTTCGCCTCGAACACCTCGGGTCTGTCGATCACGTCGCTCTCCGATGGTTTCGATGCCGGCCTGAAGGCTCGCTTCTGCGGCGTGCATTTCTTCAACCCGCCGCGCTACATGCACCTGGTGGAACTGATCCCGACCGCCACCACCAAGCCGGAGATTCTGGACCAGCTTGAAGGCTTCCTCGTCACCACGCTGGGCAAGGGCGT
>JAPLQX010000006.1 GCA_026399435.1 Rhodocyclales bacterium
ATTGTGATTCCGGTTGTCGTGGGTTCGAGCCCCATCGGTCACCCCACCAGTCATGTGTTTTGCGAGAGTTCTCGCTAACAAGTGTGAAATAAAACAGGGGGTGTGAAATATTCTCACACCCCCTGTTTTATTTTCAGCACAGCGGGAGCATCTTCCGCGTGCCGCGCACGTAGTGTCTGCATGGCAGCGTCATCCCCTCCCCGACCACCGTGGGCCGTAAGCCTTCTCGGCAGCTATACCCGCGGTGGTCATCGCCAGTGCCTAGACGGCTTTTAAGCCGCTGGCGGCCATTGGCGTGTCATTGCGCCTGGCGAACACATGCAGCGTAGAAAACCGCGCGTCGCCGACTCGATTAGCTCCCCGCAGTGATTCAAGAGATAATTGCCCGATGCAAACCCTCCTGACCATCGACACGCGCCGCCAGAATGTCGCCGCACTGAATTCGTCCGAACGAAAATCCGAACTTGGACAGTCTGGAAGTGTCGTGTGCCGTTGGTGCTTGCACTTTCATCGGTCGCAACAGCGAAACGCGTTGAAAGGTGAATGTTGAATACAAATCACGCAGCCGGCTTGTCCGTCAATTTGTTTTTCTCAGAACGTAGCTGGAGCGGCCTCGTGATTGCGGATGCATCGTCGCACAACGCCAAGGTGTTGTCCGCCCCCAAAAGCATGCTGGAGCAGCTTGTCGCAAGGGATGAACTGAAGAGGTCAGGTGTGTACATTCTGACCGGCCCAAATGCAGATGACGACTTCGGGCTGGAAAGCTATATCGGGGAGAGCGACAATCTTGCTGCGCGTCTGCGCTCGCATGCAAAATCAAAGCCTTTTTGGAGCCGAGCGTATGTTGCCGTTTCCAAAGATTCTTGGTTCTCAAAATCACATATTCGATTCCTCGAAGCACGTCTCATCATGCAGGCTAAGCGCGCGCCGCTAATTACTCGAATTAGCAATAACAAACAGGACTTGAGTTATGACCGCCTACCGGATGGTGAAGTCGCCAATCTAGAGGGCTTCGTACAGTTTCTTGCGTTGATAATGCCCGCAATCGGCTGTCCGCTTTTCAGCTTTCCCGACGCTATTCATACGGGAGCAAAGCGGCTGGAGTGTTCGGCAGTACCTTTGACGATCGGACAGGAAACGCACTTTGCACTTGTGAAAGGCGCGGCACGCGGCGTTGGCTACTTGAGGGACGGCGCATTCTGGATTCGCAAGGGATCGACCGCTAGGATGGAAGAATATTCATCGCTCAGGGAAGGGTATCGAAAAGCCCGGCGAGTTCTGTTGGATCGAGGCATTCTCGTCAGAGATGAGGGGCGAGGGCTCTTGGTATTTATGCAGGACGTTCCATTCAATAGTCCAAGCGATGCGGCGGCAGTAATCGGGACGACTAGTTTGAATGGGCGGAAGGAGTGGAAGGTGATCGGAACAAATGAGACGTTTGCGGACTGGGAAGCTAAAACGGCCTTAGGAACGAAGTAGAAAGCATTGAACAAGAATTCGAGGGTTGCAGAAAATGCGTCACATACATTCCGAGCACCACGCGCTTATGCGGTCTGTCATGGAAGGCTTCGGCGCGCGCTTCGGCTCCGATGGCAGGCTTGTCTATGCAGAAATCTCCGATGACGAGCAGACCTACTTAGATCGGGTACTAATGGCCAAATTAGGTGCTTGTATTGACTCAAACTGCAAGATGCCTGATGTGGTGCTTTACGTTGCGGAAAGGAATTTGCTTCTGTTGATTGAATGCATTTCTGGTCGTGGATGTATCAACGCAAAGCGAAAAACTGATTTGGGCAAATTGTTCGAAAGATCGGCGGCTCGACTTGTTTTCGTATCGGCGTTTCCAGATCGCGAAGTCATGAGCGAATATTTGGATGAAATTGCGTGGGAAACTGAGGCATGGGTTGCAGATGCTCCTTCGCACATAATTCACTTCAACGGTGACAAGTTCCTCGGGCCTCACTGAAACAAGCAATGGGGGCAGCATCGCAATAGTTCAATCAAGCTTGGGTCTCATGGGGTGCGGCGGCCAGACGCGACTCCTTTTCAGATGAAGCTCCCTTTCTGCCGCACATTCAACCATGGCCGCTAAACCTGCATCGAAGAATAGGTCCGACACCCGCCCAAGCCATTTCACGCGCAGCGGCGACATTGACCGGCTGATGCGCAAACTGGAGTGGGATGGCTATCCCCGCTTGCAGATGTTCCTGTTGGCCGCTCTCTCCAGGCGAGCATAGCGAATTGATTCGCGACATCATCGAGCAATTCGCCCCTCGCTTTGTTCCGGGCGGTCGCGTCGTCTATATCGGCGACACAGGCAACAAGGGCGTCGTCTTTGATGAGGCTTACCTCGCGAACCTCGGCGTGGTGGTGCACGAACGCGGCAAGATGCCCGACGTCGTCATTCATCATGTCACGAAGGACTGGCTCCTTCTCGTAGAGTCCGTCACCAGCGGCGGACCGATGGACGGAAAGCGGCATGCGGAACTGTCCCACTTGTTCGGAAAATCAAAAGCGGGATTGGTCTACGTGACGGCTTTCCCCGACAGAACCCTCATGAAGAAATTCCTGACGGAACTCGCTTGGGAAACAGAAGTCTGGGTCGCGTCCGACCCCGACCATCTCATCCACTTTAACGGCGACCGCTTCCTTGGACCCCATTGAAGCAAGAACCCCCACGGCTTAGGCGGGGGCTCGTGTTGTCTGCTTCGGCTTACCGGTCAAAAACAAACTGATTTGGGAAGGCTTGACTGCGGCCTCCGTTTTTTCCCTTTTCCTGACTCGCGTGCGCGTCATCAGGAACCGAGGCCGAGCAAGCGCCGGACCTCGCCCGGCGGCACTGCCTGGCTGCAAAGATAGCCTTGGTATTCGAGGCAGTTGTGCTGCCGCAGGAATTCCAGTTGCTCCAGGGTCTCGACGCCCTCGGCGATGACCTTGTGTTCCAGTTCGCTGGCAATGGCAATCACCATGCGCACGATCGCGGCGTCGCCGGCGCTGCGATCGAGATCGCGGACAAAGGACTTGTCGATCTTGATCTTGTCGATCGGGAAGCGTTTGAGATAGGAAAGGCTGGAATAGCCGGTACCGAAGTCGTCAATCGACAGCCTGACGCCGAGATCACGCAATTCCTGCAGGACACGGACGACCCTTTCCGGTTCCTGCATGATCACGCCTTCGGTGATTTCGAGTTCCAGCCAGCGCGGCTCGAGGTCCGCCGCGGCGAGGCTCCTCGCCACGATGGCGACAATGTCGTTCTCGTGGAACTGCACGGCGGAGAGGTTGACCGCCACCACCATGGCCGGCAGCCCTTCGTCCTGCCAGGCGCGGTTCTGCCGGCAGGCTTCTTCAAGAACCCAGGTGCCGATGGGAATGATCAGGCGGCTTTCCTCGGCCAGCGGAATGAAACTGTCGGGCGGGAGCAGACCCAGTTCGGGATGGAGCCAGCGCAGCAGACCCTCGAAGCCGATGATCCGCCCGCTGGCGATATCCACCTGCGGCTGGTAGTGGATCACTAGTTCGCTGCGTTGCTGAGCCCAGCGCAAGTCGCTTTCCAGACGCAGGCGTTGCGCCGCCTCCGCGCTCATGTCGGCGGCGAAAAACCGATAGACGCCCTGGCCGTTGGTCTTGGCCTTGTGCATGGCGGTGTCGGCATTGCGCAGCGGGGTGGCGCTGTTACCGCCATTCTCGGGGATCAGGCAGATTCCGGCGCCGGCCTTGGTGACCACGTCGCTGCCGTGGATCGCCACGGGATGGGCGATCGCATCGATCAGGGTTCTGGTCACGGCTTCCACCGCCGAACGGTCCGCCGCCTTCTTGAGCAGCACGGCGAACTGACCACCGCCGAGGCGACCAAGCAGGTCATCTTCCTGCAACAAGGCACGCAAGCGAATACAGATCGTCGCCAGCAATTCGTCGCCCGCCAGATGGCCGAAGGCATCGTTGATACGACCCAACTGGTCGAGGTCGAACACCAGCAGGGCGCCATTGGCACCCGTCGTCAGCCAGTCGTCCAGTTCGCGGGAGAAGCCCTGGCGATTCGGCAGCAAGGTCATCTGGTCGATGTTGGCCAGCGATTCGATGCGGGCTTCGGCCGCCTTGCGCTCGGAGAGATCGTTGATGAATGCAATCAGGTTGACGATCCTGCCTTGTTCGTCCCTGATCAGGCTGACATTGCACCATACCGGGCAATCCGCTCCGCTCTTGCGGCGCAGCCAAGCCTCGCCGCGCCATACGCTTTGTTCGGCAAGGCTTCTGGCGATGGACTCGAAGAAATTGGTGTCGTGGCGCTCGGCGGCAATCAGGGTGGGAAGGTGGCCTTTTGTATCCTCCGCGACGTAGCCGGTGATGGCCGAGAAGGAGTTGTTGAGGGCAATGATCTTGGCTTCCGCATCCATGATCAGGATCGCCTCGTTGCTGTGATCGAAGACGTGAGCGATCAGCCGGCGCCTTTCTTCCGCCACGTAGCGTTCCGAGATGTCCCAGACAACGCCGGCAATGCCCTTGGGCTCGCCGTTTTCGTCGTAGACCGGGGCGCGCAGGAATTCGAAAGGTTGCGGACCGTTGCCGATGTCAAACCAGCGCTCCTCGCGCAGCGGGCGGCGTTCCCTGAGGACCGCTGCCTGACTTTCCAGCAGTTTCTGAGCGATTTCAGGCGACCAGAGGTCGACGGCGGTTGTACCGAGGATCTGATCCATGGGCTTGTGTACAAGTCGGCAAAAGGCTTCGTTGATTGCCAGAAAATGCCCTTGGGTATCGACCAGCCAGGCCGGATCCGGGATCGCGTCGAGCAACGCGCGACTTTCGCGGGACTTTTCGTTGAAGGCCTCGGTCAGTTTTCTGGCCCGGTCCGTCGTCTCATGGTAGCCGCGCTTCCAGCTCCAGGCGATGGCCGACAGCGCCCCCAGCAGCACCATTCCGAGCAGCGCGTAGATTGCCCGGCGCTGATGCCACTCGGTTGCAGCCTGTTCGTGTTGGCTCGCCTGCAGCAGGTCCCACCCGACCCAGCCAAAAAGGCTCAGCGCTACCACAACCACGACCCCCAACCCAAGCTGGAGGAACCCCCATCCTCTCATTGTGTTTGCCTTTTTCAATGCTGATTTCTAGTCTGGCATCTTGTATTTTTACGCCGCTTGCGGCGTCCTGTCATCAGGCTTTTCAATGTGTCCAATGCCGTGACAACGGGTCCTGGCAGTAGAAGTCGCGCAACTGTTCATAGACATCCGGGTACTCGCCTCGCAGCAGCTCCGGCGTTTCGAAAAAGGCTTCGCTGGCGACGGCGAAGAACTCGGCAGGCAGTTCCGCACCATAGGGGTCGAGCGGCGTGTCCTCACCGCGATCGACGCGCCGCTGGAAGTCCTCGAAGGCCTTGCTCATGACCTCGCTCCAGCGTTGCCGTGACATGCCGACATGCAGCGGCGGCAGGCCGTCGGCGTCGCCGCTTTTCATGTCGAGCTTGTGGGCGAATTCGTGGATCACCACATTGATGCCGCCGGCGTCTTCCTGGTGCTCGAACCAGGAGATCAGTACCGGGCCGCCATACCAGGCTTCACCCATGACTTCGTCTTCGAACTCGTGCACCACGCCATCTTCGTCGATGATCCGGCGCGGAATGACGAAGTCGCCCGGATAGACCACGATGCCGACCCAGCCGTCGTACCAGCCCAACCCCAGATGGAGGATCGGCAGGCAGGCCTGGAGGGCGATCGCCACCTGGATGCGTGGCGTCAGTTGCAGCCCCTGCGCGCCGCTCCATTGCTTTTCGGCAATGAACTGGCGCGCAAGCTGGCGCAGATGGGCGCGCTCGGCAGGCGTCAGGTGGCCAAGAAAAGGCAGGCCGGCTTCGATGCCATCCCACAGCGCAGCGGGGATTTCGAGACGATCGGCCTGCCGCTGCCGCCACCATGCAAACAGCTTGCGGATCATCGAACGCGCCGGGTGTTGAGCCAGATGCCGGTGAAGATCAGCCCGATGCCGACGGCGTGATAGAGAGCAGGTTTCTCATCGAGAAAGATCATCGACAGCACGATGCCGAAGGCCGGCACCAGGTGCATGAAGAGTCCGGCGCGCGCCGCGCCGACTTCGGCGACGCCGCGATTCCACAGGATGTAGCCGAGGAAGGCGGGGAATACTCCCGTATAGACGATGCCGGCAATCGCCTCCGGTGTCGCTATGACATGGCGGCCCTGGGACATTTCCCAAAGGTAGAGGGGCGACAGGAAGAGCAGGCCGGTGATGCTGATGGCGGTCACGAAGGACAGTGCATGAACCGCCGGCCGGCGCGACAGCAGCAGCGTGTAGGCTGACCACGCCAGCACCGAGGCGAGGATCCAGATGTCGCCGACATTCAGCGTCAGTTCGAGCAGGCGCTGCAGCTCGCCGTGGGCGACGATGCCCAGCACGCCGATGAAGGAGACCAGGATGCCGGCCGCTTCGCGGCCGTGCAGGCGCTTGCCCAGCAGTAGCCAGGAGATCAGCACGATCATGATCGGCACGAAGGAGTTCAGCAGCGTGCCGTTGATCGCCGTGGTGTATTGCAGGCCGCCGTAGACCAGCACGTTGTAGCCGCCGGTGCCCAACGCGCCATACAGCAGCAGCCAGGGCCAGGCGGCGCGCAGTTGCGGCCAGTCGCGGCGCAGATGCGGCAGGGCGAGCGGCAGCAGGCAGAGCAGCGCTACCACCCAGCGCCAGAAAGATAGCGCGATCGGCGGCAATTCGCCGCGGAAGGCCCGGCTGATGATCCAGTTGCCGGCCCAGAACAGGTTGGTCAGCGTCAGCAGCAGATAGGGGGAAACGTGAGGAAGCTTTTTCATGGATCGGGGAATATACGCCCCATGGGATAATTCGACGATGGTCTCAGTTGTGCATTCCCTCCAGCCGTCGAGTGACGAAGCCGAAGCACTGTCCCGCTTGTGCTCTGGTCTGCCCGCCGATGACGCCGCTCGTGCCGGCACGGCGCTGGACTTGGCGCGCGAGGCCTATGGCGAGCAGGCCCTAGGCACAGGGGAATCGATCCTGCAACACGCCCTGGGCATGGCCCTGATCGTGGCCTCGCTCGATCTCGACGCGGATGCGCGCATCGCGGCCCTGCTGTTTGCGGCCAGCGATCACGTCGAGGATTGCAGCGAGCGCCTGAAAGTCGGCTTTGGCGATACGGTGGCCGGGCTGGTCGCGGGCCTGCACCGGCTGGGCGGCCTGCGTCCGCTGACGCGCGCCGCGGCGGGAGGCGGCGCAGCCGGCGAAGGCGTGACCGAGATGCGGGCGCAAACCGAAGTTCTGCGCAAGATGCTGCTGGCGATGGTCGATGACATCCGCGTGGTCCTGCTGCGGCTCGCCAGCCGGGTGCAGACCTTGCGCTTCCTCAACGACCGGCCGGGCGCCGAGCGCGACGGAATGGCCAGGGAAAGCCTGCTGATCTATGCCCCGCTGGCCAACCGCTTGGGTATCTGGCACGTCAAGTGGGAACTCGAGGACTTGTCGTTTCGCTATCTGGAACCGGAAACCTACAAGCGCATCGCCAGGATGCTGGACGAGAAGCGTTCGGAGCGCGAGAACTTCATCGACGCCGCCGTGGCGCGGCTGCACGCGGAGATGGCCGCCGTCGGCGTTCGCGCCGAGATCTACGGCCGGCCCAAGCACATCTTCAGCATCTGGAACAAGATGCGCGGCAAGGACATCGACTTCGACGAAGTGTATGACGTGCGCGCGGTGCGCATCATCGTCGATGAAATAAAGGATTGCTACACGGCGCTGGGCATCGTGCATCACCTTTGGCAGCCGATTCACGGCGAATTCGACGACTACATTTCCCATCCCAAGGGCAATTTCTACCGCTCGCTGCATACCGCGGTGGAAGACGAGAACGGCCGCTCGCTCGAGGTGCAGATTCGCACCCGCGAGATGCACGAACATGCCGAACTTGGCGTGGCCGCCCACTGGCGCTACAAGGAATCCGGCAGTTCGGTGAAAGCCGGCGGCGCCTATGAAGACAAGATCTCCTGGCTGCGGCAACTGTTGTCGTGGCGCGACGAAATAGCGGATTCCGCCGAGTGGGTGCAACAGTTCAAGCGGGCGGCTCTGGACGACACCATTTATGTGCTGACGCCACAGGACAAGGTGATCGACCTGCCGCGCGGCGCCACGGCACTGGATTTTGCCTATCGCCTGCATACCGATCTCGGCCATCGCTGCCGCGGCGCGAAGATAGATGGCCACATGGCGCCGCTCAACACGCCCCTGCAAAACGGGCAGCGCGTGGAAATCGTCACGGTCAAGAGCGGCGGGCCGTCGCGCGACTGGCTGAATCCGGCGCAGGGCTATCTCGCCACCTCACGCGCACGATCGAAGGCCAAGCAGTGGTTTGCTGCGCAGGATGAAGCCGAGATGCTGGCGCAGGGCCGTAGCCTGGTGACCAAAGAATTGCAGCGCGAAGGGCAGACACAGGCCAATCTCGACGAACTGGCGGTCAAGCTCGGGCTGAAGACCGCCGAGGCGCTGTTTCTTGCCGCGGCGCGAGGCGAAGTCGGCATGCGGGCGATCGATGTCGCCTTGCGTGGCGGTGCCGAGGAACTGCCCCCCGAACCGGAAATCCAGACGCGCAAGAGCAAGGCCGGCGACAGCCGGATTCTGGTAGTCGGCGTGGACAAGTTGCTGACACAGGTGGGGAAGTGCTGCAAGCCGATGCCGCCGGACGCCATCACCGGTTTCGTCACGCGCGGCAAGGGAATCTCGATCCATCGCGTCGAATGCATCAACTTCCGCAACATGGCGGCGCGCAATCCGGAACGGGTCATCAGCGCGGAGTGGGGTGAGGGGGGCGCGCAGTCAGGCGCGGTCTATCCGGTCGATCTGCTGGTCGACGCGGGTGACCGGCAAGGCTTGCTGCGCGACATCTCCGACATCCTGTCGCGCGAAAAAATCAACGTCACGGCGGTCAAGACCCAGTCCAGGGCGGGCGTCGCGCACATGGGTTTTACCGTGGAGCTTTCAGGCACGGCGGCGCTGCAGAAGGCTTTGTCGCTGCTGCGCGAAGTGCCGGGAGTGATCAGCGCAACTCGACGCTAGAGCTTGACGCCAGGCCTGGGCATGTAACCCGTGCGCAGGAGGTAGTCCCAGTCCGGGCGCCCGTGCCGGAGCGCCAGCGTGGCCATGGCTTCATGGTCGTAGGGAACCGCGATCAGCTGCGCGCTCCAACGCGAACCCTGTTTTTCGATGATGGCATAGCGGGCATCCGGTGCGCCGTTTTCCACCGCGTGGTACACGGGCAGCTCGTCGTCCCAGGCCGGCTGGCCGACGCTGCCGGGGTTCACCAGCATCTGTCCGCGGGCCGAACGCATCAGGCGCGGCACGTGGGTGTGGCCGCAGACAATGACGGCGGCGCTGATTGCGCCGAGGCGCTGCCTGATTTCTTCCTGTGTCGCCAGGCGCAGCCGGCCCGGCTCCACCGACTCCAGGAAATATTCGGCGTCATGGTCCGGCGTGCCGTGGCAGAGAAAGATCTCCTCGCTGTAGCGATGAAACGGCTTCAGCGATGCAATCCAGTCGAGTTCCGCAGCGCCCAGTTGCGCTCGGGTATAGGCGTCCGAGGGATCGCAGGTTTGCGGATTCAGATTCAGTACCTGCCGTTCGTGATTGCCGCCCAGATGCACCCAGTCCTGTTCCATCAGGAACTGCGCGGTTTCCCTCGGCAGCAGCGGTCCCGAGAGGCTATCGCCGAGATTGAATACCGCATCGACGCCGCGCCGGCCGAAGTCCTCGACCACCGCCTGCAACGCAGCGAGGTTGCCGTGAATGTCGGAGAGGACGGCTAGGCGCATCAGACAAGCCGCGCGGCTATGTGCCCGAGATGCAGGCGCGGCAGCGCGGCGCGCAGGCGTTCCGGATGTGCCGAGGCGTGCAGGTGAAGTTTGCCGCTGCCGTGCGCCAGGCGTCCGGCCAAGCGCTGTGTCTGGCGTGCCACCGCAGCGGCGACATCGACCAGTTCGGCGCGCGTGCCGACGACTTCCCGCAGCAGCGGCGCGAGAAAGCTGTAGTGCGTGCAGCCCAGCACGATGCGGTCGACGCCCCGGTCCAGCAGCGGTTCGACCCGGGCGCGCACGTCGGTCGCGAGTGCCGGATCGTCCAGTTGCAGCATTTCGACATGGGTGGCCCAGCCGGGGCAGGGCTCGACGAAGACCTCGACATTGCTGGCGTGTTGGCGGATCAGGTGCTTCAGGCGCTGGCTGTTGGCGGTGGCCTCGGTCGCCAGCACGGCGATGCGTCCGCTCCTGCTCTCCTGTGCCGCCGGCTTGATGCCGGGTTCGACGCCGACCACGGCCATACCCGGATGCGCGGCACGCAGCGCCTGCACCGCCGCCGTGGTGGCGGTGTTGCAGGCCACCACCAGCAGGCCGCAGCCATGGCTGGCTAGCTCTTCGCCGATGGCCAGCACGCGGCACTGAATCTGTTCTTCGCTCTTGTTGCCATAAGGCACATGAGCGGTGTCGGCGTAATAGCTGAAGTCGGCGTGCGGCAACGCTTCGACCAGCGCCGCCAGCACCGAGAGACCGCCGAGGCCGGAATCGAAGACGCCAATCATGATGGGAAAGTCTGCGTTGGCGAGACGGCGTTGTTGCGTGGCGCGACTATAGTCATCGGCAGGGCCAGCAGAATATGAGCAGTGAAGGTTGATTACCCAGTCAATTCCAACGTGCACAAGCACGTCCCAATGACCAGTTTTCAGCGCGGGTCAATGCACTCGCTTTTCGGTGTCGCCGATGCTGCCAGAACGGCCAGCTGTACCGGGATTGTGCAGATCGTTTCATCAACTCATCGCGCCGACCGCCGGGGATCATGGAGGAATCCCCAGCGGACGGCGGCATCATGAAAAAGCTCCCATCATCTTACACACAGAATCCGTGGCAGGGTTCCACAAAGTTCTGTCAGTCCTCGCGGACTTTCCGCCCAACCAGCAGAGGCGGGCTTTCCGCTATTTCCTCAGTCGCTGAATGGAAAGTTTTACGCTTTGCTGCAGTCTGGAAATGGATTCGGCCAGGACGGCAAGCTCATCCTTGGACCGAACTTCAATCGCAGCGTCCAGCTCACCGAGGCTGATTCTATCGGTCATATCGGAAAGATATCTGATATTCGCCGCCAATCTGCCGCCGAAAATAAACACGACCATGGCAATCACAGCAATGATGATGGCCATCTGGATGGCATTGCGCAGGCTTTCGGCTTTTGCTGTCGCCTTGCTCTCGCGCTCTAGACGGGTCATGGGTTCCGTGAACTCATCTATGTAAGTGGTACTGGCAATATAGAACTCCGTTCCCGGAACATTTACACTGGCCATGTATTTGTCCTTGAATGTACCGTCCTTTTCCTGCCACTTATAGTATCCGGTGGACGGGTGACTGCCGCTTACGTCTGTCAATATCTTCCAGAATCCAGCAAAACTGGCTCCCAATGGCTTTTCCAGCTTGGCCATATCGTCCAGGTTATGTGCGGTGATTTTCGGATTGGTATGTACCCATGTGCGCCATTTTCCATCGTCTCCGTGCTCATAGAGCGCGGTATAACCATTTATTCCCACCTTCTGAATGGCGATTTCCTTGAATCGCTGATTATCCATAAACGCCTGCTTTGTAAGCTCTGGATGGGCTTCAAGATAAATCTGGGACTCTTTCGCAACGGACTGCGCCGTCGCCATGATGGCATTTTCTGCCAGCTCCTTGATTATCAGAGTTCCCTGCTGTCCGAATTTGTCGGTGATATTGTTCAATTGAACAATCAGGTAGTAGGCTTGGGCTGCAAAGGCAGCAATCAATACTGAAAAAAGAAAGAATAACTTGAACCGGATACCAAAACCCTTGATTTTTGATTCAGATGCAGTGGCCATCATTTGTCTCCTTTAGTATTTCGTTGTGTCGGATGTATCAAGCTGGTGGAGCGAGGAAAACGTCCTGGCCTGCCGCTATTTCGTTCAGGTAGATTGGCGAGGCTCATAAACGCAACAAAAAGTACTGCCCATCCGGAAGGAGCAGGTAATGCATTTGGCTACGATTTCGGTGTTGTCAATTGGCGCAGCCTTTGGATCTCGCTCTCCGCTTTATCATCGCGCATTCTAAATTTATGATACAGTTCGTGCATGCGAGCGCACACATATAATATCACTTCGTGACTCCAGTGGAAACTTTTTGCATTGCGTTACGGGATCATCCGATCTGGATACCTTTGCGGGTACTCTTCTCTGGAGGGCGCAAGTCCGTTCACGTGCGAATGGGTAGACCAAGGCTAATGACGCGCTCTGCAAGGTCATTTGCGGCTATTGCCACCTTGGTACCAGGAGAATCAAAGCAGTACGCAAAAAGGGGCCAGGATCTACGACCACAATGCGGTAGTGGGAGTGTATTTCCCGGCTTGTTACACGGTCGGCGCACATCGAACCGGAACAAAGTGAATCGTTTTGCTGATCGCAGCAGAGCTTCCAGCGTGGCAATGAAACCGACTGCAAGCGAAATGAGCCTTCCCGTTTTAGCGCGATCGATGGCACCTGCAGTCAGACGGCAATCCTGTCATGGATTTACCTGATATCGTATCGAGGGATGGCTTGTTAGGCGTTGAGTATTGACCCACCGGTCAATTTGGCGACTTTAAGCAGGGCAAAGCCCATCTTTGATCCAGCGAGCGTTGCTGCGTATTCTGATCAACCGCAGAAACGTTGCTGCCAGCGACTCGCTGAATCATACTGTGGGCATACATAATGTTGCGGCGAGTCGCTGCGACTGATTACAAAGTTACGTTTTGGGAGGGGATACGACATGGCACAGGCAGAGTGGACACCGTTTCCACAAATTGTTGAACATATCAGGCAACTGTGCGCCCAACGCCGAACCGGTACCTTGTTTCTGGTCAGTGATGACAATCTCATGGCGCAGGTACAACTGGAACGTGGCGATATTGTTTCGCTCATGCACCGCAATCGGCGGGGACTTGATGCGCTGGCAATTTTGGGCAAAATGAAAAATGCCAAGCTCCGATTTGATGATGCCTTTGTCACTCCTTCCGAAAGGCAAAATTTACCCACCCAAGCCATTTTCGACTATCTCACTGGTGCGACTCCAAAAATCGCGCAGCCTGTCGTGGCATCAGGTTCTTCTGCATCAGACGTGGTTACGGCGGAAGTCAGAGCGACCATGCAGAAAATCTTGATGAAGTACGTCGGTCCCATGGCCGAGATCATTTGTGCGGATCATTTTGAGCGGGCGACTGACGTGCGGACGCTTGCGCGATCGCTTGCCGATGAAATTCCGGATCAGGCGGAAGCGGAAAAATTTGCCGTCGAGATTGCCAAGGCGCTCAATTTGACGCCGGTCTGACCTCCGACGGACCCTGCAAGCGCAACTCCGGGCGTTCTTCGTTCCGCCGGAAATCCGTGGGTCGGCGGGGACAAGATTTCTTCTTGTCTTGGTCCCGGATAGTCAGGCCACCTTGACCGGAATCCTGCCGATCTTTGCTTGCCATTCCTTCGGGCCCGTGATGTGCACCGAGGTGCCGAGCGAATCGACGGCGACGGTGACCGGCATGTCCTTCACCTCGAATTCGTAGATGGCTTCCATCCCGAGATCGGCGAAGCCGACCACTTTGGCTGACTGAATCGCCTTGGCGACCAGATAGGCGGCGCCGCCGACGGCCATCAGGTAGGCGGACTTGTTGTCCTTGATCGCCTCGATCGCGACCGGGCCGCGCTCCGCCTTGCCGATCATCGAGATGAGGCCGGTTTTCTCCAGCATCATGCGGGTGAATTTATCCATCCGCGTCGCCGTGGTGGGACCCGCGGGGCCCATCACTTCATTCCGCACCGGGTCGACCGGGCCGACGTAGTAGATAACCCGGTTGGTGAAATCAACCGGAAGCTTTTCACCCTTGCCCAGCATGTCGGCGATGCGCTTGTGGGCGGCGTCGCGGCCGGTGAGCATCTTGCCGTTGAGCAGCAGTTTCTGGCCGGGCTTCCATGCGGCGACCTGGGCCTTGGTCAGGCTGTTCAGGTCGACGCGGGTGGCCGTGGCGGCATCGGCCTGCCAGGTCACCTTGGGCCAGTCTTCGAGGCTGGGCGGCTCCAACTTTGCGGGACCAGAGCCGTCGAGTTCAAAATGAATGTGGCGCGTCGCGGCGCAGTTGGGAATCAGCGCGACGGGCAGGTTGGCGGCGTGCGTCGGGTAGTCGAGCACCTTGACGTCGAGTACCGTGGTGAGGCCGCCCAAGCCTTGCGCGCCGATGCCCAGCGCATTGACCTTCTCGTAGAGTTCGAGGCGCAATTCCTCGGCCCTGTTCTTGGCGCCGCGCGCCTTGAGGTCCTGGATGTCCACCGGCGCCATGATGGCTTCCTTGGCCAGCAGCATGGCCTTTTCCGGCGTACCGCCGATGCCGACGCCGAGGATGCCCGGCGGGCACCAGCCGGCGCCCATGGTCGGCACCGTCTTGAGGATCCACTCGACCAGATCGTCGGAGGGATTGAGCATGGCGAACTTGGCTTTCGCTTCCGAACCGCCCCCCTTGGCGGCGCAGATGACCTCGACATGATGGCCGGGAACGATCTCGTAATGCACCACGGCCGGGGTGTTGTCCTTGGTGTTCCTGCGGGCGCCGGCCGGGTCGGCCAGCACCGAGGCGCGCAGCGGATTGTCGGCATTGCCGTAGGCGCGACGCACGCCTTCATTGACCATGTCCTGCACCGAGAGCGTGGCATCCCACTGCACCTGCATGCCGACCTTGAGGAACACCACGGCGATGCCAGTGTCCTGACAGATCGGGCGATGGCCCTCGGCCGACATGCGGCTGTTGGTCAGTATCTGGGCAATCGCGTCCTTGGCGGCGGGCGACTCTTCGCGCTCATAGGCGGCGCCGAGGGCCTGGATGTAGTCGAGCGGATGGTAGTAGCTGATGAACTGGAAAGCGTCGGCGATGGACTGGATGAAATCGTCCTGGCGGATCGTGGTCATAGAGGCTCCGTTGGCGAATTAGTGTTTGGCTGAATGTCCCGCAGCCAGGGTCTGCATCATGATCTTGTCCGTGTACGCGATGGCGATCGCCGAAAAAAGGAAGGAGACGTGGATGGCGATCTGCGCGGCGATGACGCGGTCTTCGACGTGCGGGGCATTGATGAAGGTGCGCAGCAGGTGGATCGAGGAAATGCTGATCAGCGCCACTGCCAGTTTGACCTTGAGCACGCCGGCATTGACGTGGGAGAGCCATTCCGGCTGGTCGGGGTGTCCTTCCAGGTCGAGTCGCGAAACGAAGGTTTCGTAGCCGCCGATGATGACCATGATCAGCAGGTTGGCGATCATCACCACGTCGATCAGGCCCAGCACGATGAGCATGACTTCCGACTCGGAGAGCGATCCTGCCTTGCTTATCAGATGGGCCAGTTCGTGCATGAACTGGTATACATAGACGCCCTGCGCCGCGATCAGGCCGAGATAGAGCGGAGCCTGCAGCCAGCGGCTCCAGAAGATGAAATACTCCAGCGGCTTGATGATTCGGTTCATGGCGATCAGGCAGCAGTGGTGCGGGGCAGCAATATTACCCCAGGCGGCGGAGGATCAGGCACGGCAACGGCGTAAGTGGCATGTAAGGCGCTTTCGCTTTAATATGCAACAAAAACAGGGGAAACGAATGCTGCTGGTCGACAACAGCGGTTTTTCCCGTCGGAAGCGCAATCCTTGTCCGCCCGGTTGCAGGCTTGGCCAGATTGGTGGAAGTTCTTTTCATCCGGATTTCATCCGGTTTCATGCGAGAGGAGTGGTGTCAATGTCCAGCATCGAATCAAATGTCACGGAAAGTCGTGTATTTCCCCCGGCGGACGCTGTGGTCAGGAAGGCCACCATTTCCGGGATGGCGGCCTACGAGGCGCTGTGCAAGGAAGCCGAGCAGGATTACGCCGGCTACTGGGCACGTCTGGCCAGGGAACATATCACCTGGAAGCAACCCTTCACCACGTCGCTCGACGAATCCAAGGCGCCTTTCTATCAGTGGTTTGCCGACGGCACACTGAATGTCTCTTACAACTGCCTCGATCGCAACATCGAGGCCGGTCTGGGCGACAAGGTCGCGATCATTTTTGAAGCCGATGGCGGCCAGGTCAACAAGGTCACCTACAAGGAACTGCTGTCCCGCGTCTCCAAGTTTGCCAATGCGCTGCGCGCGCAGGGCATCAAGAAGGGCGATCGCGTCCTGATTTACATGCCGATGTCGGTCGAAGGCGTGGTCGCGATGCAGGCCTGCGCCCGCATCGGCGCCATCCATTCCGTGGTGTTCGGCGGCTTCTCCGCCAAGAGCGTGCAGGAGCGCATCCAGGATGCCGGCGCGGTCGCGGTCATCACCTCCGACGAGCAGTGCCGCGGCGGCAAGAACATTCCGCTGAAGCCGGCGGTCGACGACGGCATCGCCATGGGCGGCTG
The DNA here is from genome assembly GCA_026399435.1 of Rhodocyclales bacterium. GTDB lineage: Bacteria > Pseudomonadota > Gammaproteobacteria > Burkholderiales > Rhodocyclaceae > Sulfuritalea. The sequence continues at coordinate 16,434 of JAPLQX010000006.1, forward strand.
CGAGTCGATCAGGAAGGTCATCGTCTACAAGCGCACCGGCGGTCCCTGCAACATGGTTGCCGGCCGCGATATGTGGTGGGACGACGCCACCGCCGGCCAGTCCGACGTCTGCGAGCCCGAGTGGGTGAGCGCCGAGCATCCGCTGTTCCTGCTCTACACCTCCGGTTCCACAGGCAAGCCGAAGGGCGTCCAGCACAGTTCCGGCGGCTATCTGCTGCATGCGATCGTGACCATGAAGTGGACCTTCGACATCAAGCCGGACGACGTCTTCTGGTGCACCGCCGACATCGGCTGGGTGACCGGCCACACCTACATTACCTATGGCCCGCTGGCCTGCGGCGCCACCGAGATCGTGTTCGAAGGCGTGCCGACCTACCCGGATGCCGGTCGTTTCTGGAAGACCATCCAGAATCACAAGGTCAGCGTCTTCTATACCGCGCCGACCGCCATTCGCTCACTGATCAAGACCGGCGAAAACACGCCGGCGACGCACCCGAAGAACTTCGATCTGAGCTCGCTGCGCATCCTCGGTTCGGTGGGCGAACCGATCAACCCGGAAGCCTGGATGTGGTACTACAACAACGTCGGCGGCGCGCGCTGCCCGATCGTGGATACCTTCTGGCAGACCGAGACCGGCGGCCACATGATCACCCCGCTACCGGGCGTGACGCCTTTGGTGCCGGGTTCCTGCACCCTGCCTTTCCCCGGCATTGCCGCCGCGATCGTCGACGAAACCGGCAACGATGTCGAATGGGGCAAGGGCGGCTTCCTCGTGGTCAAGAAGCCCTGGCCGGCCATGATTCGTACCATCTACGGCGATCCGGAACGCTACAAGAAATCCTACTTCCCGGTGGATTTCGGCGGCAATCTGTATCTGGCGGGCGACGGCGCGATGCGCGACGCCAAGACCGGCTACTTCACCATCATGGGGCGCATCGACGACGTGCTGAATGTCTCCGGGCACCGCATGGGCACCATGGAAATCGAGTCGGCGCTGGTATCCAACCCAATGGTGGCGGAAGCGGCCGTGGTGGGCCGTCCCGATGACCTGACCGGCGAAGCCATCTGCGCTTTTGTGGTGCTCAAGCAGTCGCGTCCCACGGCCGAAGAAGCGAAGAAGATCGCCAACGAGTTGCGCAACTGGGTCGCCAAGGAAATCGGTCCGATCGCCAAACCCAAGGACATCCGTTTCGGCGAGAACCTGCCGAAGACGCGTTCCGGCAAGATCATGCGGCGCTTGCTGCGCAGCCTGGCCAAGGGCGAGGACATTACCCAGGACGTGTCGACGCTGGAAAATCCTGGCATCCTCGATCAACTCAAACAGAACGCCTGACGCCGTGCCATGACCGAAGAAGAGCGCCCCTCGCGAGACGGGCGCTCTTTTACTTTTATGTCCCCGCATAATGCGGGGACGGTATCCCCTGGTGGAATCTTGCGGAGGTGATCAAATGATTCGCTCCCGACTTACCGCGCAGCGCCTTGCGTTCCTGTTTCTGCTCGGCTGCTTCTTTTTCAACTATCCGCTGCTTTCGGTATTCAATCGCGGCGGCGATTTTTTCGGCCTGCCGCCGCTATACGCGTGGCTGATGGGATCGTGGCTGGCACTCATAGCTCAGATGGCGTGGGTGGTTGAAAGCAGGAGCGATTAAGTGCTGCAAGGCTGGGTAATCGTTCTCGCCTCGTTCCTGTATCTCGGCATTCTGTTCGCCATTGCCTGGTATGCCGACCGGCGCGCGGACGTAGGGCGTTCGCTGATCGCCAACCCTGTGGTTTATGCGCTCTCGCTGGGCGTGTATTGCACGACATGGACCTTCTACGGCAGCGTCGGTCGTGCGGCGGCCAGCGGCATCGGCTTCCTGCCGATCTATCTCGGCCCGACCCTGTTGTTCGCATTGGCCGGGTTCATCCTGCACAAGATGATCCGGGTCGCCAAGACCAATCGCATTACCTCGATTGCCGACTTCGTCGCCTCGCGCTATGGCAAGAGTCAGCTGCTCGGCGGCCTGGTGACGGTGATCGCCGTGGTTGGCGTGATCCCCTATATCGCCCTGCAGCTCAAGGCGGTCTCCAACAGCTTTGCGATCCTTGCCAGTTATCCCGAAATCATCATGCCGGCCACCGCCGGTGCGGTGCCGCTGCTTCAGGACAGCGCACTGTATGTGGCGATGATCCTGGCCGCGTTCACGATTCTGTTCGGCACCCGCCATCTGGATGCGACGGAGCGCCACGAAGGCATGGTGGCCGCGATTGCAGTCGAGTCGGTGGTCAAGCTGGTCGCTTTTCTGGCGGTGGGCATCTTCGTCGTCTGGGGCATGCACGACGGCGTCGGCGATATTTTCGCCCAGGCGGCGACGGTACCCGAAGTCGCGCGCCGTCTCGCCACCGCCGACTCTCCGGCAGCCTACGGCACCTGGGGCACCCTGATATTCCTCTCCCTGTTCGCCTCGCTGCTGTTGCCGCGCCAGTTCCAGATCGCGGTGGTGGAGAACGTCGATGCAAGCCATCTCAGTCGTGCGGTATGGATGTTCCCGCTCTACCTGTTCCTGATCAACCTGTTCGTCCTGCCAGTGGCACTGGCCGGCATGCTGCATTTCCCGGGCGGCGCCGTCGACGCCGATACCTTTGTGCTGACCCTGCCGATGGCCCGCCAGCAGGAGGCGCTGGCTCTCTTCGTCTATATCGGCGGCTTGTCGGCCGCCACCGGCATGGTGATTGTCGAGACCATCGCCCTGTCGACCATGGTCTGCAACGATCTGGTGATGCCGCTGCTGTTGCGCCTGCCGATGCTCGGGCTGGCAGCGCACGCCGATCTGTCGGGCCTGCTGCTGGAAATCCGGCGCTGGGCCATCGTCATCATTCTTGGTCTCGGCTATCTGTATTTTCGCGTGGCCGGCGAAGCCTATGCCCTGGTATCGATCGGGCTGATCTCCTTTGCCGCGGTGGCGCAGTTCGCTCCGGTGGTGATCGGCGGTCTGTTCTGGAAAGGTGGCACTCGCGATGGTGCGCTGGCTGGTCTGGCAGCGGGGTTTGTGCTGTGGGTCTATACGCTGTTGCTGCCCTCGTTCGCCAAGTCGGGCTGGCTGCCGGATGGCTTCATTGCACACGGCCTGTTCGGCATCGAACTGCTGCGCCCCCAGCATCTGTTCGGTCTGACCGGTCTCGACGAGATCACCCATTGCCTGGTCTGGAGTCTGCTGGCGAACCTTGGCGCCTATATCGGCGTTTCCCTGCAACGCGTGCCGAATGTGCGCGAGGCACGGCAGGCGACATTGTTTGTCGGCGGCGCCGAGGCGGCCGGTATTCCCGGCTGGCACAGCACTGCCGGTGTCGGCGACCTGCTGCCGCTGGCAGGCCGTTTTCTCGGCCTTGCGCGCGCGCAGGAAGCCTTTGCCCGGCATGCGCAGCAACGCGGTCTGCGGGGCATCACCGAGCTTCCTGCCGATGCCCGTCTGGTCAGCTTCGCTGAAACGCTCCTGGCGGGTGCCATCGGTTCGGCTTCGGCGCGCGTGATGGTGGCGTCGGTGGTGAAGGAGGAGCCGCTTGGCATAGACGAGGTGATGAACATTCTCGATGAGGCTTCGCAGGTGCGTGCCTACACGCGCGAACTGGAACAGAAGTCGCGGGAACTGACGCGCGCCACGGCAGAACTGCGCGAGGCCAATGCGCGCCTGCGGGAACTGGACCGCATGAAGGACGATTTCATTTCGACCGTGACCCACGAGTTGCGCACGCCGCTGACCTCGATTCGGGCCTTTTCGGAAATGTTGCAGGAAGATCCGAAGATCGATCTTGCCCAGCGTACGCGCTTCGTCGGCATCATCGTCAGCGAGACCGTGCGCCTGTCGCGGCTGATCAACCAGATACTCGATCTGGCCAAACTCGAATCCGGTCGCGCCGAATGGACGGTTGCCGCCGTCGATGTGGCGGAGGTGATCCACGAAGCCGCGGAATCGTTGACCGTTCTGTTCGCCGAGAAACACGTGACGCTGGAATTCGACGGATGCGAAGCCGGGCTCATCGTGCTCGCCGACCGCGACCGCCTGATGCAGGTCATGGTGAATCTGCTGTCGAATGCGCTCAAGTTCGTTCCGGCGGGGAGCGGGCGCGTGACAGTCGGCGCTGACGGCACGGCGAACGAAGTGCGCGTCAGGGTCGTCGACAACGGCCCGGGCATCCAGGTTCAGGACCAGGAAGTGATCTTCGACAAGTTCCATCAGGGCGCGGCCACCACCGACGTTCTGACCGACAAGCCGCAGGGTACCGGCCTCGGCTTGCCGATCAGCCGCCAGATCATCGAGTATTTCAACGGCCGGCTATGGGTCGAAAGCACGCCTGGCGCCGGTGCCGGTTTTGTGTTCACACTGCCGCGGCAGGCGGGCGATAATGGCAAAGTCCCGCAAGGGGATACCGTCCCCGGCGGGGGCCGGGGACATAAATTGCCGGGAGGAAATTCGTGAGCTATCGCATCCTGATCGTTGATGACGAGCCGAACATCGTCATTTCGCTCGAGTACCTGATGAAGAAGGAAGGTTTTCAGATCGCCGTGGCAACCGACGGCGAGGCCGCGCTGCAGCAGGCTTCGTCATTCCTTCCCGACCTGATCCTGCTCGACATCATGATGCCGAAGAAATCCGGTTTCGAGGTCTGTCAGGCCTTGCGCGCCAATCCGGCGCTGGCGGCCGTGAAAATCATCATGCTCACCGCCAAGGGCCGCGAGACAGAGGTCGCCAAGGGGCTGGCGCTGGGCGCCGATGCCTACATCACCAAACCGTTCTCGACCAAGGACCTCGTCGTTCAGATCAAGTCCTTGCTGGGATGAAGGTAAAGTTTCGTTTCATAGTCGCCGCCTGCGTGCTGGGACTGCTGATGACCGGGCCCTTCGGGCTCACCGCGGCCTTGCTGCTGGCGGACGCCAAGGACGCGGAACGTGCCGCATTTGCAGAATTCCTGATCCCGCGCCTGCCGCTCGGGGCCCTGATTACCGTGCTCGGTTTCATCGCCGGCCTGATCCTCCTGCGCAGCCTGTTCCAGCAATATGTGCATGGCCTGCTGCGCATGGCCGAGACGTTGCGCTTGATGCTCGGCGCCAATCGCAACTTTCGCGTTGCGCCCGAAGGCCCACCCGAGGTGCGCGAACTGGCACGTGCCGCCAACGATCTGGCGCAGCAGCGCGACGAACTGCTGAATGACGTCGAAGAACAGATCAGAACCGCCAAGGCAACGGTGGAAGAGGAGAAGAACCGGCTCGCCGCCCTGATGTCGGAACTGGCCATGGGCGTCATCGTCTGCAATCTCGACGGCCGCATCCTGCTCTACAACAGCCGCGCGCGGCTGCAGTTCAAGGCGCTGGCACAGGGGCCGACGTCGATGAGCGGTGGCGCCCTGATCGGTCTGGGGCGGTCGATCTTCTCCATCCTCGAGCGCGGGCAGATCACCCATTCGCTGGAGAACATCCAGCAAAGGCTGCGCAAGGGCAGCGCGGAGCCGACGGCCAATTTCATTACCTCGACGCGCGGCGGGCAGTTGTTGCGCTGTCAGATGGCGCCCGTGCTGCGCACGGGCGCCGACAGCGCAACAACTGCCACTGTGGACAGCCTCCCCCCCAACCCCCCTCCCGGGGAGGGGGGCGACAACATTGGTTCGCAGGCTGCGCCTGCCCATGATCAGACAACGGCGACGACGATGCTCGGTGCCGAGTTGCAGGTCACCGGCTACGTCCTGACCATCGAAAACATCACCCGCAATTTCGAGCGGGAAGCCGAACGCGACCAGGCGCTGCAAGCGCTGACCGACGGCAATCGCGCGGCGCTGGGCAACATTCGTGCTGCGGTGGAGACGCTGCTCGACTCGCCCGAGATGGAAGCCGACTACCGAGAACGTTTCACGCGCGTGATCGCGGACGAGGCCGCGGCGATGAGCAGCAAACTCGAAGCCACCATGAGTCGCTTCGCCGATTCGCTGAAAACCCGCTGGCCGCTCGAAGACGTGCTGGGCATCGATATCCTCGCCGCGGCGGCGCGACGCATCGAGGACCGGCTGCAGTTGCCGATCAAGCACGAGGACCAGGATGCGGAGCTGTGGATGCGGGTGGACAGCTTCGCCTTGATTCAGGCCATCACCTTCCTCGCCTCGCGCCTGCAGGACCACTACGCCATTCGTGAGCTGCGCCTGCGCCTGTCCGCCGAAGGCAGGATGGTTTTCGTCGACCTGATCTGGTCGGGCACCACGATATCTTCGGAGACCCTCTACACATGGGAACTTGAGCCGATGAATGTCGGTGCCGAGACCAGCCCGCTGACACTGCGCGATGTGATCGATCGCCACGGCGGCGAAATCTGGTACCAGCGCGACAAGGCCGTGCACAGCGCCTTCTTCCGCATCGTATTGCCGGCGGCAGTGACGCCCGAGGCACCGGCGACCGATCAGGCGCAGCATCTGCACAGCGACAGCCGTCCAGAGTATTACGATTTCGACCTGTTCGCTGCGCGCGATGCCGCAGGCTCCGGCATCGATCCCGAGCGCCGCCTGACTGATCTTGCCTATTCGGTGTTCGACACCGAAACCACGGGGCTGCAGCCCTCCGAAGGCGACGAAATCATCCAGTTGGGCGCCGTGCGCATCGTGAACAACCGCCTGCTGCGGCAGGAGATATTCGATCAGCTGGTCGACCCCGTGATTCCGTTGAAGCCGGAAGGCATCCCGATTCACGGCATCACCGAGGCCATGGTGAATGGCCAGCCCAAGCTGGATGTGGTGCTTCCCGTCTTCCATGAATTCTGCGCCGAGACAGTCCTGGTCGCGCACAATGCCGCGTTCGACATGCGATTCTTCCAGCTGAAGGAGGACAGCCTCGGCGTGCGCTTCACCCAGCCCGTGCTGGACACCCTGCTGCTGTCTGCCGTGATCCATCCCAACCAGGAGTCGCACCGGCTGGAGAGCATCGCCGAACGCCTCGGCATCAATGTCATCGGTCGCCACACCGCACTGGGTGATGCCTATGTCACCGGTGAAGTATTCCTCAAGATGATTCCGCTGCTGGCGGACATGGGTATCGTCACCCTGCAGCAGGCGCTCGATGCCGCGCAAAAAACTTATTTTGCACGCGTCAAATATTAAATATGACCGATAGCGAAATCCTGCCCCACACCGGCGCCATTGCCGCAAGCTCTGCCCGCATCGCCGGCGCAGTCGATGTCGCCACTCTCGTGGCGTGCGCCGCCGAGGCTCGCGCCCTGGCCGTGGCCTTGCATCAGGACGAAGGCGGTGCGGCGCTGGTGACAGGGGTCCTGTCCCGCTTCAACGATGCCATTGTGGTGCGGATGCTGGATTTGCTGGCGGCGCGTTTTCGCTTGCCGCCGACACGCTGGTGCTGGCTTGGCCTCGGTTCGGAAGGGCGCCTGGAGGAGACCCTGACGACCGACCAGGACAATGGTCTGGTGTTCTCCGCCAGCGACGACGGCGAGGCGCGCCAGTTGCGCGAGCTGTTTCTGCCTTTCGCCCGTGCGGCGAACGAGGCGCTGGCCGAATCCGGCTTTCCCCTCTGCGACGGCGAGGTGATGGCCGGCAATCCGCGCTGGTGCCTGTCGCTGTCGGAATGGCTGGAGAACTTTTCCGCCTGGGTGCGCACGCCGGAGCCCGAGGCCCTTTTGAATGCCGCGATCTTCTTCGATTTCCGGCCACTGGCAGGCGCCGGCGAACTGGCTGCGGAACTGCGCCGCGCCTTGTCGGAACTCACGCGCGGCAACGAGATATTCCTGCGCATGATGACCGTCAATGCGCTGGCGTCGTCGCCGCCCCTGGGGCGCCTGCGCGATTTCGTCACCGAGGCCGAATCCGGCGGGGCGATCGACTTGAAGAAATTCGGCTCGCGGATTTTCGTCGATGCGGCACGCATCATGGCGCTAGGCGCCGGCGTCGCCGCAACAGGCACGGCGCAGCGCCTGCGGGCGGTTGCGGTCGAGGGCATCATGACGGCCGCCGACGCCGAGGCAGCGGCGCACGCCTTTCATGCCCTGCAAAATGTTCGCCTTACGGTGCAGGTTGCCAGTTGCCTCGACGCCGGCACGGTGGGCAACCAGATCGATCCGGGGCGGCTCAACGAGTTCGACCGCCGCGTCCTGCTGGAAGCGCTGCGCCAGGCGCGTGCGCTCCAGCAACGGCTGAAAATCCGATTCCATATTGAGACATGATGGCAAGGGCAAAACCAGATGGCATCTGAATCACGCGAGGAACTCCTCGCTTTTCTGCGCAAGCATCCGCCCTTCAATGAGATGGGCGCCGTTGCCCTCGACGAACTGGCGGCGAGCCTGACACCGCTGACAGTGAGCGACGGGAGCCTGATCCTTTCCCCAAGCGACCAGCCGCCGGATCTGTTCATCATCCAGTCGGGCAGGGTGCAGGCCCGCCTGGTGGGCGACGTCAATCTCACCGACCAGCCCCTGTATGAGCTGGACGCAGGGCAAAGCTTTCCGCTCGCGGCGGTGGCGGCGAAGCGGCCGCCGATCAATGTCTATTCGGCACTGGGGGATGTTCTTGTCTGGCGTCTCGCCAGCGCCGACTTTTCGAAGTTGCTGATGAGCAGCTGCGAGTTCAATCGCTTCGTGCTCGATCATGTCGCCGGTCTGCTCGATCAGGCTCGGCGCCAGATCGAAACCCAGTTCGGGCAGCGCAATACCGACCAGCAGTCGCTCAATTCGCAGCTTTCCGGCTTCCTGCGGCCGACCATCCGCGTTACGCCGCAGACGTCGATTCGCCAGACGATGGAGACCATGGTGCAGGCCAAGGTCGGCTCCGTGGTGGTGGCGGATGCCGGGGGCAGGCCGCTCGGCATCTTCACCCAGTCCGATACGCTGCGCCGCGTGGTGGTCCCGGATTACCCGACCAGCGCACCGATCGAGGAGGTGATGACGGCTTCGCCGGCGACGATCGCCACGCATGCGACGGCCTATGACGCCATGCTGGCGATGGCAACCCACGGCATTCGCCATCTGGTGATCGTCGACGCCGAGGACCGGGTGGCCGGAGTCGTTTCCGAGCGCGATCTGTTCGCCATGCAGCGCGTCGGCCTGCGCAACGTGCGCCGGGTGATCGAGTCGGCCACCGACATCGACGGCCTGAGCCAGGCGGCAGGCGACGTGCGCCGGCTCTGCCTCAACATGCTGGGTCAGGGCGTCAGCGCAGAAAAGCTGACGCAGTTCATATCCGGACTCAACGACAGTCTCACGCGTCGCGTGATCGAGATCAATCTGGCGCACCACGATCTTTACGGCCTCGACTGGGCCTGGCTGGCATTCGGTTCGGAGGGCCGCGACGAGCAGACCTTCAGCACCGACCAGGACAACGGAATCATTTTTGTCTGTCCCGATTTTGCCGATCGCGATGCACTGCAACTGCGCTTCCTGGATTTTGCCCGCGATGTCAATCAAGGCCTGGCGCGTTGCGGCTTCCCGCTGTGCAAGGGCAACATCATGGCCAGCAACCCGCTGTGGTGCCTGACGCAGGACGAGTGGCAGGAGCGCTTCACCCAGTGGATCCGGGTGCCGGAACCGGAGGCGCTGCTGAATGCGACGATCTTTTTCGATTTCCGCCCGCTGTATGGCAAGGAAGCCCTGGCCAAGGCCTTGCGCAAGTGGCTGCTCGATCAGACCGGCCACGCCAAGCTGTTCCTCCGCTTCATGGCAGAAAACGCGGTGAGGGCCACGCCGCCGCTGGGCATGATCCGCGACTTCGTCTTCGACAACAATCCGGCGTTTCCGCACACGCTCGACCTCAAGGCCTTCGGCGCACGTCCCTTCGTCGATGCGGCGCGCATCATCGCCCTGGCGCATGGCATTGCCCACACCAGCACGACCGAGCGCCTGCGCGCGGCCGCCGAGCAGAAGCGGCTGGGCGGTGACGACATCAATGCAGTAATCGAGGGTTTCTTCTTCATTCAGCAACTGCGCCTGCGCAACCAGCGCGCCGGCACTCCGCCGGGTGCGGAAAATCGCGTCGACCCGGACAAGCTCAACGAGCTGGATCGCCATGTGCTGAAGGAGGCTTTCAAGCAGGCCAAGCGCCTGCAGTCGCGGCTTCAGCTCGAGTACAGGCTCTAAATGCGAGAGACTGCCATCCCCTTGCGCACTCCGCTGTTCCGCGGCGAGCGGCGCCTGCGCATCGCCCTGGTCGGCCTGCCGGGAGGCGGCAAGACGACATTGTTTGATGCCGTGTCGAGTACCGCGCCGCACCGCGGCGAGCTGACCGGCACGCATCGCGTCTATCGCGAGTGCACGGTACAGATTGGTTTCGACGAGGCCAGCGTGGTCGATCTGCCGAGCATCCATTCCCTTCATCACTTGCAGGGTGACGATCTTTCCGCACTGAAATACCTGCTCTGGGGCGACGACCGCCCACCCGTGTCGGTGCACGAACAGTCCGGTCCGCCGGCACCCCTGGCGCCGCCCGACCTGATCATCCAGGTGGTCGATGCTACCAGCCTGCAAAGCCACCTCGAACTGACGCTGGAACTGAGCCAGTTGGGGCGGCCTATCGTGCTGGCCCTGAACCATATGGACGAGGCGGCGAAGAAGGGTCTCTACATCAATATCAAGGCCCTGGAAAAACTGCTGGGCATGCCGGTCGTGCCCACGGTGGCGCTGATGGGGCGGGGCATCGCGCAACTTTTCAGTGCCGCCGTGAGTGCGGCGCGCGAGGAGACTTGTCCCTTGCCGCAGCCGCCCAGCCGGCACATTGCGGAGAGCCTGGGGTCGCTCACGGCGGCGCTCAACCGCCCCGAGATCCATGCCGCGTTCCGCCTGCCGCACCCCTTGTTGTTGATGCACTTTGCCGCGCAGGACGGCTTCGTCGAGGACGAACTGCGCCAGCATTTTCCGGAACTGTTGCCGCAACTGGAAGCTCTGCGCGACGCTGCCGGGCTGCGATTGCCGCGACCGCTGGCCGAGGAACTGCATGCCGATCGCCACCATCGTGCCGCCACCCTGGTCGAGGCCGCGATGCGCATGGGATCGCCGGCCGAGACGCACGACTGGCGCTACTGGCTCGACGAGTTGTTCCTGCATCCGCGCTGGGGCCTGATCGGGAGCCTCGCCGTGTTCGCCGCGGTGCTTTTCGTGGTGTTCGAGATCAGCGGCTGGATCGATTCGATGACCACGGTGCGCCTGACCGAGGCCTTCGCCGACTGGCAGCCGCAGTCCACCGGGGGCGTGGTCGGGCGTGCCGTGCTCGATGGCCTGATCGGCCTGGTCGGCATCGTGGTGCCCTACATGATTCCGCTGGTGATGCTGCTGGTGACGCTGGAAGAGGCAGGACTGATGCACCGCATCGCCTTCGTCGTCGATCGCGGCTTTCACCAGATCGGCCTGCACGGCGGCGTCGCCGTCCCCTTCCTGCTCGGCTTGGGCTGCAACGTGCCGGCCATCTCCGGCGCGGCCAAGGCCACCAGCGGCCGCGAGCGCGTGATCGCCTCGGTGCTGATCACCTTCGTTCCGTGCTCGGCGCGTTCCGCCATCATCCTCGCCCTCGCCGGCAAGTACCTGGGCGCCGCCGGGGTGTTCGGCATATTCGCGCTGACCCTGGTCGTGATTGCCGTCATGGGTCGGCTGCTTTCGCGCGGCGATCGCGAACTTGGCCCCGGCCAGGTGCAGGAAATCCCCGCCTATGCGCTGCCGACCTGGCGCGTCCTGCTGGGCGAGACCTGGGCCCGCACCAGCGACATCCTTACCATCGTGACGCCCCTGCTGGTGGGTGGCAGCGTAGTGCTGGCGCTGCTCAGTCACGTCGGCGCGGACAGCCTGATCAACACCCTGCTGATGCCGGTGACCGTCTGGTGGCTGGGGCTGCCTCTGGCGCTCGGCGTGCCGCTGCTGTTCGGCGTGCTGCGCAAGGAACTCTCGCTGCTGATGATCTACCAGGCGCTGGGCACCCAGGAAATCGGCGGCTTGCTCGATCCGGTACAGATCATTACTCTGCTATTGTTCCTTACCTTCTACATTCCCTGCGTGTCCACCTTCGCCGTCATGCTCAAGACCATCGGACGCAGGGACGCCTTGTTCTCGGTGGCGATCTCGGTGGGCGTTGCCTTGTTGGCGAGTGGCGTCGTGCGCGCAGGCTTGAGCGGGGTGCAACTCCTTGCGCAGTGATATTCGCCGCATCCCTTCAGCCCCGCTTCCCGGTCCGTTCCGGCTATTATCCTGATCAGCCCCCAAGTCCGGAAATAAATAGGCGCCAACCATGCAAGCATTCGATTTTGACAAGGCCATCACCCTGCACCGGTCGTGGAAAATGAAATTCCACATGGCTCTCGACCGGGTTCAAGGCCAGGACTTCGATACGCAGCCGATTGGCGATGCCGCACATTGCAGCCTGGGCCAGTGGCTGGCCGCCAGCGCCGGCGAGCTGAAAGACTTTGCTTCGGCCGGCGAACTGCTGACAGTCCATGAGGAATTTCACCGCCAGGCGCAATCGATCGCCGACGCCATCCGGACCGGCAAGATTGTTCGTTTGAGTGACAAATTCATCATTGAGTTCGGCGTCCTTTCGGGAAAAATCGAGGCCTTGCTCGCGCGGCTCAAGACAGAGCTGCAGCAGACCAGGTGAGCAGACCTCAAGCCTTTGCTTGTCAGGCCCACCAACTCCTCGACCATTATCGAGTGCCAATCCAGACACCATGACTAGAGCCACCATCTATACCAGAACTGACAAAGGCGAGCAGACGGCGGCCTCGGCGTCTCGCGAGCTCGCGAACGATCTGCGCAAGCTGCTGGATGTCATCGACGGAACTTCCTCCGTCGACGCGCTTCATAGCAAGCTCAACTTTCGGGACGCCGCGTGGCTCGACAGGGCACTGGCGGCTCTCGTCGCAAAGGACCTGATCCGCGAAGCCGAGAGCTCGGAAGGAGCGCTCGACTTCACCGCGCCCCCGCCGACCGATGACTCCAAGCGCAAGGCCGAGGAAAAGGCCCGACGCGAGGCGGAAGAAAAGGCGAAGCACGAGGCCGACCAAAAGGCCCGACACGAGGCGGCAGAAAAGGCGAAGCACGAGGCCGACCAAAAAGCCCGACGCGAGGCGGAAGAAAGGGCGAAGCACGAGGCCGACCAAAAAGCCCGACACGAGGTGGCAGAAAAGGCGAAGCACGAGGCCGACCAAAAGGCGCGACACGAGGCGGCAGAAAAGGCGAAGCACGAGGCCGAACAAAAGGCGCGACACGAGGCGGCAGAAAAGGCGAAGCACGAGGCCGAACAAAAGGCGCGACACGAGGTGGCAGAAAAGGCGAAGCACGAGGCCGACCAAAAAGCCCGACACGAGGTGGCAGAAAAGGCGAAGCACGAGGCCGAACAAAAGGCGCGACACGAGGCGGCAGAAAAGGCGAAGCACGAGGCCGAACAAAAGGCCCAACACGAGGCGGAAGAAAAGGCGAAGCGCGAAGCCGAGGAACAAGAGCTGAAGCTGGCCGCGGAACGGGTGCGGCTTAAAGCCGCTGAAAGCGCCCGGCAGGACGCCGAGGAACAGGCGCGAAAAGCGGAAGAGCAGGAGTTGAAGCTGGCCACGGAACGGGTGCGGAGCAAAGCCGCTGAGCACGCCCGGAAGGACGCCGAGGAACACGCGCAAAAGCTGGCCGAAGAACAGGCGCTGCGAGAAACCGCTGAACGAGCTCGGCTGGAAGCCGAAGCACAGGCGCGAAAGCTGGCAGAAGAGCATACGCTGCGGGAAGCCGCCGAACGCGCCCGGCGGGAAGCGGAGGAAAAAGCGCAACGGATGGCTGAGGAACTGGCGCGACGCGACGCCGAGGACAAGACACGGCGGGACGCCGAGGAGAAGATGCGGCGCGAGGCCGAAGAAAAGGCCCGACGCGAGGCCGAGGAGAAGGTGCGGCGGGACGCCGAAGAGAAGGCTCGGCGGGAGGTTGAGGAAAAGGAAAAGACCCGGCGCGAAGCCGAGGACAAGACACGGCGGGACGCTGAGGAGAAGATGCGGCGCGAGGCCGAAGAAAAGGCCCGGCGCGAGGCCGAGGATAAGATGCGGCGGGACGTCGAAGGGAAGGCTCGGCGGGAGGTTGAGGAAAAGGAAAAGACCCGGCGCGAAGCCGAGGAGAAGGTGCAGCGGGAGGCCGAGGAAACAGCCCGACGCGAGGCCGCGGAGCGCCCTCGCCAGGAAGCCGAAGCGCAGCAGCGAATGGCGGGGGAAGAAAAGACATGGCGCGAGGCCGAAGAGAAGTTCCGCCGCGAGGAACAGGAGGCTGCGGCAAAGAGGGGCAGACGGGCGGCTGCGAAGGAAGTCAATGCCGGTTCGGCGACGCCGAGCAAACGGGCCCAGCAACTCGCGTTGGGACTCGCTGCACTGATTGTGATTGGCCTGATAGCCATCCATCTAATCTCGTTCGATGGACAGATTCCGCAGTTCGAGAAATCGCTGGCCGGGCAGTTTCAGCAGCCGGTGAAGATCCAGGCGCTGCGCGTATCACTGGTGCCGCAGCGGCACGTGCGGCTCGAGGGTGTTTCAATCGGTAGTGAAGGGCAGATCAAGATCCTCCAGATCAAGGCGACAGGGGCGCTTGGCAACCTGTTCAATGACAAGAAAGCGTTCTCGTTGGTTGAGGTGGACTCGCCCGTCATAACGGAAGAGGGCCTGGGCTGGCTCCTGTTCGGCAAGCCGTCGGCGGGGGGCGTTGTGTTCGGCCCGGTCAGCGTGCTGAACGCCACGCTTCAATCGAAAAATGTCAGCCTTCCGGCTTTCGACGCGAAACTGCAGCCCGATGGCGAAGGTGGGTGGAAGACCATTGCCATCGAATCGGCGGACAAGAATCTCACCCTGGAGCTGACGCCGAAGGGTGAGCCGGTGCAGATCGACTTCAAGGCGAGGTCGTTCAGGGTTCCTTTCGGGTCGAACCTCACGCTCGAGGACCTGGTGGCTAGCGGCACGGCCGACAGAACCGGACTTTCCGTGACGGAGTTCAAGGGCTTTGCCTACGGCGGCATCCTCAGTGGCAGCGCGAGACTGAAATGGGGCACGCAGTGGAATCTTTCCGGCAAGTTGAACGCCAAGCAGGTCGACACTGCTCGACTTTTCCCCGGACTGGTGGACGGCGGAAGGCTGGTGGGGGCGGCCGCGTATACCATGCAGTCACCGGAGGCCGCCGGGCTCTTCGCGACGAATCGCCTCGAAGGCGAATTCATTGTTTCGAGGGGAACCCTGCTGGGAGTGGATCTGGGACGCATGCTGCAGGGGGGAGGGATGGGCGGCGAAACCCGGTTCGGCGAGCTCGCCGGTGCCATTGTGCATGATCGTGGCACGACTCAACTCAGGCAGGTGCGCCTGACCGAGGCGACGATGTTTGCCAATGGCACGGCCGACGTTGACGTCAACGGCAATGTTCGCGGGCGGTTCGCCGTGGATCTGAAGATGTCCGGGGGGCAGCGGCAGGCCAATATTGCGCTGGCCGGCACGCTGAAGAAAATCGAATGGCGGCGGCAGTAGCAGGACCAGGCAGACAGGCGGCGTTGAACTTTCGTCCGGGCTGTTGGCCCGGACCACCACAAGGGGCTCTGATGAATCCGCAGAACGGTTATGACGTCGAAGACATCACTGTCGGCATGAGCGCAGAAACCGCCAAGACCATCACCGATGCGGACATCGTACTTTTTGCGGGCGTGTCGACCGACGTCAATGCGGTGCACATGGATGAAGAGTACGGGCGGACCACCCAGTTCGGCGGCCGCATTGCCCACGGCATGCTGAGCGCGAGCCTGCTGTCTGCGGTGCTGGGCAATCGCTTGCCCGGACCGGGCGTGGTTTACATGAGCCAGTCCTTGCGCTTTCGCGCGCCGGTGCGTATCGGCGACACGGTGCATGCCAAAGTCACCGTCAAGGAAGTCATCGCGGAAAAGTGCCGAGTCATTCTCGACACGATGTGCACCGTGGGCGACAAGGTGGTCATCGATGGTGAAGCGATGGTCATGGCGACCTCGCGGCGCAAGCGCGAAGCGGCCGCCAGATAGCTCCGGGCCGATCCCGTTCCCTGTTTCATGATCGAGCATGACGACCAGCCACGGCAGCGCATCGACAAGTGGCTCTGGGCGGCACGCTTCTTCAAGACGCGCAGCCTCGCTGCCGCCGCGATCGACGGCGGCCGGGTCAAGTGGAACGGCCAGCAGGTCAAGCCGGCGCGCGAGCTGAAGCCGGGCGACGAACTTGAGATTGTCGCCGGCGAACTGCGCTGGACCGTCCTCGTGCGCGGCGTGAACGCTCAGCGCCGTCCCGCGCCGGAAGCCCGCCTGCTCTATGAGGAGACCACCGAGAGTGCCGCACGGCGCCTGCAGCAGCAGGAAATCCGCCGCTTGGCGCCGATGCCCGGCGCGGATCTGAAGGGCCGTCCGACGAAGAAGGCGGGGCGGTTGATTCGTGGATTCAACGAGTGAGTATCGTCTGGTGAGCCAGTCCCGGGTGATACTCTCCAATCTGAGTGAATTGAGGCAGGGCGGCAGATGGAAATAAGCATTGCACTGGTGGTGGGCGTGGTGCTGGGCGGTGTGCTGGTCGCCTGGGTTCTCGGCGCGCGCGTGCGCGAAGCGCAGGCGCGGCTGGCCCAGCAGGACGGCGAACTGGCAGCGCTGCGTGCCCAGGAGTCGGCGCTGGCGGTACGGTGTGCGCAACTCGCCACCGAGCTGGAAAAGGATCAGGCGCTGTTCGCCGAGCGCCAGGCCACGCTGGAAGCCGCGCGCGACAGTTTCGCCGATGCCTTCAAGGTGATTTCGGCCGATGCACTGGCGAAGAACAACCAGTCCTTCCTCGAACTCGCCCGCGCCACGCTGGAAGCGCAGCAGGCCGCGGCGCTGGCAGCCGCGCGGACCGATCTCGACAAGCGGCAACTCGCCATCGGCGAACTGGTGGCGCCGGTGAAAGTGTCGCTGGAAAAATTCGATTTGCAAATTCAGGGTATCGAAAAGTCGCGCATCGA
This sequence comes from Rhodocyclales bacterium, assembly GCA_026399435.1. GTDB lineage: Bacteria > Pseudomonadota > Gammaproteobacteria > Burkholderiales > Rhodocyclaceae > Sulfuritalea. The sequence continues at coordinate 33,386 of JAPLQX010000006.1, forward strand.
CGCTTACGCCACGCTGACCGAACAGGTTCGCGCCATGGCCGAAGCGCAGGGCGCCTTGCGCCTGGAAACCGGCAACCTGGTCAAGGCCCTGCGCGCGCCGCAAACGCGCGGGCGTTGGGGCGAGCTGCAACTCAAGCGCGTGGTCGAGATGGCCGGCATGCTCGATCACTGCGACTTCTTCGAGCAGGAAAGTACCACCACCGAAGATGGCCGGCTGCGCCCCGACATGGTGATCAAGCTGCCCGGCGGCAAGAACATCGTGGTCGATGCCAAGGCGCCGCTGGCCGCTTACCTTGAAGCGCTGGAGGCGACCGACGAGGAGGAGAAGAAGCGCAAGCTGGCCGATCACGCGCGCCAGGTGCGCGAGCACCTCAAGAAGCTCGGCCAGAAAGCCTACTGGGAGCAGTTCCAGCCCTCGCCCGACTTCGTCGTGCTGTTCCTGCCCGGCGAGATGTTCTACTCGGCCGCGCTGGAAGCCGATCCCTCGCTGATCGAGCAGGGCGTCGAGCAGCGCGTGATCCTCGCCACGCCGACCACGCTGATCGCGCTGCTGCGCGCCGTCGCCTACGGCTGGACGCAGCAGGCGCTGACCGAAAACGCCGAGCGCATCAGCCAGCTTGGGCGCGAGCTTTACGACCGCATCGCCACGGTGACCGAGCACTGGGGCCGCGTCGGCAAGAACCTCGGCGAGGCCGTCGGCGCCTACAACGACTCGGTGGCGTCGATGGAACGCCGGGTGCTGGTCTCGGCGCGCAAGTTCCGCGACCTCAAGGTAGCCCCCGAAGACAAGGAAATCCGCGACCTGAATCCGGTCGAGGCGCTGCCGCGCGACGTGCAAGCGCCCGAATTGTTGGCGAAGGACGATAGGCTCATCCCATGAGCCTTGCGGCGGGCAGACTGTTCTCCATTCTCAAGGAGGCAGTCACATGTACATCGATCAGGTATTCGCCCAGCAACCCGTTCATCCCGCCGATCTCGCCGTGTTCATCGTCACCACGACCCTGTGCGCCCTCGGCGCCCTGATGCTGCCGCTGGCGGGATGATCAATCAAGGCGTGGCCTAAAAAGTCCGATCCTCAATGACCAAAATCGCTCCCAATCCGGAAAATCTTGCGCCACTCGTCCTGGCCATCCGGGGCGAGAAAGTCCTGCTGGATTCCGATCTCGCGGAACTTTATGGCGTAGGGACAAAAGTTCTCAACCAGGCAGTAAAGAGAAACCTCGACCGGTTTCCTGCCGATTTCATGTTCCAGCTCACGGCCGAGGAATGGGAACGGATGAGGTCACAATCTATGACATCATCCTCCAAGGCAAGCCCTATGCGGTCACAAGTCGTGACCGCATCCCGGCGTAATGTCAGCGCCTTGCCCTACGCCTTCACCGAGCAGGGTATCGCCATGCTCTCCAGTGTCCTGCGTTCGCCACGCGCGGTTGAAGTGAATATCGCCATCATGCGCACCTTCGTCCAGCTTCGGCGTCTCATGGACTCGAATCGCGACCTCGCCCGCAAGATCGAGGCGGTGGAAATGAGATACGACGAGCAGTTCTCTGCGATCTTCGATGCCATCAAACAACTGATTGCGGACGATCAGACGCGCAAGGCCAAGCCCAAGCGCTCCATCGGATTCCTCTGATCTGCTGCGGAATTCCTGAATGAGCTACGGATGTGTGGGGTCGATGATGATTCGTTCCGATCTGCCCGAAGTAAAGCTGGCCGGATTGCCCGGCGGGCCGGAGCCGCTGGTGCTGTGCGCCACGGCGCGGCTGGCGACCGGGTTGCGCCGCGCTCACGGCGAACTGCAGGTGGCGCGCGGCGCGGTGACCTGGCAGGCGTTGCAAAGTTCGACGCCGGCCATGTGGCTCGAACACCTGAGTTCATCGGCACTGCTGCGCGGCGAAATCCCGCCCGCCGGCGTGCCCGGAAGCTTTCTCTCGCGGCCGCAGGAACGCAGCTTGTGGGAACAGGCCATTGCCCGCGACACGGGCGCGGCGGCGGAGTTGTTCGATCGCGAAGGTATGGCACTGGCCGCGATGGAAGCCGCGAGCCTGCAACGGTCGTGGCGCATCGAGATTCCGGAGCCATTGCATACGGAGGAATACCGCGCCTTTCTGCGCTGGCGCGACGCGGTGGCCGAAGCCTGCCAGGCCGGCGGCTGGCGCACGGCGGACGAGGTCATGGCATGGCGCATCGAATGCATAGCACGCGGCATCGGCGGCCTGCCGGCGCGCCTCGGCATTGCCGGCTTCATCGCGCCCGATCCGCTGGTCTCACGCCTGCTGGTGGTGCTGGAAGCGCGCGGCGTCGAACTGTTCCGGCTGGATTTCGGGCGCGGCGAAACCGCGCCTGCGGTCGGCGCCGAATTGCCCGACGCCGAAGCCGAATGCGTCGCTGCGGCGCGATGGGCGCGAGACTGGCTGACGCGCGATGCATCGGCCCGCGTGCGAATCGCCGTCGCCGATCTGCCGGCGCGCCGGCGGCTGCTGGAATCCGCGCTCGAAGATTGTTTGCATCCCGACGCCGTGGGCGCCGGCTGGGCGTCGCTGGAGCGCGACTACGCGTTCGCGGCCGGCTCGCCGCTGGCAGCCGAGCCGCTGGTCGATGTCGCCCTGCGCCTGTTGCAGCTCCACGCTCATTCGCAGCGCGTGGCGCAGGCCGAGTTCGGCGCCTTGCTCTGCGGTCCCGGCTGGTCGGCCGATGTCGATGAAGCCGACGCCCGCGCGCGGATCGAAGCCGCATTGCGCGAACTTCTGCCGCCCGAAACCAGCCTCGAACGCCTGACGCGTGCCGCAGTGCGCCAAGCCGAAGGTCTGCAGGCGCCGCGCCTTGTCGAGCAGCTCGGTGCGTTGCTGGAAGCGGTGCGCAGCGCGCCGCGCCGCCAGCTTCCCTCGGTGTGGGCTGCGGTCTTCGCCGGGCTGCTCGAAGCGCTCGGTTGGCCCGGCCAGCGCAGCCTGCTGGCGACGGAGCGCGCGGCCGGCGACGAATTGCGCGAGGCCCTGGGCGGCCTGCTCGCGCTGGACGGCATCCTCGGCCGCGTCGATGGCGGCGAGGCGCTGCGCCAACTGCAGCGACAGTGTCGCGATCAGGCGTTTGCCGCCATGCGCCAGACTCCCGCGCGGGTCGAAATGTGCAGCCTGGCCGATGCCCTGGCCGGTCCGGTGGATGCACTCTGGGTCATGGGCCTCAACGAAGGTGCATGGCCGCCTGCGCCGCGACCGAATCCGCTGCTGCCCGCCGAATTGCAGCGGCGCGCCGGCATCCCCGCCGCGCGTGCCGACAGTCTGGCGATGGAGGCGCAAAGCCTGCAGGCCTTGTGGTGTGACAGCGCCGGCGAGGTGGTGTTCTCCTGGGCGCAGCGCGAAGGCGAGCGGCCGCTGCGAGCCAGCCCGCTGCTGGCGGAGATTCCGCGCCGCGAGTGGCCGCCGCTACCGGTGTTGCCGTTCTCGTCGGAGCCGCTCGAGCGCCTGGATGATGCGCGGGCGCCGCTGGTCGGCGCCGCCGAGCGCATCCGCGGCGGCACGGCGCTGCTGGCGGCCCAGGCGGTGTGTCCGGCATGGGCTTTCTATCAATATCGGCTCGGCGCCGCCGTATTACCAGAGCCGACTTTCGGGCTCGATGCGCGGGCGCGCGGCTCGCTGCTGCATGCTGCGCTGGAGGAATTCTGGCGCGGACGCAGCCTGGCCGATCTGACGCAGATGGACGAGGCTGCCCGCGTCGCGGAAATTCAGCGCGTGGTGGCGCATGCGTTGGCCGAGTTCGACCGCGATGCCGTCGAGCCGCTGCCGCCGCGCCTGCGACAACTGGAAGGCGAGCGGCTGCAGGGACTGCTCGCCGTCTGGCTCGAGGTCGAAGAGCGGCGCGCGCCGTTCCGCGTCGTCGCCTGCGAGGAAAAATACCCGCTCGATATCGAAGGCCTGCCGGTGCGCGTGGTGATCGACCGCATCGACGAACTCGAAGACGGACGGCTGGTGGTGATCGACTACAAGAGCGGCCGCAGGGTTTCGGCGGACAGCTGGGCCGACCCGCGCATCAGCGAGCCGCAACTACCGATCTATGCCGCGCTGGCCTTTCCCGACCGTGCCGTGGCCGCCATCGTGCTGGCCCGCGTCACGCGCGACGAGCCGGGCTTTCTCGGCCTGAGCGAGGACGACGGTTTGCTGCCCGATGTGAAGTCGCTCGATGCACAGCGCAAGCGCTATGCGGAGGACGAATTCCCCGATTGGGAGACGCTGCGCCACCTTTGGGCGGAACGCATCACCGACCTCGCGCGCGAAGTGCGCGACGGCATTGCAGCCGTGGTTTTCAAGGATGAAAAGGCTATCGAGTATTGCGACGTGCGTCCGTTGCTGCGCGTCGCCGAGCGACGGCAGCAGTTCGATGAGGCCGGCGAGCCATGAGCGACCTGCTGCGGGAAGACGAGGCCAACCGTCGCCGCGCGCTGGAGATCGACTCCTTCATCGTCGAGGCTCCCGCCGGCGCGGGCAAGACCGAGCTGCTCACGCAGCGTTACCTGCGCCTGCTGGCGACGGTGGACGAGCCCGAAGAAATCATCGCCATCACCTTCACCAACAAGGCGGCCGGCGAGATGCGCCAGCGCATCGCGGACAGCCTCGCGCTGGCGCGGCAGGCAGGCACGCCCGAGGCCGCGCACAAGCGCATCACCTGCGAGCTGGCGCGTGCCGCGCTGGCGCGCTCGGCCGAGCTGGGTTGGCAGATCGAAACCCAGCCGGGGCGGCTGCGGCTGACCACCATCGATGCGCTGTGCGCCGGCCTGGCGCGGCAGATGCCGCTGCTGTCGCGCTTCGGCGCGCAGCCTGCGGTGGCCGAAGAGGCCAGGCGGCATTACGAAGAGGCCGCGCGGCGGGCGCTCGATCACCTCGAAGGCAGGAGTGAAGACGAGCGCGAGCATGCCGAGGCGGTGGCCACGGCGCTGGCGCATCTCGACAACGACGTCACGCGACTGGCGCGCCTGCTGGCCGAGATGCTGGCGCGGCGCGAGCAGTGGCGCGAGATTGGCGAACTCGACGATCCCGAGTCGGCGATCGGTGAGGCACTCGAGGAGATGGTCGGCGAGGAACTGGCGCTGGTCTGCGAGGCGCTCGATGACACTTGGCAGAGGCAGTGGATGCCGCTGGCGCGCTTCGCCGCCGACAACCTGGGCGGTGGCCCGCTGAGCGACTGGACAGAAACGCTGGCCGCCGCGCCGGAAGAACTGCCGCGCTGGCGGGCGCTGGCCGAAATGCTGCTGACGCAGAAGGACGAACCGCGCAAGACCGTGACGGTGAAAAACGGCTTTCCGGCGGGCAAGGAATTCAAACCGCAGAAGGACGCCATGCTGGAGCGTCTGGTCGCGCTCGATGCCGGGGCGGTCGCCGCCCTGCAGCGCCTGCGCGAGCTGCCGGCGCCCGATCACGACAACGATGCCGTGGTGCGTGCGCTGGCGCGCCTGATGAAGCTCGCCGCCGCCGAACTGTGGCTGGTGTTCCGCGAGGCCGGCGAGGTCGATTTCGGCGAACTCGCCGCGCGCGCCATCGCCGCGCTGGGTGACGAGCTAGATCCCTCTGAGCTGGGACTGCGCCTCGATTACCGCATCCGCCATTTGCTGGTCGATGAATTCCAGGACACCAGTCCGGCGCAGATCGAATTGCTCGAACGTCTGACCGCCGGCTGGCAGCCGGATGACGGCCGCACGCTGTTTGCGGTGGGCGATCCGATGCAGTCGATCTACCGCTTCCGCAAGGCCGACGTCGGGCTCTTCCTGCGAGTCGCCGAGAACGGCGTCGGCGCGCTGCGGCTCACGCCCTTGCGCCTGTCGCGCAACAACCGTTCCTGTCCGGCCGTGGTGGACTGGATCAACGCCAGCTTCCCGGCGGTGTTCCCGGCCATGGACGATCCGCTGCGCGGCGAGATCCGCTATCGCGAGTTCGCCGCCACGCGCGATGCGCTGCCGCAGGCCGGCGTCATGATCCATCCGGTGCTGGCCGCAAAAGGCGAGGGCGCCGCGGGCGCCCGCAGCGAGGCGCGGCGGATCATCGCGCTGATCGAAGCCGAATGGCGCGAGGACCCGGCGCGCAAGCTAGCCGTACTGGTGCGCGCCAGGGATCATCTGTCCGCGCTGGTCGCCACGATCCGCCGCCATGGCGCCGCCTGGCGTTTTTCGGCCGTCGAAATCGAGCCGCTGGCGGACCGCCAGGCCGTGCAGGACCTGATCTCGCTGACCCGCGCGCTGCATCACCGCGCCGACCGCGTGCATTGGCTGGCCGTGCTGCGAGCGCCCTGGTGCGGCCTGTGCCTGGCCGACCTGCACGCGCTGGCCGGCGATGATCACGCTGCGACGATCTGGTCGCTGATGAATGATGCCGGGTGCATCGAGCGGCTGTCGGCCGATGGCCAGCGGCGGCTCGCGCATGTGCGCGAGGTGCTGGCCGAGGCGCTGGCCGGGCAGGGCCGGCAGCGACGCCGGCGCTGGGTCGAGGATGCCTGGAAGAAGCTCGGCGGGCCGGCGTGCCTCGGTGGCGCGAGCGAGGCCGCCGACGCACAGGCCTACTTCAATCGTCTTGATGTGCTGGATGCGGCGGGGCGCTTCGTGCTCGACAGCCTCGAGGACGACATGGGCCGCCTCTATGCGGCGCCCGATGCGCAGGCCGACGGCCGGCTGCAGCTGATGACCATCCACAAGGCCAAGGGGCTGGAGTTCGACACCGTGATCCTGCCCGGCCTGCATCGCGAACCGGCGGGACGCGATACGCCACTCCTGGCATGGGACAGTTTTCCACTGGCCTCGGGCGAGCGCCTGATCGCCGCGCCGGTGAATCAGCGGCGCGGCAGAACGGCGGGTGAGCCGACGGCGTATGACTTCCTGCAGCGCATGGAGAAGGAGCGCAGCCGCAACGAGGAGGCCCGCGTGCTCTACGTCGCCGCGACGCGCGCGGTGCGCCGCCTGCATCTGGTCGCAGTGGCGCAGCGCGACGAGGAAGGGGCGCTCGTCGCGCCACGTGCCGCTTCGCCGCTGGCTCGACTGTGGCCTGCCATCGAGGCGGAGTTCGTGCGAGCGGCAGCCAGTGCAGGCGTCGCCACGGAGTCTCCGGCAAGCAGCGAGCTGGCCGACGAACTTGCCGACTTCGTGCCGCAATTGCTGCGGCTGAAGAAGCCGGCCGTAGTGCCGGCCTGGCGCGCACCCGACCTCCCGGCGCCCGCGACGGACCAGCGAGAGGACACTGCCGACCCGCTGGCCGCCGCGGTGGGTACCCTGACCCACGCCGTGCTGGAACTGATCGCGGCCGATCCTGACGCATGGAATACGTCGCGCGTGACCGAGCGCCAGCCCGGCTTCGAGCGCTGGCTGGCCAGCCGCGGCTGGTCGTCGGCCGATGCGCGGGCGGGGGCGGTGCGTGTTGCGCGGATGCTGGCGACGACGCTGACCAGCGCGGATGGCGAATGGGTACTGCGCCGCCGCCCCGACGCGGCCGCCGAACTCGCGCTGACAAAACTCGGCGCTGGCGGTACGGCGGAAACCCGCGTCGTCGATCGCAGCTTCGTCGAAGACGGCGTGCGCTGGATCATCGACTACAAGACCGCCGATCTGGGTCCGGCCGCCGATCTCCGGCAGCTTGCGGACCACGCCGCGCGCTACCGGTCGCAGCTCGAATCCTATGCCGCGCTGTTCGCTGCCGAACGTGTGCCGCAGCGCCTTGCCGTGTTCTATGTTGCGCATGGCATTCTGGCGAGTCTGGAATACAATCTCTCCTGACACCGAGCTTTGTGGGGGAAGACATGTCCGACAAGAAGTACCGCCTCGTGACACGCAGCGATTTCGATGGCCTGGCCTGCGCCGTTCTGCTCAATGACCTCAACATGATCGACGAGATCAAGTTCGTCCATCCCAAGGACATGCAGGATGGCAAGGTGGAGATTTCCGAAAACGACATCACCACCAATCTGCCCTTCGTCCCGGGCGTGTTTCTGGCCTTCGATCATCACCTCTCCGAGACTTTCCGCAATCCCGGCGAGCGCCCCAACCACATCATTTATCCCGACGCGCCGTCGGCCGCGCGCGTGGTGTTCGAGCACTTTGGCGGCAAGAACAAGTTTCCGCCGTCGTTCACCGAGATGATGCTGGCCGTCGACAAGAGCGATTCGGGAAATTTCACGCGCCAGGAAATCCTCGATCCGCAGGACTGGGTGCTGCTCAGCTACCTCATGGATTCGCGCACCGGCCTCGGCCGTTTCCGCGAGTTCCGCGTCAGCAACTACCAACTGATGATGGATCTGATCGCCTACTGCCGCAACCACAGCATCGACCAGATCCTGGCCCTGCCGGATGTCAAGGAACGCGTCGATCTCTACTTCGAACACGCCGAGAAAGCCAAGGAACAGATCAGGCGCTGCACCAAGCTGTACAAGAATCTCGCGGTGATCGATCTGCGCAACGAGGAAACGATCTTCGCCGTCAATCGCTTCATGATTTACGCGATGTTCCCCGAGATCAACATCTCCATCCATGTGATGTGGGGCGTGCAGAAACAGAACACGGTGTTCGCCGTCGGCAAGTCGATCGTCAATCGCACATCGAATACCAACGTCGGCGAACTGATGCTGTTCTACGGCGGCGGCGGGCATGAAAATGCCGGCACCTGCCAGATCGCCAACGAAAGGGCCGACAAAGTCCTGCATGGGCTGATCGACACCATCAACGCCGACGGCTGATAGTCGACAGCGGCCGCTGCCGCCGCCAGTTGCCGTGCGCGTCGCCTACGAGGAAGTCGAATTGCGGAGCCAGTTTGACCACCGGAACCACGAATCTCTAGATCGAATTGGTCCGATAAAACCAGTCAGGTCAATATGGCGGTGGCCCCTGCGTAGTGATGGCTCAAGGCAGCAAAGATAACCTGCTGGCTACAGTGCTCGTAGAGGTCAAGGACGGGTACATCAAGCGCCTTGACATGTGCCAAATTTCCCCACCGTCTGCTACGGCACGAACCGGGGAGTATCCAGCGTAATGCGCTAACCCGGTGTTGCAGGGGACGCTGCGCGATAACGCCGCTCCGCGCCCCTGAACTTCAACGTCGGGCCGCAGTCGAAACTCTGAAACTTGCAGCAACCGATCGATAAACACATGGAGGCAAAGATGACAACCGAAC
>JAPLQX010000014.1 GCA_026399435.1 Rhodocyclales bacterium
ACGACCACGCGCCCCACGGCCACGGCGAAGTCGCCTTCAAGGACGTGCGGGTTCCCGTGTCCAACATCCTGCTCGGCGAAGGGCGCGGCGTCGAAATCGCCCAGGGCCGCCTCGGCCCGGGCCGCATCCACCACTGCATGCGCCTGATCGGCCTCGCCGAGCGCGCGCTGGAACTGATGTGCAAGCGCGCGCTGAAACGCGTCGCCTTCCACAAGCCGATCTCCGACCAGGGGGTGACGCGCGAGCGCATCGCCGAATCGCGCATCATGATCGACCAGGCGCGCTTCCTGACGCTGAACGCGGCATGGAAGATGGATACCGCCGGCAACAAGGTGGCGAAGCAGGAAATCGCCATGATCAAGGTCGCCGCGCCCAACATGGCGCTGCAGGTGATCGACTGGGCCATGCAGGTGCATGGCGGCGCCGGCGTCTCCGACGACTTCCCGCTGGCCGCGGCCTACGCCCAGGCCCGCACGCTGCGCTATGCCGACGGTCCCGACGAGGTGCATCGCAACGCCATCGCAAAGCAGGAGCTGGGTCGCTATCTGAGCAAGTAACGCAAATGACAGTGAGAGTCACCCGTCGATGATGAAACACGCGAAAGGCGAATTGAAGGCCCGCCCCTCCCATCCTCCCCTCACGGGGAGGCTTCTGGTCAGCTCGCTTCGCTCGTCTATCACCAGTAGCTCCGAACGAGTTATTTCACGCTAATCGCGGAGAGAAGAGCAAACATGTCCGACCGTCACTTCGCGCACTGGCCCAAGGGCCTGCCGCGCCACATGAGCGTCCCCGAGACCGACCTGTTCTACAACGTCGAGGTGTCGGCGAAGCGTTTCCCCAACAAGCCCTACCTGATCTTCTACGACACGAAAATCACGTTCGCGGAATTCAAGGACGAGGCGGAGCGCCTCGCCGGCTGGCTCGAAAAGCAGGGCGTGAAAAAGGGCGACCGCGTGCTGCTCTACATGCAGAACAGCCCGCAGTTTGTGCTGGCCTACTACGCCATCCTGCGCGCCAATGCCGTGGTGGTGCCGGTCAATCCGATGAACATGACGACCGAGTTGCGCCACTACGTCAGGGACAGCGGCGCCACGGTGGCCATCGTCGCGCAGGACATCTACCCGCAGATGAAGCCGCTGCTCGGATCGGGTGAAGCTCAGGGCCTGCAAAGGATTCTCGTCGCGGCCTATGCCGACTACCTCAAGGCCGAGACCGACCTCAAGGTGCCCGACTTCGTCAAGGCGCCGCGCCAAGCCATCGCCGACGAGGGCGTCACGCTGTGGTCCGATGCGCTGGCGCAGGCGCTGCGCCCCGGCCCGGTGACGGTCGGCCCCGACGACCTTTGCGTGATGCCCTACACCTCGGGCACCACCGGCCATCCCAAGGGCTGCATGCACACGCACCGCACGGCCATGCACACCCAGATGGGCGGCTACCAGTGGTTCAGCATCCAGCAGGATGCGGTGTATCTCGCGGTGCTGCCCTTCTTCCACGTCACCGGCATGCAGGGCAGCATGAGCGGCCCACTGCAGGCCGGCTCCACCGTGGTGCTGTTGCCGCGCTGGGACCGCGACGCCGCCGCGCAGTGCATCGCGCGCTACGGCGTGACCTCATGGACCGCGATCCCGACCATGGTGATCGACTTCCTGATGAATCCGAAACTCGGCGAGTACGACCTGTCGTCGATCAGCCGCATGAGCGGCGGCGGCGCCGCGATGCCAGAGGCCATCGCGCAGAAGCTGCTCGACATGGGCATCACCTACGTCGAAGGCTATGGCCTGTCGGAAACCATCGCGCCCTCGCATATCAACCCGCCCGACCGGCCGAAGAAGCAGTGCCTCGGTATCCCGATCTTCGACGTCGAGTCGATGGCGGTCGATCCGAACACCTTCGAGGAACTGCCGGCCAACGAAGTCGGCGAGATCGTCACGCGCGGCCCGCAGGTCTTCATCGGCTACTGGAACAATCCCGAGGCGACGCACAATGCCTTCGTCGACATCGGCGGGCTACGCTGGTTTCGCACCGGCGACCTGGGCCGCGTCGACGAGGACGGCTACTTCTTCATGGTCGACCGCCTCAAGCGCATGATCAACGCCTCCGGCTTCAAGGTCTGGCCGGCCGAGGTCGAGGCCCTGATGTACGAGCACCCCGCGATCCAGGAAGCCTGCGTGATCGGCGCCAGAGATGCCCACCGCGGCGAGACGGTCAAGGCCATCGTGGTGATCAAGGAAGCCCAGCGCGGCAAGATCAGCGAGCAGGACATCATCGACTGGGCGCGGCAGAACATGGCCGCCTACAAGTCGCCGCGCATCGTCGAGTTCGTCGAGACCCTGCCCAAGTCCGCCACCGGCAAAGTCATGTGGCGCGCGCTGCAGGAGAAGGAAACCGCCCGGGCCTGACGACGACGCGTCATACCCGGTCGCAAGAGGTAGAATTCCGCGTCCTGATCCGCAGCGGCGGTTGCGCCGCCGTGGATCACGCCAAGCCTCCATGCTGCACCTCTCGGATCGAACGAAGACGAATGAAAACCCAATCACTCGATTTCTGGATCGACGCCATGCGCATGCGCTGGGATGCCTACTTGCTGCGCGGCACCCAAGACGACTTCTCCGATTTTGCGGCTGCGCTCAACGGCCTGACGGAACATGTCACCCGGCTCGGCTTGCCGGGACTCGCCAGACAATGTTCGGCCCTCGAAGCAGAAACCCTTGCGCACATGACGCAGCGACCGGAAGACCACCCGCTGGCGAAGGAAACCGCAAGGGCGCTCAACGGCGAGGTGGATGCCCTGATCGCCGCGATTGCGGCGGCGCGCAAGCAGGATCCGTCGGCAAAGCACATCGAGGATGACCCGACGCGGACGGTGGAATGGGTCAAGCCTCGCTCGGTCTGGATGGTGGCGCCGAAAGACAGCAGTTGGGCGGCAGGGCTGGCGGAGCAACTGGCGTTCTACGGCTTTCGCGTCAATGAATACCGCTGGGGCGTGGCGTTGCCGGAAGGCGAGGCTCCGTTCGCCGTCATATTCCTTCCCGACAGCGACGGCGGCGTCGCGGACAACATCGGCCGCGACGGCCTGGAGCAGGTGGCCCGCGTCAGGGAGCGTTGTCCGGTCAGCCAGTTGTTCTACGTCGGCGTCACCCGCTCGCTCGATTCAATGGTGGCCCTGATGCGGGCGGGCATCGACATCACGATGCAAACCGACGACAAGATGGCGGCCTTGCTGTCGCGGATACTCGACATGGTGCAAATTCGCGAACAGGAGCGCTTTCGCGTGCTGATCGTCGAAGACTCCAAGGTGGCGGTGGCGATGATCAAGAGGGCGCTGGCCAACCACAGCATCGATACGCATGCCATTACCAGCCCGAGCGGCATTCTCGATGCCATGGACCAGTTTCAGCCCGACCTGGTGCTGATGGACATGCACATGCCCACCTGCACCGGCGTCGAGGCGACGCGGGTCCTGCGCCAGTTGCCCAGCTACCAGGCGACACCGATTGTTTACCTGTCCGGGGAAACCGACATCGGCCTGCAGGTGGAAGCCCTGCGCCTGGGCGGCGATCACTTCATGACCAAGCCGTTCAACCCCGTATTGCTGGCGGCGACATTGAAGACCACCGTCGAACGTCATCGCGAGATGCGCCGCGCCAGCCGGCATGACGGACTGACCGGCCTGCTGAACCATACGGCGGCCAAGACCGAACTCGATGCCTGGATCGCTTCCGGAGCGACGGGCGTTTGCGTCGCCATGATCGACATCGACCATTTCAAATCGGTCAATGACACCTACGGCCACCCCGTGGGCGACCAGGTGATTCGCAGCCTGGGCTGGCTGCTGAAGGGGCGCCTGCGCGTCACCGACATCGTCGGACGCTATGGCGGAGAAGAGTTCATCGTCGCCGCGCGCGACACCAAGGTCACCGACATGCGCTCGGTGCTGGACCGTATTCGCGCGGCCTTTGCCACGCTGCCGCACGCGCATCCGGGCGGCGTTCTGCGCGGAAGCTTCAGCGCGGGACTGGCGGCCCAGGTCGACTATCCCAGTACCGCGGAGTTGATCGCAGCGGCCGACGACGCCTTGCTGCGGGCCAAGCGCGAAGGCCGCAACAGACTGCTGCTGGCCGAACCGGTCTGAGCAGAACGGCGGCTCTAGCCGCCATCCGCGCGACGGCCGTCGCCGTCGCGCCTCGCAAATCACCGTACCGCCAGCGCCGGCTTTCATGGCGCCGGTGGCGCTCGCTTGCCAAAATGCCGGATAAATCGTTAAATCCATTTCAAGTAGCGCTGCCTGCTGGCGCTGCACTAATTCGTTAGTGCCCATAGGAGCCGAGCGTTGTACCAAGTTGGCAAGAACTTCGTGAATACCGCAGATCAGCGTATCGCCCGAAAAGGCAAGCGTCTGTTCGTAAACGCCTTCGAGACACATGAAGATATAGGCACTCTTGCAAAGCTAACCAGTTGGATACTGCATAACCCGCAGACCAATAACGTCGTCCTCTATTTCCCGCAGCACTTCAGAGTATTCCCGAACACCATCGCACCCCTTGCCTGCATGGTGGACCATCTGCGTAATACGGGTGTCAAGGTAACCGTTCACAACGAAGTTCCAGAACTCAACGAAACATGTTTCGATAGCCCGCCCCTACCGTCTCCGGAGAATCTGTCCGAAATGGTGAGGCCATCAGGAATTGTTTGGAAATACACCAACTCGTCTGAAGTTGCCGCACTGCTAGACACAGTTGTTGAGTATCTCGCTCGCAAACTTGTGTGCGAGCAGGGCGTTCTCTTAGCCTTGGAATGGTGCATGAATGAAATGCTCGACAATGTCTTTCAACACGCTAACGTCAAGGCCGGCTATTTCATGTTTCAGCTCCAGCAAGAGCGCCGACGACTTTCATTCTGCGTTGCCGACCAAGGAATTGGTGTCCTGCATTCATTTGCAGGCTCGCGGTACAAACCATCTTCCGCAGTTGATGCAATTACCCTTGCGCTTCAACGCGGCGTAACAACCAACGATGAATGTCAGGGCAATGGACTCTGGGGGGCATCGGAAATCATCACCCTAAATCACGGGCAAATGACGATCTCGAGTGGCGGTGGCGCCATCTTCTACAACCGCCAGACCGGTCAAATAAAGAACTTTGACACTGTGTATGTACTCGACCGAGACACCCCAGGCACGATCATTGATGTTCAGCTCGTTGCATCTCGTCCTATTGATCTACTCACGGCATTTCATGGAGATTTTGACCCGGTTAATCTCCGAATCGAAAGCATGGAGGATACGCAGGGGTTCTTGGTGCTGCCCTTGAAAAAGGCTTCGGTTGGAACAGGCACACGTGCCGCCGGGCGCGATATGCGTCTCTACATCCAAAATCTGATTCAAAGCTCAGAACAACCGGTGCTGATTGATTTCGCAGGCGTTGGCATGGTCAGTTCCAGCTATGCCGACGAATTTGTCGGTAAGCTCTATAAAGAGTTGGCGCCGGAATTAATAGGCGAACGCCTGCGGTTTGCCAACTTATCTCCTACCGTGAAGCTCATCATCACAAATGCAGTTGCCATGCGTCGTGGGCACTAACCCGGCAAGACCATAGGGGTCAGAGACATTTGATCTCCTGTGAATATTTTGGAACAGACCACGATTTCATGCGGTGATTTCTGACGTTGCCAATGAAGAGCGGAATCGCATGAAGACCGAGATAGCTATCAGGAGTGAGACCGATGCCGATGCCGGTACCATTGCCGACCTCACAATCGCTGCATTCAGCACTCTGCCGATCAACAATCACACGGAGCAATTCATCATTGCCGCGCGGCGCGGCGCCAAAGCCCTGACTGTTTCGCTCGTGGCTGAAATGGACGGGCGCGTAGTTGGACATATCGCATTTTCTCCAGTGGCGATGTCCGACGGCTCTTCGGGTTGGTACGGACTGGGGCCCGTATCGGTTCTGCCCGAATACCAGCGGCAGGGGATTGGCGGGGCGTTGATACAAGAGGGACTGTCACGACTGAAAGAGCTTGGTGCCCGGGGATGCTGCCTGGTGGGGCATCCGGAGTACTACAAGCGCTTCGGATTCCAGAACACTCGGGGACTGGTCCACGAGGGAGTTCCGCAAGACGTCTTCTTTGTCATGTCATTCGATGGACATATACCCCAGGGAATCGTTGAGTTCCATGAGGGATTCAAAGCGGCTGGCTAGCGGTCTGCTTTGCAAGTGATAGACCACCAGCTATATGGGTCAGCTTCGGGCAAAGGCGAGCAGGGGCGCGTAATCGCGGGCATCGGCGGCTTGCAGGGCAGCGATATACGCCTGTCGTGTTGCGCCGGCATCAACCAGACCGCGGCTGCCCCAGGTGAAACGGGGCTGGCCTAGCCGTTCGGCGAGGAGGTCGGCCATCAGACGAGCGTGACGACCATTGCCGTTGGGGAAGGGATGGATGGCGACCAGGCGGTGATGGAAGCGGACGGCGATTTCGTCGGGCGGATAGCTGGCGTGGTCAATCTGGTAATGAACGTCGTCCAGCAGTTTGCGCAACTCGACAGAGATCTTCGGCCAGTCGATGCCGATGTTCTTGTCGGACGTGCGGAACGATCCTGCCCAGCGCCAGGTGTCACCGAACATCTGCTTGTGCAACTGGCGGACGAAGGCTTCGTTGAGGATTTCCTTGCGCTGTTTGCGTGCCCATTCGTCACCCTGCTGGATGTTGAGTTGCTCCCACTCGTTCAGCTCCGCCTGCGTGGTGAGGTGGCCGGGGATCAGGCTGGCGAGTTCGTCGGCATCGAGCGGGGTGGCGCCGGGCGGGTAGTCGAGCGCAACGGCCATGCTTATTTGCTCTCGCGCCACAGCTCGCGCCGTGAGCCTTTGAGCAGGCTCTCGGCGAGGCTGCGCGTCTGGTTGGCGACGGTATTCTTCGACGTGGCCTGCGCTTCGAGCGCCATGGTGTGGCTGACGGCGGCCATGCGCTGGCGGGCCAGGGTGGTGGCGCGTGATTCCAGCGCGCCAGCCAGCGACTGCTTGGGCACCAGGGCATAGTGCAGCTCGCAGCCCAGCGCCTCGGCGGCGCGGCGCAAGGTGGCGAGGCTGATGGTGTCGTCGGCCTCGGAGGCTTCGAGTCGGGTCACGGTGGACGTGACCACGCCCAGTCGCTTGGCTAGTTGCGTGGCGGGCATGCCCAGCGCCTCGCGGATGGCCTTGAGCCACCCGGAAGGTGGGCGCGAGGGCAAGTCAGCCGAGCGCCAACGCGCCAGGGCAGCGTCGAGCTGTTGAAGTTTGAGATCAGAGAAGTTCAGTTTCATGGTTTTGCGCTCTAATGCAAGAGTATGAATCTATATATTGCATTATAAAGCAATAATAATCAACTCTATTTTGCATTGTGGTGCAATATTTAAAGCTGAACCGGCCCATCGGGCAGCTTTGCCAGCACGGCCTTGCGTACCTCGGCGACCCAAGCATCGAGGTCTACCATCGAAATATCTGCCCGGCCCCTTCCCTTCTTTTCTCCGCCACAGCCATATTTGAAGTGGCCTGAACCCACGCGCATTCGCCGTCCCGCTTTTCCTGGAATAGTGCCATAGTGCCGTCGTGCGGCGAGTAAAGGAGGTGCAATCATGGCAGCGACAGCCAATCAACTCAGCATAAGGATCGTCGGCGCCAACGGGCAGATTTCGCTCGGCAAGCAGTTCGCCGGAAGGCAGGTGCTCGTCGAGGAGAAGGAACAGGGCGTCTGGCTGGTGAGAACAGCGACGGTGGTTCCCGACAACGAACGCTGGCTGCACGAACCTCAGGCGGCAGCCCAACTCCAGGAGGCGCTGAACTGGGCGCAAGGCAATCCGCCGACCGACCGCAAGGCCGCTGCCGTGCTGGAGAAGCTTCGTGGCAAAGGCTGAGACCGAGGCCACGGTCAGGCTCGATCTCAATAGCCCGGTCTTTCAGGAAAACCTGCTCACGCCGCAAAAGCCGGAACGGCTCGCCGCACCCAATCACGACAGTACTTACGGCAGGAAGTAAGCTTTCCTCGTTTGGCCGCCATGCCCTCGCGCCGCCGCTTTCTCCACCACAGCCTCGCCCTTTCCGGGCTAGGCATGATGCCGTCGCTGGCCTGCGCCGCCACTCCGGCTTCCCGCGTGATCCCCGCCGATGGCCGCCGCCTCGCGGTGGTCGGACTGGGCACCTGGCAGACCTTCGACGTCGGTACTGATGCCGCGGCCCGCGACAATCTGGGCCGGCTGCTGTCGCGCTTCGTGGAACTGGGCGGCGAGCTGATCGACAGCAGTCCGATGTATGGCAGCGCCGAATCGGTGGTCGGCGATCTCGCCGGGGCGCGGAAGCTGCGCGATCGGCTGTTCCTCGCCACCAAGGTGTGGACGTCGGGCCGGGACGCGGGCATCGCGCAGATGGAGGAATCCCTGCGTCGCCTGAAAAGCCCCCGCATCGAGCTCATGCAGATTCACAACCTGAAGGACTGGAAGCTGCACCTGCCGGTGCTGCGCGCATGGAAGGCCGAGGGACGCATTCGCCATATCGGCATCACACACTTCAGTCCGGGCGCCTATGCGGAAATCGAGGACATCCTGCGCACGGAGCCGCTCGACTTCCTGCAGATCAACTATTCGCTGGCCGAGCAGGAATCGGCCCGGCACCTGCTGCCGTTGGCGGCGGCGCGCGGCGTTGCGGTGATCGCCAACCGGCCGTTTGCCGAGGGCGCACTGTTTGGCAGGGTCAAGGATCGGACGCTGCCCGCGGCGGCGGCAGATCATGGCTGCCGCTCGTGGGCGCAGCTGTTCCTGCGCTGGATACTTGCGCATCCGGCGGTGACCTGCGCGATTCCGGCGAGCAATCGCATCGAGCACCTGGAGGACAACATGGCGGCCGGCATGGGCGCCCTGCCCGGCTTCGAGGAGCAGAAGGCGCTGGCGCGCATGGCCGGGTTCTGAACCCGGCACCGCACCGGCCGGATCACGCGCTTTCGCGCGATTCCTGCCAGCGGCGGTAGAGCCAGACCATCGCGACCACCATCAGGATCAGGCCGATGCCGCGCGTAATGCTGGCGATGCGGCCATCGTAACGCAGCACGCCCCAGCGCCAGAAGATCTCGGCCCAGTCGTGGTCGCCGTTGCCGACCAGGGGCAGTTCCTGCACCCGCGCGTCGGCCATGTAGCGGGCGACGTTGAGCAGATTCTCGCCGAGCCAAACCATGGCCCCCGCAACCCCGGCGGGATTCGCCGCGCGATGGAAATGGACGGCGATGGCGGCGGGAAAGCCAAGCTGGAACAGGGTGCCGCCATAGACCGTCGCCTGCGTGCTGAAGATGCCGACCAGCGGATGCCCCGCCTCGTGCAGCGCGAGGTTGGCGCTGTCGAGCAGTGGCACCCAGCCTTGCTCGCTGAACCAGTGGAAGCCGAGGCAGACCGCGGCGAAGGCGATGACCGCGGCAAGCTGGCCCGGAGTGACTGCGGCCGCTTGTGGATCGCCGAGGGGGTTCGCTTCGAATTGCGATGGAGGGTTCATGAGGCGGACGGGCTGAAGGCGTTCGCTGCATCCTGCCTCGCATCGCGCGGAATTTCAAGCAGCCCGCTCTCCGCGCAGCCGGACCATGCGCGTGAGATTTGCCCTTGCGCAAAAATGCGCCGCGGGTAGGATCGCCCATACCCCCACCGCATCCAGACTACATACCGCGAATGCCCAAACGTCACTACCTGCTGGCCCTTGCCTGTTACCTGGCGATCCCCGTGGCCATGATCGCCGGGGCCGGCCTGTTCAATCTAATCGATCCGGAAATGGCTCGCAGCCATGCCGATTACGTACGCGACTATCGCCTGCTGGAGCTGGCCCGGAGGGGAGTGCTGATGGCCTCTGCGGCACTGGCGGCGGTGCTCTGGGCAGCGACCTGCTTTCTGGTGATCAAAGCCCGGCAGCGGTCCCTGGGCTGGCTGGCACTGGCCGCCGCCGGCCCGCCGGGATTCAGCATCATCGCCATGCTCGAGGACCACTCGCCCGCGCCCAGCGACGCGTACCAGCGCTTCATCGGCACGCTGAAAATCTACTGGCGCGTTGCGCTGGAAATCGCGGTGTTCGTCGCGGTCTGGTTTCTCGCCTTCGGGTCGATGTTGCTCACGCGCGAGCTGATGATCCGCTACGAATCCTTAACGACCGGAACGCCCGTCGCCACGATCATCGACCGCCAGAACGCGTCTTCCGGCATGTGGGCCTTCAGCGAAGGACTGGAAGTGCTCTACCTGGTGGTACTGATCTACCTGCTGTGGCCCATCGTATTCAATCTTGCGGGCCGGCTTCTCGGGCCGCGGGCAGGCACGACGCGCGACGCGCAAACGTAAAAAAGCCCGGCAGTGCCGGGCTTTTTTACGGACGACGCCCGATCCGGTTTAGATCATTTCCCAGATCGTCGTGATGCCCTGGCCGCCGCCGATGCACATGGTGGCGAGGCAATACTTGCTGCCGACGCGCCTGGCTTCGTAAAGGGCCTTGGTGATGATCACTGCGCCGGACGCGCCGATCGGGTGGCCGATGGCGATCGCGCCGCCGTTCGGGTTGGTCTTCTTCGGGTCGAGGCCGAGCACCTTGGCCACGGTCAGCGACTGGGCGGCAAAGGCTTCGTTGGACTCGACGACGCCGATGTCATCGATCTTGAGGCCGGCCTTGGCCAGTGCGATGCGGGTCGACGGGATCGGGCCTTCGCCCATGACGTCGTTCGGCACGCCGCCGATGCCGTAGGCGACCAGACGGGCCATCGCCTTGTGACCGCCGGCGGCGGCCTTGGCGGCATCGGCCAGCACCAGGAAGCCGGCGCCGTCGTTGATGCCGGAGGCATTGCCGGCCGTCACGGTGCCGGCCTTGTCGAATGCCGGCTTCATCTTGGCCAGCGATTCCATGGTGGTGCTGGCCTTGACGTGTTCGTCGGTATCGAACACCACGTCGCCCTTGCGGGTCTTGATGGTGATCGGCACGATCTGTTCCTTGAAGTAGCCGGCGGCGATGGCGGCGGCGGCGCGGCGCTGCGATTCGCAGGCGAACTCGTCCTGCATCTCGCGCGTGAAGCCATGCTTCCTGGCCAGGTTTTCGGCGGTGACGCCCATGTGGCCGACGCCGAACGGGTCGGTCAGCGCACCGACCATGGCATCGATCATCTTGGTGTCGCCCATGCGCGCGCCGGAACGCATCGCCGGCGCCAGGTAGGCACCGCGGGACATGACTTCGACACCGCCGCCGATGGCGAAGTCGGCGTCGCCGAGCAGGATCGCCTGTGCGGAACTGACGACCGCCTGCTGCGAGGAACCGCACAGCCGGTTGACGGCAAAGGTGACGGATTCCATGCTCATGCCGCCCTGGATCGTGGCGTTGCGCGCGACGTAGGCGTAACGCGCTTCGGTGGGGATCACGTTGCCGACGGTGGCAAAGGTAATGGCCTTGGGATCGACGCCGGAACGGGCGATGGCCTCCTTGACGACCAGGCCGCCCAGGTCGGCGGGTTCCATGCCGGCCAGCGAACCCATGAAGGTGCCGACGGCGGCACGAACTGCACTCAGTACAACGACTTCTCTCTTGTCAGCCATTACGAAACTCCTTTTAAAGAATCAACCGCCGACCCAACCGGAAACCCAGATCAGGGCCAGCACTGCCAAACCGAGCACGAGACTGCGCCAGACGAGGCCTATCGTGCTCTGCATGAAATCGGGGTCGGCTTCTTCGCCCAGCCCCAGTTCAGGACGATCGCCGGGTTCGCCCATTTCCTGAATCACTTCGTGCACCGGCATCCCGAGGCGCACACCCAGCGCACCGGCACCACTGGCAAGAAGTATACCGGTGCCAGCTTCCGGCCACCTTACAGCCTGGGTGCGCCAGCAATGCACCGCATCCTCGAAATCGCCGACCACAGCAAACGCCGCCGCCGTCACCCGCAAGGGTACCCAGTCGATCAGCGCAAAGGCCTGATGCGCGAACTCGCCGAACTGGCCGAACTCCATCTCGCTACGTTCGCCCCAGAACTCGTCGAGCGAATGCGCCAGGCGGTAGAACAAGGCCCCCGCCGGCCCCAGCACCGCAAACCAGAGCAGCGGAGCAAAGACATGCCGATGCGACGAGAGCAGGGCCTGCTCGATGGCAAGGCGTGCCACCTCGCTTGCGGTCAGGCGGTCGCCGGCGCGCCCGCGCCATTGCGCAAGCAGCGCGCGCGCCTGATCGACTTCGCCGAGCCGCAAGGCCAGATGAATGCCGGTGAAGAAATGACTGAACTGGCGAAATCCCATGGTCAGGTACAGGACGCCGATACCCAGCAGGAAACCCAGCAGCGGCTGGAAAACCATCAGCAGGGCGTAGATGATCGACAGCAGGGCCGCCGGCAGCGCAACACCCAGCCCCCAAGCGATCGCGCCATGACTGCGGCCGCCGTCGTTGAACTTGTCCTCGAGGAAGGCCGCCATCCGCGCCAGGGGTTCGCGCACTGCGCGTTGCACCGAGAGCGCATGGAGCTGCTCGAGGATCAGGGCGATGACGATGGAAATCAGGGTCACCGGACTACCCTCCCCCCAGCCCCGGCCCCACGGCCGGCTCTGCATAGCCGGCCGGCTGCGGCAGCGCAGACCAGTGCTCTGCGAAACCCTGCCTTCGCCCCAAGGCAGGGGGTGACAGTGGTTCGCCGCTGCGCGGCTCCGTATGCTGGCTGCGCCCCCCTTGGGGCGGCCCGGCGGGGCGTGCTCATGCCCCAGCCTCGGAATACAGGAAACGATGCAGGGTCACCAGCATGCCGGCGGTCGCACCCCAGATGTAGTAGCCCTGCCAGGGCATGGCCCAGTATTCGTGCAGGGTGCCGCGCACCTCGATGGTGTGGCGCATGTGGTTGGAGCTGTCGAGGAGGAATTCGAGCGGCGGCTCGAACACTTCGGCCACCTCGAAATCGTCCAGCTTCAGGTTCAGCGGGGGCGTCACCAGACCCACGACAGGGGTGATGACGAAGCCGGTGCCGGTCCGGTATTCGGGCAGACGGCCGAGGATCTCGATCTGCGACGCCGGGATGCCGACTTCTTCCTCGGCTTCACGCAAGGCGGTGGCCTCGGCCGACGTGTCGCTCTCTTCGCTGCGGCCGCCGGGAAAGCTCACCTGCCCGGCATGATCGCGCAGATGCGCGGTACGCTGGGTCAGCAGCATGGTCAGTCCGGTTTCGCGCATGATCACCGGCACGAGGACGGCGGCCGGTGTCAGATCCTTGCCCTCGGTGAACGACGACTCGATCACCGGAGGCGCAACAGAGCCTTCGCTGAATCGACGACGCATCAGGGACAGCAAGCCTCCGCTAGAATTCGGGCTTGCGCTAACTAAAGACTCCGGCATGAAACCGATCGCAATATTCCGTCATAGTCCCGGCGAGGGACCGGGCTATTTTGCCACATTCCTCGACCGCCATTCCCTGCCATGGACGCTGTTCCCGGTCGATGCCGGCGTGTCGCCACCGCCGACTCCTGACGATTTTTCGGGACTGTGCTTCATGGGCGGGCCGATGAGCGTCAATGACGACCTGCCATGGATACCCAGGACGCTGGAACTGATCCGCAAGGCCGACGCCAGCGGTATCCCGGTCATCGGCCATTGTCTCGGCGGGCAACTCATGGCGAGGGCCTTCGGCGGCACGGTGGGCCGCAACCCGGTCAAGGAAATCGGCTGGGGTGAGGTGGCCGCGACCGATGCAGCGAAGGATTGGCTGGGCGACACTGCCCGCTTCGAGGCATTCCACTGGCACGGCGAGACCTTCACACTCCCGCAGGGCGCCGCCCGCATCCTGCAAAGCGCCCACTGCGCCAACCAGGCCTTCGTGCGCGGCCCCCACTTGGGCATGCAATGCCACGTCGAGATGACGGATACCATGATCCGCAGCTGGTGCGAGTTGTGGGCGGCGGAAGGTGTCCCGCCCTCGGCCTCGGTGCAGACTCCGGAGCAGATGCAGGCCGGAATGGAGGCGCGCATCGTGGCGATGCGCGCCGTGGCGGACCGGATCTACGGCCGCTGGATCAGGGAACTGCGCGGGGATTGAAAGTCGGCGCTGGCGGTACGGCGCCGCGCTGCGTCAGTCGCGGAAATTGCCGTACTGCAAGGGGAAGTCGGTAATCGACTTCTTCACCAGCGCGATGGTGTCCTGCAGCAGGTCGCGCTTGGCGCCGGTGACGCGCACGGCGTCGCCCTGGATGCTGGCCTGCACCTTGAGCTTGCTGTCCTTGATCATCTTGACGATCTTCTTCGCCAGCTCCTGCTCGATGCCGACCTTGATCGTGAGCACCTGCTTGGACTTGTTGCCACCCACCGACTGCACCGGCCCGTGGTCGAGCCGCTTGGTGCTTTCGCGTTCCTTCTTCTCCATCTCGGGGAAAAGAATGTCCTTGACCTGGCTGAGCTGGAATTCGGAATCGCCGTGGATGGTGATGGTCTTGTCCTTCTCGTTCAGCTCGGTCCGCGCCGACGTGCCCTTGAAGTCATAGCGATTGCCGATGTGGCGCCCCGCCACATCCACGGCGTTCTTCAAGGCCACCAGATCTGCTTCGGAAGTGATGTCGAATGAAGGCATGCGGCGCTCCCTGGACTAATCGAAATGACAAACGTAGTGGTAGGGCTCGCCGCTGACTTCGATCTCGAAGCTCGAGTTGCCCGGCACCTTGAAGCTCTGGCCGGCGCCGCTGCTCTTCCAGTCCTCGCCCTTGATGCGATAGCGGCAAACGCCGGAAACGCACTCCATGATTTCCGGCACGCCGGTGTTGAAGGTCAGGGTCGCCGGCAGAATCACGCCGACGCTCTTCTTCGTGCCGTCGGGCAAAGCAACGGTATGGCTGATGCACTTGCCGTCGAAGTAAACGTTGGCCTTCTTGACCACGGAGACATTATCGAATTGCGACATTTCAGATTCCCCACAACTTTTGGATGATGATTTTCGCCACGAAGCCGACCATGCCGAAAGACAGTACGAAGAACAGGATAAACGTCCCGAGCTTGCCGGCCTTCGACTTCCAGGCCAGCTCGCCGATGATGAACAGCATGTAGAGCATGAAGGCCCCGAGGCCGAAGGTCATGCCGAACTGCGTCATTTGCTCCTCGGAAATGCCGAACATCGGCGGCTTCCTTTTCTACTCTTGGTACCGGTCAACCTTTCTTCTTGCCTGCCTTCGTTTCGTCCCGATTGGCACCGATGCGCAGGCGCAGCGCATTGAGGCGAATGAAGCCATGAGCATCTTTCTGGTCATAGGCGCCGGCGTCGTCCTCGAAGGTGGCGATCGTCGGATCGAACAGCGAGTCGGTTTTCGAGTCGCGGCTGACGACGATCACGTTGCCCTTGTAGAGCTTGAGCCGCACCCAGCCATTGACGTTCTGCTGGGTGTGATCGATCAGCGCCTGCAGGGCGCGGCGTTCCGGACTCCACCAGTAGCCGTTGTAGATCAGGCTGGCATAGCGCGGCATCAGGTCGTCCTTGAGATGCGCCTCTTCGCGGTCGAGACAGACGGACTCGATGGCACGATGGGCGCGGAGCAATATGCTGCCGCCCGGCGTCTCGTAGCAGCCGCGCGACTTCATGCCGACGTAGCGGTTCTCGACCAGGTCGAGGCGGCCGATGCCGTGCTTGCCGCCCAGCGCGTTGAGCGTGGCCAGCAGTTCGTGGGCCTTCATCTTCTTGCCGTTGATGGCGACGAGATCACCCTTCTTGAATTCGAGATCGAGGTACTCGGCCTTGTCCGGCGCCTTCTCGGGCGATACGGTCCAGCGCCACATGGATTCCTCGGCCTCGGCGCCGGGATTTTCGAGATGGCGCCCTTCGTAGGAAATGTGCAGCAGGTTGGCGTCCATGGAATAGGGCGAGCCGCCCTTCTTGTGCTTCATTTCCACCGGGATGCCATGCTTCGCCGCGTAGGCCATCAGCTTCTCGCGCGACAGCAGGTCCCATTCGCGCCATGGCGCGATGACCTTGACGTTGGGCATCAGGGCATAGGCCCCGAGTTCGAAGCGCACCTGGTCGTTGCCCTTGCCGGTGGCGCCGTGGGAAATCGAATTGGCGCCGGTCTTCTTCGCGATCTCGACGAGGCGCTTGGCGATCAGCGGCCGCGCGATCGAGGTGCCGAGCAGGTATTCGCCTTCATAGACGGTGTTGCAGCGGAACATCGGAAAGACGAAGTCGCGGACGAACTCCTCGCGCAGATCGTCGATGAAAATGTTCTTCGGCTTGATGCCCATCTTCAGCGCCTTGGCGCGCGCGGGCTCCAGTTCCTCGCCCTGCCCCAGATCGGCGGTGAAGGTCACCACTTCGCAGTTGTAGGTGTCCTGCAGCCACTTCAGGATCACCGAGGTATCCAGCCCGCCCGAATAGGCGAGGACAACCTTGGTGCTCTCCGCTTTGCCAGCCTTCTTTGCCTGTTTCATTGCTCTTCCTTCAGTCATTCACCCTGCCCAGGAGCAGGAATTCCATCAAAGCCTTCTGCACGTGCAGCCGATTCTCCGCCTCGTCCCACACCACGCTTTGCGCGCCGTCGATCACCTCGGCGGCCACTTCCTCGCCGCGATGCGCCGGCAGGCAGTGCATGAATACGGCTTCGGGCTTTGCAGCGCGCATCATGTCGGCGTCGACCTGCCAATCGGCGAAGTCGCGCATACGCTCATCGTTCTCGGCCTCGAAACCCATCGAGGTCCACACATCGGTGGTCACCAGATCGGCTCCGCGCGCCGCATCCATGGGATCGGCAAACTGCTCGAAGTGGTCAGTGCCATACAGACCGGCACGCTCGGCCTCGACTTCATAGCCGGGCGGAGTCGACACATGCACATTGAAGTCGAAGATTTCCGCAGCCTGCAGCCAGGTGTTGCAGACGTTGTTCGAGTCGCCGATCCACGCCACGGTGCGGCCCTGGATCGGCCCGCGATATTCGATGAAGGTGAAGATGTCGGCGAGAATCTGGCAGGGGTGGTATTCGTTGGTCAGGCCGTTGATCACCGGCACCCGCGAGTGGCTGGCAAAGCGCTCGATGATCTCCTGCTCGAAGGTGCGGATCATGACGATGTCGCTCATGCGCGATATCACCTGTGCCGCATCCTCCACCGGCTCGCCGCGCCCAAGCTGCGAATCCCGCGTATTCAGATAGATCGCCGAGCCGCCCAGTTGCTGCATGCCGGCCTCGAAGGACAAACGCGTGCGCGTGCTGGCTTTCTCGAAGATCATCACCAGGGTGCGGTCCTGCAGAGGCCAGTAGCGTTGGTAGGCCTTGAAGCGCGCCTTGATCGACCGGGTGCGTTCGAAGACGTGGTCGAGCTCTTCACGCGAAAGATCTTTCAGCTGCAGGAAATGCCGCGGCGCTGCCATGATCAGGCCCCGAGAAACTTCTTGATCAGAGGCACCAGCGCGGCAACCAGCTCCGCGCCCTCGGCATCGCTCATCACCAGCGCCGGCAGCAGACGCACTACTTTGTCGGCGGTGACGTTGATCAGCAAGCCGGCCTCCAGCCCGCGCGTGACCAGCTCGCCGCAGGGACGATCCAGTTCGACGCCGATCATCAGGCCATCGCCGCGCACCTCGACGAAGCCGCTGGTGCCGGACAAGCCCTTCTTCAGGCCGTCACGAATCGCCTTGCCGAGCTTTTCTGCACGCGCCATGAGGCCGTCGGCCTCGATCACGTCGAGCGTTGTCAATGCCGCGGCGCAGGCCAGCGGATTGCCGCCAAAAGTGGAACCGTGATTGCCGGGCTTGAACACGCCGGCGGCGCGTCCTGCGGCGAGGCAGGCGCCGATCGGCACGCCGGAACCCAGCCCTTTCGCCAGGGTCATGACATCCGGAAGAATGCCGGCATGCCGATGGGCGAACCAGACCCCGGTGCGACCGATGCCGCACTGAACTTCGTCGACCATGAACAGCCAGTTCTTGCGGTCGCAAATCTGCCGCAGCGCACGCATGAAATCGTTGTGGGCGAGGTTGATGCCGCCTTCGCCCTGAATCGGTTCGAACAGCACGGCGACGACGTTCGGATTGCGCGCGGCGACCTGCTCGATGGCAGCGAGATCGTCGAACGGCACCCGCACAAAGCCGGAGACCAGCGGCTCGAAGCCGGCTTGCACCTTGCGGTTGCCGGTGGCGGAAAGCGTCGCCAGCGTGCGTCCATGGAAGGCCTGCTCCATGACTATGATGGCAGGCTGTTCGATGCCCTGCTGGTGTCCATACATCCGCGCCAGTTTGATCGCGGCTTCGTTGGCCTCGCAGCCCGAGTTGCAGAAGAACACCTCGTCCATGCGCGAAATCGCGGCAAGGCGATCGGACGCCTCTTCAGCCTGGGTGATGCGATACAGGTTCGACACATGGATCAGCCGACCGACCTGCTCGTTAAGCGCCTTCACCAGGCGAGGATGATTGTGGCCCAACGTATTTACCGCTATTCCGGCGAGGGCATCCAGGTAGGACTTGCCCTGCTCGTCGAACAGCCGGCAACCCTGACCATGGGAAAAAGCGACCGGCAGCCGCCCGTAGGTATTCATCAGATGCGGCATGAAAGCACTCCGCGAAAAGCTCAACGCAAAAAAACATACGGCGGCCGAAGAGCAACGCGGCCGCCGTGCTGAAAAACGCCTCTATACTAAGTCAAAATCAGGCCCCTGTACAGAGTTGGAGAGCGGAGGTTCCGGCGGTGAGGATGGCGGTTTTCAATCAGAAGGGCGGGGTCGGCAAGACGACCACCGCACTGAATCTGGCCGCCGCGCTGGCGCGCGATTCCACGCCGACGCTGTTGATCGACCTCGATCCCCAGGCGCACCTGACAGCGATTCACGGCCAGACGCCGGCCGAAGCCCACCACAGCGTATTCGCGCTCTATCAGGACAACCTGCCGCTGGAGGAACTCGCAGTCACCTGGGAAGGCGTGGGCCGCCTCATACCGGCACACGCAGAACTGATCAAGGTCGATTCGATCTTCGGCAAGGGGCCGGCCATCCTCAACCGGCTCAACACGGGCCTGCAGACGCTTGAAGCTTCCGGCGGCGAAAGCATGGCCATCATCGATTGCTGCCCGTTCCTCGGCGTGCTTTCCCTCAACGCGATCTTTGCCTCCGACCGGATACTGGTTCCCGTGGCATCGGACTACCTCTCCTTGCGCGGCGCGCTGCAGATTGAACACACGCTGAAGGCACTGGAGCCCGTCCTCAAGCGGCGCATCGAGCGCCGCTACCTGCTGACGCGGTTCGATCGGCGCCGCAAGATGAGCTTTGACGTCCAGGAACGGCTAAGAAAGCAATTCGGGGCGGAACTGTGCGAGACGGTGATTTCTGAAAACGTGGCGATCGCCGAAGCACCGGCGATGAGCCTGGATATCTTCGGCCACAGTCCGACCAGCCGCGGAGCGCAGGATTATCTGGCGTTGATGGGGGAATTGCGCGCCGCACGATTTGTCTGACGGCACGCCAAAAATACGTCGCAGTCCACACCAGGCCGAGGCCTGGTCAAACCTCAGCGAACGATGAGGTTTGCGACTTCCTCGAAGCTCGCCACCGGTACGCGAACACTGCCGTGATGGCAAATACATTCAATGATCTGGCAACCGTGGTAGACCTGCCGCAGCTTGCCTTGAGCCTCATGCTCATCGCGACCATGAATCATCAAATTATCCACAACCACGCCTTGGCGGGTGCGGATACGGAATGCATATTTTTTGAACTGATGGGATTGCATGAAACCCCTTTCACTTCAATGAGGTCTGAAGATTATATGCAGTGACTTCAGCAAACTCAACCTATTTAGCTAATTTAGCTGAATATTTCAAGAAACCTTATGCCAATCGTGACTTTTTGCGCACTTGCACACAAAAAGCGGCGTTGGGGAGTGTCGTCAGAGGCGGCCGGCAATCCCATGGGCGTTAAGCACAGTGGCCGCAACTAAAACAAAAAAGGCTGCCTCGGAAGGCAGCCTTTTCGTTTGGAGCGTGTAGCGGCGTGCTGGGCTCAGAGCGCCTTGATCGCTGCCGAGAGGCGGCTTTTCGAACGCGCGGCGAGGTTCTTGTGCACGATGTTCTTGTCGGCGATCGAGTCGATGATCGGCTGCGATTCCTTGAACACTGCCTGCGCAGCGCTCTTGTCGCCAGCGTCGATCGCCTTGCGCACTTTCTTGATTGCGGTGCGCAACGTCGAACGCAGGCTCATGTTGTGAGCACGCTGTTCGGTCGCCTGACGGGCGCGTTTGCGGGCTTGGACGGTATTGGCCATGTGTCGATATCCGGTAGATCTTGGGAAAGGGCGAGATTATAAGGGGGTCTTCCCCCCATTGCAAGCGGCTTCTGCCAGCTGCATCCCGGATACCATAGCGGCAAATGAATCTGCTCCGTGCTTTGGCCACCGTCAGCGGGATGACCCTGCTGTCCCGCATTCTGGGCTTCGTCCGCGACTTCGTCATTGCCAGGAGCTTCGGCGCCGGCCTGATGACCGACGCCTTTTTCGTCGCATTCAGACTGCCCAACCTGCTGCGCCGCCTGTTTGCCGAGGGGGCATTTTCCCAGGCCTTCGTCCCTATCCTTGCCGAATACCGCAATCGTCGCGGCGAAAGCGAGACGAAAACGCTGGTCGATCGCGTCGCCAGCGTGTTGTTCCTGATCCTGATCGCGGTCAGCGCGCTCGGCATGGCCGCGGCACCCTTGCTGATCGCCGTCTCGGCGCCCGGCTTCAGCGCCGATGCCGAGAAGTTCCAGCTGACCGTCGAACTGACACGCATCACCTTTCCATACATCCTGTTCATGTCGCTGGTGGCGATGGCCGCGGGCATCCTGAACACCTGGAGCCGGTTCGCCCTGCCCGCCTTCACGCCGGTCCTGCTGAATCTGTCCATGATCGGCATGGCGCTTTTCGCTGCGCCCTGGTTCGACCCGCCCGTGGTGGCGCTGGCCTGGGCCGTTTTCATCGGCGGCGCACTGCAACTCGGAATCCAGCTTCCGGCACTGGCAAAGATCGGCATGCTGCCGCGCTTCGATCCGGTCTGGCGCGATGAGGGTGTGCGCAGAATCTTCAAGCTGATGGCACCCGCGGTGCTGGGTGTTTCCGTGTCCCAGATCAGCCTGCTGATCAACACCATCTTCGCCTCCTTCCTCGAGAGCGGCAGCGTCTCATGGCTTTACTATGCGGATCGGATGATGGAATTCCCCGCTGGCCTGCTTGGAGCTGCGCTGGGCACCATTCTGCTGCCGAGCCTGGCGAAGACCCATGCAGGAGGCAGGACAGAGGACTTTTCGGGATTGCTCGACTGGGGCCTGCGCCTGACCCTGATGCTGACCCTGCCCGCATCCCTGGCGCTGGCGATGTTGGCGACCCCCCTGTTGTCGACCCTGTTTCAATACGGCGCGTTTGCCGCTGCCGACGTTTTGCGCACCCGCGAAGCACTGGTCGCCTATTCGCTCGGCCTGACAGGACTGATCCTGGTCAAGGTGCTGGCGCCCGGCTTCTACGCCAGGCAGGACATCCGCACGCCGGTGAAGATTGCCCTCGTCACGCTGGCCCTGACACAGATGATGAACATCGCCTTCATCGGCTGGCTCAAGCATGCCGGCCTGGCCCTGTCCATCGGCCTGGCCTCCTGCTTCAACGCCGGTATGCTCTGGCGCGGCCTGCGGCAGCGTGGCGTCTATCAACCGCTGCCGGGCTGGGGAAGCTTCATGCTCAAGCTCCTCGCCGCTCTGATCGTTCTGGGGTGCGTGCTGTGGTTTGCCACCGACAGGGATGCCGCGTGGCTGACAATGAGCGGCGACCAGCGCGTGCTGCGGCTGTCAGGCGTAGTGGTAGGTGGAATCGCCAGCTACTTCGCCACGCTGTGGCTGCTCGGCTTCCGGCTGCAGGATTTCCGCCGCAAGGCAGGTTGATCAGTCCCCACGGGCGACGCCTTCGCGGCGCGGGTCGACCGCACCGACCCAACCGTCGGCGGTACGTACGATCAAATGCAGGCCGCTGGTCATCTCGGTTCGAATTACTTCATGTCCGCGTCGTTCGAGTTCCAGCGCCAGGGCTTCCGGCACGCGGCCGCGCTCGATTTCCGTCGCCCCGTTGCGGTTGCCGACGTGAGGCAGGGCCAGCACCGCCGCCGGGTCCTGCCGCCCGTCGAGCAGCGCGACGAGGGTACGCGCGACATAGTTGATGATCCGGCTGCCTCCGGGCGAACCCAGTACGACAACTATCCGCCCGCCGGCATCGAAGACGAGCGTGGGCGCCATCGAAGACAGCGGGCGCTTGCCCGGCTCCAGGCGATTGGCCACCGGCTTGCCGTCGCGCTCGGCGGTGAGGGAAAAATCGGTGAGCTGATTGTTGAGCAGGAAACCATCGACCTGTATCCGGCTGCCGAAGGCGCTTTCGATCGAACTGGTCAGAGCCACCGCATTGCCCGCCCGATCGACGATCGAAATATGCGTAGTCGCTGGCAGTTCCGGCGCATCATCGTCGGCCTGCGAGTGGTGTTGCGGAAGCTCCCCTGGGGCCGCAATACCCATGCTGCGCCGGCGATCGATCAAACCTGCGCGCCGCGCCAGATACTCCGGTCGCAGCAGTTCGGCCTGGGGCACAGCAACGAAGTCCGGGTCGGCCAGATAGCGCGCCCGATCCGCGTAGGTGAGTCGGCCGGCCTCGGCGAACAGATGTGCCGAGGCCGCTAAAGCATCATCTCCGGGCGCCATTCCTGTGCGTTCGAGCAGGCCCAGCAACTGCAGGACGCCAATGCCTCCGGACGAAGGCGGCGGCATGCCGCAAATGCGCCACCTGCGATACGGACCGCACACGGCAGCGCGCTGCACGGGTTTGTAGTCGCTGATATCGGCCGTCGTCAGCACGCCTCCGCGCTGACCTACCGCGGCAGCAATGTGCCCGGCCACCGCGCTGCCATTCAAGGCCTTGGCGCCGCCCGTCGCGATGCCGCGCAGGGTTGCCGCAAGTTCAGGGTTGCGCAGGATTTCGCCGACCGGTTTGGCTTCGCCGTTTTCCTGATAGTAGAGCGCACGCGCCGCGGCATCACGGCGCAGCAGCAGGTCGTCCCGCAACAGTTGGTGCAGGCGTGGCGAGATGGCAAAGCCATTTTCCGCGAGGTGGATTGCGGGACGGAACAACCTCTCCCATGTCAGTTTGCCGTGGCGGCGATGCACTGCTTCGAGCATGGCAACCAGACCGGGCACGCCAACTGCCTTGCCCGTAGCCAGTAGTTCCGAAAACTTTGCCAGACTGCCGTCAGGCCGTCGAGCGAAGTCGGCGCTGGCACCACGGGGAGCAGTCTCACGGCCATCCCAGGCCGACACTCGGCGCCTTGTGGCATCCCAGTACAGCATGAATCCGCCGCCGCCGACGCCGGACGATTGCGGCTCGACCAGATTCAATACCCATTGCGCCGCAATCGCAGCATCCAGCGCATTGCCGCCGAGTTGCAGGATTTCCGCGGCAGCATCGGTGGCGTAAGCATTCGCGGTAACCGCCATGAAACCTTTGCTGACCACTGCCGGTCGCGGTGCAAAGCCGCTGGCCGCTTCCGGTTGGTCGGCCTGCCCCCATACCGGCACGGCGCCGACCGCGATGGCCAGCGCCAATGCAAAACGGGCAGCCCGCAGGCTGCCCGTCTGACCAAACATGCTGCGAAGAATCACACCACCAGCGGCAGAATCAGCAGAGCCACAATGTTGATGATCTTGATCAGCGGATTCACTGCGGGGCCG
This sequence comes from Rhodocyclales bacterium, assembly GCA_026399435.1. GTDB lineage: Bacteria > Pseudomonadota > Gammaproteobacteria > Burkholderiales > Rhodocyclaceae > Sulfuritalea. The sequence continues at coordinate 23,690 of JAPLQX010000014.1, forward strand.
GCCGTGTCCTTGTACGGATCGCCCACAGTGTCGCCGGTCACCGCAGCCTTGTGCGCTTCGGAACCCTTGCCGCCGTAATGGCCGTCTTCGATGTATTTCTTGGCGTTATCCCAGCAACCACCACCGGTAGTCATCGAGATCGCGACGAAGATGCCGGTAACGATGGTGCCCATCAACACGCCACCCAGCGCCCGCACACCGGCACCTGGGCCCATCAGCGCATTCATGCCGAAGGCCACGACCACGGGAACCAGCACTGGCAGCAGCGACGGAATCATCATTTCCTTGATGGCAGCCTTGGTCAGCATGTCGACACAGGTGCCGTATTCGGGCTTGGCCGTGCCTTCCATGATGCCCTTGATCTCCTTGAACTGGCGACGCACCTCGACAACGATGGCGCCGGCGGCGCGACCAACCGCTTCCATGCCCATCGCGGCAAACAGGTAAGGCACCATGCCGCCGATGAACAGGCCGATGATGACCGCCGGATCGGACAGGTCGAAAGCGAACTTGACGCCCGGCTTGAGCGATTCCAGCCCATGCGTGAAGTCGGCGAACAGCACCAGCGCGGCAAGACCTGCGGAACCGATGGCATAGCCCTTGGTGACTGCCTTGGTGGTGTTGCCTACCGCGTCGAGCGGATCCGTAATGGCGCGCACGGAAGCTGGCAGTTCGGCCATTTCGGCAATACCCCCGGCGTTGTCGGTAATCGGACCGTAAGCATCAAGCGCAACGACGATACCTGCCATCGACAGCATGGAGGTGGCGGCGATCGCGATGCCGTACAAACCGCCCATGGTGTAGGAGGCCCAGATGGCGGCACAGACAGACAGCACCGGCCACGCAGTGGATTTCATCGAGACGCCGAGACCGGCAATGATGTTGGTGCCGTGACCCGTGGTGGAAGCCTGCGCCACGTGCTGCACCGGCGCGAACTCGGTGCCGGTGTAGTACTCGGTGATATAGACCATCAGCCCGGTCAGTACCAGGCCGATTACCGCCGCACCGTAGAGACGCATCTGCGAGCCGCCGCTGATACCCAGCACGCTGTCGAGCAGATGATCATCGATCAGCCAGGTCGTCATCGGGTAGAAGGCCACCAGCGCCAGCACACCGGCAACAATCAGGCCGCGGTACAGGGCGTTCATGATCTTGCCACCCGGTGAAGCCTTGACGAACATCACGCCGATGATCGAGGCGATGATCGAGAAGCCGCCCAGCGCCAGCGGATAGATGACTGCCTGTTCGGCAAAGACGGGATTCACCTTCAGCAGCAGCACGCCCAGCAGCATGGTCGCTACCGTCGTCACCGCGTAGGTCTCGAACAAGTCGGCCGCCATGCCGGCGCAGTCGCCGACGTTGTCACCGACGTTGTCGGCGATCACCGCCGGATTGCGCGGGTCATCCTCGGGAATGCCGGCTTCGACCTTGCCCACCAGATCGGCGCCAACGTCGGCGCCCTTGGTGAAGATGCCACCGCCGAGACGGGCGAAGATCGAGATCAGGGAGGAACCGAAACCGAGGCCCACCAGCGGATGAATGATGTCTTCCATCCTGGCACCGCTACCGCCCAGCATCTTCAGCACGGCGTAGTAACCGGCGACACCCAGCAGTCCTAGGCCGACCACCAGCATGCCGGTGATGGCGCCGCCCTTGAAAGCGACATTGAGCGCCTCATTGAGGCCGATGCGCGCCGCTTCGGCAGTACGCACGTTGGCGCGTACCGAGACGTTCATGCCGATGTAACCGGCTGCGCCTGACAGCACGGCGCCGATGATGAAGCCGATGGCGGTGGTGGTACCGAGGAATATCCAGATGGCTATCGCAAGCACGACGCCGACAATGCTGATCGTGGTGTATTGACGATTCAGATAGGCTTGAGCGCCTTCCTGAATCGCCGCGGAAATTTCCTTCATGCGGTCGTTGCCCGCCGGTTGCGCCAGAATCCACTGGCTCATGATCCAGCCGTAAGCGATTGCCGCCACCGCACAAACCAGCGCAAACATCAGTCCTGCTGACATAAATCCCCCTCGATATGATTGATGAACTCAATATTTAATTTTATCACGGCATCCAAATTCTCCAGCCACGGAGTTCGCCAACTTTTGCCACCCAACACTTAACGGTTCCCCATGGCTGTCAGGCTGCTGAACTACATGTCGGCGCAATTCGTCAGCCCCAAACGTCACCTGACCTACGTCGCTCTCTTAAGGCAAAAACCCGCTTGATGGACCAATCCGGTTCATGGATGCCGAGTACGCAGAATGGCAGATATAGTACGAATTGCAAAATAGATGCTTTGATATCTGGAACAGTCAATCAAATCCGATCAAAACAAAGGGAGCTCAAATCATGCCGCACGGTAAGGTGTTAGTTGCTCAAGGGGGAGGGCCAACGGCGGTCATCAATCAGTCGATGGCGGGCGTCGTCCTGGAAGCCCGCAAGTTCCGCAACGTCGAACTGGTGTATGGCGCGTATCACGGAGTATCCGGCATCGTCGATGAAGACTTCCTCGACCTGACTCAGGAAACCAGCCACAACATCGAAATGGTGGCCAACACCCCATCCTCCGCGCTTGGTTCCACACGCGACAAGCCTGATCTGAAATATTGCCAGGAGATATTCAAGGTTCTCAAGGCACACGGCATCGGCTACTTCTTTTACATCGGCGGCAATGACTCATCCGATACGGTGCGGATCGTCAGCGAAGAAGCGCGGCGGGCCAACTATCCGTTGCGCTGTATCCACATTCCGAAGACTATCGACAATGACCTGGTGGGCAACGACCACACGCCGGGCTTCCCGTCGGCGGCCCGCTTTGTCGCCCAGGCCTTTATGGGAGCCAATCTGGACAACGCCGCACTGACAGGCGTCTATCTGGGCGTGGTCATGGGCCGGCATGCCGGTTTCCTGACAGCGGCGGCGGCGCTTGGCAAGAAGTTCCCCGACGACGGCCCTCACCTGATCTACCTTCCGGAGCGCACCTTCAACATCGAGAAATTCCTGACCGACGTGAAGGCCACCTACGACAAGTACGGCCGCTGCGTGATCGCCGCCTCGGAAGGCATTCATGACAGCAAGGGCACCCCCATCATCACGCAGTTGGCGAGTCAGGTCGAGCACGATGCCCATGGCAATGTGCAGCTCTCGGGTACCGGCGCCCTCGCCGACCTGCTGTGCGACGAGATCAAGAACAAGCTCGGCATCAAACGCGTACGGGGCGACACGTTCGGCTATCTCCAGCGTTCGTTTATTGGATGCGTATCGGACGTCGATCAGCGCGAGGCCCGCGAGGTCGGCGAAAAAGCCGTGCAATACGCCATGTGGGGCGATCGCGACGGTTCCGTCGCGATCAAGCGAACCGGTTTCTATTCGGTCGACTACCAGTTGGTTCCACTGGAGAGCGTGGCGGGAAAAACACGCGTCATGGAAGACGAGTTCATTGCCGCCAGCGGCACCGACGTCACCGATGCATTCAGAATGTATCTGCGTCCCTTGCTGGGTTCCGGCCTGCCGGACGCCTACCGCTTGCGGCTCAACAAGGTTGCCAAAATCCTGAACCCCGACAAGTAAGCCGGGCTAGCCGGCACGGGTGGTCTGCGCGGCAATTCACCCAAACCCGCGCAGATCAGTCGCCGAAGCTGATCCCCAAGTCCCTGCCGGTCTGCAGCGTGTCGCAGTCCGCGGGAACTCCCTTCATGCGCCCGGCCACTTCCTCCAGCGCGACATAGTTCACGTTGGGGAATGCAAGGGCCACCATGACGCCGGATCTCCCTTCTTCCAGGCCTCTGACCGCGGCCGTGCCAAAGCGCATGGCGGCCAGTCGATCAAACGACGTCGGGCTGCCTCCGCGCAGCAGATGGCCCAACACGACGACCCGGACATCCTTGCCGGTCCGCTCGCCGAGTGCCCTCGCGATGCGCTCGCCGACACCACCCAGACGCTCGGCGTGGCCTATCTCGGCAGGCGCCAGGATTTCGCGATGGCCATGGATGGGCTCGGCCCCCTCGGCCACCACGACAATGGAATACATTCGTCCCTCGCTGTCCCGGTCGCGAATCTTGGCGGCCACCTTATCCACGTCGAAGGAAATCTCGGGGATCAGAATGGCGTGGGCGCTGCCCGAAATGCCAGCGTGCAACGCGATCCAGCCTGCATAGCGGCCCATGACCTCGACCACCATCACCCGCTGATGGCTTTCGGCAGTGCTGTGCAGGCGATCCAGACACTCCGTGGCAAAAGCTACCGCGGAATCGAAACCGAAAGTGGTGAAGGTCTTGTCCAGATCGTTATCGATGGTCTTGGGTACCCCCACCACTCGCAGCCCCTTTTGATGCAGGGCGTTGGCGATGGTGAGCGAGCCGTCGCCACCGATCGAAACCAGGGCATCGAGTTCCTTTCTGGCGAAAAACTCCAGGATCTCGCCCGTGCGATCGGTATCCTTCATGGTGCCGTCAGGCATCTTCATCGGGAAATGCAGAGGGTTGCCCTTGTTCGTGGTGCCGAGAATCGTGCCCCCCAGATGCCCTATGCCGCGCACCCTTTCCCGCGTCAGGCGATACACGCCGCCCTCGGGATACCGCTCGGGAAAAAGTATGCCGTTGAAGCCGTCGTGAATGCCGTAGCATTCCCAACCCCGATTGGCGGCGGAGATGACCACGGCCCGAATCACGGCATTGAGGCCTGGGGCGTCGCCACCACCCGTGCAGACAGCTATGCGTCGGATGCGATCGGCCATGGAAACTCCTGCTCCGAATAGAGGACTAGAAAAATCGTCAACTCAGCGCGGCGAACAGGGCACTCTTGATCGCATCGAGCGAGCCGACTCCGGAAACCTTGCGGTACTTGGGCGCACCCTTGGCTCCCGTGTCAGCCCACTTGGAATAGTAGTCAGTAAGTGGTTTGGTCTGGCTGTGATACGCCGACAGACGTTTGCGGACCGTTTCTTCCTTGTCATCGTCGCGCTGAATCAGCGGCTCCCCGGTGACGTCGTCTTTGCCTTCGACCTTGGGCGGATTGAACACGACGTGGTAGGTGCGTCCCGAGCCGAGGTGCACGCGACGGCCGCTCATGCGCTTGATGATTTCCTCATCGCTGACGTCGATCTCAAGCACGTAGTCGAGTTCGACACCTTGGGTACGCATGGCTTCAGCCTGCGGAATGGTCCGCGGAAATCCGTCGAACAGGAAGCCCTTTTCACAATCGGGCTGCTTCAAGCGCTCGGCGATCAGGCCGAGGATGATGTCGTCGGACACCAAGCCCCCGGCATCCATGACCTTCTTGGCCGCCAGCCCCATCGGCGTGCCGGCCTTCACCGCAGCGCGCAACATGTCGCCCGTGGATATCTGTGGAATGCCGTATTTCCCGGTAATGAATGCGGCTTGTGTTCCCTTGCCGGCGCCCGGCCCACCCAACAGGATCAATTTCATATCTAGCTCCCCAAGTAAAGTTTATCTTCATGATTTAAAGCAACTTTTTTGTCTTTTTGACTTGGGCAAAACTTACTCCGAATCCTCCTTGGCGTCAAACAGTCGGCGCACGCGTTTCAGATCCTCGGCCGTGTCGACTCCCGGTGCCGGAGTGTGGTCGACACTGACGACCTGAATCGGATAGCCGTGCCAAAGCGCACGCAGTTGCTCCAGCGACTCACAGCGTTCGAGCGGTGAGGCGGCGAGCTGCCCAAAGCGGCGCAGAAAATCCACACGATAGGCGTACAGGCCGATGTGACGCTGTGCCGGAAGATTTGCGGGCAGGGCATCCCGCCCACCTGCGAACTGGTCCCTGTCCCAGGGGATGGGCGCACGACTGAAGTACAAGGCACGGCCACGCACGTCGCATACGACCTTGACTACGTTGGGATTGAAGAAATCCTCAGCGACCGTCAGGGGATGGGCAGCGGTCGCCATCGCCGCATCGGGATCGCCGCGCAAGGCCGCGGCCACAGCCTCTATCAGCGCGGGATCGAGCAGCGGCTCATCACCCTGCACATTGACCACGATGTCGGCGTCGTCCCACGCCAGTTGGTCGGCCACTTCGGCGATGCGGTCGGTGCCGCTGGCGTGATCCGCGCGCGTCATCACCACGTCGAAGCCGTGTTGCCGAACTGCAGCGGCAATCCGCTCGTCATCGGTGGCCACCCAGACGCCGTCGGTTCGGGCGCGTTTCGCTGCCGCTGCCACACGCACGATCATCGGCTGGCCGGCGATGTCCGCCAGGGGTTTCCCCGGCAGGCGCGTCGAAGCATAGCGCGCCGGGATGACGACGCGAAGACCCATCAGGCTTCTTCTGCGCCCAGTTGCCGGGCCTCATCCTCCAGCATCACGGGAATATCGTCCTTGACCGGATAGGCCAGTTTGCAGGCCTTGCAGACCAGTTCGGACGTGGCCTTGCGATTTTCCAGAGGGCCCTTGCAGACCGGGCAAACGAGTATTTCAAGCAAACGGCTGTCCATTGAGCTTCTCCAGAACAAATGCGGCAAGATCGGGGCTGACTTCGGCCGTCACGGGCAACACCCAGACCGGCAGAGCCAAGCGAAGTTGGGCCAATTTTACGGCATCCTTTTCCGTCGTCAGAATGGCATCGCCGGTCAAGGCAAGTTCCGCCTCGCAAAAGCTGTGATGATCGGCGAAGGCGTGCTCGGCGAAGCTCAATCCCATCGCGCTCAGCCGATCAAAAAAGCGCTGCGGCGCGCCGATGCCCGCCACTGCGTGCAACTTCTTGCCTGCCAGGTCGGCAGCGCTGCATGTTGTTCCGTGATCATCGAGACGATAAAAACTCTCGCCCAGCAAGCGCATCGCAAAAACCGGGCGATCAAGAGTCGGCGCTGATGCGCTCTGCGTACCTGGGATTCCGCTTCGCGGGCAGGTAACGGCGGTTCCGTTGAGCACCACCGCATCCACGTGCGCCAGACGCGACACGGGTTCCCGCAGAGGTCCCGCGGGCAATGGCCAACCGTTCATTACTCCGCGCTGATCGAACATCGCAATTTCGACGTCGCGAGCCAAACGGTAGTGCTGCAAGCCATCATCGGCAAGAATCACGTCGCATTCCGGATGCCCGGCAAGCAGGGCGCGGGCGGCTGCCACCCTGTCCCTCCCGACAAATACCGGACAGCCGCTGCGTCGAGCCAGCAGCAGGGGTTCGTCACCCACCGTGCCGGGATCACTGCCGACAGTTACCTCCACCACCTGCGTGTCATCGCCGCGATACCCACGACTGACGATACCGGGGCAGCGCCCCAGCGCTCGCAGCGCCGATGCCAGATAAATCACGAGCGGGGTCTTGCCGGTTCCGCCGACGGTAATGTTGCCGATGACAACCACAGGCACCGGCAGGCGTTCGCGACCAAGGAGCCCGAGACGGTACAGGGCTCGCCGCAATACGACCAGCACGATGAAGAGCAACGATAAGGGAAACAGCAGACAAGCCAGCGGGCCACGCCGCCGCCAGGCGGCGGCTAGTCCACCGAACTCAGCGTTGCGCCTGCTGGGTGGCAAAGGAAATGTGCGACAGCCCGGCCTGCTGGGCCGCCTGCATGACATCGATGACGCTCTGATGCGCAGCCTTGGCATCGGCGTTGATGATGACCACCGGTTCCTTGCCGGTACCGGTGAGCCGTCTCATTGCGGTGGCGATCGATTCGATGTCGCGGGCACCGATCGCCGTCTTGTTCACCGTGATCTCACCGGCGGCAGTGACCACCACGTTGATTTCGTTCGGCTGTTCCTTGTTCTGCGGCGCATCGGCGGTGGGCAAGTTGATCTCGAGCCCGGAAAACTTGGAATAGGTGGTGGTGATCATGAGAAAGATCAGGATCACCAGAAGCACGTCGATCATCGGAATCAGATTGATCTCCAGTTCTTCGCGCTGACGTCCTCGCTGGAAGTTCATCGCGCCCCGTCCTTACTTGCGTTCGCCTTGCAGGATCTCGACCAGCTTCACCGCTTCCTGCTCCATCTCCACCAGGAATCCATCGACCTGCGCCCGGAAGTGGCGGTAGAAGATCATGCTGGGAATGGCGATGATCAGGCCGAAACCGGTGTTGTAGAGCGCCACGGAAATGCCATGCGCCAAGGCTTGGGGATTATTGCCGGAGGAAGTCGGCGAACCGAAAATCTCGATCATCCCCACCACGGTGCCGAAGAGCCCCATCAGCGGTGCAATCGAGGCGATGGTGCCCAAGGTGGTCAGGAATCGCTCAAGATCATGGGCCACTCCGCGCCCGGCTTCCTCGATCGCCTCCTTCATGATCAGGCGCGAACTTTTTGCATTGCGCATGCCCGCGGCGAGAACGCGGCCCAGCGGCGAATGAGCCTCGAGGCGTGCAAGCTGAGGTTCGGCAATTCCGTTCTTATGGTAGTCGGCGATCGCGCTTTGCAGCAATCCGGCGGGGACGATCTTGGTGCGGCGCAGGGCCGTCGCACGCTCGATGATGAGCGCGACAGCGATTACGGAAGCGAACAGCAAGGGCCAGATGGGCCAGCCGGCAGCCTGAAGGATGGAAAACACGGGGACGACTCCGGTAAGCGGTAAAGCGCGAACTTTAGCCCGAGTGGGCCGATTCGGCAACACAAACGGATGCGCATGGAAAATCCGCAGTGGCGCAGTCGCCCACTTTTCATGCCCTACCGCGATCAAACTCGGGTTGCATGAGTTCGGCAAGGAACGCCCGCCGCCGCCGTCCGGAGAAATATCTGCCTTTGATTCCATTGTCGTTGTTGCGGCCCGGCCTGTACTGGGTTGCCCTGCCCTCGCCGACGGCGCTGCCGGAGAAGAAGCGCTCACAAAATCAGTTCCTGCGGTACTCGCCAGATTCAACGATCAGCTTATCCACAAAATCTGTGGATAAGTTTGTGGGCCATCGTGTGGCAAGCAAGCTAACTGGGCCTCCCGCAAGGGATTTTTCTTTTTTGAACAATTTGAGAGCAATCGAAACTGAATGATTAATCAGGTAGTTATGCCACACACCCAGCAGGAGCGAGGCTTCCGGGGCTTTGCCCGCGCGCCTGACGCAGCATGTGGATGGTGTAGAATTTTTTCGACATATCCCCGACCCAAAGCGCCCCGTCCATGCTCGATCCCTCGACCGTCGTCAGCATCAGCGAACTCAACCGGCTCGCGCGCCTGAGCCTGGAAAGGGAGTTCCCGCTGCTTTGGGTGGCGGGAGAAGTTTCCAACCTGACGCGGGCCGCATCCGGCCACGTCTACTTCTCGCTGAAGGACGAAGGCGCGCAGGCGCGTTGCGTGATGTTCCGCTCGCGCGCCCAATCGATTCCCTGGCGACTGGAAAACGGACAACAGGTGGAGGCGCGCGCCCTGGTGTCGCTCTACGAGCCGCGCGGCGACTTCCAACTCAACGTTGAGACGCTGCGTCGCGCAGGGCTGGGACGTCTGTTCGAGGCCTTTGCCCGGTTGAAGGCACAACTGGAGGCTGAGGGTTTGTTTGCCGCCGAACGCAAGCGACCCCTGCCGCGCTTTCCGCGTCGCATCGGGATCATCAGTTCGCTGCGCGCCGCTGCCCTGCGCGATGTACTGGTGGCCCTCAAGCGTCGCGCGCCGCATCTCGGCGCAATTCTGTACCCGACGCTGGTGCAGGGCGAGAGCGCCGCCCAAGAGATAGCCACGGCGATCGCCGTGGCCGGTCAGCGCAAGGAATGCGACCTGCTGTTGATCGTGCGCGGCGGTGGCAGCATCGAAGACCTTTGGGCGTTCAACGAAGAAGCTGTGGCGCGAGCTATTGTCACCAGCCCCTTGCCCATCATCAGCGGCGTCGGCCACGAGACCGATACGACGATCACCGATTTCGTCAGCGACCTGCGCGCCGCAACGCCCACCGCTGCGGCCGAGTTGGCCACCCAAGGATGGTACGAGGCGGCGGGCGAACTTGCAGATCTTGGAACGACAATGCGCCGCGCGATGCAATACCGTGTCGCCCGGCAGCAGCAAGGACTGGATCAGCTGTCGCTACGCCTGATTCATCCGGCGACACGATTGCGGCAGGGACATGACAGACTTGCGCTACTGGGCTCGCAACTGGATGTTTCGCTGGCTCACGCACTCCGCGCGCACCGGGAGCGGCTGAACCGCGCCGCGCTCGGCTTGAGTCGCAGCGTTCCGCGCATGGAAAGGCGCAGCGGGCACGTCGGATTGCTGGCACTGCGCCTGGGTGCCGCAATCCGGCGACAGCAACAGAAACGACTGGGTGCGCTCGAGAGCATCGCAGCGGCCCTCGCTCACTTGAATCCGAAAGCGACGCTGGCGCGTGGTTTTTCCATCGTTCGTGATGCCAGCGGCTATCTGGTGACGGATGCCGCGAGTTTGCATGCCGGCCAAACCGTAAGTCTCTACCTGGCACATGGCGAAGCTCAGGCAAGCATCCTCGCAAGCACCGTAGAACCTTCGAAAATTGTTACCTGACTTATTCCCGACTATAATAGTCAACTTTAAACCCCGTCACCCCACAGCAACAGGAGAACCCTAATGGAACACACCCTCCCCCCCCTGCCATACGCGATGGATGCCCTCGCCCCGCACATCTCGAAGGAAACCTTCGAATACCACTACGGCAAGCACCATCAGGCTTATGCGACCAACCTCAACAACCTGATCAAGGGCACCGAGTACGAGAACCTCGACCTTGAAGCCATCATCAAGAAGGCGCCAGCCGGCGGCATCTTCAACAACTCCGCCCAAGTCTGGAATCACAGCTTCTTCTGGAACAGCATGAAAGTCAGCGGTGGCGGCACGCCGAGCGGCGCGCTGGCTGCGGCAATCGACAAGAAATGGGGCAGCTTCGACGAGTTCAAAAAGGCCTTCCAGGCCTCCGCCGTCGGTAATTTCGGATCGGGCTGGACCTGGCTCGTAAGGAAGCCGGATGGTTCGGTCGATATCGTCAACACCTCGGGTGCAGGCACGCCGCTGAACAGCGAAAACAACGCATTGCTAACCATCGACGTCTGGGAGCACGCGTATTACATCGACTACCGCAACGCGCGCCCCAAGTTTGTCGAGACCTTCCTCGCCTCCCTGGCGAACTGGGACTTCGCTGCAAAGAATTTCGCCTGATCAAGGCGATCTTGCGCGACTAATGTCGTAGTCACGAAGGGCGTCCGCGAGGCGCCCTTCGTCATTTGATGACTGGGAAATCGGCATGGAATCCAGAATCACCGAACTCGAAATCAAGCTCGGCCTCAGCGAAGATCATCTGGAAGAACTCAATCGCACTGTCTTCCGGCAGCAGCAGCAGATCGATCTGTTGCAAGCACAGATCCGCGAGCTGTACCAGCTGATGCAACCGGCGGCTCCCAGCGAGCCGCGAAATCTGAGGGACGATATTCCGCCCCATTACTAAAACTGTGTTTTAACGGCCGGCCGGCGCCTTTTCGACGCCTGTGATGGCGAATCCGGCGTTCAAACCGCGACTCTTGAACCAGCCCAGGTTCATTTCAAGCGCATAGCGCGCCGGCTTGCTGGCGCAATGGGTATCGTCGGTTTTTGGCTGCATGTCCTCAACATTGATGACCCTGCCTTTTTCGTCGAGAAAAGCGACGGACAGCGGCAGGAGCGTATTGCGCATCCACATGCAGTGGGCGGCGACCTCGGGGAACACGAACAGCATGCCGCGCTGCGGCGCCATGATCGTGCGCTGCATCATTCCTGTCTGGCGGCTTTCGGAAGTCGCCGCGACTTCGGCCTCGATTCGATGCATCCCGGCGAACAGTTCAAGCAAGGGTAGTTGCGACTGCTGAGCCCCCCCCGGCAAGGCAACTGCCAGCGATGCCACGAACAGCGCCATTCTGAAAAACACGATAATTCTCCTTCGGCAACCATGAAGCCGGACTTGCCATAAACCATTGGGATTTTGCGCCGAAAGCCGGCCACTTTCCCTTTTAACGCACTTGAAACATATACTGAATCAACAGCTTAGCTAATTATTTTCAGACTCTAGGCGAAAAAATGGCAGGTTACCCTGCCATTCTTTTTCCCGAACCGCGGAATTAATTACTTGGCTGCGTCAGCCTTCTTGGACTTCTTGGCCTTCTTGGCCTTCTTTTCAGCCTTGGCGGGAGCAGCTTCAGCCTTCTTCTCGGCGGCCATCGGGGCAGCAGCCGGAGCGGCAGCCTTGGCAGCGGGAGCGGCAGCCGGAGCAGCAGCTGCAGGAGCGGCAGCCGGAGCGGCCTTCGGAGCATCAGCGGCAAAAGCGGAGGTGGCGATCAGGCCGGCAACCAGGGTAGCGAGAAGCTTGTTCATGGTGATTCCTTTCGTTTGTGTATAGGTAGAATGTCTTTAACACCACGGTTTTTCCGGGCGTTACGGACATTAACGCGCTGCTTTGCATCTGGTTGACCGGAAATTTCAAGTTCACGCCACTGTCCCGGAGCCAGCCCTTCCAGCGTCCAGTCGCCCACCGCCCAGCGGATCAGCCTGAGAGTCGGAAATCCAACGCGCGCCGTCATGCGCCTGACTTGACGGTTCTTTCCTTCCTGCAAAGCCAGTTCCAGCCAACTGGTTGGAATCTCCGCGCGATACCGGATTGGCGGGTTTCGCGGCCAGAGGTCATCGGGTTCGGCAATACGGCGCGCCCGGCAGGGGCGCGTCCGGAAATCGCCAAGGTCTACGCCGGCCTTCAGTCTTTGCAGGGCTTCTTCCGTAGGCTCGCCTTCGACCTGCACCCGATACAGCTTTGCCATCTTGTGCCTGGGGTTGGCAATCCGCGCCTGCAAGCCTCCATCGTCGGTCAATACCACCAGTCCTTCCGAATCGGCATCCAGCCGACCGGCGGCGTATACATTGGGGATTGGAATGTAGTCAGCCAGGGTGGGCCGCCCATCAGCATCGGTAAACTGGGTTAGCACGCCAAAGGGCTTGTTGAACAGGATGAGGCGGCTCAAACCGAACAACCGCTGCCAAAGACGTTGCAGAAGCGAAGCGGCTCGGGGTAGGGAAAAAAGTCCTGCATCGCGCCCTTGCGGATTTGCTCCTGGGTGTTTTGCCAGAACTCAGCATCAAACAGATCGGGATGATGACGCATGAAGGCATCGCGAATCTTGTCCGAGACCAGCAGAAAGGTTTCGAACTCCTCGGGGAATACGTCCAGCCTCGATACCGAATACCAGGGTTCACCCGACATTTCAGCCTCGAAATTCGGCGCCGCAGGAATGCGTCGAAACTTGCAGTCGGTCATGTACTCAATTTCGTCATAGTCATAAAACACCACGCGACCGTAGCGAGTGACGCCAAAGTTCTTCCACAGCATGTCGCCGGGAAAAATATTGGCAATGGCAAGCTCGCGGATGGCATTGCCGTATTCCTGCACCGCATGCTCCACCTGATCATCGCGCCCCGCCTTTTCTGCTTTTTCAAGATAGATGTTGAGCGGCTCCATGCGTCGCTCAATGTAGAGATGCTTGATCACCAGATCGTCGCCATCCTCCTCCATCAGCGACGGCACCTCCTTGTACAGTTCATTGATCAGTTCCGGGGAGAAACGCTTGCGGGGCAGCGCAACCTTGGAAAACTCCAGCGTGTCGGCCATGCGCCCGACGCGATCCACCTGTTTCACTAACTGATACTTGCGCCGCACCGTGTCATGATCGACTTCCTTCGAACTGCCGAAAACATCCTTGATGACCTTGAACACATAGGGATACGACGGCAGGGTGAACACCAGCATGACCAGACCGGGGATGCCCGGCGCAACGATGAACTGGTCTGCCGAATGATGCAGATGGAAAATCAGGTCGCGGAAAAACATGGTCTTGCCCTGCTTGCCCAGCCCGAGCATGGTGTAAAGCTCGGAACGCGGCTTGTTGGGCATGATCGAACGCAGAAACTGGACATAGCCGGAAGGCACTTCCATGTCGACCATGAAATAGGCCCGCGACAAGGAAAACAGCACGCCGATCCTCCATGCGTCGAGGATGATCGTGTCAAGGCAGAGTTTGCCTGCCGCCGAATGCAGTACGGGAACGGTAAACGGATACTCGAAGGCGCCGTTGACCGCCTTGCCGATCACGTAGGCACCCTTGTTGCGATAGAAGGCCGAATTGAGCACCTGTATCTGGAGGTTGGCCTCGCGCGCCGGCAGGGTGCCAAGATGAGACTCAATGCTGCGCAAGATGAAATCCACATCACGATCCAGATCCTCGAATTCCCTTGTCCAGCCGAAATCGACGAAGACCTGCCGAATCGACGCTCGGAAGCCCGCTTGATTCGGGTAGTAGCAGCGATAGGTTGGCGGATCAGATTCGATGTATTCGGTGGATACCGCCGGCCGCACAAAAATGAAATCATTGTGAAAATAGGTGCGGTGCAGAATCTGGCAGAACACCGAATTGAAGAAGGTTTCCGCCAACTCGGGCTGCTTGTGGTTGGTCAACAAGCCGATGTATTGAAGCTTCGCATGCTGCCAAACAGTGTCGCTCAGACTGTCGGCATCGAACTCTCGATGCAGCCTCTCCGTGGTCTCCTTGACGCGATCATCATAAAACTGGATGCGATCCCTGACCGCCTGCTGACCTTCCTGCCAGCGCGCCTGATCAAAGCGCTGCTTGGCGAGCGCCGAACTCTCATGAAACAGGCGATAGTGCTTGTTGAAACCATCGACAAGCACATTGGCAATGGATTCGGCGATCAGGTCATCAGCGGGGCCAGCGGCCATGGTGCGACATCTCGGTAAGTTTGACGCTGTCGATTCTATCAGTGAGCGCTGCGGCCGCCTGACACGGAGGGCGGTTGGAGTACGGTGGATTTTTGGAGGATAATCATCCTCGACCTATCCCGCATCCCTCTCGATTCTCAACACACTATTTTTTAACGGAGCAGGCATGAGCACTTCCCTTATAAAGGTTCCCGCACAAGGCCAGAAAATCATTCCCGGCCAGCCGATTCCCGACAATCCCATCATTCCCTTTATCGAAGGCGATGGCATTGGCGTCGACATCACGCCGGTCATGCAAAAAGTGGTGGACGCTGCCGTACAGAAGTCTTACGGTGGCAAACGCAAGATTTCGTGGATGGAGGTTTATGCCGGAGAAAAGGCCACCCGTCTGTACGGCCCCGACGTCTGGCTGCCGGCGGAGACTATCACCGCATGCAAGGAATACTCGGTCTCCATCAAGGGGCCGCTGACCACACCGGTAGGCGGTGGCATCCGTTCGCTCAACGTCGCCCTGCGGCAGGAAATGGACTTGTATCAGTGCGTGCGTCCGGTACGCTACTTCAAGGGCATTCCCTCGCCGCTCAAGGATCCAAGCAAAACCGACATGGTGATCTTCCGTGAGAACACGGAAGACATCTACTGCGGCATCGAATGGCAGGCGGAGTCGGCGCCGGCCAAGAAGCTCATCAAGTTCCTTCAGGAAGAGATGGGGGTGACGAAGATCCGCTTCCCCAACACCTCCGGAATCGGGATCAAACCGGTTTCGCGCGAAGGAACCGAGCGCCTGATGCGCGCCGCCGTAAACTACGCCATCGCCAACAAGCGCAAGTCGGTGACGATTGTGCACAAGGGCAACATCATGAAGTACACCGAGGGTGGCTTCCGTGACTGGGCCTATGCACTGGCGAAAAACGAATTCAAAGGTGTGGAAATCGACGGCGGCCCGTGGCTCAAGTTGCCGAACGGCATCGTTGTCAAGGATGCCATCGCTGACGCCTTCCTGCAGCAGATTCTGCTGCGCCCCGCTGAGTATGACGTAATCGCCACACTGAACCTGAACGGCGACTACATTTCCGATGCGCTGGCAGCTCAGGTCGGCGGTATCGGTATTGCCCCGGGTGCCAACATTTCGGATCTGTATGCCTGTTTCGAGGCGACTCACGGCACCGCGCCCAAATACGCGGGCAAGGATTACGTAAATCCGGGCTCGTTGATCCTTTCCGCCGAGATGATGCTGCGCCACATGGGCTGGACAGAGGCAGCAGATCTCATCATCAAATCCATGGAAGCAGCCATTGGCGACAAGGTCGTCACCTACGACTTTGCGCGTCTGATGGAAGGTGCCAAGGAAGTGAAATGCTCGGTATTCGGCCAGGCCATGATTGATCGCATGTAAGTCGCAAAGCGATCAGCCGAAAAAAAGCCCGCCGTGAGGCGGGCTTTGTTTTTCCGGAACCGGAATTACACGGGTGCCGGAAAGGTCAAGGACATCAAGGCTTCTGAATGTTCGACGCCTGCTTGCCTTTGGGGCCTTGCACCACGTCGAAAGTCACCTTGTCGCCTTCTTTCAGGGACTTGAATCCAGCCATGTTGATGGCCGAGAAATGCGCGAACAAATCTTCGCTGCCGTCATCCGGGGTGATAAAACCAAAACCCTTGGCGTCGTTGAACCACTTAACTGTACCAGTTGCCATGTAACTTTTTCCTTAATCAAAAACGAACGAATCGGCCACCGCTGCGGGCTGCAAAACACCGCACCCCGGCCGGGGCATGTTTGACGTTCAAGTCCGGAACTGCAGAGGGGGCCAAGCGGCGATTCAGAGGAGCTGCGTTTTGACAGACTTTGAGACGACCGTAGGTCACTGCGGGGGAATTTGAACTAAACACGTTTCGCGTTGTACGCACATTGTCAAGCAGCGTCAACAACTTTCGATGTTGCATCGCACATCCCCATCCCTTGCATATTGAACAATCAGCCCAAAATACGGTCCCATCGGCACGCTATTCCCCTCTTTTTCGTGGTGTTGAACTGTGCCGGAATCACATTAGAATCGAGTCATGGTCACACGCAAGCAAGTCGGGACGGACGGTAGCGCCGCTCTGGCGCCGGAGCAGAGCCGCACCAAGCCGCCACCGATGTACAAGGTGTTGTTGCTCAACGACGATTTCACGCCGATGGACTTTGTCGTGGTTGTATTGGAGAAATTTTTTGGGCTGTCGCGCGAGCAATCGACGCAAGTCATGCTCAAGGTGCATCGTGAAGGCATGGGTGCGTGCGGAGTGTATCCTCGCGATGTAGCGGCGACCAAGGTTGAGCAAGTGAGTGCATATTCACGCCGACACCAGCACCCGCTGGCTTGCGTGATGGAGGAAAACTGATGATTGCCCAGGAACTCGAAGTCAGCTTGCACATGGCCTTTGTCGAAGCCCGGCAGAAGCGCCATGAGTTCATCACCGTCGAGCATCTGCTGCTGGCGCTGCTGGACAACCCCTCTGCCGCCGAGGTCCTGCGTGCCTGCGCCGCCGACATTGAAGGTCTGCGCAAGGAATTGCTGACTTTCATCAATGAGCACACACCGACCGTAGCAGGCAGCGACGAAATCGACACGCAGCCTACGCTTGGCTTCCAGCGCGTCATCCAGCGTGCAATCCTGCATGTACAGTCCTCGGGAAAGAAGGAAGTCACCGGAGCGAACGTGCTGGTGGCAATCTTCGGCGAGAAGGATTCGCACGCTGTCTTTTTCCTGCAACGCCAGAACGTCACGCGGCTGGATGTGGTGAACTTCATTTCCCACGGCATCACCAAGACGCCGCAAGGAAGAGGAAAGGAAGAGCCGGCCGAGACCGAAGTCGAGACACAGGAAAAAGGCGGTGCGCTGGAGAACTTTACACAGAACCTCAACCAACTTGCGCTGACCGGCAAGATCGATCCACTCATCGGCCGCGACAAGGAATTGGAGCGGGTCATCCAGACTTTGTGCCGCCGACGCAAGAACAACCCGCTCCTGGTAGGTGAAGCGGGCGTCGGCAAGACCGCCATCGCGGAAGGGCTGGCCCGTCACATAGTCGAGGGGCGCGTACCCGAAATCCTCGCCAATGCCACGGTATATTGCCTGGACATGGGCGCACTGCTGGCCGGGACCAAGTATCGCGGTGACTTCGAGCAACGCCTGAAGGGTGTCCTCAAGCAACTCGCGGACAACCCGAATGCGATCTTGTTCATTGACGAGATTCACACGTTGATCGGCGCCGGTGCGGCATCGGGCGGAACGATGGACGCCTCAAATCTGCTCAAGCCTGCCCTGTCATCCGGTGCTCTCAAGTGCATCGGTGCCACCACATATACGGAATTCCGTGGCGTGTTCGAAAAGGACCATGCGCTGTCGCGGCGCTTCCAGAAGGTCGATGTCGATGAACCGTCCGTGGATGAAACCGTCTCCATCCTGCGCGGCCTCAAATCCCGCTTTGAAGAGCATCACGGCGTCAAGTATTCCGCTGCGGCGATTTCCAGCGCGGCTGAGCTGGCGGCCAAGTACATCAACGACCGCCACCTGCCGGACAAGGCGATCGACGTGATAGACGAGGCGGGCGCCGCCCAGCGCATCCTGCCGAAATCGAAGCAGAAAAAGACCATCGGCAAACTCGAAATCGAAGACATTGTCGCCAAGATTGCGCGCATCCCGCCACAGCATGTTTCAGCTGACGACCGTTCGGCGCTGAAGAATCTCGACCGCGATCTGAAGAACATGGTCTTTGGTCAGGAAGCCGCCATCGACGCTCTGGCCAAGGCGATCAAGATGTCGCGTTCCGGGCTGGGCGATCCGCAGAAGCCAATCGGTTGCTTCCTGTTTTCAGGGCCCACTGGCGTCGGCAAGACCGAAGTGGCCCGTCAGCTAGCCTATGGCATGGGCATCGAACTGATCCGCTTCGACATGTCGGAATACATGGAACGCCACGCCGTGAGCCGACTGATCGGTGCGCCACCCGGCTACGTCGGCTTTGATCAGGGAGGGCTGCTCACAGAGGCCGTGACCAAGAAGCCGCACGCGGTGCTGCTGCTCGACGAAATCGAGAAGGCCCACCCGGAGGTGTTCAACATCCTCCTGCAGGTGATGGACCACGGCACATTGACCGACAACAATGGCCGCAAGGCGGATTTCCGCAATGTGGTGATCGTCATGACGACCAATGCCGGCGCCGAAGCCCTGCAGAAGACCAGCATCGGCTTCACCGCAAACAAGGGCCAGGGCGACGAAATGGCCGATATCAAGCGCATGTTCACGCCGGAGTTCCGCAATCGGCTGGACGCCATCATTTCCTTCCGCGCGCTCAATGCCGAAATCATTCTGCGCGTGGTCGACAAGTTCCTCATGCAGCTTGAAGGCCAACTCCATGAGAAGAAGGTAGAAGCCATTTTTACCGACGCGCTGCGCGCCTGGCTGGCTGAAAAGGGCTTCGATCCCCTGATGGGTGCGCGCCCGATGGCACGCCTGATCCAGGACACGGTCCGCTCTGCGCTGGCCGACGAACTGCTGTTTGGCAAACTGGTTCACGGCGGTCGCGTTACCATCGACGTCGACGAGCACGAAAAGGTCGTGCTCTCTTTCGAAAATGCGGCCAGTACGCCGCCCGTTGCATCCGCAGTGTGATTTCGGAGAAACGGTCAACGGGGTGTCGTGCGACAAGACTCATTGATTTTCCGTAGCCATCGAACTATGGACTTGCTGACCACGGATCTCTGCGACGCTCACGAAGACAAGGTTCGCGTCGTCGAGCCGATGTTCAACTGCTTTGGCGGGCGCACGGCCTTTTATGGCCAAATTGCGACCCTGAAACTTTTCGAAGACAACTCCTTGGTCAGGAAGGCGCTCGGATCTCCCGGCGAGAACCGGGTGCTGGTGATCGACGGCGGCGGTAGCCTGCGCCGGGCGCTGGTCGGGGATCAACTCGCGGCACTGGGGGTCAAGAACGGTTGGGCCGGGGTGGTCGTCTATGGTTGCATCCGGGATTCTCGCGCGATCGGCGAGATGGATATCGGCGTGTTTGCGCTCGACACCCATCCGATGAAGACCGTAAAGAAGAATGTCGGTGATGAGGACATCCCGGTGACTTTCGGCGGAGTCACTTTTACTCCCGGTGAGTGGCTGTATGCGGACGAAGATGGCGTGATTGTTAGCGCCATCGCGTTGCATTAGCTCATGTCTTATATAAGACATATATCAAATCAGTCAGGGTGTTTTGTTTTGAGAAAGCCCTTCCCGTATTATGAAATATTAATCTCAATAGACTGTTATATATCAATTAAAAAAATAAAATAGTCTTATATAAGACTATTGCTGCAACGCAAAATCCTCTTTATACTGTCGGCACTGCTCCCGCTTGGAGCACCCCATTCGACAACGACCCTTCAGAGGATTGAACATGACCGATCGCAAAGCACAAGCCGCCGCCCTGGCCAAGGACTGGGCCGAAAACCCCCGCTGGAAAGGTATCAAGCGCGGATATAGCGCCGACGATGTCATTCGCCTGCGTGGCACCTTCCCCATTGAACACACGCTCGCCCACCGCGGCGCGGAAAAGCTCTGGGCGCTGGTCAACGGCGCGGCCAAGAAGGGCTACGTGAATTCTTTCGGCGCCATCACTGCCGGCCAGGCAATGCAGCAGGCGAAGGCCGGCCTCGAAGCGGTCTACCTTTCCGGCTGGCAGGTTGCCGCCGACGGCAACACTTCGGAGACCATGTACCCCGACCAGTCGCTGTACGCCTACGATTCGGTGCCGACCATGGTCCGCCGCATCAACAATACCTTCAAGCGCGCCGACGAGATCCAATGGTCGCGTGGCATCGATCAGGGCAGCAAGGAGTTCATCGACTACTTCCTGCCCATCGTGGCCGATGCGGAAGCCGGCTTTGGCGGCGTGCTCAACGCCTTCGAACTGATGAAGAACATGATCACCGCGGGTGCCGCAGCGGTGCATTTCGAAGACCAGTTGGCCGCCGTCAAGAAGTGCGGTCACATGGGCGGCAAGGTCCTCGTGTCGACCCAGGAAGCCGTCGAGAAGCTGATCTCTGCCCGTTTCGCCGCCGATACGATGGGCGTTCCCACCCTCATTCTGGCCCGCACCGACGCCGAGGCCGCCAACCTGCTGACCTCCGATCACGACGCCAACGACAAGCCGTTCTGCACCGGCGAGCGCACGCCGGAAGGGTTCTACCGCGTCAAGAACGGCCTTGAGCAGTCCATCAGCCGCGGCGTCGCCTACGCACCCTACGCCGATCTGGTGTGGTGCGAGACCGGCAAGCCGGACGTCGGCTTCGCCCGCGAGTTCGCCCAGGCAGTTCAGGCCAAGTCACCCGGCAAACTGCTGGCCTACAACTGCTCGCCGTCGTTCAACTGGAAGAAGAACCTCGACGACAAGACTATCGCCAGTTTCCAGGAAGAGCTTGCGGCGATGGGCTACAAGTACCAGTTCATCACGCTGGCCGGCATCCACATCAACTGGTTCCAGACTTTCCAGTTCGCCCACGCCTACGCCCGTGGCGAAGGCATGAAGCACTACGTAGACATGGTGCAGGAACCCGAGTTTGCAGCCCGCGACAAGGGCTACAGCTTCGTTTCGCACCAGCAGGAGGTCGGTGTCGGCTACTTCGACGACGTCACCACCGTGATCCAGGGCGGCGCGTCTTCAGTCACCGCGCTGCACGGCTCGACCGAGGAAGAGCAGTTCCACTAAGCTGTCGCAACTCCAACTCGTGACTGGGCCGCATCGGGAAACCGGTACGGCCTTTTTTCTGCGCTAAAGTAGAGCGAAGCGTTCCGCTTTCGAATCCACGCCCCGTTCATGACCGCAAAGCGCTCCAGGAAAGGCTTGCCCATGCTTTGGTCGGCACTCCAGATTGTTCTGCTGGTCTATCTGGGGCTCATGGCCCTGATCTATTTCAAGCAGGCCTCGCTGGTATTCCTGCCCGAGATCGATCGCGACTTCCGCGCCAGCCCGGAAAATATCGGTCTGCCGTTTACGCCGCTGAAACTGGCGACCGCTGACGGCGAAAGCCTCGACGGCTGGTTTGTGCCGGCCGGCACGAAACGCGCGGCACGCGGCCTGGTAGTCTTTTTCCACGGCAATGCCGGCAGCATTGCTCACCGGCTCGACTATCTGCGCATGTTCCATGACTTGGGCCTGGCGACCCTCATCATCGATTATCGCGGCTACGGTCAGAGCAGCGGAAAGCCGTCGGAGCAAGGCACCTATCTCGATGCCGATGCCGCCTGGCTCCACGCCACACAAACGCTTGGATTTCCTGCCGGCCGCATCGTCCTCTTCGGCGAATCCCTGGGAGGCGGCGTGGCGGCGCAACTGGCGGCAAAGCAACGTCCCGCCGCACTGGTGCTGGCCTCGACCTTCACCTCCGTCCCCGACATGGGCGCCGACCTGTATCCGCTGCTGCCGATACGACTGCTCGCCCACATCCGCTATGACAGTCTGGCGCGCCTGGCGGAGATTGCCTGCCCGCTCTTGGTGATCCACAGTCGCAACGACGATATCATTCCCTTCACCCATGGCCGGCGACTGTTCGAAGCCGCTCGCCCGCCAAAACAATTCCTCGAGATCGAGGGTGGCCACAATGAGGGTTTCGTCTTCGCTCGGGAAGACTGGGTCCGGCAACTGGACGGATTCCTGCAGCAGATCGTGCCGTAACCGACTGGGGTTCCGCGGCCGGTCAGACGCCGACCGATGATGCCCAATAGGCTGGATCGCGCCAGTTGGCCTTCAGCAGGTCGATGAACAGCCTCACGCGCAGCGGCAGATGGCGGCGCTGCGGCACGATGGCGTGGATTCCCACCGCCGGCGCGGCGAGCTCGTCGAGAACGGTCACCAGCCGCCCTGTCGCGATATCGGTGCCGACTTCCCACAGCGAGCGCCAAGCCAGGCCCTTGCCTGCCAGCGCCCAGTCGTGCATCACTGCGCCGTCGTTGCATTCGAAGTTGCCGCTCACCTTCACGAGCCGGACCTCGCCCTCGACACGCAGCGTCCAGCCGCGCTGCTGGCGCAGCGACAGACAGTTGTGCTCAGCCAGAGAAGTCGGTGCTGGCGGCACGCCGAATTTCGCAATGTAGTCCGGGCTGGCAACGATCACACGCTGCATTTCTCCAAGCCGGATGCTGATCAGGCTCGAATCTGCCAGATCCCCGATCCTGATGGCGCAGTCGACGTTCTCATCCACAAGATCGACCAGGCGGTCGGACAAGTCGAGCCGCACCGTGACGTCCGGATTGTCTTCTACGAACCGTTTCAGTAGCGGCGCCACGTGACGCCGGCCGAAGCTCGCCGGCGCCGAAATCGTCAAGTGCCCGCCGGGGCGAATGCTGCCCAGACTCACCGCGCCTTCCGCATCCGCCAGTTCGCGCAGGATGCGTTGGCAATCCTCGAGAAAGGCCGCGCCCTCGAAGGTGAGCGATATTCGCCGCGTGGTGCGCAACAGAAGCTTGACGCCGAGGCGCTCTTCCAACGCATCCAGACGCCGGCCGATGATGGCCGGCGTCACACCCTCGGCACGGGCCGTGGCCGACATGCTGCCGCGACTTGCGACGCCAACAAAGGCAGCAATTTGCTTGAACTGATCCATTCAATACTATTAGTCAATAATCAATTGATCGAATCATAGCTTCTGTATCCGATTAGGCAAGAATACAATTCACTCATTGCCGAAACCCATACCAAGGAGCCCCTCATGAGCCTGCCCGCCGGCGTTCAAATCAACGCCCCCATCACGGCCGAATACGCGAAGATTCTTACGCCTGAAGCGCTGGCGCTGGTCGCCAAATTGCACCGCGCCTTCGAGCCGCGCCGCCAGGAACTGCTCAAGGCCCGCGTCGCCCGCCAGGCACGCATCGACGCCGGCGAAATGCCCGACTTCCTGCCCGAAACCAAGCACATCCGCGAAGGCGACTGGAAGATTGCGCCATTGCCGAAAGCCCTGGAACGCCGCCACACCGAGATCACCGGTCCGGTCGAGGCCAAGATGGTCATCAACGCCTACAACTCGGGCGCCGATTCCTACATGACCGACTTCGAGGATTCCAACAGCCCGAAGTGGGACAACCTGATTCAGGGCCAGGTCAACCTCTACAAAGCCATCCGCCGCGAACTGAGTTTCAAGAACGAAGCCGGCAAGGAATACAAGCTCAATGACAAGATCGCCACCCTGCAAGTGCGGCCCCGCGGCTGGCATCTGGACGAAAAACATGTGCTGATCGACGGCCAGCGTGTATCCGGCGGCATTTTCGATTTCGCACTGTTCCTCTTCCACAACGCGAAGGAACAGATCGCCCGTGGCGCAGGCCCCTTCTTCTACGTCCCGAAAATGGAAAGCCACCTCGAGGCGCGCCTTTGGAATGACATTTTCATCATGGCGCAAAACGAGATCGGCCTGCCGCAGGGCACGATCAAGGCCACGGTGCTGATCGAAACCATTCTCGCCACGTTCGAACTCGAAGAAATCCTTTATGAACTGCGCGACCACAGTGCCGGCCTCAACGCCGGCCGCTGGGACTACATCTTCTCGTGCATCAAGAAATTCAAGCGCAACAAGGATTTCTGCCTCGCCAATCGCGGCGCCATCACCATGGAAGTGCCCTTCATGCGCAGCTACGCGCTGGCGCTGGTCAAGGCCTGCCACAAGCGAGGCGCCCCGGCGATGGGCGGCATGAGCGCGCTGATCCCGATCAAGAACGACCCGGTGGCCAACGAGAAGGCGCTGGCCGGCATCCGCCACGACAAGACGCGCGACGCCAACGACGGTTTCGACGGCGGCTGGGTGGCCCACCCCGGTCTGGTGCCGATCGCGGCGGAAGAATTCCGGAAGGTGCTGGGCGAGCGCCCCAACCAGTGGGAAAAGCAGCGCGACGAAAACTTCGGCCCGAAGGACTGGCTTAACTTCCAGCCCGAACAACCGATCACCGAAGTCGGGGTGCGCAACAATATCAACGTCGGCATCCATTACCTCGGCAGCTGGCTCGCCGGCAATGGCTGCGTGCCCATCCACAACCTGATGGAAGATGCCGCCACGGCGGAGATCAGCCGCTCACAGGTGTGGCAGTGGGTAGTTAGCCCCAAGGGCAAGCTCGATGACGGCCGCAAGGTCACCGCCGACATGGTGCGCGGATTCATTCCCGAAGAACTGGCGAAGGTGAAGGCTACCGTGACCGCCCAGGGCGAAAAAACCGAAACCTACGACCAGGCGGCAAAGATTTTCGAGGAAATGTCGCTGGCCGACAACTATCCCGAATTCCTCACGCTGCCTTTGTATGAAGCCATGGAGTAAGGACTGCCACTCGCGCCGGCAGAAGTCGGCGCTGGCGGGACGGTGAACACGGCGCCCGACGCGAGAAGGGCGCCGTTTTTTTCGAGAGGAACCGCGATGCTGAATGCAATCACGCTGCTGTTGCTCTTTCAGCTTGCGGGCGAGGCCATCGCTCTGCTCTTCGCCCTCCCGATTCCCGGCCCGGTGATCGGCATGGCCCTGCTGTTTGTCGCATTGGCTCTGCGTGACGGACCGTCCGGCGAACTGCGCGAAACCGCGCAGAACCTGTTGCAGCATCTCTCATTGCTCTTCGTGCCGGACGGCGTCGGCGTCATGCTCCATTTCCAGCGCATGGCGGACGAGTGGCTGCCGATTGTTATTGCCCTGTTCGCCAGCACCTTCATCACCATCGCCGTCAGCGCGCTGCTGCTGCGCGCGCTGACCCGTCATCATCCGGCGGCGCCTGCGGACACGGAGCGCCAGCCATGAGCCCGCGCCTGAGTGGAAACCTCAGCGAAGTCTGGGTCTATCTCGCCGCTTCACCCCTGCTGGGCCTCACGCTCACGCTGCTGGCCTATCAGGGCGCCGTGCTGGTGAGCAAACGCTGCGGCGGACACCCGCTGGCCAATCCGGTGCTGCTCGCCGTCACCGCACTGGTGACCGTGCTTTGGGCCACCGGCACGCCCTATCGAACCTATTTCGATGGCGCCCAGTTCGTCCATTTCCTGCTCGGTCCCGCCACCGTCGCCCTGGCCATTCCGCTCTACGCCCAGTTCGGCCGCCTGCGGCGCATGGCCGTGCCGCTGCTCCTGGCGCTGCTGGCCGGGTCGCTCACCGCCGCCTTCTCGGCGGTGCTCATCGGCCACCTGTTTGGCGCCAGCGACGCAACGCTGCTCTCGCTGGCACCGAAGTCGGTCACCACGCCGATCGCCATGGGCATCGCCGAACGCATCGGCGGCCTGCCTTCGCTGACCGCCGTGCTCGTCATCCTCACCGGCATCCTCGGCGCCGTCGGTGCGCGCAGTCTCTATGCGCTGCTCAGGATCGACGACCACGCCGTGCGCGGTTTCGCCATCGGGATTGCATCCCACGGCATCGGCACGGCACGCGCATTTCAGGTCAGCGAACAGGCGGGAGCATTCGCCGCGCTGGGCATGGGCCTCAACGGTTTGCTGACCGCCGTGCTGCTGCCGTGGCTGATACCGCCGCTGATGCGCTGGCTGGGTTGATGCCGCAGAAAGTCGGCGCTGGCGACACGGCGATTCCCGCACTGCATGCGCCAGCCCGGGCCGTACGCAATTCCGACCCCATGGGCCGGACACCGCAGATCGATGAGGTCTCAACATAACCCTGTAGATAGCCTTATTACTTTTTTTGCTGGCTAAGCCAAGTACGCCTGTAATAATCTCCCTGCAGACAATAGTGACGTTAGTTTAAAGTTGCATTGGGAGGAGATAGGCGAGGCATCAGCAGCCCCGGGTGGATGCTGCGTGCGTCTTCCATTTCCATTGACTCGAAATCAAACGCTGTGCCGAACACGGGCAGCGAAAATTTGGATTTGAACAATGGCCGACGAAACCCAAAAAACCGAATGCAAGGACGGTTTTTTCCGTTGCCTTCTGAACCCGCCGAAATGCTCGATATTGCGCATGATAGTGATCGGTGTGCTGGGTGGCGTGATCATCTGGGGTGGCCTCAACACCGGCATGGAATGGACCAACCGCTCCGAGTTCTGCATGTCCTGCCACGAAATGACCATTCCCTTCGAAGAACTGAAAAAGACGGTTCACTACAAGAACCGCAGCGGCACGACCGTGCAATGTGCCGACTGCCACGTCGCCAGCAGCAAGACCCCGACCGACTACATGTTCAAGTCGTTTCAGAAGCTGATGGCGGCACGCGACGTGATCGGGCACATCAAGGGCACCCTCGACACGCCCGAGAAATATGAGGCGCACCGTCTGGCAATGGCCGAGCGCGTATGGGAACGCATGAAGGAACGGGATTCCAAGGAGTGCCGCAACTGCCACGACTTCAAAACTATGGATCCGGAAAAGCAGAAGGATCGCTCCGTGGTCAAGCATGAAGGTGCCGCTCAGGATGGCAAGACCTGTATCGACTGCCACAAGGGAATAGCGCACAAGCCGGTACACCACCTGCTGGAAAAGGAGCAAGGCAAAGCCGCTACAGCTCCGGAAAGCGCGCCGCCGAGTCAAGCACAGCCGGCACCTGCAACGACAGCTAAAGCGGAAACAGCCCCCGCAGCGGCGCCAGCACTCGTCACGGCTGCACCTGCCGCAGCCGCTCAACCGGCCAAGCCGGCGCCGAAGGCCGACACCGCGGGTTCCGCCGCTCCAGCCGCAACCACAGGTGCGATCACGGCGCTGGACTGGAGCAAGGTCCCGACCCGCCAGATCAAGGTGTTCTATCCGGGCCAGGCCGGCCTTGAGTGGGTGATGAACAAGGCTGACCATTCATCCGCGGCGGACATCATCGAAAAGAAACGCGCCTGCGCCAAATGCCACGAAGGTGATGCCAACGAAGTCGGTGCGGCCATCGTCGCCGGCAAGCCGGTGGGCGTTTCCAAGACCGTGATGGAACCGAATCCGCCGGCGGGCAAGGTGGGCTTCATCCCGGTGACCTTCCAGACCACCCATGACGACAGCAAGATCTATTTCCGCTTCGAATGGGTGCCGCCAAAGAACGGCGACAAGAAGATGGACCCCAAGCACGAAGTCAAGCTCACCATGATGTTCGATGGCGGCGGCACGGTCGAAGGCAGCGATCAGAACGGCTGCTGGGCCACCTGCCACGTTGATTTGCGCACCATGAAAGAGGCCAAGGACGACAAGAAGACCAAATACATCGTCGGCGCCGATCTCGCCAGCGGCAAGTTCATGGACCTGATCCAGTTCCGTAGCGGCAAGGGTGAGAAGCCGGTTGACGGCTGGGTCGACAGTGAACGTCACATGGACGGCGGCAAGAGCCATCTCAAGGCCGAGGGCAGGAAAGAAGGCAACAAGTGGGTCGTGACCTTCGAGCGCGCCCTGGCCGGTGGTGGCAAGGGCGACCATGCCATTACTGCCGATAAGGTGTATAACTTCGGCTTCGCGCTTCACGAGGACTTCACCAACGCCCGCTACCACTATGTTTCGCTGGGCTATCAGTTCGGCCTCGACAAGCCCAATCCCGGCGTCAAGAACTATATCGACGTGCAGAAGCAGTGACGCGGCAATAGATTTTCAAGCAGTACATTCATCAATACCAAGGAGGAGACAACATGATGATGAAGTGGAGAGGATGGGCGCTGGCCACCGGCGTCCTGGCGACATCCGCGCTGGCGCAAGCAGCACCGCCTTCGGCGGCGATGCTGTCGAATGCCTGTGCCGGCTGTCACGGCACCAACGGCGGCAGCGCCGGTCCGAGCATGCCGAGTCTGGCCAGCCAGTCGAAAGAGGCCATCGTCGAGGCGATGAAGAAATTCAAGAGCGGCGAGCGTCCTGCAACCGTCATGAGCCGTCTGGCGAAAGGCTATAGCGATGCCGAAATCACCGCCATGGCCGAGTTCTTCTCCAAGCAGAAGCTCCATGCCACGAGCCAGACACTCGACAAGGCGAAGATCGCCAAGGGCGCCAGCCTGCAGGACTCCAATTGCGGCCGCTGCCACATCGAGGACGGCAAGGAAGGCAAGGACGACACGCCGGTAATGGCCAGCCAGTGGCTGCCGTACCTGCAAATGCAGATGGCAGAGTACCAGTCCGGCAAGCGCAAGATGCCGGAAAAGATGGCAGAAAAGGTCAAGCCGCTGTCGGGCGACGACCTGGAAGCTCTGCTCCACTTCTACGCCAGCGTGAAATAAGGGAGAACATGACATGACACTGGATCGCAGAAGTTTCCTGAAGTTGGTGGGCGCCGGCGCCGGCGCAGTTGGTCTGCCGCTGATCGGCCAAGCCGCCGAACTGATGCCCAAGTCGGGCAAGCGCGTCGTCGTGGTCGGTGGCGGCTACGGCGGCACCATCGCCGCCAAGTACGTCCGCATGATGGACAAGAGCATCGAAGTGGTGCTGATCGAGCGCAACGATCATTTCGTATCGTGCCCGTTCAGCAATCTTTATCTCGGCGGCCTCCTCCCCGATCTCAACACACTGACCATCAAGTACGACAAGCTCGCCGCAAATCACGGCGTCAAGGTCGTGCAGGCGGAAGTCACCGGCATCGATCCCGCAGCCAAGGTGGTCACCACCTCGAAGGGCACGCTCAGCTATGACCGCCTGGTGCTCTCGCCCGGCATCGATTTCCGGCTCGATGAAATGAAGGGTTACGACGACGCCGCGATGGAAGTCATGCCACATGCATGGAAGGCCGGCCCGCAGACGGTCCTCCTGCGCAAGCAACTGGAGGCCATGAAGCCCGGCGGCAACGTGGTGATTTCCATCCCCCTCGCGCCCTTCCGCTGCCCGCCCGGCCCCTACGAGCGGGCCAGCATGGTTGCGATGTACCTCAAGCAGCACAAGCCGGGCTCCAAGGTCATCGTTCTCGATGCCAACCCGGACATCGTCTCCAAGAAGGGCCTCTTCCTCAAGGGCTGGAAGAAGCACTACGACGCGATCATTGACTACCGTCCGGCCAAGAAGGTCACGGAAGTGGACACTGGCAAGATGGCCGTGATGATCGAGGGCCTCGAAGAAGTACAGGGCGCTGTCATCAACGTCATTCCGCCGCAGAAGGCCGGACATATCGCTCACGCGGCAGGCCTGGTGGGTGCCGACAAGAAGTGGTGCCCGGTCAATCCAACGACCTTCGAATCCACCCTGCACAAGGACATCCATGTCATCGGCGATTCCTCGATCGCCGGCGCAATGCCCAAGTCCGGCTACTCGGCCAACTCGGAAGCCAAGGTCTGCGCCACCAACATCGTGGCGCTGATGAACGGCAAGGAGGTCACCGAAATGTCCGCCATCAACACCTGCTACAGCTTCCTGTCCGCCAAGGAGGCCGTCAGTGTGACGGGCGTCTACAAGGTGAATGCGGAGAAACAGGCCATCGAGGGGGTCGCGGGCTCGGTTGCCGTATCTCCAGATCTCTCCGAGGTCGAAGCAATCTACGCCGAAAGCTGGCTGAGGAACATCCTCACCGAAATGTCGACCTGATTGCTGCTTCCCGCTCCAAAAAAAACCCCGCTGCGGCGGGGTTTGTTTTTGGCTCAGCCAGACGTCGGCGCTGGCGGTACGGCGAGAAAGGTTATTGCAGGCCGCCGATATAGATGGCGACGGCGCGCGTCTCCAGCTCCGTCAACTTCGCGGCAACCGTATGCATGACGGCGTTATCATTGGTCCGCTCCCGCTTGCTGAACTCCTTCAACTGGATTTCGAGGTAGGCCGGATGCTGCCCCGCCAGTCGTGGAAGTTGCTGTGTGCCGTGTCCATTGGCACCGTGACAGGAGGCGCAGGCAGGCACCCCGGAGTAGGAATTTCCGCGCTGGAAAATAAACTTGCCAACGGCCGCAAAATCGCTGTCCCCCGGCTGACGGGATGCCGCCTTCCTGCTCGCAAAGAAAGCCGCCAGACCCGCGATATCCTCGTCCTGCAAGCCTTTGGCCATCTCCGCCATGGTCTCGCTCTTGCGCCGGCCATCGCGAAAATCCTTCAACTGCTTGGCAATGTAGTCCGGATGCTGCGCGGCAAGACGCGGATACACGGCGCTGGCGCTTTCGCCTTCCGGTCCGTGACACAAGGCGCAACGTGATGCGACGATCTCGGCGACGCGCGGCGAGCTTGGAACTGCAGGCGCAGCAGCGGCCTGCACCGCAAGCATGAGGCCGACGGAGATCAAAGACAGTTTGGCATAGGTGACCATGCGCTTCCCTTCTTGTCTGACCGGAAACCTATCCGGCTACGCCCGTGCTGCCGAAACCTCCCGCGCCGCGGTCGCTGGCGGGAAATTCATCTACGACATTGAAGGCCACCTGCACCACCGGCACCACCACCAGTTGTGCCAGGCGATCCAGCGGGTTCAATGTGAAAGTGTCGTGGCCGCGGTTCCAGGTCGAGACGAAGATCTCGCCCTGGTAATCGGAATCAATCAGCCCCACCAGATTGCCCAGCACGATGCCGTGCTTGTGGCCCAGACCCGAGCGCGGCAGGATCATCGCCGCCAAGGCCGGGTTCGAAAGATGAATGGCAATCCCGGTCGGGATCAGAATGGTTTCACCCGGGTGAATCTTTATCGCCATTTCGATGCAGGCGCGCAAGTCGATGCCGGCCGACCCGGGCGTGGCGTATTGCGGAGCGTATCGATCGTCTTTCAGACGGTCGTCGAGTATCTTGAGGTCAATGCTGGCCATGCCGCTTCTCCATCAGGCTGGCGATATGCGCAACGATGCCGCGCGCCACCTCGGACTTGTCCGCCGGCGGCAGGACATGCGCACCCGCGGCGTCGAACAGGGTCACCGCGTTGGTATCGCCGCCCAACCCATCTTGGACCAGATTGCCGACCACCAGCCCGAGTTTTTTGGCGACGCGTTTGCCTTCCGCGTAGGCGGCGAGATCCCGACTCTCCGCAGCAAAACCGACACAAAACGGCGCATCGGGCCGCGCCGCCACTTCGGCAAGGATGTCGGGATTGGCTTCGAGTTCCAGTGCAAGGCTGTCCGGGCCCTTCTTGATCTTGTGCGCTGCAGCCTGCCGTGGCCGGTAGTCGGCCACCGCCGCAACGCCTATGAACACGCTCTGCCCCGGCAGTGCCTGCATCACGGCCTCACGCATTTGCAGGGCGCTCTGCACATCGACGCGACGCACTCCGCGGGGCGTGGGGAGCGCAACCGGACCGGCAATCAGCGTCACCTCCGCGCCCGCCTCGACACAGGCGCGCGCCAAGGAAAAACCCATCTTGCCCGAACTGGAGTTGGTGAGGCCGCGCACCGGATCAAGCGCTTCGAAGGTCGGCCCGGCGGTCAGCAGGACACGCTTGCCGGCGAGAGGTTTCGCTTGCATGGATGCATACAGGTCATCGAACAGTTCGGAGGCTTCGAGCATGCGTCCGGCGCCCGTTTCACCGCAAGCTTGTTCTCCATGCGCGGGACCGAGAATGCTCACGCCATCGGCACGCAGTTGCGCAACATTGCGTTGCGTGGCCGGGTTTTCCCACATCTGCCGGTTCATGGCAGGGGCCACCAGCAGGGGGCAATTCCGGGCCAGGCAAAGCGTGGAAAGCAGGTCATCGGCAAGGCCGTGCGCCAGTTTGGCGAGAAAGTCCGCCGTCGCCGGGGCTACCAGCAGGGCCGCCGCGCCGCGCGTGAGATCGATGTGCGCCATGCCGTTGTCCATGCGCTCGTCCCATAGCGCCTGCCAGACGCGGCGACCGGTGAGCGCCTGGAAAGTGGCCACACCGACGAACTGCGCGCCTGCGGTCGTCAGGACCACATCCACCTCTGCGCCGGCCTTGATCAACAGGCGCGCGAGTTCAGCTGCCTTGTAGGCCGCCACGCCACCGGTGACGCCAAGCACAATGCGTTTGCCCTGAAATTCATTCATGACATTAAAATCCCGCCAATCGGCAATCAAGCGGGGATTCTAAACCATGGCCATACGCGATTGGCCCGCGGCGGAACGCCCGCGCGAGCGACTGGCCCAGCAAGGCGCAGCGGCGCTCTCGGACGCAGAGTTGCTGGCGATCTTTTTGCGCGTCGGCATCCGCGGCAAAAGTGCGGTGGATCTGGCCCGCGAACTACTGGCAAGCTTCGATGGCGATCTGGCCCGCCTTGCCGCCGCCGGCACGAAGGATCTGGCCCGCCTTCCCGGTATCGGACCCGCCAAAGCCGCGCAACTCGCCGCCACCATGGAACTGGCACGCCGTGCGCTCGCCGGGTCGCTCAAGACAAAAGACACGCTGGCCTCGCCACAAGCCGTACGCGACTGGCTGCGCCTGTCGCTCGGCAACCTGGAGCACGAGGTCTTCGTCGCCTTGTGGCTGGATGCCCAGAACCGGCTGATCGCCAGCGAGGAGTTGTTCCGCGGAACGCTGACCCAAACCAGCGTTTATCCGCGCGAAGTCGTCAAGCGGGCGCTGCTGCACAATGCCGGCGCCGTGATCCTCGCCCACAACCACCCTTCCGGCCTCGCCGAACCTTCACGCGCCGACGAAGTGCTCACTTCATCACTGAAGCAGGCTCTGGCGCTGATAGACGTAAAGCTGCTGGACCATTTCATCGTGACAGGGAGCGCAGATCCATTGTCCTTCGCTGAACGCGGCCTGATTTGACAAAAGGATTGATTTTTTGGGTCATTGCTTGGTAAACTAGCGAGCTTTGCGAAATCAGCATTCAGGAGCACTACATGTCTCGCGTATGTCAAGTGACGGGCAAGGCCCCGATGGTAGGGAACAACGTGTCCCACGCCAACAACAAGACCAAGCGTCGCTTTCTGCCTAACCTGCACAGCCGCCGCTTCTGGATCGAAACCGA
>JAPLQX010000021.1 GCA_026399435.1 Rhodocyclales bacterium
ATCGCCTCGGAGCGCGCCTGGGAACCATATTGCTGAGCGACCATCTTCATCGGCACTTTGCCCGGACGGAAACCCGCCATCTTCACGGTGCGCGACATCCGCTTCAGACGCTGCTCGACGTCCTTGTCGATCTCCGCCATGGCCACCGTCATGTCGATGCGCCGTTCCAGCGCACTGCTGGTGTCGATTGCCACGTCCGTCGTTGCCTTGTCCGTCATCTCTATATCCGTCATTGAAGAATTCATTGAAAAAAACCGCACCAAAATCAAACTGCGCCCAAACGCTGGTGCCCGGGAAGGGACTCGAACCCCCACGCCTCGCGGCGCCAGAACCTAAATCTGGTGCGTCTACCAATTCCGCCACCCGGGCGCGTGTCGCAGCCGGCCAGCAAGCAAAGCCGGAACGATACGACGTGGATTGCGAATTTTACCTGCTTTCGGGGACCGGAGGACAGCGAACAGAAGGTGGAAAACAGCGGCGAAGGTGGCGCATAGCCCCGGTAGAATCCAGCCTTCAGCCCCTGCCTTGCGCCCCCTGAATGGCCGTCGATCACTACGAAAACTTCCCCGTTGCCTCGATTCTTCTGCCCGCTCCGCTGCGCGAGCCGGTCGCAGCCATCTATGGCTTCGCCCGCAGTGCGGATGACTTCGCCGACGAGGGAGACCATTCGCCGCAACAACGCAGCGCGCTGCTGGCAGGCTACCAGGCCGAACTGGACGCGATAGAAGAGGGCCTGCCGACACAGCATTCGGTCTTCCTGCGCCTGAAGCCGGTGATCGCCGAGTACAAGCTGCCGCTGCAACTGTTCCGCGACCTGCTGGATGCCTTCATTCAGGACGTGAGCAAGGATCGTTACCGTGACTTTGCGGAACTGATGAACTACTGCCACCGCTCGGCCGATCCGGTCGGACGCCTGCTGCTGCATCTGTTCGGCCACGCCACAGCGCAGAACCTGTCTCGCTCGGACGCGATCTGCTCGGCGCTGCAGTTGATCAACCACTGGCAGGATGTCGGCATCGATGCGCTGAAGGGCGCACACGGTCGGATTTATCTGCCGCAAGACGAGATGGCAAGGTTTGGCGTCAGCGACAGCGACATCCGTCGCCGTGTCACCACCGCCGACTTATCCGCTTTACTGCAATTCCAGGTGGGCCGCGCCCGCGCCCTGATGCTCTCCGGCGCCCAGCTGGGCTGGGATCTGCCGGGACGCATCGGCCTCGAAATCCGCGCCATCGTCGCTGGCGGCCTGCGCATACTGGATAAAATCGAGGCGGTTGATTACGATGTCTTCAGCCGGCGGCCGACGCTTCAGGCTCCCGACTGGCCTCTCATCCTGTGGAACTCGCTGGTCCGCCCTCTGGACACCCACCCGTGACACCCGACCAATACTGCCAGGAACGGGCCGCGCAAAGCGGCTCAAGCTTCTACTACAGCTTCCTGTTTCTCGAACCGCTGCGCCGCCAGGCCATTACGGCGCTCTATGCCTTTTGCCGCGAAGTCGACGACGTGGTCGACGAATGCCCCGACGCCCTTCTGGCGCGCGCCAAACTAGGCTGGTGGCGCAACGAAGTGAAGGCGCTGTATGAAGGCCATCCCACCCATCCGGTTACGCAGGCACTGGCGGCATCCGTGAAAAGCTTCTCTCTGCCGCAGGAACAATTGCTGGAAATCATCGATGGCATGGAGATGGATCTCGACCAGGTTCGCTACGAGGATTTCAAGGCGCTGCACCTGTATTGCTATCGGGTCGCCAGTGTGGTCGGCTTGCTCGCCGCCGAAATCTTCGGCTACAGCGACCGCCTGACACTCAAGTACGCCCACGACCTCGGTTTGGCCTTCCAGCTCACCAACATAATTCGCGATGTCGGCGAAGATGCCAGGCGCGGCCGTATCTACCTGCCGCAGGACGATCTGGCGCGCTTCGGCGTCACTCAAGCCGATCTTCTGCAGGCGCACTACAGCGAGAATTTTCGCCGGCTCTTGGCATTCCAGGTCGAGCGCGCCCAGGCCATGTATCAGCAGGCCTTTGCCCAGCTTCCCGCGGCCGACCGCAAGGCACAGCGGGCCGGGCTGATCATGGCCGCGATCTACCGCGCCACGCTCGATGAAATCGTGCGCGACGACTATCGCGTGCTGGACCAGCGCATCTCCCTGCCGCCGCTGCGCAAGCTGTGGCTGGCGGGCAAAACCTGGATAACGGCTTGAAGATTGCCATCATCGGCGCCGGCTACGCCGGACTGGCCGCAGCCGTCGAACTGAGCACGGCGGGCAGCCAGGTAGAGGTATTCGAAGCCTCGCGCGTACCCGGCGGTCGCGCCCGCGCGACGCAGATCGAAGGCTTCAGCGTCGATAACGGGCAGCACATCCTGGTCGGCGCCTACACCGAAACCTTGCGCCTGATGCGCGCGGTCGGCGCCAATCCCGACCGCTTGCTCAAGCGCACCCCGCTGCGTTTCGAATTCCCCGGCGAGTTCGTCATGAGCGCGCCGCGCTTGCCCGCACCGCTGCACACCGCCTTTGCGCTGCTGCTCGCCCGAGGACTTGACTGGCGCGAAAAGTGGGCCGCCATCCGGCTCATGCAGGGCCTGCAGGCGCGCAAGTTCGTCGTCGAGCCCGACATCACGGTCGCCCAATGGCTGGAGCGCAACAAAACGCCGTCCCGCCAGCGCCGACTCTTGTGGGAGCCGCTGTGCATCGCGGCGCTGAACACCCCGGCCGAGCGTGCCTCGGCCCAGGTGCTGGCCAACGTCTTGCGCGACAGCTTGGGCGGAACGCGCTCCGCCAGCGACATGCTGCTGCCGCAAGTCGATCTCACCGCCCTGTTTCCGGAACCGGCGGCGAAGTTCATCGCCGAGCGCGGCGGTATGGTGCATACCGGCCATCGGGTCGGCACGCTCGAACGCGATGGCGACGCATGGCGGATCGATGGTGCGGGACCGTTCCCACAGGTCATTGTCGCCGTCGCGCCCTATCACCTCGGCAATCTCCTGCCGGAAATGGCACCGCAGGTGGCTCACTTCGACTGGGAGCCCATCGTCACCAGCTACTTCAGCTACCCGGATTGGGTGCGCCTGGCGCAGCCCATGCTCGGCGTGGATGCCGGGCTCGCGCAATGGCTGTTCGACCGCGGTCAACTGTGTGGACAATACGGCCTGATCGCCGCCGTCATCAGCGCACGCGGCCGGCATCTGGACTTGCCGACGGCAGAGCTGGAGCGTGGCATCCATGAAGAAATTGCCCGCATCGTGCCCGATCTGCCGGCGCCTCTGTCCGTGCAAACCATCACCGAAAAGCGGGCCACCTTCGCCTGCGTTCCTAACCTGCGCCGGCCGCCCGCGCGAACCGCGCTGCCCGGCCTGTGGCTGGCCGGAGACTATGTTGCCGGCGACTACCCGGCGACGATCGAAGGCGCAG
Organism: Rhodocyclales bacterium; assembly: GCA_026399435.1. Classification (GTDB taxonomy): domain Bacteria; phylum Pseudomonadota; class Gammaproteobacteria; order Burkholderiales; family Rhodocyclaceae; genus Sulfuritalea. Next base: position 3,415 of record JAPLQX010000021.1, read on the forward strand.
TGCGCAGCGGCGTCGCTGCCGCGAGGCAGGTGCTTGCCGCTTGAACCGGCAGACTCAGACTTCCAGATGCCCAGCGGACAGCCGCAGCGTGCGCCCGCAACGATGCGCAAGCGCCTCGTCGTGGGTCACCAGGATCAGCGTGGTGCCGGCTTCGGCATTCATGGCGAACATCAGGTCGATGATCTGCGCCCCGGTGGCGGCATCGAGATTGCCGGTGGGCTCGTCGGCCAGCAGGAGCTGCGGCCGCATGGCGAAGGCGCGCGCCAGCGCCACGCGCTGCTGCTCGCCGCCGGAAAGGTGTTTCGGATAGTGCCCCAGCCTCGCCCCGAGGCCGACGCGCGCCAGCATCGCCTGCGCGGTGGCGTGGGCATCGGCGCGACCTGCCAGTTCCAGCGGCAGCATGGTGTTCTCCAGCGCCGTCAGGGCCGGCAGCAGCTGGAAGGACTGAAAGACGAAGCCGAGCAGCCGGCCGCGCAGTGCGGCGCGGGCATCTTCGTCGAGATCGGCGAGATCCTGTCCGCCCAGATGCACCGCGCCCGACGAGGGGAGGTCGAGCCCCGCCATCAGACCGAGCAGGGTCGACTTGCCCGAACCTGAAGCGCCGACGATGGCCACCGCCTCGCCGGACGTCACGGCAAACGAAATCTCGTGCAGAATCGTGAGCGTGCCGTCGCCGCTGGGAACGATCTTGCCCAGTTCGACCACATCGATCACCACATCTGCCGCCAACTGATTCTCACCCATGTTCAAACGATTCGCCTCCCGCTTTTGCTTCCTGGTCCTGTCCTGTTGCAGCTTCGCCGCCGGTGCGGCCGAACCGCGCATTCTGATCTACGGCGACAGCCTCTCCGCCGGCTTCGGTATCGCCGTCAGCCAGAGCTGGCCCGCCCTGCTCGGACAGCGATTGCAGGCCACAGGTTCCAAGCTCACCGTCACCAACGCCAGCATCAGCGGCGAAACCACGGCCGGCGGACGCGCGCGCTTCGCTGCCGCGCTTGATCAGTTCAAGCCCGCCATCGTCATTCTCGCACTCGGCGCCAACGATGGCTTGCGCGGCCTGCCGGTGACGGAGATGAAGGGCAATCTCGCCTTCATGGTAACGCTGGCCAAGAAACACCATGCGCGAATGCTGCTGGTCGGCATGCATTTGCCGCCCAATTACGGGCAGAAATACACGCAGGAATTCGACGCCGCATTCCGCGATCTCGCCAGGCGCGAGAAAGTCGCCTTGCTGCCCTTCCTGCTCGAGCCCATCGCCCTCGATCAAAACGCCTACCAGGCCGACGGCCTGCATCCGACCGCTGCCGCACAGCCGAAGATTCTCGATCACGTCTGGAACGCGCTCAAACCGCTCCTCCCGTAAAACCCGATGTCCGAAAAACTGCCCAAGGGAGTGGCGACGGTAGCACAGCTCGCCGAATTCGACACCCTGATCGACGCCCGCGCCCCGAGCGAATTCGCCGAGGATCATTTGCCCGGCGCGATCAGCCTGCCGGTGCTGGATGACGAGGAGCGGGCCCGCGTCGGCACGCTCTACAAGCAGGTCTCCGTGTTCGAAGCGAAGAAGCTCGGCGCCGCGCTGGTAGCGAAGAACGTCGCGCGCCACATCGAAGAGCACATGCTCGACAAACCCAAGAGCTGGCGGCCGCTGGTGTATTGCTGGCGCGGCGGCCAGCGCAGCGGCGCCTTCACCCACATCCTGCGGGAAATCGGCTGGGATGCCCATCGCATTCAGGGCGGCTACAAGAGCTGGCGCCACCATGTCATCGAGCAACTGGCCCTGCTGCCGCCGCGGGAGAAGTTTCGTGTCGTCACCGGCGCCACCGGCAGCGGCAAGAGTCGCCTGCTGGAAGCCCTGGCCGCACGCGGCGGGCAGATCCTGCATCTCGAAGAACTGGCGGCCCACAAAGGGTCGGTGCTGGGCAACCTGCCCGGCCAGCCGCAACCGGCGCAAAAAGGCTTCGAGACGCAACTGTTCGCGGCGCTGTCTGCGCTCGACCTGGAGCGGCCCGTGTTCGTCGAGGCCGAGAGCCGCAAGATCGGCCGTCTGCAGGTGCCCGATGCCCTGCTCGATGCCATCCGTGGCGCCCCCGGGCTGCGTATCGAGGCTTCGCTGCGGGCCCGGGTCGAATTTCTCCTGCGCGATTACGACTATGCGATTGCCGACCCAGCATGGCTGATGGGGCGGCTGGAGCAGCTCAAGGGCCTGCAAAGCAAAGAAACGCTCGAACGCTGGCGCTCGCTGATCGCGGCGCGGGATTTCCCGGCCCTGGTGGAAGAGCTGCTGACGCTGCACTACGACCCGCTCTACAAGCGTTCACAAGCGTCCAACTACCACTCGTTCGAAGCCGCGATCCGCTACGCCACGGATCGGCTCGATGCGGCCGCGCTCGACCGGCTGGCGGCGGAGATACTGGCTACATCTGCCTGAACAAATGCGCGTGGCCGCGGCTCACAGCCACCGACTCCGAACGATCCCTCAGTTTCAACGTGACCCGGCCGAACGCATCGTGGCGCGCCGAGACGACCTGCCGCACATTCACCAGCGTGCCGCGATGCACCTGCCAGAACTGCTCGGGATCGAGCTGTTCCAGCAGTTCCTTGATCGGCGTGCGGATCAGCAGCTCGGCGTCGCGGGTGAACACTGCGGTGTATTTGTCGGTCGCCTGGAAGTAGCAAATTTCGTCGGCCGAAACCAGCCGCACGTCATTGCCGACGGAAGCGCGCACCCAGCGCAGATGCTCCGCGGGCTTCGGCAGCAGCGCCTGCAAACGCCGCAACAGATCGTCGGACTGCGCGCCGGCGGGCGCCGGAGACAGGCGCTGCAGGCGTTCGATGGCCGCCGCCAGCCTGTCGTCGCCGACCGGCTTGAGCAGGTAATCCACCGCTTCACGCTCGAAGGCCTGTACCGCAAATTCGTCGTAGGCAGTGACGAAGACGACGCGGCAGGTCGTGCGAACTTCCGGCTTCAGGGCCTGCACGACTTCCAGACCGGACAGCCCGGGCATGCGAATGTCGAGGAAGGCGATGTCCGGCCGCAGGGCCTCGATCATGTCCCGCGCCTCGATGCCATTGGCCGCCACCCCGGCAATCTCGAGCTGCGGCCACAGCTGGGCAAGTCGCGCAACGAGATGCTTGGCCAGCAGCGGCTCGTCGTCCGCAATGATCGCCTTCATGCCGGACCCCCGACGGGTACGCTCATCGTCGCCGTCACGCCAGCGCCGACTCCTGAACTCAGTTCGAGGCTCGCCGTCGGCCCATAGAGCGCCGCGAGACGGGCCCGGATGTTGGCGACGCCAATGCCCTCGCCCGGCGTTTCGGCAAAACCGAGGCCATCGTCGTTGACGGAAATCTGTAGCCGGTCGCCCTGCCTCCGGGCGGAAACGGTGACACGGCCGCCGGCGACCTTCGGCTCCAGCCCGTGACGAATCGCGTTTTCCACCAGTGGCTGCAGCAGCATGGGCGGGAAGGCATGGGCCAGCAGTTCCGGCGCAATCTCGAAGGCATAGGCCAGACGCTCTCCCATGCGAATCTTCAAGACATCCAGATAAGCCGTCAGCAGGGCCACCTCGTCGGCCAGCGTGCCGCCCTCGGCGCGGGTGCGGGCCAGGCTGGAACGCAAATAGACTATCAGCGCATCCAGCAAGCGTGACGCGAGTTTCGGGTCGGCGTCGATCAGGGCCGCAACGTTGGCCAGCGAATTGAACAGGAAGTGCGGCTCGATCTGTGCCTGAAGCATGCGCAACTGCGCGGCCAGGCTTTGCTTCTCGGCTTCCAGCCGCGCCAGTTCACGTGCCTGGAGTTGGCCTTCGAGCAGCGCATTGCGCTGGCGCAGCCAGACGAAACCGCTGCCGATGGCGCCGAACATCGCGCCGGCCACCAGCGTAGTCACCAACTTGCTGCCTTGCAGCAGCCCCGGATAACCGATCAGCAAGCCACCCAGCGCGCTACCGCCGACCAGCCCGAGCACGACGCCCGCAGCTATGCCCAGGCCGCGCCAGGCACCCACCCAGGGCAGGCGCCAGGTAAGCTGGGAGCAGGCATAGATGCCCAGGCCGATGCACTGCGAAACAACGAGGTTCTGCCAGAAATAGCCGCCGGTACCGAGCGCGGTGAGAAAAACCGCAATCAGGAAGCTGAATATCAGTGTCGCGACGAGGATCGGCATGGGGCGATTATTTCACGTCCCGCGCGGCCAGCAGTTCACGCAGCTTGCGTTCTTCCCATTCGGCGCCCAGCCAGCGGCCGCGCGCCAGGGTGCCGACAGCGTGCAAGGCCAGCCATATCACCCCGCCCGCAAGCGGCCAGTAGAACCACAGGCGGTCGGGAGAGACGAGCAGGTTGATGGCAGCCAGGCCGGCACTGACCACGACAAGTACCAGCAGATGACGATAGAAACTGCGCAGCCCGCGCACCTGGCGCCGGGCGTCGCGCTCGGCGACGGAGAGATTCGGATCGTCCGTGATACGGGAGCAGCAGGCCATGATTTTCTCCTTGACGGGTTGCCCGCTTGAACGGGATGGCGGCAGTCTCGACGGAACCGGGGTGCGCGAAAAGACGAATGCGACAGTCGGCATCACTCGCGGCATGAACTGCGCCAGGAGGCGACGAAATGCAGCTCACGCCACCATGACGCGAACTCCCGTCAAACGTCCGCCGCGACCTTCACCCCCGGCCCGGTCGCGCCATCGAAACCTACCGCAGCCAGTGCGGCGAATTCCGCTTCACTGACCACGCCTTCGGCGATCACCAGCAGACCGATGCCGTGCGCGATCGAACTGACACCCTTGAGGAAAGTCTGGTTGCCGGGGTTGGTGTCGAGGCGACGGATAAAGCTGGCATCGATCTTGATGTAATTCAGCCCAAGATCATGCAGTTGCCCGATCTGGCTGAACTGCCGCCCGAAATGTTCAACTCCCACCTGGCAGTGGTAGCCCCTGAGTACCTTGCACAAGCTGCGGAAGGCCTCGACATGCTTCAGCACGCCTGTTTCGGCAACCTCTATCCAGAGACGGGCGGCGGCCTTGCGGTGTCTGGTCAGCAGGGCGTCAAGCTTCAACTGGAAGCCCGCCGCGGCCATCGAACTGGCCGACAGGTTGATGGCGAGACCTTTCAGTTCGGGCTTTTGTTCAAGGTCGGCCAAGCCCATGGCCAGGGCCGCGAGATCCAGCTCGGGTGACAGACCGAGACGCTCCGCGACCGGCAGAAAGTGGCCGGCGGGAAGCCATTCCCCGTTCGCGTCCAGCTTCAAGCGCAGCGGACACTCGCCGTGCAGCAGTCGGCTTTGCAGGTCCACCACCGGAAACGAGACCAGGCGCACCCAATGCTGATCCAGCGCCTGACGGATCATCAGCGACCACTGCTCGGCGCTCTTGGGCAGATCGTCGTCCGTATCGATCACGGCTTCGCGAACGGTGTTGATGCCCTCGGCTTCCGCCGCGATCAGCGCCGCATCTACTTGCGACAGTACTACCCGCAGGGCCGTGCCCTGTTTGAATGTCCCCATGCCGATAAAGGCCGAGGGGCCGCCGTCGACGAAGGCTTCCATGGTGTCGATCAGCGCTTGCAGCAAGGCCTCGGCAACCTCGCGACCCGCTTTCCGGCCCGGCAGCAGCAGCGCGAAGTCGGCCCCGTTCATGCGCGCGGCGAGGCTCTCCGAATTGGCCGTGCCGCCAGTGCCGTCCGCGTGGATACCGCTTCGCATCACTTTTTCGGCAAACCGCCGCAACATGTCGTCGGTGGCATCGCGTCCCAGTCGCTTGTTGATCCCCATCAGATCGGCAACGCGAATCAGGAACAGGGTGCCACCGGTCGAGTTCTCTCCTTCCAGCGAAGAGCGCAACTGGGCAATGAAGAAGTCGCGATTGGTCAGTCCGGTCAGGGGATCGAAATTCGCTTCGTGGCGCACGGTTTCCAGTCGCGCGGCTTCATCCTCGAACATCCCCTTGAGCCGGACCACGGTTGTGTTCATGGCGATGGCGAGTTGACGCAGTTCCGGAACGTTCGGCTCCGGGATGGTGACAAAGCGGCGATTGGTGATCGCTTCCGCCTGGTCGATTACGGCCTGCAGCGGGCGGCGCAGGCGGCGCAGAATCAGACTGCCCAGATAGCCGCCGATAATGCTGGCCAGCACCAGCGCAGCAATCATTTCCTTGGTGCTGGTCCATAGCGCCTGATAGCCGAAGCGGCTGTGACTGACCAGTGTCACGGTGCCAAACTGCGTCCAGCCGCTGCTGATCTGCGCTTCGCCGGGATCGGCGTTGATCGGCAGGCGCTGCACGAACCACTCGGGAGCGCCCGGATTTCCAGCCGGGGCTACGAGTTCAACAATCAGTTTGCCATTGGGGTCATGAATGCGGATGGATTCGTAATGGCCCTTGTCAAACAGTGCCGCAACAGTCAGTTCGACCGTCACCCGATCCGGATTCTGCTGACTCAGGGAAAGCGCCAGGGCCGCGGCATTGTCGGCATTCTTCATGCTCAATTGTTGTTCGAGATAGGCGCGGGCTGACAGCAGCGAGGCGAACAGGCTTCCCGCCAGCGCAAGCAACATGCTGAGGATGATGGCGAGCCATAGTTGACGATACATGGACATGGCGATTCCCTCCTTAGGTTCTGGTCTGTTTCATGATCATTCGAATCCTTCGTTGCGTGCTCGTTGCAGCAGGTCCTGCCAGCGCGAAAGCTGTGCGGTTCCGCCGCCACTCCTGGCCGCATTGCCGGCGACACCATTCCAGATGGCCTCGCTGTTGAAGCTGAATACCGGTTGCAGGTCGCTGCGCTGCGAGGCCGGCTTGATCACCGGGACCAAATTGTCCAGGACCAACGGTTCCGCGCCGGGTGTCGGGTAATAGGCCAACACCATATGCGCTTGCTGATGGGGACCGGCGGGACCATACAACCTGGCCTTGACGTAGACCAGGCGCAGCTTGGCCAGGGGAACTCCGGCATCCCTGAGCGAGTAGTACTTGATGATCGCAAAATCTTCGCAGTCGCCACTGCCCTGGCCGATGGTTTCCAGCGGGGTGGCCCAGTAGTCGCTCTGGTTCCAGATCGACATGTCATCTTCGAACCGGATGCGTCGATTGACGAAGTCATTGACCTTTTTGAGCTTGTCTTTTTCGGCGGCTGAGCGGGATTCGGCGAGCACCTTTTCCCAGTCGCGCAACAGGGCGACCTGCGCCGAACCAAAGCGGGCCGTCAGCAACTGCTGCAGGCGGTCGAAGTCAAAGGCCCAGACCGCCGATGCCGCCAGGGCCAGTACCAGGCCTCGCAAGACGCGGCGCGCTCTGCGTGCCTTCGCCTTGCTTGACCAGGGTTCCGCTTTATGTCCCGCAGGGACGGCATCCACTCGGACGCGGACAGGCAACCAGGGCTCAGGCATCAAGCGGGAGACTCTGCGGATGATGATCGGCGGAAACAATCATTTCGAACCGTTGTGCTCCTGCAACGCGGTCGCGACCGCCGCTGATCCGCCGGACACTGTCCCGTCGCTGCGCTTTGCATCCTGCGAAACATTTGACTCAATCCACTGTGGCAGCGTGGCGAACATCTGGTTTCCGCCGAACGGCTTGGCGATGTGGTCGTTCATGCCCGCGTCGATCACCTTTTCTCCATTTTTTTTGCGGTACCTCGACCCGGCTCCGCTGAGCGGCCTTGCGTGATCGCTGGTCAGCCTGAATATTCAATCCAGCATCATAACCGTCCTGAGAATTATGCGTCGCTGCAGTCCATGAACGGGAATCTTGACCGCCGATTCTTCCGCAGCGCCTCCAGGGTCGTCGGGTAGTCGAAGTTCGCCCTCTGCCGTTCCGGTTGCGCCGCTTCCGAGCCGAGCGTTGCCATCGATGACTGGCGACGGGCATTCGCTTCAAATGTGGCCCGGAACCGGAAAGAAAGGCCAGTGCAGCACGTCATCAGTGGATTGTCAGGGGAGCAGGCATGGCGTGATGCGTCTTGTGGCGCACAGGCGCTGCACCACGGCGGGGCGCGGGACTGCGACCTCCCCTTGCTCGAAGGCCACCACTGTCAAGTACGGCCGCACCAGATCCGGCAGTTCGTCGGGGCGCAGCAGGAAAGCCGGATTGGCAGGCTTGCCAAAACGCTCGTTGCCAACCATGAAGGTTTCGTAGATCAGTACCCCATCCATCTCCAGCGCATCGAGCAGCAGCGGCAAGAGCGGCCGAAACAGGTAATTGGTGACGACAATCCCGTCGAACTTGCGTCCGGGATACGGCCAGGGTCCGCCTTCGAGGTCGGCTACCCTGGTCACTATGCCGGGGGCTTTGGCCTCGATTTCGGCCACGGCTTCGGCATCGCGGTCAACCGCCTCCACCCGGTAGCCACGCTCCGCCAGCAGCAGGGAATGCCGGCCCTGGCCGCAGGCCAGGTCCAGAACCGAGCCGCCCGCCTTGATCAAAGGCAGGAAACGCTGCACCCATTGTGATGTTATTCCACTCATCTCGAATGACATGTCGGGTATCATTTTGGCTCTAAACCAAGCCGGAAGCCACTTCCCGAGGCTTTATACCTGATGTCCCCGAAATCGAGCACGCTGGCCGAGACCCCACAGGACAAGACCGATGCCCTGATGGAGCGGCTGAGCACGACCACTGAAGCCTACAGCCGCTTCGTGCCGCGCCAGTTCCTCCACCTGCTGGGCATCGACGACATCCGCAAGGTTGAACTCGGGCAGCAGGTCGAACGCAAGATGACCATCCTGTTCGCCGACATCCGCAACTTCACCTCGCTGTCGGAGTCGATGAGTCCGCAGGAAAACTTCAACTTCCTCAATTCCTATCTGGTTCAGATGGAGCCGGTGATTACCGCCCACGGCGGCTTCATCGACAAGTACATCGGCGACGGCATCATGGCGCTGTTTCCCGATTCGCCGGATGCGGCCCTGCGCTGCAGCCTGGCGCTGATGGAGCGCCTCGAACAATACAACGACGGCCGCGAGCGCGCCGGCTACCGCCGGATCAAGATCGGCATCGGCATCAACACCGGCATCGTCATCCTCGGCACCATAGGCGGCGCGTCGCGCATGGACGGCACGGTGATCGGCGACGCGGTCAACCTCGCTGCGCGCATGGAGCGCCTTACCAAGGAATACAGGGTATCGATTCTGATCAGCGAGTACACCCTGTATTGCCTTGACCAGCCAAGCCTGTGGTCGATCCGCTTTCTCGATCGCACGCATGTGCGCGGCAAGCAGGGCACGCAATCGGTGTATGAAGTCTTCAACGGCGACCCTCCCGCCCTGAGGGAAGCCAAGACCAGAACCCTGACCATGTTCGAGGAGGCCCTGGCCTACTTTCACCTCGACGACCTCCTCACCTCCCGCGAGCGCCTCGCCACCTACCTGGCAACCGTGCCCGAAGACGACGCGGCCCAGGTCTATCTCGAGCGCTGCGAGACTCCCGCTGTCGGTCTGGGCGACCAGCGGGGCGAATTGCCTTCAATCTGGCGGGAGGAGTATTCCTTCGGCCTGCCGGCAGTGGATGTGGCGCACAAGAACCTGCTCGCCGACATGAATGCCCTGGCCCGAGCAGTCAACAACAGCGCCTTGAATCTGACCACGCCACTCATGGCCCAGATCCAGTTTTCAGCGGCGCGCGATTTTGCGGTCGAAGAACAGCTGATGCAGGAAGACGACTATCCCTTCCTCGAACTTCATGCCCGCCAGCACCAGCGATTTTTTGAATTCTTTGGCGAGTTGCGCCGCGAAATCGAGGAGGGCGAGGAGAATCGCGTCTATCTGTCCTTTCGCGTCAAGCGTTACTTGACCGGCTGGCTGATCAACCACATCCTCAGTGCCGATCGCCATTACGGCCACTATCGAAGCGGCCGGCGCCGCGAATCCGCACCTCTGCAAGTCACCTGAACAGGCACAAGCAGGCAGAAGGTGCTATGCTTTTTATTGCGCTGCAGCATTTTCGCTAGCAAAGCACTCCACCGACGCCGCGGAACGCCGCCATGCACAACGAACGACACTACCTGCACACGCTCTTCGAGCCGCAATCGATCGCCATCGTCGGCGCCTCCGAGACGCCGAACTCGATTGGCGTCACGTTGGTGCGCAACATGCTCGACTCGGGCTATACGGGCAAGCTGTTTTTCGTCAATCCCAAGCACGAAACGGTATTCGGACAGCAGAGCTATCCGTCGGTAGATACGATTCCCCAGCGTCTCGATATCGCCGTGATCTGCACCAAGGCGGCAAGCGTACCCGACATCGTCGATGCCTGTGGTCGCGCCGGTTGCAGAAACGCCATCATCATTGCCGGAGGTTTCGCCGAGGCCGGGCCACGCGGCGCTTCCCTGCAACGGGCGGCGCTGGAGAATGCCCGTCGCCACGGCATGCGCCTGATCGGTCCCAACTGCCTCGGCATCATGCGTCCAGGCAGCCAGATCAACCTGACCTTCGCCCATAGCTTCGCCCATGCCGGCACCATAGGTCTCATCTCGCAATCGGGTGCCCTGTGCACCGCGATTCTCGACTGGGCCTTGCCGAACAAGGTCGGATTCTCGAACGTGGTCTCGCTGGGCGCCGAAAGCGACATCGACTTCGGCGAAGTGCTCGACTACATGGTCTCCGACCCGCGCACCGAAAACATCTTTCTGTACATCGAGGGCATCAAGAACGCCCGCCGCTTCATGAGCGCGCTACGCGCCGCGGCGCGCTGCAAGCCGGTGCTGCTGATCAAGGTAGGCAAGCATCCGGCCGGCGAAAAAGCCGCGCTCTCCCACACCGGCGCCCTGGTCGGTGCCGATGACGTGTTCGATGCCGCGCTGCGGCGGGCCGGCGTCGTTCGTCTGGCCAACGTCGGTCAGATGTATGCCGCTGCCTCAGCGCTGTTCTCTCACTTTCGTCCACGCGGCAAACGCCTGGCGATCATCACCAATGGCGGTGGTCCCGGCGTCATGGCGGCCGACCACGCCGCGGACATCGGCATCCCGCTGGCCCAGCTTGACCCGAGCACGCTCACCCGCCTCAACGAGTCCCTGCCCGCCAACTGGTCGAAGTCCAACCCGATCGACATTCTGGGCGACGCCGATCCGGCGCGCTATGGCGCTGCGCTCCAGGCCTGCATCGACGATGACAATGTCGACGGCATGCTGGTCATCCTGACGCCGCAGGCGATGACCGACCCGACCCAGGCAGCGCGCACGGTAATCGAGATCGCGCGGCAAAGCGACAAGCCCATGGTGACCTGCTGGATGGGCGAAGAACAGGTGGGTGAGGCGCGCAAACTGTTCCAGGGCGCAGCCATTCCCACCTTCCGCACCCCGGAACCGGCAGTCGACCTGTTCTCGCATATTTCGAACTACTACCGAAACCGGCAGTTGCTGATGCAAACACCGCCCTCGATTTCCGAACAGGCCCCGCCGCGACTGGAATCGGCGCGACTGGTGATCGAAACGGCATTGATGGAAGGGCGCCGGGTACTCAACGAAATGGAATCGAAGGCCGTACTGGCCGCCTTCAGGATTCCGATCGCGCAAACCGTGGTCGCCCGCTCCGCTTCGGAAGCCATGGTGCTCGCCGAAGAACTCGGGCTGCCGGTGGTGATGAAGATCGATTCGCCCCAGATCGTGCACAAGAGCGATTCCGGTGGCGTGCGCCTGAATCTCCACAGCCTCGCTGCCGTGCGCGATTCCTGGCTGGAAATCATGGACGAGGTGAAAAAGAACCGTCCGGACGCGCACATCAACGGCATCTCCATCGAACCGATGATCCAGAAGCCCAACGGCCGGGAACTGGTGGTCGGCATGATGCGCGACAAGATATTCGGCCCCACCATTGTTCTCGGCCCCGGAGGCACCAGCGTCGAGGCCTACAACAGCGACCGCGCCGTGGCTTTGCCGCCGCTCAATCCGGTGCTGGTGGCCGACATGCTGGCCTCCACCCGGACCACCGCACGGCTCGGCGAATTCCGCAACATGCCGCCGGCCAACATGGAGGCGATCGAGGCCGTTCTGCTGCGCGTTTCGGCCATGGTCTGCGAGATGCCGTGGATCAGCGAACTGGACATCAATCCGCTGATCGTCGATGAACACGGCGCAGTGGCGGTAGACGCGCGCATCACGATCGAGAACATGCCGATCACCGCGGGTCGCTATGACCACATGGCGATCCATCCCTACCCGTCGCACCTGAAGTCGAGCTACCAGGCCAAGGATGGTTCGCAGGTCACCATCCGCCCGATCCGGCCCGAAGATGTGCGGATGGAGCACGAGTTCGTCAAAGGCCTGTCGCCCGAAGCGCGCTACATGCGCTTCATGAACACCATCCGCGAAGTGTCGCCGGCGCAGATGATCCGCCTCACGCAAATCGACTACGACCGCGAAATGGCCTTCGTCGCCACCATCGACGCAGATGGCATGGAGAAGGAAATCGGCGTGGTCCGCTACGCCACCAACCCGGATGGCGAATCCTGCGAGTTCGCCATCGTCGTCGCCGACGAGTGGCAGGGCAAGGGACTGGCACGCCGCCTCATGGGCATCCTGATCGACACCGCACGCGCCAGCGGCCTCAGATACATGCATGGCGACTTCCTGGCCGAAAACGCGCGCATGCTGGCCTTCGTCGCCAGCCTGGGTTTCGTCGTCTCCGCGCATCCGGAAGACCACGGCCTCAAACGCGGCGTGCTGGTATTGAATTAAGAGCCGGAATGCAACGCTGCCCCTGGTGCGGCGACGACCCGCTCTACTCCGCGTATCACGATACTGAATGGAGCGTGCCCTGCCACGACGAGCGCACCCTGTTCGAGTTCCTCATCCTCGAAGGCGCTCAGGCCGGCCTGTCGTGGATCACCATTCTCAGGAAGCGCGAGAACTGCCGCCCCAGCTCCGGTTGGGGTTTTTCTTTCGGCGCCCCCTTGCGTAACATACAATATTTTATATAATCCACTCCATGAAAGAACTGCGTTTTCGCGGAAGCTCGCTTGATGATCTGCGCAAGTTCCCGGCGCTCTCCGTGCGGGAAGCCGGCTACCAGATGGACAAGGTGCAGAACGGCAAGGAGCCTACAGACTGGAAGCCGATGGAAACGATAGGCGCGGGCGTCAAGGAGATTCGGATACAGGACGAGGCCGGCACCTTCCGGGTGATCTATCTGGCGAAACTGGTCGATGCCGTCTATATCCTGCATTGCTTCCAGAAGAAAACGCCGCAGACCAGCGAGAAGGACATCAAGCTGGCCAGGAAACGTTTCAAGGACTTGATGAAGGAGTAGCCATGAGCAAGGAACAGCGATTCGCCAGTGTGTGGGAGGCCATCGAAGACACGCCGCAACAGGCCGCCAGCATGCGCGCCCGGTCGGCGCTGATGATGGAGCTTGAGAGCATCATCAAGCAGCGCGGCATGACTCAGGCGGCAGCTGCTACCCTGTTTGGCGTCACCCAGCCCCGCGTCTCTGACCTGATGCGCGGCAAGATCAATCTGTTCTCCCTGGATTGCCTGATCGACATGGCTACCGTCGCCGGCTTGGAGCCCCACGTCACCATCAAGAAGCCGAAGGCGACACGGAAACGGCGAGATGCGGAACTGGCTGCGGCCTGAACAGCACGAGAATAGAGGACAGACCACGGTTTTTTCTGCTAGGGTTGAGCCGGTTTCTTTCTCCGCCTTCTTCTCATGCCGCGCCGCGCCCGCCTCGCCCCGCCCAATGTTCCGCTGCACCTGATTCAGCGCGGCAACAACCGCCAGGTCTGCTTCTTTGCCGACGAGGACTACCGCTTCTATCTGGACTGGCTGGCCGAGCATGCCGGAAGACCGGGTGCCGCGTCCACGGTCACCCCGGTGAACGATGCCGCTGTTGCCACCGATCCCAGCGTGACTCTAGCGGAAGATGGCATGAGCCGCATCGATCTGGTGGCGTTGGTTCACAAGCCATCAACGCGACCGGAGAGTTACTAGACCGTGGTGCCTTTCCCAATATCGGCGGAGCAATTTTCCCGCTGTCCCTGGTGCGGCAACGATCCGCTCTACGTCGCGTATCACGATACCGAATGGGGCGTGCCCTGCCATGACGAACGCACCCTGTTCGAGTTCCTCATCCTCGAAGGCGCCCAGGCCGGACTGTCATGGATCACGATCCTGCGCAAGCGCGAGAACTATCGCCGCGCCTTCGACAACTTCGATCCCGCCAAAATCGCCCGCTACGGCGAGGCGGACGTGGCGCGACTGCTTGGTGATGCGGGCATCGTCAGAAACCGGCTGAAGATTGCGGCCAGCATCGGCAACGCCCGCGCCACGGTGGAACTCTACGAAAAGGGCGGCTCGCTCGACCGGTTGCTGTGGCAGTTTGTCGATGGGCGTCCGCGCATCAACCGCTGGCGTTCGCTGGCCGAAGTTCCTGCCATCACGGCCGAAGCGGAGGCCCTGTCGAAGGAACTCAAGCGCCGCGGCTTCCGCTTCATCGGCCCCACGGTCATCTACGCCCACATGCAGGCGACCGGCATGGTCAACGACCATCTTGTCTCCTGTCCGCGCCACGCCGAACTGAGCGCCTGATCGCCCGGGGCCTGCCGCAGCGCATTCGCCGCCGCTGGACGAATTCGGATTCTGGTTACAATACAAACGTTTATAGCCTAAGGTCTGCTGCCCAGGTTTCGTATGCAAATCGGCTTCGAAAACATCCGCGAGATCCTCGACCACCACCTGCATCAAGAGGATTTCGAGCGGCTGCTGCAAGGACTCGACGAGGCGGGCAAGGCCGAGTTGTTCTACCGGATTGCCGAACTCCTGCGCCGCACCACGGCGCTGGTCGATATTGCCAACCGCGTCTCGGACAGCCTTTCGCTCGACGTCCTGTTTCCGCGCCTGATGGAGGTGGTTACCGAGGCGCTGGACGCCGATCGCAGTTCGCTGTTTCTTCACGATCCCGATACCGACGAGCTGTTCTCGCGGGTCATCCAGGGCGACGCCATCGGCGAGATCCGCTTCCCCTGCCACCTCGGTGTCGCCGGCTCGGTGTTCATCAGCGGCGAGGCAGAAATCATCGCCGACGCCTATGCCGACCCGCGCTTCAATCAGGAGGTCGACCGCCACACCGGCTACCACACGCGCAACATCCTCTGCGTTCCGATACGCAACAAGAAGCGCGAGGTGATAGGCATCACCCAGGTACTGAACAAGCATGCCGGAGAGTTCGACGCCGAAGACCAGCGGCTGCTGGAAGGCCTGTCGCTGCAGGCCTCCGCGGCGCTCGAAAATGCGCGCCTGTTCGAGAAGGTCGAGCGCCAGCAGCGCGAGGAAGCCATGCTGCTCGAAGTCAGCGCCTCGATCGTCTCGGAGATCCATCTCGATCCGCTGCTGATGAAGATCATGGCGGCGGCAACCTCACTGCTTGACGCCGACCGCGGTACCCTGTTTCTCTATGACGTGGCACATGACGAGCTGTTTTCCCGCGTCGCCGGCGGAATCGGCGGCGCAGAGATTCGCTTCCCGGCCAATGCCGGCATTGCCGGGGAATGCTTCAGCAGCGGCCGGGTAATCAACATTGCCGACGCCTACAACGATTCCCGCTTCAATCCCGAGTTCGACCGGCACACCGGCTACCATACCCATAGCATGCTGTGCATGCCGATCATCGCCAGGGGCGAGCGCAAGATCGGCGTCATGCAGATTCTGAATCGCAAGGGCGGAGC
The DNA here is from genome assembly GCA_026399435.1 of Rhodocyclales bacterium. Classification (GTDB taxonomy): domain Bacteria; phylum Pseudomonadota; class Gammaproteobacteria; order Burkholderiales; family Rhodocyclaceae; genus Sulfuritalea. Next base: position 19,068 of record JAPLQX010000021.1, read on the forward strand.
GTTTGGCAGCGCCGATGAAAGGCGACTGCGGGCGTTCTCGGCCCAGGCCGCCGTCGCCATCGAGAATGCAAAGTTGTTCAAGGAGGTCAGCGCCGCACGCAACTACAACGAGGCCATTCTGCACAGCATGAACAATGCCGTGCTGACGCTAGATGCCAACGGCGTACTGATGAAAGTCAACGAATCGGCGCGACGCATTCTGCGCCGCAGCGACGAAGACCTGCTGGGCCACAGGCTGGATGAGCACTTCACCGGTCGTAATACCTGGGTGGCGAAAAGTCTCGAAAAGGTCCGCAACTCGGGCAACACGGACATCACCGTCGACACCGACCTGTTCGTCGAGGACGCCGACCTGATCTCCGTCAACCTGACCACGGTGCCGCTGACCAGCATCCAGCACGAGTCGATCGGCTACATGCTGATGATGGAGGACATCACCCGCGAGAAGCGTCTGCGCAATACCATGTCGCGCTACATGAGCAAGACGGTGGTAGACCAGCTCCTGGCCAGCGGCGAAGCCGTGCTGGGCGGCACCGGGCGCGATGTCAGCGTGCTGTTTTCCGATATCCGCGGCTTCACCTCGATTTCGGAACGGCTCGGCGCGAAGGAGACCGTGGCATTGCTCAACGAATATTTCACCGACATGGTGGATATCGTGTTTGCCCACGACGGGGTCCTCGACAAATACATCGGCGACATGATCATGGCGGTATTCGGCTCGGTGCTGCAGAGCGAGGACGACGCGAGGAATGCGGTCATGGTCGGCAACAAGATGCTGACCGGCCTGCACCAGCTGAACCGGCGGCGCGCCGCGCGCGGCGCCGAAGCTATCCGCATCGGGGTGGGCATCAGCACCGGCAACGTGGTCGCGGGAAACATCGGGTCGCTGAAGCGGATGGAATACACGGTCATCGGCGACAGGGTCAACCTCGCCGAACGACTGGAAGGCGCCAACAAGTTCTATGGCACCTCTATCCTGATCTGCGACGCGACCTACGCGGCGATCAAGGATCACGCTTCTGCCCGCGAGATCGACCTGATCCGGGTGCGCGGCAGGGAGATGCCGGTTGCAATCTACGAAGCGATCGGCCATCACTCCGAAGACAGCTTCCCGCACCGGGCCGAAGTGCTGGGCGCATTCAACGAGGGTCTGACGCGCTACCGCCAGCGCGAATGGACAGCGGCGGAGAGTTGCTTCCGTCAGGCGCTGGCCGGCAACCCCGAGGATGGACCATCGAGAATCTACCTCGATCGCTGCGGGATCTACCGCGGCACCCCCCCTCCCGCAGACTGGGACGGCGTGTGGACGATGCAGCACAACTAGGCTAGGGCCAGCCGCCAGCGGCGTCCGCTTCCTCTCGCCTTCATGACCAAACAACGTACGGAGCCCGATCATGGAGCTTTCTTCCCTGCTGGAACACCACGCGCGCTACCGCCCGCATGCCACGGCGGTGGTGTTCGATCAGCAGCGGCTGGATTACCGGGCCTTCAACGCCCGCATCAACCGCATCGCGCAGCTGCTGACCGCACTCGGCGTGAAGAAGACAGAACGTGTCGCCACGCTGCTGCCCAACACACTGGAACTGCTGGAACTCTACTGGGCCTGCGCCCGGATCGGCGCCGTGGTGGTACCGCTGTCACCGCTGCTGACCGGCGTCGGCTTGTCCAGCCTGATCAACGATGCAGGCGCGGTCTGCCTCGTCACGCAGCGCAGCCTGCTGCCGGTGGTCGCCGCCGTATTGCCGCAGCTGGCGACGCTGCAGCCCTCGCGCGTGCTGCTGATCGATGGCGCGCAACCGCCCTGGGGAGACTACGCGGCGCTGGCGGCCGCTGCGCCGGAGACCGCGCCGCCTGCGGCCGGCGTCACCGGCGACGATCTCTTCAACATCATGTACACCTCGGGCACCACCGGCCTGCCCAAGGGCATCATGCACAGCCACCGCGTGCGCACCATGTACGCACTGCTGCTGGGTGCTGCCTGGCGCATGACGCCGGAGTCGGTGGTGCTGCACAGCGGCGCCATCGTCTTCAACGGCGCCTTCGTCACCCTGATGCCGGCCTTTCATCTCGGCGCCACCTACATCCTGCAGCGCCAGTTCGATGCGGCGGCGATGATCGCCGCCATCGCCGCGGAAAAGGTCACGCACATCATGCTGGTGCCGGCACAGATCATCGCCCTGCTCGACTCACCCGCATTCGACGCCGGAAAATTTGCCTCGCTGCAGATGATCCTCTCGCTCGGCGCGCCGCTGGCACAGCCGCGCAAGGACCAGCTGAACCAGTTGCTGCCCGGCCGCTTTCACGAACTCTACGGGCTGACCGAAGGTTTCCTCACCATTCTCGACAAGACCGAGACCGCGCGCAAAACCGGCTCGGTCGGCTGCCCGCCGCCCTTCAGCGAAGTGCGCATCGTCGATGATGCCGGCCGCGACCTGCCGCCCGGCCAGCCCGGCGAGATCGTCGGCCGCGGCCCATTCGCCATGCAGGGCTACTGGGGCAAGCCGCAGCTCACGGCAGAAACCTTGCGCGACGGCTGGATCTACAGCGGCGACATCGGTTATCTCGATGACGAAGGCTATCTCTATCTGGTCGATCGCAAGAAGGACATGATCGATTCGGGCGGGGTCAAGGTCTATCCGCGCGACATCGAGGAAATCGCCGCCGGCCACCCGGCCGTTGCCGAGGTTTCCGTGTTCGGTATTCCGCACGAGACCTGGGGCGAAACCCCGATTGCCGCCGTCGTGTTGAAGGTTCCCGAAGGGACGCACAGCGCCGGCGCTGACTCGCTCTGCGCACCTGGGATTCCGCTTCGCGAACAGGTGATAGCGGAAGAGTTGCGCGACTGGATCAACGAACGCGTCGCGGCCCGCTATCAGCGTGTCCAGGCTGTCGTCATCATGTCTGCCTTCCCGCGCAATGCCGCCGGCAAGACGCTGAAGCGCGAGATGCGCGAGCCTTACTGGGCGGGGCGCGCTAGCCGGATCTAGCCGGAGCCGGAACTGCCTTGCGGCGCATGGCGAGCACCGTCAGCACCGCCAGCACCTGCAGCAGCGCCACGCCCGGCAAGACGCCATCCCGGCCACCGGCATCGAGCAGCATGCCGAAGGCCAGCGGGCCGAGCGCAAGACCGACGTCGATTCCGGAATAGACAAAACCATAAACGCGGCCGAAGGCCGGTGACGCATTGCCGCCTGCCAGCGAGTCGGTGGCAACGCGACGCACCAGCAGATCGCGCGAAGGGCCGGCGAGACCGACGCCGAGACCGATGCCCACCATCAGCGGAATCACGCCCCAGGCCGCCGGCAAACCACTCGCCAGCACGGCCGCGAAGATAGCCGCCCCTATCATGGCCGTGCCGACCGCCCGCTCGTGCGAATGTACGCGCACGGCGATGAAACCGCCGACCACCATGCCCGCCGCCGAACCCAGCAGGTAGCCAGTCAATGCCGCCACGGCCGCGGTCGGCGAGAAACCGTAGAGGCCTCCCAACACGGGTGCCGAAAAATTCTGCAGGCCGCTGAAGGCCGCCGTGACCAGCAGAAAGAACAGGAAGGCCCGCCAGATCACGGCGACGCTGAGGAAACCGAAGGTCGCCCCCGCCGCCATGCCGCCGGCGCCGACTCTTGCCCGGTCATCATCCAGCAGCGACCGCGCCATCTGCAGCGCGGCAATCGAGCACAAAGCCACCAGCGTCGCCGCAACGCCTGCGCCGCGCCAACCGGCCAGAGCCATTGCCGTGCCGGAAATGGCCGCGCCAAGCGCCCACCCGAGATTGCCCGAGAGCCCATGCACCGAAAACGCATGCCCGAGGCGCGAGGGCGACACCTTCTTGTTCAGCAGGGAAAAATCCGCCGGATGGAAGACCGAATTGCCGGCCCCGGCGAGAACCGCCACCAGCAGCAGCATCCAATAGTTGGCGGCTGCCGAGAGCGCCACGCCGGAGAGCGCCAGCAGGCTCACTCCCGCCATCAGCACGCGGCGCGCGCCATAGCGATCGACGACGATGCCGGCAAAGGCCTGGCCCAGGCCCGAGATGGCGAAGAACACGGTCATCAGGAAGCCGGCCTCGGTGTAGCTGAAACCGAAGGCCGGCATCAGCAGCGGAAACAGCGGCGGCAGCAGGAGATGGAACAGGTGCGAGGTGGCGTGCGCGACACCCACCACCGCAATCACGGCAGCATCGGCACGGACAGTCGTATTCGGAGTCATGGCGCGATGCTAACCGAAATGCATGGCTGAAATAAACGGCACAGGAAGCAGTGTTATTACTCCGCAGGCAGTCCATGACTGCCTGCGGCCCCGGCCAGCGATCAGCGATCAGCGTGAAACGATGGCGCCACTGACCAGCTTGACCTTATCGCCGATGCGCCACGACGGCATGGCGTCGGACACGATCATGTGGGTGCTGCCATCTTCCATGCGCAGGGTGACCTCATAGCTCGTGGTTTGGCGCTGCGATTTCTCGATGGTGTTGCCGAGCAGTCCGCCACCGACCGCCCCCGCGATGCTCGCCACCGTGCGGGTGTTGCCGCGCCCGATATTGCTTCCGAGTGCCGCGCCGGCAAGGCCGCCGATGACGGCACCCGCGCCGCTTGGCTTGCCTTCGTTGGTGACCTGGCGCACGTTGGCGATCACGCCGCAATCGAGGCAGGGCGGCGGCGCAGGCGGTGCGGTCGCGGCCACCGAAGGCGGCACGTAGTCGGGCGGAACGCCGCCGGCAACGGGATAGGGCGGCGCCGACGGCCGACCCCCGGGGATTTCCTCTGCGACTTTCCTTTTCGCGATCTTTTGGTGACTCACAGGGGCCGCCTTGGCGGCAGCCGCCGCCGGTACTTCCGGTGCGGCGACAGGAGCCGCCGGCGCAGCCGGTGCGGCCGGCGCGACCGCTGCAGGCTCGGGCGCGGGCGCCGCGGCGACGATGGCGGGCCGCTCCGGCGCCGGGGCCGTCTTGACAGGCAGGAGCCCGGTCAGCGCAGCGATGCCTGCCAGGGACAGCAGGGTCACCGAAATGCCGGCGATCCACAACACGGGATGCAATGAGGCAGACGAAGAGGTGGGAGTAGTGGTTTCCATATTCTAGATATCCTGGTTAATTGTTCAGCGCGGCGGCGCATTGGGCGGTACGGTGGCCGGCACCCGTTGCCAGTTGACGGCGCAGCGGACGACGTAAGGGTAGTAGCCGGCCGGATTGGGACAGTAATACCAATACTGTGTCGGGGCGGGTGCCGGCGGCACCACCACGACGGGCGGCTGGTAGGGATCGGGGTAAGTGTCTATCCGCGTCGGGTAGAAATACCAGGCGCCGGCGACGATCCACCACCAGCCGACACGCCCGTCGTGGCGACCGTGATGCCAGCGTCCGCCGCGCCACAGATCCATGTCGCGTTCGTGGAAGCGACCGATTTCGCCATGCCACGCAGGTCGCGGGGCCACGTGACGGCCACGATCACGGTCATGTCCTCGATCATCAGCGAGACCTGCTCCGACGAGGCAGGGCAGCAGCAGGACAACAGCAACGGCGTGTTTGAGGTAGCTCATGTTCATCTTCCCGGCGGCGGGGCATATCCCGGTGGAGGCGGCGGATAGCCCGACGGCGGTGGCGGGACACTTCCCGAAGGCGGCGGCGGATAGGAAGTAGCCGCCGGCGCTGCGGCGGGAGCCTGGGTCCGGCTGCGCGCCACCGCGCCCGAAACCGGCACCTGCTGTCCCTTCGCGTACATGCACTGGACGTAGGCATTGTCGTAGTTGCGCTGGCTTGCGTAGGCGGAACTCTGCGCTGCGCCGGTACCGGCCATGCTGCCTACCAGCAGTCCGGTGCCGGCGCCGACGCCGGCGCTATCGCGGCCGCCGATGGCTGCACCGGCAACGGCGCCCACCACGGTGCCGATCGCAGCGCTGCGCACGCCGGAGTCGACCGCGGCCTGATTCGCGTCGCTGCCACCGATCTGGTGCTGCGCATACTGGCGGCACTCGGCATCGTCGTCGCGGAACTGCTCGAAGTTCTTGCCGCTACCGGGCAGGGCCATCACGCTGGGGCCGGTCGGTGCGACGGCGCAACCGGCGAGCAGCAACACGGCAGACGCGGCGGCGAGGGAAGAAATTGATGATTTCATTGTTTTTGCTCCCGATTCGACTCAGGGTCAATTCGGCGGCTGCGGCAGTACCTTCTGCCATCCGCCGGGACATTCCTTGACATAGGGATAGTAGCCCCTCGCCGCGGCGCAGTAGTACCAGTAATTGGCCGGTACCGCCGCAACGGGCGCGGGCGGGGGCGGCGCGGCAGGCGCCTGGGGTTGTTCGATATACACCTGCGGGGCCTGCGGCTGCACCACCGGCGGGTAGTAGTAAGCAGGCGGGTAGTAGTAGGGCGGCGGGTAGTGCCATGGCCCGCCCCAGTAGGGGCCGATCATCACGCCGAACTGCACATGGCCATGATGGCCATGGTCCGCCCAAGCGTTCCCGGCCCCGCCTGCTCCCAGCAGCAACAGCGCAATTATCAGTGTGATCTTTTTCATGGCATGCACCTCTTTTCTTCCGATGGTGCCTATTCGACTCCGCGCGTGTAAGGGAATCTCTGCAAGCGCGGCGGGTTTTGTAAGTAATCGTTACCGGAATCCTTGCGCCCACATGTTCTTGGCGCCCCTCACTTTTTCCGCACCACCAGATGCTCGCGCAACCAAGCGGCGAACTCGGACTCGCCGAGCTCGCCGGCAGCGAGGGAGAGCACGGCTACCGTGGCTTCCGCTTGCGTCGCGGCGAGGCGATAGCCATTCAAGGCAAGGAACAAACCGACGGAGAGAAATGCAGCCCGTTTTTTGCCATCGACGAACGGATGATTCTGCGAAATCCCTGAGCCATAGGCCGCGGCCAGATCAGCAACGTCCGGATCACCATGGGCCGCGAGGTTTTGCGCACGCGCCAGAGCGGAATCGAGCAAACCTTCATCGCGCATGCCGGCAGCGCCGCCATGTTCAGCCAGGCTTTCCCCATGTAGAAGCAGTAGCGCGTGCTTGTCGACCCAGCGCCAGCTAGTCATTTGCATCACTTGGCCAACGCGTGAAAGGTGTCACGAAACTCACGCATGAAATCGCGGCCAGCCGTCATCTGTTCTTCGAGCGCCGGGTCATAGGGCGTAACAACGTAACCCTCAGGAGTCTCGGTCAGAAAAACCGACTGGCCCTTCTCCACCTTCAGGTTCGCGAGCACCTCCTTCGGCAGGATGACGCCGACGGAATTTCCGATCTGGGTAAGCTTGAGGATGTGCATGGAGGGCTCCGACGTAGTTATAACGGTTGTTATACTACGCTTGAGCCCCGCCGGTTTCAAGCCTTTTCGGCGCCCTTGTCGAACGTGAGCTGCCCCTTGCTGGCGCCCACCTTGACCCTGTCCTTCGGTCCGAACTTGCCTTCGAGAATCAGCTTCGACAGCGGGTTCTCGATACGCTCCTGGATCGCACGCTTCAGCGGCCGCGCGCCGAACACCGGATCGAAGCCGGCCTCGGCGAGCAGCGCCACGGCGGCGTCGGAAACGTCCAGTGCCATGTCGAGTTTCGCCATACGCTTTTCCAGATACTTCAGCTGGATGCGCGCGATGCCGGCGATGTTCTTTTCGTCGAGGGCGTGGAAGACCACGATCTCGTCGATGCGGTTCACGAACTCGGGGCGGAAATGCGTCTTCACCTCGCCCATCACCGCCATCTTGACGACCTGGTAGTCCGAGCCGGCCATTTGCTGGATCATCTGGCTGCCCAGGTTGGACGTCATCACGATGACCGTGTTCTTGAAATCCACGGTGCGCCCCTGCCCGTCGGTCATGCGACCGTCATCGAGCACCTGCAAGAGGACGTTGAAGACGTCCGGATGGGCCTTTTCCACTTCATCGAACAGAATCACCGAGTACGGCTTCCTGCGCACCTGTTCGGTCAGATGGCCGCCTTCCTCGTAGCCGACATAGCCCGGCGGCGCGCCGATCAGCCGCGCCACGGAATGCTTCTCCATGAACTCGCTCATGTCGATGCGGATCAGGTGATCCTCGGCGTCGAAGAGGAATTCGGCGAGTGCCTTGCACAGTTCGGTCTTGCCCACGCCCGTGGGGCCGAGGAACAGGAAGGAGCCATAAGGCCGGCTCTCTTCCGAGAGGCCGGCGCGCGAGCGGCGGATGGCATCGGACACCAGGCGCACGGCCTCGTCCTGGCCGACCACGCGGCTGTGCAGCTTGTCTTCCATGTGCAGCAGCTTCTCGCGCTCGCCCTGCATCATCTTCGACACCGGGATGCCGGTGGCGCGCGAAACGACTTCGGCGATTTCCTCGGTGCCGACCTGGGTGCGCAGCAACCGGTTCTTCGCCGTACCGTCAGCGCCGACTTTCGTTGCCGCCAAATCTGCCGCCTTCAATTGCGCTTCGAGCTTCGGCAAAGTGCCGTACTGCAGTTCGGCGAGCTTGTCGAAGGCGCCCTTGCGCTGCAACTCGGCCATCTGCCCGCGAATCTTGTCGATCTCTTCCTTGATGTGCGCCGAGCCCTGCACCTGGGCCTTTTCCGCGCGCCAGATTTCGTCCAGGTTGGCGTACTCACGCTCCAGCTTGTCCATCTCGTCCTTGATCAACACCAGGCGGCGCTTCGACGCATCATCCTTTTCTTTCTTTACCGCCTCGCTCTCGATCTTCAGCTGGATCAGGCGGCGGTCGAGCTTGTCCATGACTTCCGGCTTGGAGTCGATTTCCATCTTGATGCGCGCCGCCGCCTCGTCGATCAGGTCGATGGCCTTGTCCGGCAGGAAGCGGTCGGTGATGTAGCGATGGCTCAATTCGGCGGCGGCGACCAGGGCCGGATCGGTGATGTCCACGCCGTGGTGCAGTTCGTATTTCTCGCGCAGGCCGCGCAGGATGGCGATGGTGGCCTCGACGCTCGGCTCGTCCACCTGCACCTTCTGGAAGCGCCGCTCCAGCGCCGCATCCTTCTCGATGTACTTGCGGTATTCGTTCAGCGTCGTGGCGCCGATGCAATGCAACTCGCCGCGCGCCAGGGCCGGCTTCAGCATGTTGCCGGCATCAATCGCGCCTTCGGCCTTGCCGGCGCCGACCATGGTGTGCATCTCGTCGATGAACAAAATGATGCGCCCCTGATCCTGCGCCACTTCTTTCAGCACCGCCTTCAGGCGCTCCTCGAATTCGCCGCGATACTTGGCGCCCGCCAGCAGGCCCGCCATGTCGAGCACCAGGACGCGCTTGCCCTTCAGCGTCTCCGGCACTTCGTCATTGACGATGCGCTGCGCCAGCCCTTCGACGATAGCCGTCTTGCCGACGCCCGGTTCGCCGATCAGCACCGGATTGTTCTTGGTGCGACGCTGCAGGATCTGGATGGTGCGGCGAATCTCGTCGTCACGGCCGATCACCGGGTCGAGCTTGCCCAGCCGGGCGCGCTCGGTGAGGTCGAGGCAGTACTTGTTCAGTGCCTCGCGCTGGCCTTCGGCATCCTGCGAGCCGACGTTCTCGCCGCCGCGCACGGCCTTGACCGCATCTTCCAGCGCCTTGCGGTTGAGCCCCGCTTCCTTCAGCAGGCGCCCGCACTCGCCCTTGTCCTGGGTCAGGGCCAGCAGGAACATTTCCGAGGCGATGAACTGGTCGCCGGCCTTCTGCGCTTCCTTGTCGGTGACGTTGAGCAGGTTGGTCAGGTCGCGGCCGATGCTGACCTCGCCGCCGTGGCCTTCGACCTTGGGCAGGCGATCCATGGCCTTGCCCAGCGCCGTTTTCAAGCCGCCGAGATTGACTCCAGCGCGCCCCAGGAGCGACGCCGTGCCGCCGTCCTCCTGATTGAGCAGGGCCAGCAGCAGATGCTGCGGCTCGATGAATTGCTGGTCGTTGCCGACCGCCAGGCTCTGCGCGTCGGAAACCGCCTGCTGGAACTTGGTGGTGAATTTGTCAAAGCGCATGGGAGATGCCTCAAGAAAATGTCATTGGGCACAACATGGGGATTCCCGGGCCGATTTCAATCCTCGGCCATGAGTATGCGCTTAAGGAATCCCTGAGAGCCCTCAGAGCCGTCCCTGCTGGCTCTGGAAGTAGACGCCCTTGCGCGCCCGCATGACTTCGCCCAGCGGGCGATGGGCCATCAGCGCACTCCAGGGATCGAAGGCAGCCGACTCGATGACCGCAGCCAATTCCCGGCCTGCCTCGGCTTGCGGATCCTGCGCCGGCAGGGTCAGCACGGCCACCGTGACATAGGGCGCGACGTCTTCGGGCCAGTCCACCGATGCATCCTCGATCGGCGTCCGCGCCTCATCGACGAAAAATTGCAGCTGCAACTCGAAACGCAGCGGGCCCTGCGCCAGATGGCTCCTGAAATCCCCAGCCCAATCCGCGGTGGCGCCGGGCCTGACCTCGTCGCTGGCCGGCAGCAAGCGCACGCGCGACGCATAGGGGCCGCAGGCAATCGGTGCCGCGGAATAGAAGCGCTCGGTGGCAAAGCCGGTAAACGGCCGGTTGAAGGTCTTGGCGAAGCGCTTCATCATCCTCAGGGCGCCGAGGAAGCCGTAGCGCGAAACGAGGTAGCCGAGCAGCGCGCCCGGCCCCTTGGTCAGGTTCTTTACCAGGCCGACGAATTCGTCGGCGCCGGCAAAGGCGAAGGCCGGATGATTTATCAGCAGGAAATCCTGACTCGCGGCGGCGCCTGCGCCCAGCGCGCCGGGGCCGCTGACGCCCCGGACCTTGATGGCGAAGCCGCGCACGTCGGGCTTCCTGTCGGACTGCCGATCCGTGCCGCCATTGGAGAGCCGGACCCAGGCCTCGTAGGTCCCGGGCTCCGCAAACAATCCATGCCGCGCATGGCCGGGCAAACCGGACAAGACCTCGAGGCTGCCTTGCAGCCCAAGCTGCTGCTTGCGGTGCAAGGCGCGACCCTTGCCGAATTTCGCCGACTTCGCGGCCTGAATCTGCTCGAAATCGCGCACATAGCCGGCATGGCGCCCGGCTTCGTCGGCTGCAATGCGTTCCTTCCATTCGGTACTGGGGCTAGCCATCGCGTCTCTCCCTGAAAGGCCTAAGTGGCAAGCAAGGCCAGCAGCGCCAGCAGCGCCGGGCCGCCCTGGACGTAGAGGATGGTCTTCTTCACCGAAATCCCGCCGTAGATCCCCGCCACAATGACGCAAGCGAGGAAAAACATCTGGATATGGACGCCCGCGGCAGCGTTCGGGTAGATCAGCCCCCAGACCAGTCCGGCGGCGAGAAAGCCGTTGTAGAGCCCCTGATTGGCGGCCAGCACCTTCGACGCCTCGGCGCGTTCAGCCGTATTGCCGAAGGTCTTGAGCCCCTTCGGCTTGGTCCAGAGAAACATCTCGAGGTAAAGAAAATACAAATGTTCCAGCGCCACCAGCAGGACCAGGACGATGCCAAGAATTTTCATGATTTTTCCTTTTCACCTAAAGTATCCGCATCAAGTATGCTTCACTCGCGGGTTCAGGACAACATCCAGTGCTGAAGCGATGCTGTTTGACTTAGGTCACAATCCGCTAAGCCATTGGTGGTAATTTGTTCGTTTTGGATTAATCACAGGAGAAAGATCATGGCAGGCAAGGTCGAACAATTCAGCGAATTGCACCGCAAGAACATGGAAGCCGCCATGCGCATGGCGCAGCTTTCGATCGAAAATTCCCAGCGCATCATGGCGCTGCAATCCGAGCTGGCAAAAGAGATGTTCCAGAGCGGCGTGGAAAATGCCAAGGCGCAGACCGGCGCACGCGATCCGCAGGCGATGATGCAGTTGCGCACGCAGTACGCACAGGAAACCACCCAGCGCATGGTGGCCGCCGCCCAGCAGATCGCCGAGATCAGCAACTCCGCACGGTCAGAGTTTGCCCGCCTGGTCACGGAGCAACTGGCCTCCGGCAGTCAGGAAATGACCGAAGCCATGCAGACCTTCATGAAGACCCTGCCCGGTCAGACGCCGAACATGATGGAGTCCTTCCAGCAGGCGATTGCCACCGCCAACCAGGCCTTTGAGCAGATTTCAAAAGCTTCGACAGCGGCGATGAGCAGCGTCGGCGAGACGGTCAAGAAGGCCACCAGCGGCGCCAAGCGCAAGTAAGCAGGGAACCCCGCCTTACCAGCACGGCCAACCACTCAGTGGTTGGCCGTTGTTATTTCTGCCCGCTTTCCCAGCGCCCGGCGGCATGGTCGTCGCTTTCGCGGGCATCGACCCAGCGTCCGCCGGCCGCGGTGTCTTCCTTCTTCCAGAAGGGGGCGCGCGTCTTCAGGTAATCCATGATGAATTCGCAGGCGGCGAAAGCCTCGCCGCGATGCGCCGACGCCACCGCGACGAAGACGATACGGTCGCCCGGCACCAACCTGCCGACGCGATGGATCACGCGCACGCCATAAATGTCCCAGCGCCCGCGCGCCTCGACGACGATGGCTTCGAGCGCCTTCTCGGTCATGCCGGGGTAGTGTTCGAGGGTCATGGCGACAACTGGCGCCGTATCACCAGCGCCGACTTTCTTGTCCGAGCGCACCAAACCGACGAAGCTGGCCACTGCGCCGACATCATCGCGCCCGGCCGAAAGCGCCGCGATCTCGGCGCCCGCATCGAAATCGGCTTCCTGCACGCTGACAGACATCTCAGCCTCCCGTTACTGGCGGGAAAAACGCCACTTCGTCGCCGGCCTTTACCGGCGCGTCGAGTCCCACCATTTGCTGATTCACCGCCGAACGCAAATTCTTCGTCGTCGCCAAGGCCGACCACGGCTCGCCGCGCGCGGCGAGGCTGTCGCGCAAGGCACCGACAGTGGCGATGCCGACGGGCAAGGCGAGCGTCTCGGAACCCACGCCAAGCGCCTCGCGCAAGCCGGCAAAGAAAAGTACTTTCACGTCCATAAATTCACTATAGCAGTTCGGAAAACGGCAGGAAACGAACGGCATCGCCGCGCCCGATCGCCTGCCTCGGCGGATTGTCGATCAGCCCGTCGGCCCAGGTACAGGACGTCAGCACGCCGGAACTCTGGTTGGCGAACAGTTCCAGCCCGCCTTCGGCATTGATGCGTGCCCGCAGGAACTCGCGACGCGGGTCGCCCTTGCACTCGAAATCGGCGCGCAGCGATTGCGCCCGAGGCGTCCAGTCGGCGGTTCCCTGCGCCTTGCGGATGAAGGGCCGCACCAGCATGACGAAGGTGACGAAGCTGGACACCGGATTGCCCGGCAGGCCGATGAAGGCAGCCGTGCCGACCCTGCCGAACGCCAGCGGCTTGCCCGGCTTGATCGCGATCTTCCACAAGTCCAGCGCACCCTCGGCTTCCACGGCCGGCTTGACGTGATCTTCCTCGCCCACCGAAACGCCGCCGCTGGTCAGGATCAGGTCATTGCCGGCGGCGGCATTGCGCAGGGCCGCACGCGTCGCCTCGCGCGAGTCGGGCACGATGCCCAGATCCGCCACCTCGCAGCCGGCTCCTTCGAGCAGGGCGCGCAGCGTGTAGCGGTTGGAGTTGTAGATGCCGCCCGGCTTGAGTGCTTCGCCCGGCATCGCCAGCTCGTCGCCGGTAGAGAACAGCGCCACCCGCAGCCGGCGAAACACCGTGAGCTGCGCCGCGCCAACGGATGCGGCAACGCCGACGTGCGCCGCCGACAGGCGCGTGCCGGCCGCCAGCACCTCGGCGCCGGCGGCGATGTCCTCGCCGCGACGACGGATCCACTCGCCAACACGCGGCACATGATTCACCGTCACGCTGCCGCCATCCACGGCGCACAGCTCCTGCATGACCACGGCATCGGCGCCGGCCGGCAGCGGCGCGCCGGTAAAAATGCGCGCCGCCGTTCCGGGCGCCAGCACGTGGCCGACGCTGCCGGCGGGAATGCGCTGGCCCACGACGAGCCGCGTGCCGGCGGTGGGGACGTCGGCGCAGCGGACTGCGTAACCGTCCATCGAAGTATTGTCCAGCGGCGGCACGTCAATCGCGGAACGCAGTCCCTGCCCCAGGATCCGCCCGGCCGCTGCGTGCGTCGGCACGGCCTCGGTTTCGCGCACCGGGTTGGCGCCGGCCAGCAGCCGCGCCAGGGCGTCGTCGAAATCAAGCATGGTCAAACTCCACCTGATGAGCCACAAGATTCCGCCATCCTCCCTCCCCTTCAAGGCCCCATCCCCCCTCCGACTCCCCCCTTGAAGGGGGGAGAGTAGAAGCAGCCATCCCCGCCCTTGAAGGGAGAAGGGAAAGCTTCGCGAGTGCTGCAGCCCATCCTCCCTCCCCTTCAAGGGGAGGGCTGGGGAGGGGATGGGGTGGGGTGAGCGCACCTTGCTGATTCCCCCATCCCCCCTCCGACTCCCCCCTTGAAGGGGGGAGAGTAAAAGCAGTCATCTCCGCCGTTGAAGGGGGGAGAGTAAACTTGGTCATCTCCGCCATTGAAGGGGGGCGAGTAAAAGCAGCCATCTCCGCCCTTGAAGGAGGGAGAGCAAGCTCGGCGCGCATCAGCGAAACCCCATGTGGCGCAGAATGAAATCGGCAATCGCGTCGCGATCGTTGAGATCGAGCACCGGCAACCCCGTCTGCGACGCCACCGCGGCCAGTTCGTCGGTGGCCACGGCGACGATGGTTTCGACACCGTCACCGGCGATCAGCGGCTTGCCGACCGAGGGACGATGCACTTCCAGCTTCGGAATCGGCGTGTATTTGAAGCCCTCGACCAGCACCAGATCGCATTCGGAAAAGCGCGCGATCTGCTCGTCCAGCGAGGGCTCCGGCGCGCCGCGCAATTCGTGCATCAGCACCCAGCGCTGGTCGGAGATCAGCAGCACCTCGGAGCAGCCGGCCTCGCGCAGGCGGTAGGAATCCTTGCCCGGATGGTCGATGTCGAAACGATGGTGGGCGTGCTTGATCAGCGAAACGCGCAAGCCCGTCGCCGTCAGGCGCGGGATCAGGGCTTCCAGCAGCGTGGTTTTGCCCGAGCCGGAATAGCCGGCGAGACCGAAGGTTTTCATGTCGGCGCCTGTGACGAAGGTACGGTCAGCACGGGAGCGAAGCCGCCGCCGGGCGTGCGGAAATTGGTGGTCTGCCCCTGCCACAGGCGCGCGGCGACCAACTGGACATGCCCGGCATAGACGTAGTTGCGCAAATCCAGCTTGAGCTCGACCGGGGCCTCGTCCACCCGCAGCGTGCGCGAGGACGGCGGCACCAGCGCCTGCGCGATGTAGTTGCCGGCCAGCACTTCGTCGAAGACGCGCCTGGTGATCTTGTCGCCGCGATAGGCCGCCTTGGAGCCGTAACCGGCCGCGGGTTTGAAGAAGAGCTGCCTGCGCCGCGCCCAGAGGTCGTCGGCGTGCCCGGGCACCACCAGCTCGGTGTGCGGAATCTTGTTCGCCAGCGTGGCGCGCGTCTCGGCATCGACGCCCCACCCGGCCAGCAGCGCGTCATCGCACAAGGCCACCAGGTTGCGCTTGTCGGCGTACAGGGCATGCGCCTGCGGATGCGGCGTGATCAGCGCCGCATCGGTGAGCCACGCCTCGCGCAGCGCCGCATTGGCCGGCGCTTCCAGCGCGAAGTCGGTGAGCCGGTTGTAGACCAGGTCGATGCGCGAATCGCCATGCCACAGCGCACCGTCGCGCAGGGCCAGCTCCTGCGGATCGCAGATCACCGCCTCGATGCCGGCGCGTTCGAACAGGCGCTGAAACAGGACGAACTCGGGATAGAGGTATTGCGTCAGCGGCGCTTCATCGACGATCGCGATGCGAATCGGCGTATCACCAGCGCCGTCCCCGGGGATACCGCTACGCATAACTTTCGTGGCAACTGCGGCAGCAAAGGCGCGCCACTCGGCGCGGAA
Organism: Rhodocyclales bacterium; assembly: GCA_026399435.1. GTDB lineage: Bacteria > Pseudomonadota > Gammaproteobacteria > Burkholderiales > Rhodocyclaceae > Sulfuritalea. The sequence goes on from JAPLQX010000021.1 coordinate 34,866, forward strand.
CATTTCGAGGAACAGGTGTTCCGGCGTTTCGGAGCCGAGATCGCCCGGCAGCAACGCTTCGACGTCATCGCAGCAGGCCTTCTGCGCGCGTGCCAGCAGGGCGTTGAGCAGGCCGCCGCCGGCATTGGTATTGATCTCGATGAGCTGCGGTCCGGAGTTACCCAGGTGAAAGTCGTAGCCGAGGAAAACCCCGGGCGCCGCCGACCGGTGCCGCGCAGTCTCCGGCGCCCACGCCAGCACATGCTCGCGATACGCGGGCAGCGCGACGACGCGCTCGACGGCGGCGACCAGGCGCGCCATGCGCTGCACGTGTTCGGCGCTGACAAAGGCCACCGAATCCGAGAACAGGTGCGGCCGCCCCGCCATCACCTCGGCGTGAAAGCCGGGGCTGACGCGCTCCAGCTCCGCCTCCAGTCCGGCGCGGTCGAGCGATATGCATTGGCAGCCGGCATTCAGCCGGTCCGCCAGTTCGATGCTGTCGTGCTTACTCATGCGGCAATTCTACCGGCAGCGCGCGGAGGAAGAAGTTTTCGACCTCGGCTGCATCGCGCGTGCGCCGCATCGGCGGCAGCGAGCGCCAGATGGCCTTGCCGTAGGGCTTGCCGGTCAGGCGCGGGTCGCAGATCATCAGCACGCCGCGATCGTCCTCGTCGCGGATCAGGCGCCCCGCGCCCTGCTTCATGCTGATCACCGCGCGCGGCAGCTGGTATTCCATGAAGGGGTTGCGCCCCGCCGCGCGCAGGCGGTCGATGCGCGCCGACAGCACCGGGTCGTCCGGCGGCGCGAAGGGCAGCTTGTCGATCACCACCAGCGACAAGGCCTCGCCGCGCACATCGACACCCTCCCAGAAACTCTGGCTGGCGACCAGGATCGCATTGCCGAGAAAGCGGAAGCGTTCCAGCAGTTCCGTGCGCGATCCCTCGCCCTGCATCAGCAGCGGCAGTTCGAGTCCTTCGGCGGCGAGCTTTTCCTGCAGCAGTTCGCGGATGCGGCGCATCGCGCGCAAGCTGGTGCACAGCACGAAGGCGCGCCCGCCCGAGGCGCGGATCGCCGGCCAGGCGGCTTCCGCCACGGCTTCCTGGTACATGGCGCTGTTCGGGTCGGGCATGCCGGTCGGCGAATACAGCAGCGCATTCTTTTCGTAATCGAAAGGACTGCCCCAGACCGCCGTATCGGCTTCGGCCAACCCGAGCTCGCCGCAGTAGTGCGAAAAGTTCGTACCCACCGCCAGCGTCGCCGAGGTAAAAATCCAGGCGCGCGGATGGCCTTCCATCTGGCGCTGGAAGATCGGCGCGATGTCGAGCGGCGTCAGGTTCAGCGACATGGCCTGCGAATAGACCTCGACCCACTTCACCACATCATCACCGCCGGAAACTTCCAGATCCGCCACTCCCCGGCGCCAGCGCTTGAGGCCCTGCGCCAGCTCCTGCGCGCGGCGCAGGCAGTTGGCCAAGCCCTCGCCGCGATCGGCCTGGGTTTCGAGGTGCCGCCCGAGTTCCTGCACCGCATCGACCAGCCCCTGCAAGGCCGCGCCGAATTCCGCTTCGCCTTCCAGCTTCGCCGCCGGCAGGCGCAGGTTCTCGCCCTTCACCGCCAGGCGCAGATCGCGCGCCGCCTTGTCCAGCGCCTGCGCGGCCTCCTGCAATGGCGCGTAGTCCTTCGCGGCGACGATGCCTTCGTTGCGCGTGTCACGCGCCAGCTCGATGATCTGCGTGGTCGATACGCTCTCGCCGAAGAACAGCCCGGCCACCTCGGGCAACTGGTGCGCCTCGTCGAAGATGATCGTGTTGCAGGCCGGCAGCAGTTCGCCCATGCCCTCGTCCTTGAGCATCACGTCGGCGAAGAACAG
>JAPLQX010000016.1 GCA_026399435.1 Rhodocyclales bacterium
AGGGTGGCCTGACGGTGATGGCCAACGGCATCCGTGCCTTCCTGCCCGGGTCGCTCGTCGACCTGCGCCCGGTCAAGGACACCACGCCGTTCGAAGGCAAGACCATGCTGTTCAAGGTCATCAAGCTCGACCGCAAGCGCAACAACGTGGTGGTTTCGCGCCGCGCCGTGCTCGAGGCCAGCATGGGTGAAGAGCGCCAGAAACTGCTGGAAAACCTCCAGGAAGGCACCGTCATCAAGGGCATCGTCAAGAACATCACCGACTACGGCGCATTCGTCGACCTCGGCGGCATCGACGGCCTGCTGCACATCACCGACCTGGCCTGGCGCCGCGTGCGTCATCCGTCGGAAGTGCTCAACGTCGGCGACGAAGTCACCGCCAAGGTGCTCAAGTTCGACCAGGAAAAGAACCGCGTCTCGCTGGGCATGAAGCAGCTGGGCGAAGATCCGTGGGTGGGAATCGCCCGCCGTTATCCGCAAGGCACGCGCCTGTTCGGCAAGGTCACCAATCTGACCGATTACGGCTCGTTCGTCGAGATCGAGCAGGGCATCGAAGGCCTGGTGCACGTCTCCGAAATGGACTGGACCAACAAGAACATTCACCCGACCAAGGTTGTCCAGCTGGGCGACGAAGTCGAAGTGATGATCCTCGAAATCGACGAAGACCGTCGCCGCATTTCGCTCGGCATGAAGCAGTGCATGGCGAACCCGTGGGACGATTTCGCGATGAACCACAAGAAGGGCGACAAGGTCCGCGGCGCCATCAAGTCGATCACCGACTTCGGCATCTTCATCGGCCTGCCCGGCGGTATCGACGGCCTGGTGCATCTGTCCGACCTGTCCTGGTCTGCCACCGGCGAAGAAGCCAAGCAGAACTTCAAGAAGGGCGATGAAGTCGAGGCCGTGGTGCTTTCCATCGATGTCGAGAAGGAGCGCATTTCGCTCGGCGTCAAGCAGCTCGATGGCGATCCTTTCACCAGTTTCGTCGCTACCCATGACAAGAACAGCCTGGTTTCCGGTACGGTCACCAGCGTTGATCAGCGTGGTGCCGTGATCGACCTGGGCTCCGAAGTCGAGGGCTACCTGCGCGTCTCCGAGTTCTCGCGCGAGCGCATCGAGGATCTGACCCAGCATCTGAAGGTCGGCGAAACGATCGAAACCATGATCATCAACGTGGATCGCAAGACGCGTTCGATCAACCTTTCGATCAAGGCCAAGGATCAGGTGGAACAGAGCCAGGCGATGCAAAAGCTGGCTTCCGACAGTTCGGCAAGCAGCGGCACGACCAATCTGGGCGCGCTGCTCAAGGCCAAGCTCAACCAGAACCAGCCGCCGCAATAAGCCTGATCTCATGACCAAATCGGAGCTCATCGCCCGGCTGGCGGAGCGTTTTCCCCAGCTGGTGGCGAAGGATGCCGACTACGCCGTCAAGATGATTCTCGATGCCCTCACTGCGGCACTGGTCCGCAATGATCGCATCGAGATACGCGGTTTCGGCAGTTTTGCGCTGAATTATCGGCCACCGCGTGTCGGGCGCAATCCGAAGTCGGGCGACAAGGTGCAGGTACCCGAAAAGTACGTGCCCCATTTCAAGGCCGGCAAGGAGTTGCGGGAACGCGTCGATTACCGGCCATGAATAGCGCCGTTGCAGCTTGCATCAGAGCGGCACCTTAAGCAGGTGCCGCTTTTTTTCATGAATACTCAAATTTGACTACCTTGCTGTGACTACCCTGCTCAAGCTTCTTGTCTGGCTGTTGCGTATCGTGGTCTTCGTCGGCCTGTTCGGCCTGGCGATCAAGAACAGCGGCCCGATGGAACTGCGCTTCTTTCTCGAACAGGCCTGGACGGCGCCGATCTCGGTAGTCATCCTCGTCGTGTTCGCCGTTGGCGTTGTGGTCGGCCTGACGGCGGCCTTGAGCGTCTTCCTGCGCCCACAGCCCAATCCGGGTCACGAGCCGCGCAAACATGATGGAAATTGAACTCTGGTGGCTGCTGGTCCTGCCGGTCTTTTTCGGCCTGGGCTGGATCGCCGCGCGGATCGACATCAAGCAGATACTCAAGGAGTCGCGCGCTTTGCCGCGCTCGTATTTCAAGGGCCTGAATTTCCTTCTCAACGAGCAGCCGGATCAGGCCATCGAGGCCTTCATCGAGGCAGCACGGATCGATCCGGAAACCATTGAACTGCATTTCGCGCTGGGCAACCTGTTTCGCCGGCGCGGTGAGACCGACCGCGCGATCCGCGTGCATCAGAATCTGATCGAGCGCGATGGCCTGTCGGCTGCACAGCGGTTGCACGCCCTGTCCGAACTCGGGCAGGACTACCTCAAGGCCGGCCTGCTCGATCGCGCCGAGGAGATATTCATCAAGCTGCGCGGCACCGACCGCGACGAGGAGGCGCTGAAGAACCTGCTCGAGATCTATCAGCAGGAAAAGGAATGGGCCAAGGCGATTGCAACTTGCGACGCCATGCCGAACCATGCCGATCATCTCTGGCAAAAGGAAATTGCCGAGTTTCGCTGCGAGATGGCGGCCAATGAAATGCTGCATGACCGCCATGACGAGGCGCGTCGCCTGCTCGACGAGGCGCTGGCGGCCAACCGGAAATGCGTTCGTGCCACGATGCTGCAGGGCGACCTGGCGGCGAAAGTTATGCGAAGCGGTATCCCCGGGGACGGCGCTGGCCCGGGTGACCTAAACGCGGCGATCGATTGCTGGAAGCGTATCGAACAGCAGAACCCGGTGTACCTCGCGCTCGTCGCGGAGAAGCTGATGGCGGTGCATGTGCAGCTGGGTCGCATGGAGCAGGGCATCGCGCTTCTGCGCGGCTGGCTGGAGCGTCATCCCTCACTGGACCTGCTCGACGCGGTGTTTCGCGCCGAACTCGAGAACGACGGCCCGGAGGCCGCCTACACGCTGGTGCGCGACGAGTTGCGCCGCAATCCGACGCTGCTCGGGCTCGACAAGCTGCTGGAGGCGCAGATCATGGTGGTCCCTCCCGAGCGCCGCCCCGATCTGGAACTGATCAAGAACCTGATCCACAATCACACCCGCCGCGTCGCGCGCTATCGCTGCGATGCCTGCGGCTTCAAGGCGCGCCAGTTCTACTGGCGCTGTCCCGGCTGCGGCGGCTGGGAAACCTATCCGCCCCGGCGCACCGAAGAATTCGACATCACGCCTTAACGCTCATGACGGCAAGTTCCACCCACCGATGATGAAACACGCGAAAGGCAAATTGAAGGCCCGCCCCCCCATCCCCCCTCACGGGGGGCTACTAATCGGCTCGCTTCGCTCGACTATCACCAGTCACTCCGAACGAGTTATTTCACGCTAACAACTTCATGAAAATTACAGTCATCGGCACCGGCTACGTCGGTCTCGTCTCCGGTACCTGCCTCGCGGACGTAGGCAACGACGTGCTTTGTCTTGACCTCGATGCCGCAAAGATCCGTACCCTCAACGAAGGCGGCATTCCGATCTACGAACCGGGCCTCGAGGCCATGGTGAGGAAAAACGAGGCGGCCGGTCGCTTGCGCTTCACCACCGATATCGAGGCCGCGGTTGCTCACGGCGTTCTGCAGTTCATTGCCGTCGGTACTCCGCCCGACGAGGACGGTTCCGCCGACCTGCAATACGTGGTCGCCGCCGCGCGCAGCGTCGGGCACTACATGAATGGCTACAAGGTCGTGGTGGACAAGTCCACGGTGCCGGTCGGCACCGGCGACAGGGTGCGCGCGGCGATCGCCGCGGAACTGGAGGCCCGCGGCGCGAAGATCGACTTCAGCGTCGTCTCGAACCCGGAATTTCTCAAAGAGGGCGCGGCGGTAGACGACTTCATGAAGCCTGACCGCATCGTCGTCGGCGCTGACGACGCGCGCGCCATCGAATTGATGCGCGAACTCTATGCGCCGTTTCAGCGCAATCACGAACGCCTGATCGTGATGGACGTGAAGAGTGCGGAGCTGACGAAATACGCCGCCAACGCCATGCTGGCGACGCGCATCAGCTTCATGAACGAGCTGGCGAACCTGGCCGAAAAGCTGGGTGCCGACATCGAGCTGGTGCGCAAGGGCATCGGCTCCGATCCGCGCATCGGCTTCCATTTCCTCTATCCCGGAGTCGGCTACGGCGGTTCGTGCTTCCCCAAGGATGTGCAGGCCCTGATCCGCACGGCGCAGGATGCCGGGCAGGCTTTGCAGGTGCTGCAGGCGGTCGAGGCCGCCAACGACGCGCAGAAAGGCGTGCTGGCACAGAAGATCACCAGGCGCCTCGGCAAGGATCTCAGCGGCAAGACCTTCGCCCTGTGGGGGCTGGCCTTCAAGCCGAACACCGACGACATGCGCGAAGCGCCTAGCCTTGTGCTGATTGCAGACCTGCTGGCGCGCGGCGCATCGATCCGCGCCTACGATCCGGTCGCTGCGCATGAAGCGCAACGCATCCTCGGCGACAACCCGCGCATCAGCTATGCGGCGACGCCGATGGAAGCACTGGACGGCGCCGATGCCTTGGCCATCGTCACCGAGTGGAAGGAATTCCGCAGCCCCGACTTCGACGCCATCAAGGCCAAGCTGAAGACGCCGGTCATTTTCGACGGCCGCAATCTCTACGATCCGGCGGCGCCGCGCAGGGCCGGCCTCGAGTATTTCGCCATCGGCAGGCTATGAAGACCGCCTGCCTGTTTCATCAGTCCCGCCCCCTCCCGACCGCCCACGGCCGGCTTTGCACAGCCGGCCGGCTCCGGCGGCGCGGAACGGTGCTCCACGAAACCCCACCTACGCCCCCCTCGCGGGGGAGGCGACTTTTCGGCTCGCTTCGCTCGGATCATGCCTCTTACCATTCCTGATACATCCAATACCCGCATCCTGGTCGTCGGCGACGTGATGCTGGATCGCTACTGGTTCGGCGAGGTCTCGCGGATTTCGCCGGAAGCGCCGGTGCCCGTAGTCAAGATCGAACGTACCGAGGAACGTCCGGGCGGCGCCGCCAATGTCGCGCGCAACTGCGCTGCACTGGGAGCGCGCGTGACGCTGTTGTCCGTGGTGGGCGCAGACGAGGCGGGGCAGAGCCTGGCGCGCCTGATGGGCAACTCCGGCATCGAGTGCAGCCTGCATGAAGATGCGAAGCTCAGCACGACGGTCAAGCTGCGCGTGATCGGTCGCCAGCAGCAGCTGCTACGCATCGATTTCGAGAACGCGCCGGATCACGAAGTGCTGCAGGCCAAGCTGGCGGATTTCGAAGCGCGCCTCGCGGCCTGCGATGTCGTGATCCTCTCCGATTACGGCAAGGGCGGCCTGACCCACATCACGGAAATGATTTCCCTCGCCCGTGCCGCCGGCAAGCGGGTACTGGTCGATCCGAAGGGCGAGGACTACGCCCGTTACGCCGGCGCGACCCTGCTGACTCCCAATCGATCCGAGTTTCGCCAGGTCGTCGGCCGCTGGAAGGATGATGCGGAGCTTGAGCTGAAGGCCAACCGCCTGCGCAACGAACTGCAACTGGACGCATTGCTGGTCACCCGCAGCGAGGAAGGCATGACGCTGTTTTCGGCCGACGGCACGACGCACGAGCCGGCGCTGGCGCGCGAGGTTTATGATGTCAGCGGAGCCGGCGATACGGTTATCGCCACGCTGGCGGTGATGCTGGGCAGCGGCCTGCCTTTGCCGCAAGCCATGCGCCAGGCCAATCTTGCGGCCGGCATCGTAGTCGGAAAACTGGGCACCGCAACGTGCTCTCTGGAAGAATTGAAACAGGTCAACTAGGGGTCTTATGTACTACGTCGTCACCGGCGCCTGCGGATTCATCGGCGCAAACCTGGTCAAGGCGCTCAACGAGCGCGGCGTCACCGACGTCATTGCGGTCGACAACCTCACCAAGGCCGACAAGTTCCTCAATCTCACCGATTGCGAGATCGCCGACTATCTGGACAAGCGCGAGTTTCTCGAAATGGTCGAGCACGGCCAGCTTGATGGCAGCGTCGAGGCCATCCTGCATGAAGGCGCGTGCTCCGACACCATGGAAACCGACGGCCGCTACATGATGGCCAACAATTACCGCTACTCGGAGACGCTGCTCGATTTTTGTCTGGAACAGGAAGTTCCGCTGCTCTACGCCTCGTCCGCTTCCGTCTATGGGGGTGGTGGCGTATTTCGCGAAGAACGTGAATTCGAAGCGCCGCTCAATGTTTACGGTTACTCGAAATTTCTTTTCGACCAGGTGGTGCGCCGTCGCATCGGACCGGCCGGGGACGAGACCGATTCCCAAGTCGCGGGCTTCCGCTATTTCAACGTTTATGGTCCGCGCGAACAGCACAAGGGGCGCATGGCATCGGTTGCCTTCCATCACTTCAATCAATATCGGGCGTCCGGCAAGGTCAAGCTCTTCGAAGGCTACGGCGGCTATGGCAATGGCGAACAGCGACGCGATTTCGTCTATGTCGGCGACGTGGTCAAGGTCAACATGGATTTTCTGGAAAGCCGCAGGTCCGGGATCTTCAATCTCGGCACGGGACGCGCGCAGAGCTTCAACGAACTTGCCGCCGCCACTGTGAATGCCTGCCGCGCGCTCGAAGACAAGCCGGCGCTATCCGTCGCCGAATTGGTGGCACAAGGCATCATCGAATACATACCCTTCCCGGATGCCTTGAAGGGCAAGTACCAGAGCTTCACCGAGGCCGATCTTTCCCAATTGCGTCGCGTCGGCTACAAGAGCGCCTTCGCCTCGGTGGAAGAGGGCGTGGCCGACTATGTCAAATGGCTCGCCAGATGAACTGGAAAACGCTCGAAGACTACGTCGGCAATACGCCGCTGGTCCAGCTCAAGCGCATTTCCGGCGCGGAGGCCGCGCGCCGCAACAACGTGATCCTGGCCAAGCTGGAAGGCAACAATCCGGCGGGCTCGGTCAAGGACCGGCCGGTCTTGTCCATGATCAAACACGCCGAGGCACGCGGCCGCATCAAGCCCGGCGACACGCTGATCGAGGCCACTTCGGGCAATACCGGCATAGCGCTGGCGATGGCCGCCGCCATGCGCGGCTACCGCATGATACTGATCATGCCGGAGCATCAGAGCGTCGAGCGCTGCCAGACCATGCGTGCCTTCGGCGCCGAGTTGATTCTGACCCCCAAGGCGGGAGGCATGGAAGCCGCCCGGGACTTGAGCGAGCAGATGGTCAGGGACGGCAAGGGCATGGTGCTCGACCAGTTTGCCAATCCGGATAATCCCCTGGCACACTACGAAGCTACCGGGCCCGAGATCTGGCGCGATACCGGTGGCTGCATCACGCATTTTGTTTCCAGCATGGGAACCACGGGCACCATCATGGGTTGCTCGCGGTATTTCAAGGAACAAAATCCGGCGGTCCGCATCATCGGCTGCCAGCCGGAGGAAGGCTCGCAGATTCCCGGCATACGCAAGTGGCCGGAAGCTTATCTGCCAAAGATATTCGAGGCTTCGCGCGTGGATCAGGTCGAAAACGTGAGCCAGGGGCAGGCCGAGGAAATGGCGCGGCGACTCGCTCGCGAAGAAGGCATCTTTGCCGGAATTTCCTCCGGCGGCGCGCTCGCCGTGGCTTTGCGCATCGCGAACCAGGTAGAGAACGCGGTGATTGTCACCATCGTCTGCGACCGTGGCGACCGCTATCTCTCGACTGGCGTTTTCCCCGCATAAATCGTAGCGAGCGGGCCGCAGCGGGGTGCGGCCGGAGCGCAGCTACCGGAATGTACGTGTCCGTACATGAGGATAGTGAGCACCGCCCAATCCCCGATCCGGCACGCGCAGTAGATTTATTCCGGCAAGGCGATCTTGTTGTCGGTGCTGAACTGATAGTCGCGGAAGATGTGTTCCGCAGACAGCAGCCGATAGCTGCCGTCGTCGTTGCGGCAGGTGGTGTCCTTCAGGCGGTAGGTGTAGTGGCCGCAGGTCCAGCAGTCGAAGTTGCGCATGTGGGTGCACAGGCAGGTCTTATCCATCACATGGAGCTTCTTCGCGTCCGGATGGAGCGCCACTTCGCGGTTGTAGGCCTCGATATACTGGCAACTGCCGTTGGAATCGAGCAGGTAGCCGAAGGCCTCGCAGTTCGGGCGGATGCCGGCCCCGATGGCAGGGCTGTTCTTCAGCATGCGCATTGGGTAGCCGGTCGGTGAAATGGTGTTCACCTCGATGTCGCTTTCGCTGGCCTTGAAATATTCCTGCTGGACCTTCTCGGGCAGGCCGCATTCTTTCGAAACCGTGAAGCGGGTGGCAACCTGGACCGCCGCGGCACCCATTTCCATGTAGGCGACGGCGTCCGACCCGGTGAAAATGCCTCCGGCCGGAATCAGCGGAATATCGAGATGCTCGGCCTTCATCCATTCGCGGATCTCGATGACGATTCTGGCCAGATCGTACTGGGCCCAATCCATGCCGAAACCCAGGTGGCCACCGGCGAGAGGACCTTCGATCACGACATAGTCGGGCAGGCGTCCGGTGCGTGCGCTCTTCTTCAGGAAGAGTTGCAGGGCGCGCAGGGACGAAACGATGATGCCCAGTTTGACATCGCGGAAACGCGGATGATCCTCGATCAGCGCAAACGAACCCAGATGCAGTCCCGCCGCCAGGGTGACGCCGTCGATGCCGGAATCCAGCGCCGCCTTGATACGAACGCGCAGGGTTTCCCTGGGCGCATTCATGGTCAGCTTTTCCATGCAGTTGGCGAAGATCATCCCGTCGCCGCGCTTGGCTTCCATGGTGCGGCCGACATGCAGGGCGGTCGCTTCCGCGAGCAGACCGAGGTCGAACTTGACCACGGCCTTCTCCGTATTGGCGACGTTGTACTTGTATTGCCTGAGCTTGTTCTTGACGTACTTGGTGTTGAAACGCCGGTCGGAGACCGTAGGCACCATTGCGTCGGAAATGTGGCCGATGCCGCCCAGTCGCGCCGCTTCCAGGGCGAGTTCCGCGGTCGAAATGTCGACGCCCATGCCGCCGACAACGATCGGAATCAGTTCTTTCTTGCCCAGCTGCAGGCGGAAATCATCGACGCGTTTCATCGCAAACTTTTCCATTATTTGGCAGCTCGACATTATCGCCTGTCGGCGGGCTGTTCTGTCGCCGCCGCGACGGAAAATTCTTGCCGTATCGGGTTCAAGCCATCAGGCGCAACAGGGCTTCTCCATAACGGTCGGCCTTGGCCTGGCCGATGCCGGGCACGCCGAGCAACTCGGCCAGGCTTGGCGGGCGGCGGGCCGCAAGTTCACGCAGGGTCTTGTCGTGCAGGATGACGTAGGCCGGCACGCCCTGTTCGCGCGCCAGACCGGCGCGCCAGGTGCGCAAGGCATCGAACAGCGGCGCGTCCGCTTCCGCCAGTGGCGGCCCGACGCTGGATCGCCGTCCCGCCGGCGCCGACTCCTGGCCCGACCGTCGCGTCTTGCCAGGGACGCGCTTTGCCTGCCGGCGCAGCGACAGCGTCGCTTCACCCTTCAGCACCGGTCGTGCCGCGTCGGTCAGGCGCAACCCGCCGAAGGCCTGCGCATCGGCATACAGCAGCCCGGCAGCTAGCAGTTGACGGAATACGGAGCGCCAGCCGGCGTCGTCGAGATCCGTGCCGGCGCCGAAGGTAGGCAGGTCGCCGTGGCCGAACTGCTGCACTTTTTCGGTGGCCTTGCCGCGCAGGATGTCGATCAAGTGGCCGGCGCCGAAACGCTGGCCGGTGCGCAAGGCCGCCGACATGGCCTTTTGCGCGGCGACCGTGCCGTCCCACAGCTGCGGCGGTTCGAGGCAGGTGTCGCAGTTGCCGCAGGCCCCGGCTTCTTCACTGAAGTACTTGAGCAGTAGGGCGCGTCGGCAGGCGGCGGTTTCGCACCAGGCCAGCAGGGCGTCGAGCTTGCTGCGCTCGACACGCTTCTGTTCCTCGCCCGCCGTCGATTCGTCAATGCGCAGGCGATGGATCACCACGTCGTTGAGGCCATAGGTCATCCAGGCTTCGGCCGGTTCGCCGTCACGGCCGGCGCGGCCGGTTTCCTGATAGTAGGCTTCGAGGCTCTTGGGCAGGTCGAGATGGGCGACGAAACGCACGTCGGGCTTGTCGATGCCCATGCCGAAGGCGATGGTCGCCACCATGACGATGCCGTCTTCGCGCAGGAAGCGCTGCTGATGACCCAGGCGCAAGGCGGCGTCGAGCCCGGCGTGGTAGGGCAGGGCCATGATGCCCTGCTGATTGAGCCAGGCGGCCGTCTCGTCCACCTTCTTGCGCGACAGGCAATACACGATGCCGGCGGCCCCGCGCTGCCCGGCGAGGAAATCGAGCAACTGCCGGCGCGGGTTGTCGCGCTCGACCACGGTGTAGCGGATGTTCGGCCGGTCGAAGCTCGAAATGAACACGCGCGCCGCATCCAGTCCGAGGCGGGTGATGATTTCCTGCCGCGTCAGATGGTCGGCCGTCGCCGTCAGGGCAATCCGCGGCACCGTCGGGTAGCGTTGGTGCAGGGCCGAGAGCTGGATGTATTCGGGGCGGAAATCGTGCCCCCACTGCGAGACGCAATGCGCTTCGTCGATGGCGAACAGGGCGAGGCGATTCCTGCTGACCAGATAATCCATGACGCCGAGAAAGCGGTCCGTCAGCAGGCGTTCCGGCGCGACATAGATCAGGTCGAGCTCGTCAATGCGCAGGCGCCGTTCGACCTCGGACGCCGTCGCATAGTCTTGCGATGAGTTCAGAAAAGCGGCCCGCACGCCGGCTTGCAGGAGGGCATCGACCTGGTCCTGCATCAGCGCGATCAGGGGCGAGACCACGACGCCGACGCCGTCCCTGAGCAGGGCGGGGATCTGGTAGCACAGGGACTTGCCGCCGCCGGTCGGCATCAGCACCAGAGCGTCGCCGTCGCCGATCAGGTGGTCGATGATCTCCTCCTGCGGCCCGCGAAACGAGGGGTAGCCGAAGACGCGGCGGAGGGTTTCAAGTGGTGCTGACATGGGGAAAAGCGGCGGTGAGCAGGGGTGCGCATTATGCCCGCTACGCCCGCTTGCAGGAAACCGTCCGTGCGACACTGATATCATCGGACTCTGTCCCACTGGAGCCCTATCATGGCCGGCAATCCCGAAATCACCAGCATGGCGCTGTTCTGCGACTTCGAGAACGTCGCCCTCGGCGTGCGCGACGCGAAATACGCCCAGTTCGATATCAACAAGGTCCTTGAGCGACTGTTGCTGAAGGGCAGCATCGTGGTCAAGAAGGCCTACTGCGACTGGGCGCGCTACAAGGAATTCAAGGCGCCGATGCACGAAGCCTCGTTCGAGCTGATCGAGATTCCCCATTTGCGCCAGTCCGGCAAGAACTCCGCCGACATCCGCATGGTCGTCGATGCCCTCGACCTCTGCTACACCAAGTCGCATGTCGATACCTTCGTCATCATCAGCGGCGACTCGGACTTTTCGCCCCTGGTGTCCAAGCTGCGTGAGAACAACAAGCGCGTCATCGGTGTCGGCGTCAAGGCGGCCACCTCCGACCTGCTTGCCGCCAACTGCGACGAATTCATTTTCTACGATGATCTGGTGCGGGAACTGCCCGCCAAGAAGCAGCGCAGCGAAAGGAAAGCTCCCGCCAAGGCGGCCTCCAGCGCAGCCAAGACCGCAGCGCCGAAGGGCGATGAAAAGGCCGAAGATCCCAAGCGGCAGGAAGCAATCGATCTGGTCGTGGAAACGGTCGAGGCGCTGGTTACCGAACGCGGTGAAGACGAAAAGATCTGGGGCTCCATGGTCAAGCAGACCCTGAAGCGGCGGAAGCCGGGCTTCAGCGAGTCCTACTACGGCTACCGCTCCTTCGGCGAACTGCTGGAGGACGCCAGGAAGCACAAGCTGCTGGTCCTGGAGCGCGACGAAAAGTCGGGCCAGCACATCATTCGCTTGCCGGTAGAAGATTGAAGTCACGGTCGTGAACGCTTCGGAAATCAGGCCTGAGCAGTCGGTCGCGCTGCTCCAGGAACTGCACATCCTGACCCGCGACGGCAAGCTCAATCAGGACAGCCGGCGCAAGCTCAAGCAGGTCTATCACCTCTATCAGTTCATCGAGCCGCTGCTCGGTGGAATCATGGCCGAACGCGGCGACCTGGTGCTGGTGGACCATGGCGCCGGCAAGTCCTACCTCGGCTTCATCCTCTACGACCTGTTCCTCAAGGCCAGGGACAGCGGTCACATGTACGGCATCGAGACCCGAGCCGAACTCGTCGAGCGGTCCCGCGAGCTCGCCCAGCGGCTGGGCTTCGCGCGCATGTCCTTCCTTAATCTCTCGGTCGGGGAATCGATCGACTCGGCGCAATTGCCGGACCGCGTCGATATCGTCACCGCGTTGCATGCCTGCGATACGGCGACCGATGATGCGATCAGGTTTGCGCTGCACAAGCAGGCTCGATTCATCGTCCTCGCGCCCTGTTGCCAGGCCGAAGTCGCGTCCGTGCTGCGCCGGCACAAGAGCGAGTCGTTGGCGCAGACCGCACTGTCGGAAATCTGGCGCCACCCGATCCATACCCGCGAATTCGGCAGCCAGATCACCAACGTCCTGCGCTGCCTGCTGCTCGAGGCACACGGCTATCAGCTCAGCGTCACCGAACTGGTGGGCTGGGAGCATTCGATAAAGAACGAACTGATCATCGCGCGCTTCACCAACGCACCGCGCGGCAACGCGCGCGAGCGCCTGGGGCAGATACTGCACGAGCTGAACCTGGACGACTTGAAAGACCGCTTTCTCTACTGATGACGGGCCGGGTGAAAGTTATGCGAAGCGGTATCCCCGGGGACGGCGCTGGCGATACGGCGATTGAGGCCTGGTCCAGCCGCGGCGGCGGTCAGGACCATGCCGCTTACGGTATCCTCTCTCTGTTTTCGGGGTACGGAAACGGCCTTTCAGGGAGCGAAACCCCGGCCTGAGATCCGTGGTTCATTGCAGTTGCATCGCGGTGCCTGCAAGTCTCGAACACACAGCCAATCTCGACACAGGAGTCAAAATGCGACTGGATCCGCGCCGATTGCTTGACCTGCTCGCCGTTGCCCGCCACGGTTCCTTCAGTGGCGCCGCCGAGGCGACTCGCGTATCGCAACCGGCCTTGTCGCAAAGTATTGCCGTTCTGGAGCACGGCTTGGGCGTGCGTGTGCTCGACCGCGATCGCCACGGCGCACGGCTTACCGAGTTCGGCAAGACGCTGGCTTTTCACGCGCAGGCGCTGGAGTCGCTGCTCGATCGCGCCAAGGTGGATACCCGCCTGCGTTCGCTGGGCCTGGAAGGCTTGCTTGCCCTGGGGATCACACCGATTACAGCCGTCGGCCTGGTTCCCCTTGCATTGGAAGTGCTGCTGCGCGAAACGCCGGATGTTTCGGTATCGGTGGTGGAAGACCTCGATGACCGGATCCTGTCGATGCTCCGGTCGAGGGAACTCGACCTGGTCATCAGTCGATTGGGCGTGGGCCCCGACTATCCGGACGTTGAAACCGAACCGCTGCTGCTGGCCGACTGGTCGCTGATCCTGCGCGCGGAGCATCCGTTGGCCAGCCTGTCGTCGGTGTCGTTGAAAGACCTGGACGGCGTCAAATGGGTACTGCCGGCAGGCGGTAGCGCATTCAGAAGGCAACTGGAGAACATGTTTGCCACGGCAGGCATCGGTTGGCCGACGCGCGCGATCAACACCAACTCGATTCTCGCCATCAAGGCGATTGTCATGAGTTCCGATTGCGTGACCATCATGTCGCCGCGGCTGGTCGAGGTCGAGCGCGAACTGGGGCGCATTTGCGCCGTGGAATTGACCGATGTCGGCCCGCTGCGGCCTGTCGGGCTGATGTGGCGCTCGAACGAGGAACTGTCCCCGATCGCCGCCCGCTTCGCAAAAGTCCTTCGCCTGGTGGCACAAGGAAGCTCTGCCTGAAGGTTTTTCCGGGAACAAGCCTCAGCCCGTCGCCTCGCGTCGGATTGCCCGCTGTGCGGCGGGTCGCGCCATGGTCCTGTCGTGATGACGGCAGAGGTGCGGAAACCGCGTGGCGTCGATGCCCGACTCGGGACAGCGCCCCCAGGCCCACGCCAGGTAAGTGTCTGCGATAGACCACGCCTGACCCAGCATCCAGGGCTGGCGCGACAACCGCTCTTCCGCAACGCTCAACTGCCCGATCATCTCTTCGCGTGCCAGTTCGCGGACGCGGTCGGCGCTGCCCGGCAGGTCGCAGAATCGTTGCGGCAGCCGCAGGCGGGTCACCAAGGGGTGCAGTCCGGATGCGCACCAGCTCAACAGCGACAGTGCTTCCGCTTCCTGCCACGGATCGGCTGCCGGCAGCAAACCCGCCTCGGGATGACGCCGCGCCAGGAATGTCAGGATGGCGACGTTTTCGGTGAGCACCCGATTGTCGACCAGCAAGGCCGGAACCTTGCCTTTCGGATTGACGGCGCGGAATTCCGGCCTCCGTTGCTCGCCATTCGCCAACAACACGCGCTGGACCGTGTAGTCGACTCCCGTCTCTTCAAGCGCAACCAAGGTTACCCGTGAACAGGAACCGGGGGAGAAGAACAGCACGACAGAAGCCATGGGGCGTCGCTATGGAGGCGCTTCAAGTTCCGCCGGAAGCGCTGCCTGCACCGCGCGCCATGATGCAGTCCTGGCAGGGCCTATTTGCCATACAGCACGCGCGGCAGGTACAGCGCAATGTCCGGGAAGGCAAGCAGCAGCAGGATCAGGACCAGTGGCGAGACCAGGAATGGCAGCGTGCCCTTGTAGATGGAGAGGATGGGAATGTCAGGCACCTGGGCCTGAATGACGAAGAGATTCATTCCGACGGGCGGATGAATCAGCCCCATCTCGACCACGACCACGACCAGCACGCCGAACCAGACAGGGTCGTACCCGCTGGCGACGACCACCGGCAGAAATACCGGTACCGTGATCAGGACCAGGCCGATGCCTTCGAGGAAGCATCCCAATACGATGTAGGTAATGATCAGCGTAACCATGAGCCAGAGCGGGGACATGCCCATGGTCTTGATCCAGCCGATCAATGCTTCGGGTAACTGTGCCTGCACCACGAAATAGGAGAAGATCATCGCGCAGACGATGATCATGAAGAGCATGCACGAGGTTTTCACCGTCTCGGAGAAGCATTTCGTAAGGGCATTCAGGTCGATCTTTCGTCCCATGACTCCTATGACCAGGGCCATGAACGCCCCGACGGCCGCGGCTTCGGTGGGGCTGAACAGGCCTGCGTAGATGCCTCCCACAGAAACGCCGAAGAGCAGAACGAACTCCCACATGCCCAACAGGTTGCGCACGCGCTGCGGCCAGGATTCCTTGGCACCATGCGGTGCCCACGACGGAAATATCTTCACCATCACCGCGGCCGCTGCGATATACAAGCCCGTGAGCACGAGCCCGGGCAGCAATCCGGCAGCAAAGAGCCGTGGTACGGACTGCTGCGCGATGACTGCGTAGATGACGAAGATCAGGGACGGCGGAATCAGGATTCCCAGCGTGCCGCCGGCCGCCACCGAACCGGTCGAGAGCCGGTCGTCGTAATTGTTGCGGCGCATTTCCGGTACGCAAATCCGGGTCATCGTGGCTGCCGATGCGACCGACGATCCGCATACCGCACCGAAGCCCGCATTGGCACCGATGGTCGCGTAAGCGAGCGAGCCGCGCAGCTCGCCGAACATCGATTTCGTTCCCGCAAACAGCCGCGACGACATGCCGGATGCCGAAGCCAATTCACCCATCAGGACGAACAGCGGGACGACGGACAGGGCATAGCCGGAGGCGATGTCGAAGGGTGCGGCACCGATGACCGTAGTGGCCTTTGCCCAGCCCTCCAGCGCCACATAACCGAGAAACCCGACGATGCCGAGACAAATCGCGACCGGAACGCGAAGAAAAATCAGCACCAGGAGCGCCAGCATACCAACGGCGCCAATCATTTGGACAGACATCATTACTCCTTGTCCGTCGCGGACGAAGGCTCACGCTCGAAGAGCGAGAGCAGAACCATCAGGGCGGAAACCGCGATGCCAAAGATCATCGGAATCCACAATATGTAGAGTGGCAGTCCGAGTTCCTGCTTGCGCTCGCCGAACTTGAACGCGTCATGGGCCGGATTGATCATTTGCCAGGCGAGAAATGTCAGAAAGACAAAGGTCAGAAGCTTGGCGACGATCTTCAGGCGCGCCACAGTCGCCGGCGAAGTGACCAGATCGACCACGTCGACCGCGATGTGACTGTTGGCAAGAAATGTTGCCGGGAAACCGAGAAACACAACCAGAACCAGGGTGGTCTCGACCAGGTCGAATACACCCACGATCGGATGGCGAAACAGATTCGCCATCAGGACGTCAACCACCGTCACGGACATCATCAAGACCAGGGCCAGTGCGGACAATGCGGAACAAATCCGCACCAGCGTTCCCGTCAAAAAGCCTTTTTGCATTGCGATCTCACCTCATGGAATCCGCGCCATCGCGCAATTGGCGATGGCGCGGTCAGGCTGGCTGCTTAGTGGGTACCGCTCTTGAGCAGCGCGTCGTAGAGTTGCCGTGCAGGTTGTCCCTTGGCTTCGAGCTTGCCGATCGTGGTGTCGATGATCGGCTTTACGGCAACCTTCATCTCGCGCTGCAGGGCGTCCGGGAAAGTGACGACCTGAACGCCCTTGCTGGTGAGGTAAGCGCGTCCTTCCACTTCGGCGTCGTCAAGTATCTTGCCGATGCGCTCTGCATTGGCAGGGCCCGTGGTCTGGTCGATCAATGCCCGCAGATCGGCGGGAAGCTTCTCGTAACTGGCCGGATTCATGATCCAGAAGAAGCTGGCGGCGTTGATCCCGGGTTCGTAGGAGAACTTGGCGACCGTACCGACCTGGAAGCTCTGCGCTCCCTCATGCGGGAACATCGCGCCGTCCACCGTACCCTTGCCCATGGCGTCCACGACTTCGCCCGGAGGCACCGCGACTGGCGTGCCGCCGAATGCCTTGATGGATTCCGCAAACAGTTCGCCGGCATAGCGGATGCGCAAGCCCTTGAAATCGGCCAGGGTGTTCAGCTTCGCCTTCGTCATGTGGAACTTGAGCGGTGAAGTAATTGCGAATTGCAGGAGCTTGACCCCGGTGTACTCCTGGGCGAGGTATTTTGGCGCGAGTTCCGTCATTGCCTTGGAAGCGGTCGCACTGTCCGTAACCGCAAACGGCAGGTTCGAGATTTCCGTCATCGGGAAGCGTCCCGGCGTGGCACCGGTAAGGCCTACGCCGATGTCGGCGACACCCGTGCGTACGAGGTCGAATTGCCGCGGTGTCGGACCCATCTGGCCGGAGGGGAATACCTTGATGGTGAGTCGGCCGTTCGACTTCTTGGAAAGTTCTTCACCCCAGCGCACCAGTTCCTTGTGAAAGGAATGATTCGGCGGCAGGAAATGGGTGGCCTTCAGCTCGAAAGTCTGGGCCTGGGCACTCGCCGGCGTGCTCGCGAGCAGCGCGATGCTGCCGAGCGTGACAAGCGCGGCCGAGTAAAAAGCTTGGAAACGTTTCATGGTTTTTTATCCTCCTGGTGGTTTGGTGATGGTTGGTTGCTCGAATTCCTCTGCGGCCTTTTTTCCAGAAACTTGCGCATCCTTTCGGTTTTCTCTGCGGTGCTGAACATCAATTGAAACGCCTTGCGCTCCTGGCGCAGGCCTGCGGCCAGCGTCCCGTTCATGCTTTCCAGTACCAGTTCCTTGATCTGCCGTATCGCGAAAGTCGGCAAGCCGGCGATCTCGACGGCCAGCCTCAGTGCCTCCGGCAGCACTTGATCATCGGCGACAACACTGCTGACAAGGCCACTGGCAAACGCGGCTTCGGCGCTGAAAGGCTCGCCGGTCAGCAACAGCTTCATTGCCACAAACTTGCCCACGGCCCGGGTCAGGCGCTGGGTCGCTCCACCGCCCGGGATCAGTCCGACGCGGACTTCGGGCTGGCCGAATGTCGCGGACTCGCCGGCAATGATGATATCAGCATGCATGGCAAGTTCGCATCCGCCCCCCAGGGCGTAGCCATTTACAGCGGCGATCACGGGTTTTGGGCAGTCCGCGACGGCGTCCCACAGCAGGTGCATATTGCGGCTAATGATCTCGGTGGGCGTCGCGACAACATACTCATTGAGATCGGCGCCGGCACAGAACGCCTTTTCGTTGCCCGTCAGCACGATACAGCGAACATCGTCCTGCAAGCCGAGATCCCGAAATTGCGCTGCAATTTCGCGGCGCAGTGCCAGATTCAGGGCATTGCGTACCTGCGGACGGTTGATGCGCAGCAGCACCACGCCATCGGCGGGTCGTTCCTGCAGCACCAGTGCTGACGCAGCATCAGTGGTCATCTATCGCCCCGAGAATGTCGGTTTTCTTTTGTCGAGCATCGCCGCGACGGCTTCCGCATGGTCCGCAGTCTGATGCGCGAGCGCCTGGTAGGTCGCGGCCATGCCGAGGATCGTGTCGAGCCGTTCGTGTTGCGACTCCTTCAGCAGCCGTTTGGTCCAACGCAGGACGTGCGGCGGGTTGGCGGCTATGCGCAAGGCGAGGTCGAGCGCGGATTCCATGAGCTTTTCGTGGGGAACGACCTTCGAGACGAGCCCGATGTTGAATGCCTGCTTTGCATCCACGGCCTCGCCGGTGAAGGCCATTTCCGCGGCGCGCGCATAGCCTACGATTCGGGGCAACAGCCACGAGCCCCCGTCGCCGGCCACGATGCCGACCCTGACGAAACTCTCGGCAAAGGTGGCCCGGGTGGAAGCGATCCGCATGTCGCACATGCAGGCCAGATCGCAGCCTGCCCCGATTGCCGGACCGTTGACCGCAGCGATCAGCGGTACGTCGAGATTCATGAGTGCGCGCGGAATGCGCTGGATTCCCCGGCGATACTGTTCGGCGATCTCGTGCGGCTCGCCGCCGAACATTCCTTTCTTGTCGCGCATGTCCCGGACGTTGCCGCCGGAGCTGAATGCGGGTCCCTCACCGGTCAACACGACGGCCCGGATGTCGAGGTCCGAATTGCAGCGCTCCGTGACTGCTTCGAACGCCGAATAGAGGTCGTCGCCATTGAGCGCGTTGCGTGTCGCCGGATCGTCGAGAGTCAGAAGCAGCACGTGTTCGCGCAAGTCCAGCTTGAGTTTATCGCTCACCACGTGCTCCCTGGCGCCTGATTCCGGACTTGCTCTGCTCTGTCGCGGCCGTCACAGCGTTCAAGCGCCGACCATCGCCAGTCCGCCGTTGCACAACATGAACTGGCCGGTCATGTGGCGCGATTCCTCGCTGGCCAGGAATAGCGTGGGCCCGACCATGTCCTCCGGGGTCGCAATGCGTCCGAGGGGCGTCTGGCGCAGAACTTCCTCGCGCCGGCCGTTCTTCCAGTCCTCCCGGTTCTTCAGTGCTTCGGTTTCCATGAAGGCCGCGCCGAGTGTATTGACTCGCACGCTGGGTGCCAGCGCACGCGCGTAGGACTTCGTCAATCCGATGACGCCGTACTTGGCTGCCGCGTATTGCGGAGCGCGGGGGCTGCCCGCGATGACGACCTGCGAACCGATGTTGACGATCGAGCCGCCGCCGAGCTCCATCATGCGCGATCCGACTTCATGGATCATGAACATGGTGCCCTTGATGTCCACGGCCAGCATGTGATCGACGGCCTTCTCGTCCATCTGGCGCCAGGATGTCTGCTCGAGCGCCATGTCTCCGACATTGTTGACCAGCACGTCGACCTTGCCGAATTCGGCGAACGCTGCGTTGGTGATGCGCTGTACATCGGCCAGACTCGAGATGTCGGCCTGTACCACCAGCGCCTTGCGGCCCAGTGCGCGCACGGCTTTTGCGACCTCTTCGGCACCGCCGGCAGAGCTGTTGTAATGGATGATCAGGTTCGCGCCTTCCCTAGCGAAGGCGTTGGCCAGCACCGCCCCGAAGCCGCGTCCGGAACCTGTTACGAAAACCACCTTGTCTTGAAATCGTCCGTTATTCATGTTGATCCCTGTTGTTCGTTTCAATGGGTGAGGCAAACCGGCAGCTGCCAGGAGCCTGAATAGCCCGTGCTAGGCGGCTGCCGACATCGTGCCGACCAGGCTGCCGAATTCCTCGTCGGTCACCAGTCGCCTCTTGCTGATTGCCAGTTTCTTGATCTCCGCAAGCAGCGCGGGGAAGCGGTCTTCCGCAACATTCAAACCCAGTTGCTCGCACTTGATCTTGATCGACGCGAGCCCACTCTTCTTGCCGAGAACGATGTTCCGCGGCGTATTGACCAGATCGGATGAATAGGGCTCGATGGCCTCGGGAATGTGGAATTGAGCCGCCACCGCTCCGGTCTCCCGGACGAAGAGCGTTTCACCCACCACCGATTTCCACGGCTCGACCTGGTAGCCGGCGATTTCGCGCAGCCGCTTGGATGTCTCGCGTACACGGTCGAAGTGGAAACCCGTGTCGACCTGGTAGAGCAGTTCGAGCGCAAATGCAATCTCTGGGAGATTGGCATTGCCGGCGCGTTCCCCGATGCCGTCGATGGTGCCTTGAACCCAGCGGGCACCGGCTCCGACTGCGGCGATCGCATCGGCAGTTCCCAGACCGAAGTCGTTGTGCCCATGCCAGTGGATGATGGCATCCTGTCCCAGCCAGCTGCGGGCCTTGCCAATTAGGTAGGACACCGCTTCGGGAGTGGCGATCGCCAGCGTATCGACGATCACGAACTCAGCGGCACCGGCATCGCGGGCGGTCTTGTACACGCGCTCGAAAAAGTCGAGGTCTGCCCGGGTCGAATCCACGCCGAAGAAGGCGACATGGATGCCCTGCTTGACGCCGAACTCGACCGAGTTCTTGATCCGCTCGAGGACCGACTCCCTGGACACGCCCAGTGCCTTGAGCTTCTGGTTCGAGATCGGTGCCTCGATGACGCTGTGGCGCAGATCGAGGTCCGCAACGGCCGCCACATCCTCGGGCATGGCCCGCGCGAAACCCCAGATCTCCGCCTTCAATTTGGCGGCAAGGATCAGCTTGATTGCCTCCCGATCATCCTCCGAAACCCGGGGGAAACCGGCTTCGATCCGGCCGACGCCGAGATGATCGACCATGCGGGCGATTTCCAGCTTCTGCTCAGGATCGAACATGACTCCGGTCGACTGTTCGCCATCGCGCAGCGTGGTGTCGTAAAAGCCTACCTTGGCTTTCGGCCGGCCTGCCAGCGCCACTTCATTCAGCGTGCCGGTCCATACCTTCGTTCGGTCAATAGTCATGGCATCAGAATCCCACGAATTCCGGGGCATCGACGCCGTACGCCTCTTTCCATGAGATCACCCGGTTGCGCAGCACGCCGATCTTTTCGATCTCGGCTTCGATCAGGTCACCGGGCTTGAGGAACCAGGCTTCCGGATCGGCGCTGAATGCGGCGACGCCGGATACCGTGCCGGTCGAAATGATGTCGCCAGCGGAGTATCCGGCAGGCGAAAACTTGGAGATGATCTGTGGAATGGTCACCGACATGTGGCTGGTGTTGGAGATCTGGCGTTTCTCGCCGTTGACCCGCAGTTCGAGATCAAGGTTGTAGGGATCGGGAATTTCATCCGCCGTGACGATCCAGGGTCCCACTGGGCAGAAGGTGTCGATCGACTTGCTGAAGCAGAAGTTGGCCGACTGCATTTCGCGGCGCTGAATGTCGCGCGCCGTGATGTCGTTGAAAATGACGTAGCCGCCGATGTAATCCTTGGCTTCTGCGATGCTGATGTGTTTGCCCGGCTTTGCGATGACGATCGACAGTTCGAGTTCGTAGTCGAGTTGCTTGGTCAAGTGCTCGGGATAGATCACAGGTGCGTCCGGGCCGATGATCGCATCGACATTCTGGAAGAACACGATCCACGGCTTGATTGCCGCCACCCAGTTTGCGCGGTCGCCTTCCTGCGCGTGCTCGGCATAGTTGCCGGCGGTATGGAAGAATTTCTTCGGAATGATGGGGGCCTTGAGCTGAACGCTGGCGAGCGGATAGCGCCGGGTCGTCTTGAGCTTTTCGGCGTACTCCTGGACGGGTGTTCCGAGCGCGAACAGGGAACGCATGTCGGGAATGTCGATAACCACGACATCGTTCCCGTCCAGCGCCCCGACCAACTGCTTGCCTTCTGCAACGAATGTGACCAGCTTCATTGTTGAATCCACTCCTCTTTGTTTAAGGCCGAGAACTGCAGGGTTGGCCTTGTGTCGAGCGACATCTGCCGCCCGCCGCACCTCTGCAATTGCTCGGCTTTGAATTCGAAAAGCACGCCGCGTATTCCGACCTGCAACATTCCGCCCCTCCAGCCATCAGACCAAGGAAGAGGTAGCGGGTAGTTCGTGCATGATCGTCAGTACCCCGTGCGGCGTCCAATACTGCTTTTGGGGATCACTATCGCGCTTGCTTATGTAACGTTCCCGGAGGTGGGAACCGAGGGGCTTGTTCCGGGCTGGCGTGCGGGGTTCGACCCCCGAAGGCTTGACTCTTTAGTCGCCCTTGCCGTGCCTTGCGAGAAGCCGTGTGCTCGCGAACAGCATGACGGACACCGTGGCGCTGATCGTTGCCAGCGGCAGCAAGGTCCCGTCGTGGCTGCTGCCTACCCAGATTCCGGCCCCCAGGGCAACCAGCATCATGACGCAGCCGAACAGTCCGGCTGCCGCGCCTGCCTGTTCTGGAAACGGGGCCAGGGAGCCGGCCTGCGTGCAGGGAATGTTGATGCCGTGGGCGGTCATCACGACAAAAAGCGCGATCACCACCAGAAGCCAGTGCTGCACACCGGCAATTGCGAAGGCGAGGAAGCCCAGGCCACCCGCCAGCCCTATCGCAGTACCCAGCCTCAGGACTCTCTGGATCCCGATCGTGCCCAGCAGGCGGCGACAAATCAGGGCTCCGTTCAGATAGCCGCAAACCCCGAACGCGAAGAGATATCCGTAGTACTCCGTTGCGACCCCAAGGATACGGATAAGCACGAAGGGAGTGCCGGATATGAAAACAAAGATCGAGGCGTAGGAGAGCGCGCCGGGCAGGGCATAGGCCCAGAATGCGGGGGTCCTGATGACGGCGCTGTAGGTGCCGGCGAGGACGCCAAGGCGCATTGCCTCCGGGTTGGGCTGGCTGTTCGATTCCTTCAGCCGGAGCAAGGTGGCGATCCACATTGCGGAGCCCGCCAATGCAAGGGCGACAAATGCGGCACGCCAGCCGAAGGCCACCTGCAGGTAGCTTCCGAGTATCGGTCCGCTGATCGCCGCCAATGAGAGCAGCGAACTGGCCTTGGCCAGCACGCGCGCTCCATCGGCAGCCGAATGGGCATCGCGGATGATGGCGCGCGCCACCACGACTCCGGTACAGCAACCGATCGCCTGCACGAAACGCGCCACGACCAGCCAGCCGAGACCGGGTGCCAATGCGCAGGCGATGCTGGAGAGCAGATACAGGGTCAGGCCGCCGATCAGTACCGGGCGTCTGCCGTAGCGGTCGGACAGCGGGCCGCTGACGAGTTGCGCCGAGCCGAATCCGATCACGAACAGGGAAAGCGTGTTCTGAACGGCTGCCGGGGTGACGCCGAAGTCGGTCGCCATGCTCGGCAGCGACGCCAGGTAGAGGTCGGTCGACAGGGGCTGCAGCATCAGGCAGCCGGTCACCAGCCAGATCAGGGTAATGGGGGTCATCTGCGGGCGCCGGTGGAGGCGCTGCTTCAGCCGCGCCGGTCGCGCATCACGCGCGCCTTCTCGCGAACCCAGTCGCGATCCTTCTCGGCATCGCGCTTGTCGTGCTGCTTCTTGCCTTTGGCGAGGCCGACCGACAGCTTGACGCGGCCCTTACTGTAATGCAGGTCGAGCGGCACGAGTGTGTAGCCGGCGCGCTCCACCTTGCCGATCAGCTTGCTGATTTCCTCCGCATGCAGCAGCAGCTTGCGCGTGCGTACCGGATCGGGATGAACGTGGGTCGAGGCCGAAAGCAGGGGCGTAATGTGGGCGCCGATGAGGAATACCTCGCCGCGCTTGAGCACCACGTAGGCTTCCTTGATCTGTGCGCGCCCGGCCCGGATTGCTTTCACTTCCCAGCCTTCGAGGACCAGACCGACCTCGTAGCGCTCTTCAATGAAGTAATCGTGGAATGCCTTCTTGTTGTCGGCGATGCTCATGGTGCGGCGCGATAAAATGCGGCATTCTACTGCACCCTGTCGACACACCCTTTGCGGCACCCACTGAATGGCTCTGGTCGAAAAATCCGTATTGATCGAACGTACACCGGCACAGATGTTCGGTCTGGTGGATCGGGTCGAGGACTATCCGCAGTTTCTGCCGTGGTGCGGCGGCACGGAATTGAACGAGCGCACGGCGACGCGCACCGCGGCGACGCTGCACATCAACTACCACGGGCTCAAATCGCACTTCTCGACCGAAAATATCAAGGAAGAGCCGCGCCTGATGGATATCCGCCTGACCGACGGCCCCTTCGCCCACATGGATGGCCACTGGCGGTTCACGCCTCTGGGCGAGACCGCCTGCAAGGTAGAATTCCGGCTTCACTACGAGTTTTCCAGCCAGTTGCTGGAAAAGGTGCTCGGCCCGGTGTTCAACCACATCGCCAACACCTTCGTCGAATCCTTTGTCAAACGGGCCCAGAAGATCTATGGCTGAAACCATCCACGTCGAGGTCGTATATGCCACGCCGGAACGCCAGGAAGTGATCGGCATCAGCTTGCCGGAGGGCAGCACGGCAGGGCAGGCGATCGAAGCCTCGGGCCTGCTGGCCAAGCATCCCGAAATCGATCTGACCAAAAACAAGCTCGGCATCTACGCCAAACTGGCCAAGATCGATACCGCCTTGCGCGACCGCGACCGGGTGGAAATCTACCGGCCGCTGATCGCCGATCCCAAGGAAGTGCGCAAACAGCGCGCTGCCGAGGGGAAAGCGATGAAAAAGGGCAGTGGCGAAGGCGAGTAGCTGCCCTGGAAGTCGGCGGCCGGGTCGGAATTCCTTCGAGGTCAGGCGGGACGATGATTTCGTCTCGCGTATAATGCGTTTTTGGCACGAAGGAATTTTATTATGCGACTCCTCCAGAAGGCGCTGACGTTTGACGACGTCCTCCTGGTTCCCGCCCACTCGGCGATCCTGCCCCGCGACGTCAGCCTCGCAACCCGTCTCACCCGCAAGATTCAGCTCAACCTGCCGCTCATCTCCGCCGCCATGGATACGGTGACGGAAGCGCGTCTGGCAATCGCCCTGGCGCAGGAAGGCGGCATCGGCATCGTGCACAAGAACCTGAACCCCCAGGCCCAGGCGGCCGAAGTGGCCAAGGTCAAGCGTTTCGAGTCCGGCGTGCTGAAAGACCCGATCACCGTTCCGCCCACCATGACCGTGCGTGAAGTGCTGGCACTGACGCGGGCCTATCGGATTTCAGGCCTGCCGGTGGTGGATAACGGAGTCGTGGTGGGCATCGTCACCAACCGTGACACGCGTTTCGAGACCAACCTCGATCAGGCGGTCCGCGCCATCATGACTCCCCGCGAGCGGCTGATCACGGTCATGGAAGGAAGTTCCCCCGAGGAGGCCAAGGTCCTGATGCACAAGCACCGCCTGGAACGTGTACTGGTGGTCAATGCCGCCTTCCAGTTGCGCGGCCTGGTAACCGTCAAGGACATTCTCAAGTCCAGCGAACATCCCTTTGCCTGCAAGGACGAGCAAGGCCATTTGCGCGTCGGCGCCGCCATCGGCGTCGGTGAAGGCACCGAGGAACGCGCGGAACTGCTGGCCGAAGCCGGCGTCGATGTGATCGTGGTGGATACCGCCCACGGTCATTCGGAAGGCGTGCTGAAGCGCGTGCAGTGGGTCAAAAAGAATTTCCCGCAGGTGGAAGTGATCGGCGGCAACATCGCCACGGCGACTGCCGCGAAGGCGCTGGTCGATCACGGTGCCGATGGCGTCAAAGTGGGCATCGGCCCCGGGTCGATCTGCACCACACGTATCGTCGCCGGCGTCGGCGTGCCGCAGATCACCGCGGTGGACATGGTCGCCAATGCGCTGGCCGCCAGCGGCGTGCCGCTGATCGCCGACGGCGGCATTCGTTTCTCGGGCGACATCTCGAAGGCCATCGCCGCCGGCGCCAACGCAGTAATGCTGGGCGGCCTGTTCGCCGGCACCGAGGAAGCGCCGGGTGAAACCGTGCTGTATCAGGGGCGCTCCTACAAGGCCTACCGCGGCATGGGCAGCCTCGGCGCGATGAAAGATGGCGCAGCGGACCGCTACTTCCAGGATTCCGACGCCAATGTCGAAAAGCTGGTGCCGGAAGGCATCGAAGGCCGCGTCCCGTACAAGGGTCCGGTCATCGCCGTGATCCACCAGTTGATGGGCGGCCTGCGCTCCTCCATGGGTTACGTCGGCTGCGCCACGATCGACGAGATGCGGGCCAAGGCCGAGTTTGTCGAAATCACTTCGGCCGGCATTCGTGAATCGCACGTGCACGATGTGCAGATCACCAAGGAAGCACCGAACTACCATATCGACTGATCCTGCTGGTTTGAACAAGGGCGGCACGGCGGTTCAGACAGGTTTCTGAGCCGCCTTTTGTATTTCTTGTCCCCATTTTTTTCGAGACGTCCATCATGGCCCACCAGAAAATCCTCATCCTCGACTTCGGTTCCCAGGTCGCGCAGCTGATCGCCCGCCGCGTACGCGAGCAGCAGGTGTATTGCGAATTGCATCCCTTCGATGTCTCGGAGGATTTCATTCGCGACTTCAATCCGCAGGGGATCATTCTTTCCGGGGGGCCGAACTCGGTCTACGAGGCCGAAGAATGGAAGGCGCCCGATATCGTTTTCAAGCTCGGCGTGCCGGTGCTGGGCATCTGCTACGGCATGCAGACCATGGCCGCACAGCTCGGCGGCAAGGTCGAAAGCAGCCACAAGCGCGAATTCGGCTATGCCGAGATGCGCGCACGCGGGCATTCCAAGCTGTTCAACGGTATCCAGGATCGCGTCAACGCCGAGGGCCATGGCCTGCTCGAGGTCTGGATGAGCCATGGCGACAAGGTGACGCAACTGCCACCCGGCTTCAAGGTCATCGGCAGCAACGAGTCCACGCCGATTGCCGCGATGGCCGACGAGGCGCGCGGCTTCTATGCCGTGCAATTCCATCCGGAAGTCACTCACACCCTCAAGGGTCGCGAGATCTATGCCCGTTTCGTGCGCGAAATCTGCGGCTGCCGCGGCGACTGGAACATGCCCAACTATGTCGAGGAGGCGATCGACAAGGTGCGTGCCCAGGTGGGCAAGGAAGAGGTGATTCTCGGCCTGTCCGGCGGCGTCGACTCTTCCGTCGTCGCGGCCCTCCTGCATCGCGCCATTGGCGATCAGCTGACCTGTGTCTTCGTCGATAACGGACTGTTGCGGCTCAATGAAGGGGTGCAGGTGATGGACACCTTCGCCCGCAACCTGGGCGTCAAGGTGATCCATGTCGATGCCGCGAACCAGTTCATGGGGCACCTGAAAGGTGTCAGCGATCCGGAACAGAAGCGCAAGATCATCGGCCGCGAGTTTGTCGAGGTGTTTCAGGCCGAAGCGCAGAAATTACCCAACGCACGCTGGCTGGCGCAGGGCACCATCTATCCCGACGTGATCGAATCGGCCGGAGGCAAGACCAAGAAGGCGCATGCGATCAAGAGCCACCACAACGTCGGTGGCCTGCCCGAGACGCTGAACCTCAAGCTGCTGGAACCCTTGCGCGAACTGTTCAAGGACGAAGTGCGCGAGTTCGGCGTGGCGCTGGGTCTGCCGCACGAGATGGTCTATCGCCATCCCTTCCCCGGTCCAGGTCTCGGCGTGCGCATTCTCGGCGAAGTGAAAGAGGATTTTGCCGAACTTCTGCGTCGCGCCGATGCGATATTCATCGACGAACTGCGAGCGGCAGACTGGTATGACAAGACCAGCCAGGCTTTTGCGGTGTTCCTGCCGGTGAAAAGCGTCGGCGTCATGGGCGATGGTCGCACCTACGACTACGTGGTGGCCCTGCGTGCCGTGCAGACCTCTGACTTCATGACCGCCAAATGGGCGGAGCTCCCCCACGAACTACTGGGCCGCGTTTCCAACCGTATCATCAACGAAGTGCGCGGCATCAACCGCGTGGTCTACGACATCTCGGGCAAGCCGCCAGCGACTATTGAGTGGGAGTGATCCCGCCGGACGATCTACAGGGCACTGATGCCGGGGAACAGCAGGGTCTAGGCAACGACCGCCGAGTCCGTGTTGGGAAAAGGCGCAGCCCGTTTCGCCGCTTCGGTTGCCTGAACTTCTTCGACTTTCTTCAGGAATTCGTTGACGGCCGGGAAGTTATTCTGCAGCGCCACCTCGGAAGCTTTGCCGGATGGCCCGACCAGGAAGGGCGACGCTCTCCGTTTGATGAGCATCTGGACCACCTTGAACTGGCCATGCTGAGCGGCGCGCATCAATGGCGACATGCCTTGATCATCGGTGGTGTCGAGATCGAAATCCATGGTCAGCAGGGTCTTGATGTAGGGAAGATTGCCACGCTCGATTGCGTTGAGCAGAACTCGGGTTGCTTCGGGATTCTGTTTGCGCTTTTTCGGTTCCAGTCCGGATGGCAAGGCTTTGGCGCTGTAGTTCACCAAAGACAGCACCACCATGGCGACCAGTGCTGCCAGCAGCGGCGTCTTGCTTATGCCAAAGGAATCGGCCCACTGTTCCGGCAGATTGGCGCCTACCGCAAGCAGGGCATACAGCAGAAAGAAGAAGAACCGTACATAGAGAAACAGGGCCAGCACCACCATCATGCCCAACATGGCCATCAACAGGCCCGTTTCCACTCCTATCCTGTCGAGTACATGGTGGGGAAGATTGGCGACCAGCGCCATGGCGCCGACCAGTCCGAGCAAGGTCCATTCTCTGATCTGTTTTTGTCTGACGATATCCATGTCGATCTGAAATCAGAAATACCTATTGCAGAAGAGTGGAATTCAAGTCATGAGTCGGCGACAATATGCAGCTTCGCCAATATCGATGACGGATTCTTCGTCCGGTCTGGTTCAATGTAATTCAATGAACTGTATGCAATTTAGCGCATATTTTGCCGCGATGGAATTCTCGCGGATAAAAAAGCACAGTTCTCAATCCAGCGATTTTGTGGAATTAGCCCATAAGAAGCGATAAAGTTATATTTTGTGCATAGCGACAATCCGGTGGTACGACAACAAGGAGAAGCAGTGATGAAACGGCAATGGGTGTTTGCTTTCGAGGATGGCGACGGCAAGAACAAGATGCTGCTCGGCGGCAAAGGTGCAAATTTGTGCGAAATGACACAGATCGGGCTCAATGTGCCGCCCGGCTTTGTCATTACCACGGATGCATGCCTCGCGTTCCTGGAAAAGGATCGCCTGCCCGATGGTGCGCTGGAACAGACGCTGGCGCACATGAAAGCGCTGGAGAAGAAGACCGGCAAGGCCTTTGGTGGCGCCGACAACCCACTGCTGGTTTCGGTGCGTTCGGGTTCCTCCATGTCGATGCCAGGCATGATGGACACTGTTCTCAATCTCGGCCTCAACCCGACCACGCTCAAAGGCCTGATCGCCCAGACCGGTAACCCGCGTTTCGGTTACGACGCCTGGCGCCGCTTCATCCAGCTTTTCGGCAAGATCGCCCTCGGCATCGGCGACGAGCACTTCGATGCGGCGATGGCGCTGATCAAGGCCCGCTACGGCGCCGGCCAGGACGTCGATCTGAAAGCCGAACACCTGGCCGAGTTGGCTACCGAGTTTCTCGACATCGTCCAGCGCCATACCGGCAAGCCTTTCCCGGAAGATCCCTACCAGCAACTGGAAATAGCCATCGGTGCGGTATTCCGCTCCTGGAATGGCAAGCGGGCGATCGACTATCGCAAACAGTTCAAAATCACCAAGGAGATGGCCAGCGGCACTGCCGTCAATGTGGTGACCATGGTGTTCGGCAATATGGGCGCCGATTCCGGCACCGGCGTCGGCTTCACACGCAACCCCGGCACCGGCGAGAACATCATCTACGGCGAATACCTGGTCAATGCCCAGGGTGAGGATGTGGTAGCCGGCATTCGCACGCCGAAGCCGATTGCCGAGATGGAACAGGAAATGCCTGAAATCTACCGGCAGTTGCAGGAACTCCACGCGCGCCTTGAAGGCCACTACGCGGAAGTGCAGGACTTCGAATTCACCATCGAGAAAGGCCGCCTCTACTGCCTGCAAACTCGCAACGGCAAGATGAATGCGCGCGCCATGTTGCGCACTTCGGTCGAAATGTACCGGGACGGGCTGATCACCCGCGAGAAAGCCCTGATGCGGATCGATCCGACCTTGCTGGAACAAATGCTGGCGCCCCAACTCGTCGCCGATTTCAAGGGCAAGCCGCTGGCGACCGGCCTGCCGGCGTCCCCCGGTGCTGCCTCGGGCAAGATCGTGTTCGATGCGGACACCGCGGAAGAGCGCGGCAAGGCCGGCGAACGCATTATCCTGGTGCGCGAGGAGACCAAGCCGGAAGACATTCACGGCTTCTTCCAGGCACAAGGCATCCTGACCAGCCGCGGTGGCAAGACCTCGCATGCTGCCGTGGTTGCCCGCGGCATGGGCAAACCATGCGTTTCGGGTTGCGAGGCCATCGTCATCAATGACACTGCGCGTCGCGCCACGATCGGAGAGACCACCTTGCACGAAGGTGACGTCATCACCATCGACGGCAGCAACGGCAACGTCTACGCGGGTGAAGTCCCCACCGTGGAAGCGGAATTTTCGGAAGACATGGAAACCCTCCTGAGCTGGGCCGACGACGTCGCACGACTCAAGGTGATGGCCAACGCCGATACACCGGACGACGCTGCGCGCGCGCGGAAGTTCGGCGCCATGGGGATCGGCTTGTGCCGCACCGAGCGCATGTTCAACAGCTCCGATCGCCTGCCCATCGTGCAGGAGATGATCCTCGCCGAAACCGTCGAGGAGCGCCAGGCGGCGCTGGATCGGCTGCTGCCGATCCAGCGTGCCGACTTCAAGGGCATCTTCAAGGCGATGAAGGGCCTCCCGGTGACGGTGCGCCTGCTCGACCCGCCGATGCACGAGTTCCTGCCGACGGCGGCGCAACTGGAGCTGGAGATTGCCCATTTGCACCATATGCGCGATTCGATCAATGCAATGGAAGAACTGCCGGAAACCCTCAAGCTCCTCAGCCCGCGCCTGTATCAGCAATACTCGGACGGCCTCGGCAGGTTGTCGCTGGGTATGAAAGAGTTCAAGGATGGCCATCTCGAAGTGGACGCGATCCACAAGAAGGAAAAGATCCTCAAGAAGGTCCGCGCGCTGTCCGAGGTCAACCCCATGCTAGGCCATCGCGGCGTGCGCCTCGGCATCACTTATCCCGAGATCTACATGATGCAGATCCAGGCGATTCTGGAAGCTGCCGCCCTGTGCGCCAAGGAGGGGACTGAGGTCCATCCCGAAATCATGGTGCCGCAGGTGGCGACGGTCGAGGAGTTGTGCCGCATTCACAGCTACGTGAAACGCCTGCACAAGGTCGTCGAACTGACCCACGGCATCAAGGTGGACATCAAGTTCGGCAGCATGCTGGAAGTGGTGCGCGCCTGCCTGCGCGCCGGACGCATGGCCGAAGACGCCGAGTTCTTCTCCTTCGGCACCAACGACCTGACGCAAGCCACGTTCTCCTTCAGCCGCGAAGATGCCGAGAACAAGTTCCTGCCGGCCTATATCGAAGCGGGAATCTTGCAGGACAACCCGTTCGAGGTTCTGGATCAGAAGGGTGTCGGCGAGTTGATGAAGCATGCGGTCACCGAAGGTCGCAAGACGCGCCCAGACTTGAAGATAGGCATCTGCGGCGAGCATGGCGGCCACCCGGCCTCGATCCAGTTTTGCCACGGCATCGGGCTCACCTACGTTTCCTGTTCGGGACCGCGCGTGCCGATCGCACGACTCGCTGCGGCGCAGGCGCAACTGCTGGAAGCGGGCGGCGCGGTCACCAAGAACGCCTAGAGCAGGTCTCGCCACGGCAAACCCAGTGGAAGGCGGTGGCAATGCCATAATCAGCCCCATGGACGATAGCGAATTCATGGGGCTGGCGCTGGATCTGGCACGCGAGGCAGGTGCCGCCGGGGAGGTTCCGGTGGGTGCGCTGATCGTCTGGGGCGGGGAAGTGGTCGGTCGCGGCTTCAACCAGCCGGTCGGCCGCCACGACCCGACAGCCCATGCCGAAGTCATGGCCCTGCGCGATGCGGCGACGCACCTGGGCAACTACCGTCTGCCGGGCTGCACCCTGTACGTCACGCTGGAGCCCTGCGCCATGTGTGCCGGTGCGATCATGCATGCTCGCATGGACCGCGTCGTATTCGGCGCACGCGAC
This sequence comes from Rhodocyclales bacterium, assembly GCA_026399435.1. Lineage (GTDB taxonomy): Bacteria > Pseudomonadota > Gammaproteobacteria > Burkholderiales > Rhodocyclaceae > Sulfuritalea. Next base: position 32,353 of record JAPLQX010000016.1, read on the forward strand.
CCGAAGACCGGTGCCGCCGGCAGCATCATCGACCTGTTCGCGGAGTCGCGCCTCAACCACCACACCACCATTGTCGGTGGCGTGCTGGCGGAGGAGTGCGGCAGCCTGCTTTCGAGTTTTTTCGGCGCGCGTCGCGGGCGCACGCTGGTCGCCTGAACTTCATCGTGTCGATGTACATCCGCATCAGTCTGCCGCAACAATCGCTGGAACTGCATGACGAGCGAGGGGCCTTGCTGGCGCGCTATCCGGTATCGACGGCCGGCAACGGGGCAGGGGAGCAGAACGGCAGCTTTTGCACTCCGCGTGGCCGACACATCATTCGGGCAAAAGTCGGCGCCGGCGAGACGGCTAATGCAGTCTTCGTGGGTCGGCGCCCCACTGGCGAAGTATGGTCTCCGGAACTCGCAGAGCAGTTTCCGGAGCGCGACTGGGTACTGACGCGCATCCTCTGGCTGTCGGGCAAGGAGCCGGGACGCAACCGGCTGGGTGAGGTCGACAGCATGCGTCGATACATCTATCTGCACGGATGTCCGGATTCAGCGCCAATGGGAACACCGGATTCGCATGGGTGCGTGCGCATGCGCAACAGCGACATCATCGAATTGTTCGATCTGGTACCGGTTCAAACCGAGGTTGAGATTGTCGAATTCGGCGTCGAGGCGGGGTCATGGAACGAACTCATGGAGCAGGCGCGCCAGGTGCGCGACGCCGTGTTTGTCGACGAACAGAAGGTCCCGCGGGACATCGAGTGGGACGAGCACGATGCCGTCAGTCGGCACGTCATCGCACGCGACAGCGACGGCGATGCAATCGGCACCGGGCGTCTCCTGCCGGATGGTCACATCGGACGCATGGCGGTGCTGGCAGACTGGCGCGGCAAAGGCGTCGGCCGTGCGCTATTGGAAAGACTGCTGGAAGAAGCCCGTCTGCAGGGCCACGGTCATCTGGCGCTGCACGCGCAGACGCAGGCCAGCGGCTTCTACCGGCGCTTCGGTTTTGTCGAGGAAGGACCGGAGTTCATGGAATCAGGGATTCCGCACCGGACCATGGTGCGTTCAATCTAAGGCGATAGCGCAACCGCTCGCCGCGCTTCGCCCCCGGCAGCCAGGTCTGTTCGTCGAAGCTGGTCCAGCCGTCCTGCCCGACGCACAACACCGTGGAGCCGCGTGTGCCGTACCCAAGCGATTTGACAAAGGCCGAGGACAGCAGGCGCTCCCAATCGAGCGGAACCCCGGTCTGCGGCAGATACTCATCGGGATGAATGCCATCGTCCTGGAGCAGGCGAAACAGAGCCTCATCGGCCGGCAGGCCGTCCAGTGCCTGTGCCAGCGCCGTCTTGCCGGCACCGACTTTCGGCCAGGGTGTGTCGAGCAGATGATTGGATACGCCATACACGCCCGCCGGCAGCGGGCGCGGCTTGCCGCCCATGTTCGACGACCACCACAGTGTTGCGCCATCGCTTACCAGCAGGTTGTAGCCGTTGCACTGGCTGCCGTAGGCATCGATGCGTTCAAGGTAGGCTTGCGGCGTTTCGCTGCCGGTGAGGAAGTCCGCCACCAGCTTGCCGCGGGACGGTGCGCCGTTGCGGTTCTGCGCCGGATCGCGGTAATTGGTCAGCGCCGCGAAGCGCCCGGTACGCGTGACGCCCATCCAGGTGCCGCCGGCTTCGAGATCGCGCCCGGCCAGCACCTGCGGCGTGTCTTTCCAGAAAGCGGCCGCTGCGGTCGGGCGGGCGAAGAACTCATCGCGATTGGCGGCCACCACCAGCGGGTATTCGGGACGGACCCGCCAGGCGACGAGAATCAGGCACATCGCGCCACTCAGCCAATCTCGTAAGGTAGCTGCAGAAACTCCAGGCGCTCGCCGTCGAGGGCGCCGACGTGTACTTCGCCGGCTTCCACAGCGCCGATTTGGACGCAGACCAGACACTCGAAGCCGCCGGCCGGGGAGGGCGCCACGCTGACTATCGCTCCGCAATGCTGGTCGCCGGTTTCCGGCGCATAGACATGGGCACCGGGAACCACGGCAGTGGCGAGTCGGGCGCGGTAGGTACGCCGCTTGATCTTGCCCAAATACTGCGTGCGGGCGACGATTTCCTGTCCCGGATAGCAGCCCTTGGTGAAACTCACGCCCGCCACGGCAGGCAGTTCCATGTTCAGCATCTGCGGCACAAAAGCCTCTTGGGTGGCCGCAACGACACGCGGCTGCCCGGCTGCGATTTCCAGCCACTGCCAAGCCGCCAGACCCACCGGCTTGGCCGCAGCCGCCAGCTGCTGCCAGCGCGACGCGGCCGTGGCGGTATCCAGCGCCAGAAGCCAGCGTGTGTCATCGAGCCTGATGGCCTGTCCGCCTTCGACGGCAGCGACGCCGAAGCGCACCAGTGCGACTGCGGCCTCGCCAAGAGTTCCCGCAGGGACGCACAGCGCTGGCGCTGGCGGCGCGTTTTGCGTACCTGAAATTCCGCTTCGCGGGCAGGCAACGGCGGCTGGAACCGAATAGCCGATCAAGGCTCTCTCGGCAGTCGCATCCGTCAGCTTGACCTTCGAGCGCAGCACATACATCGACAGCTTCTTTAGGATCGCCGGCAGGATATCGCGCGGCAGCATCAGCAGAAAATTGTCGCCGTCGCGCCAGATCAGGAACAGCGCCAGCAAGCGGCCCTTCGCTGTGCAAAAGCCGGCAAAGCGCGCGCCACCGGGCGTGATGCCTTTGATGTCGTTGGTCAGAAGATTGTGCAGAAAAACGGGGGCATCGACGCCGCTGACACGAATCAGGCCGAGATCGGTCAAGGGTGCGACGACCCCCGCATCGCGTGCCGCGACCAGTTCTTCCGGGACAGCGCCAAAGCTGCTGCCGTCTGCTGCCAGCCCTTGCGCGGCAAGGGAAGAAATCCATTCTTGAGTCATGAGTTGCGTCCGGGGTGAGTTTGGGTCTGGAGTGCTATTATCGCGGCCGAGGTGCAGGTTGCGCCGATCCCGACCTTATTCAAGCCTTCATGCGAACTTTCAAGCTGATCCTGCTGGTTGTGATTCTCGCATTTGTCACGGCGATCGTGGGTGCCAGCTGGTTTACCGTACGGCACCTGCCGATGCGCAGCGACCCGACCGGGTTTTCCGTGCCGCCAGGCGCCAGTTTGCGCACGGCGGCACAGGCCATCGAAGCAGCGGGTATCGACCTGCCCGCATGGCAACTGGAACTGCTGGGGCGTGTTCTGGGTCGCTCGACGAAGATCAAGGCTGGCAGTTACGAGGTGGAGCAGGGGCTGACGGCCCTGGCACTGCTCGACAAGCTGACGCGCGGCGACGTAACGCAAGGCGAACTGGTGCTGGTCGAAGGCAAGACGTTTCGCCAGTTCCGTGCCGCCTTGAATGAACACCCTGATCTTAGCCACGATTCGGTGAAGCTGAGCGATATCCAGGTCCTTGCCCGTTTGAGTGCAAAAGAACCCCATCCGGAAGGACTTTTTTTCCCCGATACCTATCTCTTCGACAAAGGCAGCAGTGATCTGGACGTGCTGCGCCGCGCCTACAAGTCCATGCAGTCGCGGCTGGCTGGCACATGGGAAAAACGTGACGCCACCCTGCCCGTGAAAACGCCCTATGAACTGCTGATCCTGGCTTCGATCGTGGAGAAGGAAACCGGGGTACCTGCCGACCGACCCCAGGTTGCCGCCGTATTCGTCAATCGGCTGCGGCGCGGCATGTTGCTGCAGACGGATCCAACGGTGATCTACGGCCTGGGCGAGCGTTTCGATGGCAATCTGCGCAAGATCGACCTGTTGAACGATACCCCTTGGAACACTTACACGCGCGTGGGTTTGCCGCCGACGCCGATTGCCATGCCGGGACTGGCTTCCCTGCAAGCCGCTGCAAAGCCTCCACCGAGCGACATGCTGTATTTCGTCGCCCGGGGCGATGGATCAAGCGAGTTTTCGACATCGCTGGACGAGCACAACAGCGCCGTTGCCAAGTACCAGAAACGCTAGGCGAGTATGGCGCGCGGTCACTTCATCAGTCTTGAAGGCATCGATGGTGCCGGCAAAAGCACCCAGCACGGCTGGCTGGTCGAGCATCTGCGCGGACAAGGGCACACGGTGGTCGCCACCCGCGAACCGGGCGGGACCCCGCTGGGCGAGAAGCTTCGCGCCCTGCTTCTGGCCGACCCCATGCATCTGGAAACCGAGGCGCTGCTGATGTTTGCTGCCCGGCGCGAACATATCGCGCAGGTGATCGAACCGGCCCTGGCGCGCGGCGATTGGGTGGTTTGCGACCGTTTCGTCGATGCCTCGTTTGCGTATCAAGGGGGAGGGCGCGGTCTGAGCTGGAAGAAACTCGAAGAACTTGCGGCTTGGGTGCTGGGCGATCTGCAACCGGATCTGACGCTGATCTTCGATGCGCCAGTCGCAATTGCCCAGCAGCGCCTGCATGCCGCGACTTCCCAGCCGGATCGCTTCGAGCAGGAACAAGCTGCATTTTTCGAGCGGGTGCGGGCTGCCTATCTTCGACTTGCGGCAGAAAACCCCGCCCGCGTGCGCCTCATCGATGCCACGCAAACTCCCGGCGCAATTAATAAAGTACTTGAGACAATAGTTGCAACACTTTGATTTAACCAAGATACATTGGAACTGCCTGATACGGGAGCAACTGCTCGGACAGGGGCTCGACCGTCTTCCGCATGCCGTGCTTCTGGTCGGGCCGACGGGAGTCGGCAAGACCGCTTTCTCTGAACAGCTCGCCGCGCTTTTGCTCTGCGAGTCTGTTGGACCGGATCTCACTGCCTGCGGCGAATGCCAAGCTTGTCGTTGGCTCGATGCCGGCAATCACCCGGACTTCAGGCGCGTCGCGCCGGAGGGCGATGACGAAGCCGAGGAAGGCGCTGCCGAAAAGGCCGCTGAAAAGGCCAAGAAGAAAACCCCCGGCATCATCCGCATCGCCCAGATCCGCGAACTCGAAGCCTTCGTTTTCACCGGCAGTCATCGCAACGGCAATCGCGTCGTGCTCGTCACCGAAGCCGATGCCATGCCTCCTGCGGCCGCAAACGCACTTCTCAAAATACTTGAAGAACCTCCGTCAAGTGTATATTTTATATTGGTTTCATCAAAAACAAAATCCCTCTTGCCGACCATTCGCAGCCGCTGTCGCGTGATTCCGTTTGGCGCTCCGGACGCGGCTGCCGCCATCGCTTGGTTGGCCGGTGCCGGGCTGGAAAAACAGGCTGTGCGCTACCTCCAATTGGCCGGGGGCGCGCCGATGCGCGTAGCGCAGTGGAAGGATCAGGGGCAATTGGCACCGATCGACGCGCTGGTCGATTCCCTGATCTCACCGCCAGCCGACCCGATCGCCTTGGCGGCACGCTGGGATGGCTTGCTCAAGGGGGATGCGGTGTTTCGCATGGAAAATCTGGTCGAAGGCGTGCAGCGCTGGCTGTTCGATCTGGCGCAGGAACGCATGGCGGGCGAGATTCGCTACCACGGCGGCTGGCCACGTCCCAAAGGGGTGGCAAGCCTCAACCTCACTGCCTTAATGACCGCTTGGCGCGAGATTGGCCAGTTCCGTCGCAGTGCTCGTCACCCATTGAATCAATTGCTTTTTCTTGAAAGCCTGGCCGCCCATTACCTGCGGGCCTTGCGGCCGGCGGCCTCGTGAGCGCCCTACTGGTTGATTCCCACTGCCACCTCGATTTCCTCGACTTTCAAGGTCGGGAAGACGAGTTGCTGGCCGCCATGAAAACCAACGATGTCGGCTGGGCGCTGATCGCCGGCGTCACGCTCGAGCGTTTCCCGGGCGTTTTGGCCTTGGCAGAGCGATTTCCGAACCTCTACGCCGCGGTGGGCGTTCATCCCGACACGCAGGAAGGCGAGGAACCGGACCAGGAGAGGCTGATTTCTCTTGCTGCCCACCCGAAAGTGGTCGCCATTGGCGAAACTGGCCTCGACTACTACCGCCTGGAAGGCGATCTGGAATGGCAGCGCGAGCGTTTTCGGACCCATATCCGGGCTGCACGCCGTACCGGAAAGCCGCTGATCATCCATACTCGGGAGGCCGCCACCGATACCTTGCGGATTCTTGAGGAGGAGGGGGGTGGCGAAGCAGGGGGGGTATTCCATTGTTTCACCGAAACGCGCGCCGTAGCCGAGGCTGCCCTCGCCCTAGGCTTCCATATCTCATTCTCAGGCATCGTCACCTTCAAGAACGCCCTTCAAATCAAGGAAGTGGCGAGCTTCGTCCCGCTTGACAGGATCCTGGTCGAGACCGATGCGCCCTATCTGGCCCCGGTGCCCCATCGGGGCAAGCTGAATCATCCCGCCCTGGTACGCCATGTCGCCGAAGAGGTGGCAAGACTGAAAGGCGTCAGTACAGACGATCTGGCGCAGGCTACGACGGCTAATTTCTTTCGCCTGTTTGGTGCCGCGAATCATGCGTAAGGCGTTGATCGGAATAGTATTCACGGTCGCCGTAAGCTTCGCCCATGCGGGCGCCTACGACGACATTCTGGCCGCCGCAAATCAAAGTGACACGGAAGCGGTCGTTGAGTTGCTCAAACGCGGGATGGACGTCAACACCGCTGACCGGAGCGGATCGACCCTGCTGATGATCGCAGCCCGCAATGGCAACCTGCCGTTGTTGAAATCCCTGTTGGCCAATCGGGCCAATGTCAATCGTCGCAATCAGTTCGGGGACACGGCATTGCTGGTGGCGGCGCTGAATTCCCGGCTTGAAGCTGTACAAGCGCTGCTGGAGAAAGGCGCGGAACTCAATCCATCCGGCTGGACACCTTTGCACTATGCGGTCTTTGGCGGCAGCAAGGAAGTCGCGGGCTTGCTGATCGCCATAGGTGCAAAGCTCGACGCACGGGCGCCCAATGGACAAACAGCGCTGATGCTCGCGGTAAAGGGCGGAAAAATCGAGTTGGTGCAACAGTTGATCGATGCCGATGCGGACATGGATCTGGCTGATTATGAAGGTGTTACTGCGTTGCGCCTGGCGCAGAAGCTGGGACGGGACGAGATAGTGGAGTACCTGCGCAAGGTGGGCGCAGTCGAATAGGTTGTCGGTGGATTCGACTTAATCCGTTATCTTTTACTTCGCATAATTGGCA
>JAPLQX010000007.1 GCA_026399435.1 Rhodocyclales bacterium
ACCTGGGCCTGCCGATGCTGGGTCGCACCCAGACCTGGATCCGGGTCGAGTGAGCCGTGACATCTGTACTGAATTCACCGGAGTCAACATGAACTGTTTCAACGTGCGCAAGGTGGCCGTTCTGGGCGCCGGCGTGATGGGCGCGCAGATTGCGGCCCACTGCGTCAATGCCAAAGTTCCCGTGGTGCTGCTCGACCTGCCGGCCAAGGAAGCCCCCAAGAACGGCATCGTGCTGCGCGCCATCGAAGGCCTCAAGAAACTCAGCCCGGCGCCGCTGGGCAACAAGGACGATGCAGCTTGCATCGAGGTGGCGAACTACGACGACAATCTGGAACTGCTGAAGGGCTGCGACCTGATCATCGAGGCGATCGCCGAACGCATGGACTGGAAGCACGACCTGTACAAGAAGGTCGCTCCGTTCATCACGCCCAATGCGATCTTCGCCTCGAACACCTCGGGCCTGTCGATCACCTCGCTGGCCGATGGTTTCGACGACGCGCTGAAGGCGCGCTTCTGCGGCGTACATTTCTTCAATCCGCCGCGCTACATGCATCTGGTCGAACTGATCCCGACTGCGACAACCCGGCCGGAAATCCTCGACCAGCTCGAAGGCTTCCTGGTCACCACGCTGGGCAAGGGCGTGGTGCGGGCCAAGGACACGCCGAACTTCATCGCCAACCGCGTCGGCGTGTTCAGCATGATGGCGACGATCCACGAAGCCGAAAAGTTCGGCCTTTCGTGCGATGTGGTCGACGACCTCACCGGCTCCAAGCTGGGCCGCGCCAAGTCCGGCACCTTCCGCACCGCGGACGTCGTCGGCCTCGACACCATGGGCCACGTCATCAAGACCATGCAGGACACGCTGCCGAACGATCCCTTCGCCGCCATTTACAAGACGCCCGAAGTGCTGACCAAACTCGTCGCTGCCGGCGCGCTGGGCCAGAAGACCGGCGCCGGCTTTTACAAGAAGGTCGGCAAGGAAGTCCAGCGTCTCGATTTCGCCAGCGGACAATACGTGGCCGGCGGCGGCAAGGCCGACGACCTCGTGGCGCGCATCCTCAAGGAAAAGGATCCGGCCAAGCGCATGAAGGCGCTGCATGACTCGACCAACCCGCAGGCGCAATTCCTCTGGGCCATTTTCCGCGACGCCTTCCATTACATTGCCGTCCATCTGGAAGCCGTTGCCGACAATGCGCGTGATATCGATTTCGCCATGCGCTGGGGCTTCGGTCAGAAGCTGGGCCCCTTCGAGACCTGGCAGGCCGCCGGCTGGCATCAGGTCGCCGACTGGGTGAAAGGAGACATCGACGCCGGCAAGGCGCTGTGTTCTGCACCGCTGCCGGCCTGGGTGTTCGACGGGCGCAACGGCGTGCATGGAGCCGACGGCTCCTGGTCGCCGGCGCGCAAGACCAATGTGGCCCGCTCCACGCTGCCTGTATATCTGCGTCAGCGCTTCCGCGCCCCGGTTCTGGGCGAGGAGGCCGTCGACGGCACGACCGCCGGGATCACGCTATTCGAGGACGAATCGGTGCGCATCTGGCACGAGGACGACGGCGTGCTGATCCTGTCGCTCAAGACCAAGATGCACGTCATCGGCGCCGGCGTCATCGCCGGGCTGGCGAAGGCCATCGCGGAAGCCGAACAACACTACAAGGGCCTGGTGATATGGGGTGCGGACGCGGCCGAAGGCGGTGCCTTCTCCGCCGGCGCCGATCTGCAGTCGATGCTGCCGCTGTTCATGTCGGGCGGCATCAAGGCCATCGAGCCGGAAGTCGCCAAGCTGCAGCAGGCTCTCCAGGCCATGAAGTACGCCAATGTGCCGGTGGTGGCCGCTGTTGCGGGCCTCGCGCTGGGCGGTGGTTGCGAGCTGATGCTGCACGCGGCGAAACGCGTCGCCTCGATCGAGTCCTATATCGGCCTGGTCGAAGTCGGCGTCGGCCTGATTCCGTCCGGCGGCGGCCTCAAGGAGGCGGCGCTGCGCGCAGCGGCCGATGCCAAGGGCAACGACCTGCTGCAGTTCCTCAAGAACTCCTTCACCAATGCCGCCATGGCCGCTGTATCGAAGTCGGCGCTGGAGGCACGGCAAATGGGTTATCTGAAGCCCGACGACGTGATCGTCTTCAACCCCTACGAGCTGCTGCACGTGGCCAAGGTGGAGGCGCGCGCCATGTTCGACGCCGGTTACCGGCCGCCGCTGCAAAAGCTGGTTCCGGTTGCCGGCCGCTATGCCATCGGCACCATCATGATGCAGCTGGTCAATATGCGCGACGGCGGCTTCATCTCCGCTCACGATTTCAAGTTGGCCCAGATGATCGCCACGGTTGTGTCAGGGGGCGACGTCGATCAGGGCAGCCTCGTCAGCGAGCAGTGGCTGCTCGACCTGGAACGCAAGGCCTTCATGGAACTGCTGAATCATCCCAAGACCCAGGAACGCATCATGGGCATGATGCAGACCGGCAAGCCCGTACGTAACTGAGGCGCAAAGAGGAGATCGAAATGAGCAAACAACTGCAAGACGCCTACATCGTTGCCGCCACCCGCACCCCGATCGGCAAGGCGCCGCGCGGCATGTTCCGCAACACGCGCCCCGACGACCTGCTGGTGTACGCGATCCAGTCCGCCATGGCCCAGGTGCCGGGCCTCGACCCGAAGCTGATCGAGGACGCCATCATCGGCTGCTCCTTCCCCGAAGGCGAATCCGGACTCAACATGGCGCGTAACGCCGTGCTGCTGGCCGGCCTGCCCAACACCGTCGGCGGTGTCACCGTCAATCGCTTCTGCGCCTCGGGCATCACCGCCGTGGCGATGGCCGCCGACCGCATCCGCGTCGGCCAGGCCGATGTCATGATCGCGGGCGGCGCCGAGTCGATGTCCATGGTGCCGATGGGAGGCAACCATCCCTCGATCAACATGGGCGTGTTCAAGGACGAGAACGTCGGCATGGCCTACGGCATGGGCCTCACCGCCGAGAAGGTGGCCAACCAGTGGAAGGTCACGCGCGAGATGCAGGACGAATTCGCGCTGCAGTCGCACCAACGGGCCATCGCCGGGCAAGCTTCGGGCGAGTTCGACAACGAGACGACTCCGGTCGAGATCGTCGATCGCGTGCCGAATCTTGCCACCGGCGAGGTCGAACTGAAAAAGCGCACCGTCAACCGCGACGAAGGCGCGCGCGCCGATTCCAACCTGGCGGCGCTGGCGAAACTGAAACCCGTGTTCGCCGCCAAGGGCTCGGTGACCGCCGGCAACAGCTCGCAGACCTCCGACGGGGCGGGCGCGCTGATCCTGGTCAGCGAGAAGATCCTCAAGCAGTTCAACCTGACGCCGCTGGCGCGCTTCGTGTCGTTCGCGGTGCGCGGCGTGCCGCCCGAAATCATGGGCATCGGCCCCAAGGAAGCGATTCCGGTGGCCTGCCGGCTGGCCGGCATTACCCAGGACCAGCTCGACTGGATCGAACTCAACGAGGCCTTCGCCGCGCAGTCGCTGGCGGTGATCCAGGACCTCGGCCTCGACCCGGCCAAGGTCAATCCGATCGGCGGCGCCATCGCCCTCGGCCATCCGCTCGGTGCCACCGGCGCGATCCGCTCGGCCACGGTGATCCACGCCCTGCGCCGGCGCAACCTCAAGTACGGCATGGTCACCATGTGCGTCGGCACCGGCATGGGCGCGGCGGGAATCTACGAGCGCATGTAATCGCCGATAAGTGGCTGCCTGGCCAAAGAGATGGCTGCCCTTTAGTGGCAAGGCCTGGCGGCGAGAATGCCTTTTAGGTAGGCCTGCTGCTTGAACTTTTGTTTCATGCGGCCGTGGATTGAGGGATAACGTTAAACGTGTGCATGCGGAGTCCGCACAGATTGCACTGCAAGGCGCAGTCCCATGGCTTTGAGGATGGCCGACAAGCTGCTAAGTACGGGATTCCCTTCGGGTGACAAGGTGCGATAAAGCTGCGTCGTGCTCAAATGGGCCGTCTCGGCCACTGTCGGTACGCCGCCGAAGGCTTTCGCCATTTGACGCAAGGTAATCAGAAGTTCGCTTTGGTCGCCTTCCTCCAGAATGCTGTTGAGCAATTGAACCGCATACGCGGGATCTTCCCGGAACATCTCGGCCATTGCTTCGTCATGCGCTCTATCTCTCATCGCTTGCTCTCCTTTGCCAGTCTTGCCAGTAGCCACAGGCGCGGTCGATATCCGCATCCTGCGTTCGCTTGTCGCTACCGCACAGCAACAAAACAATCTCCTTGTCGGCGACTGCGTAATACACCCGGTACCCGGCCCCGACATCAATGCGGAGCTCCCATACGCCATCACGACAAAACTTGTGATCGCCGAAGTTGCCAAGCTCGATGCGGTTTACGCGCCGATCCACGGCAATTCTTGCAGTCATGTCGCGCAGCTTGCGCAGCCAGTCGAGGAAGACATCTTTGCCGTCGGGGGTCAGGTAATGCCGAACTTCGTACATGGCACAGTTTCGTCTATAAACGAATTTATGTCAAATCTCGCGAAACCACGCGGAGGTTTATTGCGATCTCGCTATGCGAGGCCACCGTCGGCTTGGGCTGAACTCCGGCCTGATGCTATCGGGCACGTCATCGGCCTTATGCAAAGCTTTCCATAAGGCCGAGCAACCGCCGTCCCGCCACCACCGATTCTTGCGCTACGCGGTCTGCCGCGCTCAGCGGGCGATGCGTTCGGCGATCCAGGCTTTCAGCGACTCGATGTTGCTGGTGAATCCGCCGCAGCGCATCAGGCTGACGCCGAAGACGTAGGCATAGAGCATCAGGCTGCGCGCTTGCGCTTCTTCTTCCTTGATGCCGCAGGCCACGAACAGCCGGCAGGCGCAGGCCAGGCGTTCGGCGTCGACCTCTTCCACGACGGCCACCGCCTGCGGGTCGCGGCGCGCCCAGTCGCGCACCGCGGCTTCGATGGCGATGCCCTTGCGGTTGCGCGCCGAGGCGTAGACCTCAATGGTATGGAGCAGGGCCGCGGCCTCGCCGCCGGGCTGCGCCTGGGTCTGCTTGCGGATGTCGCGGATGCGGCCGTCCTTCCACAGATCGAGCACGGCATCGAGCAGGTCGCGCCTGTCCTTGAAATGCCAGTAGAAGCTGCCCTTGGTCACGCCCAGGCGTTTGGCCAGCACTTCCACGCGCAGGCGTTCGGCGCCGTGCTCGGCCAGGATGGCGATCGCGCCCTTGATCCAGGCGTCGCGGTCCAGCGCGGTGCGCGGGGTCTTGGTCGACTTGTTTTCCATACGGTAGGGTATTGAATTTCGCTTTGCTCTGCTGTAGTATCTCACATTCCATACCGTAGCGTATGGAAGGCGGCTGCCGAATTGTCGCTACAATGCATTTTTTCGATCAGGCAAACATAAGGAGACTCGCTTGAAAATCCTCGTCCCGGTCAAGCGCGTGATTGACTACAACGTCAAGGTTCGCGTCAAGGCAGACGGCAGTGGTGTCGATCTGGCGAATGTGAAAATGTCGATGAATCCCTTCGACGAAATCGCGGTGGAAGAAGCCATGCGCCTGAAGGAAGCCGGCGTGGCCACCGAAGTCATCGCCGTCTCCTGCGGCGTCACTACCTGCCAGGAAACCCTGCGCACCGCCATGGCCATCGGCGCCGATCGCTCGATACTGGTCGAGACGGATGTCGAACTGCAGCCGCTGGCGGTGGCCAAGCTCCTCGCCGCCGTGGCGAAGAAGGAAGCCCCGCAACTGATCATCCTCGGCAAGCAGGCCATCGACGACGACGCCAACCAGACCGGACAGATGCTGGCTGCGCTGCTGGGCTGGTCGCAAGCCACCTTCGCCTCCAAGGTAGTGGTGGCAGATGGCAAGGCCACCGTCACCCGCGAAGTCGATGGCGGCCTGGAGACCATCGAAATCAGCCTGCCGGCCATCGTCACCACCGACCTGCGCCTCAACGAACCGCGCTACGCGACGCTGCCCAACATCATGAAGGCGAAGAAGAAGCCGATGGAATTCGTCAAGCCCGCCGACCTCGGTGTCGATGTCGCTCCGCGACTGGCTACGGTCACGGTCACCGAGCCGCCCAAGCGCAGCGCCGGTATCAAGGTCGCCGATGTCGCGACCCTGATCGACAAACTCAAGAACGAAGCCAAGGTGATCGCATGAGCCTCCTCGTCATCGCAGAACACGACAACGCCGGCCTCAAGGCCGCCACCCTCAATGCCGTTACCGCGGCCGCCAAGATCGGGGGCGAGATTCATGTCCTCGTTGCCGGAGCCAACTGCGGCGCCGTCGCCGAACAGGTCGCCAAAGTCGCTGGCGTGGCCAAGGTCAAGCTGGCCGATGCCGCCCACTACGGCGACCAGACCGCGGAGAACCTCGCCGCCCTGATCGTGGCCGAAGTTGCCAATGCGGCAGCGGGCTACACCCACATCATTGCCGCCGCCACCAGCAACGGCAAGAACACCCTGCCGCGCGTGGCCGCCCTCCTCGACGTGGCGCAGATCTCGGAAATCATCAGCGTGATCGATGCCGATACCTTCGTCCGTCCGATCTATGCCGGCAATGCGCTGGCGACGGTGAAGTCGAGCGATGCGACCAAGGTCATCACGGTGCGTACCACGGGCTTCGATGCCGCGGCTGCCACCGGCGGCAGTGCCGCCGTCGAGGCCATCGCGGCCGGCCCCGATCTGGGACAGTCGAAGCTGATGAGCCGCGAACTGACCAAGTCGGCGCGTCCGGAACTCGCGGCGGCGAAGATCATCGTCTCGGGCGGACGCGGCATGGGCAACGGCGAGAACTACCACGCGCTCTTGGAGCCGCTGGCCGACAAGCTGGGTGCCGCATTGGGTGCCAGCCGTGCAGCGGTCGATGCGGGCTTCGTGCCCAACGACTACCAGGTGGGCCAGACCGGCAAGATCGTCGCCCCGCAGCTCTATATCGCGATCGGCATCTCGGGAGCGATCCAGCATCTGGCCGGCATGAAGGATTCGAAGGTGATCGTGGCGATCAACAAGGATCCCGATGCGCCGATCTTCCAGGTCGCCGACTATGGGCTGGTGGCCGATTTGTTCCAGGCGGTGCCGGAACTGGTTGCGGGCCTTTGAAGGCTGACAGACTGATTACGGAGTGACACGATGAGCAGTTACACCGCCCCGCTGAAGGACATGCACTTCGTTTTGACCGAACTGGCCGGCCTCGACAAGGTGGCCGCGTTGCCCGGCTACGAAGAGGCGTCGGCAGACGTGGTCGAAGCCATTCTCGATGAATCCGCCAAGTTCACCGGCGGCGTGCTGGCCCCGCTCAACTTCAGCGGCGATCAGGAAGGCGCGCATTGGGCCGACAAGGCCGTGACCATGCCCAAGGGCTTCAAGGAGGCCTACCGGCAGTTTGTCGATAACGGCTGGAACGCGCTCTCGGGCAATCCCGAACATGGCGGCCAGGGCCTGCCCAAGGTGGTCTCGGCGGCGGTGCAGGAAATGTGGAAGTCCGCCAACATCTCCTTCTCGCTGTGTCCGCTGCTGACGCTGGGCGCGATCGAGGCGCTGGAACTCGCCGGCAACGACGAGCAGAAGGCGATGTACCTGCCCAACATGATTTCCGGCAAGTGGACCGGCACCATGAACATCACCGAGCCGCAGGCCGGCTCCGACCTGGCGGCCATCCGCTCGCGTGCCGTGCCGCAGGGCGACGGCACCTACCGTGTGTTCGGCCAGAAGATTTTCATCACCTACGGCGATCACGACATGGCGGAGAACACCATCCATCTCGTGCTCGCCCGCACCCCGGATGCGCCCGAGGGCGTCAAGGGCATTTCGCTGTTCGCGGTGCCCAAGTTCATGGTGAATGCTGACGGCTCCGGTGGTTACACGTTGGGTGCGCGCAACGATGCGTATTGCGTCTCCATCGAGCACAAGCTCGGCATCCATGCCAGCCCGACTTGCGTGATGGCGCTGGGCGACAACGGCGGCGCGATCGGTACGCTGGTGGGCCAGGCGAATCAGGGCCTCAAGTACATGTTCGTCATGATGAATGCGGCGCGTTTCGCGGTGGGCCTCGAAGGCGTTGCGCTGGGCGAGCGCGCCTACCAGCACGCCGTGGCTTATGCGCGTGATCGCGTGCAGGGCCGCGCCATCGAAGGTTCGGCGAGCGGCGTGCCGATCATCCAGCATCCGGACATTCGCCGCATGCTGATGCTGATGCGCTCGAACGTGGAAGCCATGCGTGCGCTGGCCTATTCGGTCGCCGCCGCGCACGATGCCGCCGCGCGCCATCCCGACGCCGCCGAGCGTGCGCAGAATCAGGCCTATGTCGATCTGATGATTCCGGTGGTCAAGGGCTGGAGCACGGAGACCGGCAACGAGCTGGCGTATCTCGGCGTGCAGGTGCATGGCGGCATGGGTTTCATCGAGGAAACCGGCGCCGCGCAGTTCATGCGCGATGTCCGCATCACGACGATCTACGAAGGCACCACGGGCATCCAGGCGAACGACCTGATGGGCCGCAAGATAGCCCGCGAGGGTGGTGCCACGATCAAGGCCGTGATCGGCACGATGCAGCAGACCCGCAGCGAGGTGATGAAGCAGACGGGAGCCGAATTCGCCGCCATCGCCGCGGCGCTGGGCCGCGGCATCGAGGCCCTGGAACTGGCGACCGACTACATCGTGGCCAACTACGGCAGCGATGTACGTGCGGTTGCGGCCGGCGCCGTGCCTTTCCTGCTCCTGATGGGCGTCGTTTCGGGCGGCTGGATGATGGCGCGTGCCGCGCTCGTGGCGCAGGGCAAGATCGCCGGCGGCGATGCCGATCCCTTCTATCCGGCGAAGATCGCCACTGCGCATTTCTACGCCGATCACGTCATGGCCGCTGCGGCCGGCCTGGCGCAGGAAGTGGTGCAGGGCGGGGCGAGTGCACTGTCCCTCGACGAAGCGATGTTCTGATTTCGTCCTCGCCATAACGAAAAACGGGAACCCGCGGGTTCCCGTTTTATGTCCGCACCGAAGGCGCGGACGGTATCCCCTGGTGGGATTTGTCCTGGCGCCGTATCACCAGCGTCGACTTTCCGCAGAGGTCACATCTGCTCGTAAATCGGTCCTTCGCCGCCTTGCGGCACGACCCAGTTGATGTTCTGCGTCGGGTCCTTGATGTCGCAGGTCTTGCAATGCACGCAGTTCTGCGCGTTGATCTGCAGGCGCGGATTGCTGCCGCTTTCGTCACGCACGATCTCGTACACGCCGGCCGGGCAGTAGCGCTGCTCGGGGGCGTCGTAGAGCGCCAGGTTGGTCGTGATCGGCACATCGGCATTCTTCAACTGCAGATGGCAGGGCTGGTCTTCCTCGTGGTTGGTATTCGAGAGAAAGACGGAAGACAGCCGGTCGAAGGTCAGCACGCCATCCGGCTTCGGATAGGCGATCGGCTTGCTATCGGCCGCAAGCTTGAGTTTCAGATGGTCCGCGGTGTTGTGCAGCGTCCATGGCGCCTTGCCGCGCAGCAGCACTTGGTCGATGCCGAACATCACCGAACCGGTCCACAAGCCTTTGGCCATCCACGGTTTGAAGTTGCGCGCGGTGTGGAGTTCCTCGTAGAGCCATGACTCGCGGAAGGCTTCCGGGTAGTCCGTCAGCGCGTCGTTGGCGCGGCCGGCGGCCAGCGCGGCGGCGGCGGCTTCGGCCGCCAGCATGCCGCTCTTGATCGCGGCGTGGCTGCCCTTGATGCGCGAGGCGACCAGCAGGCCGGCGTCGTCGCCGAGCAGCGCACCGCCGGGGAAATCCAGCTTCGGCAGGGACTGCAGGCCGCCCGCGGCCAGTGCGCGCGCGCCATAGGCCAGCCGCTTGCCGCCCTTGAACAGCGGCGCGACCTGCGGATGGGTTTTCATGCGCTGCATTTCCTCGAAGGGCGCGAGGAAGGGGTTCTTGTAGCCGAGGCCGACGACGAGGCCGACCGAGACCAGGTTTTCGCCGAAGTGGTAAATGAAGCCGCCGCCGTAGGTGTCGGATTTCATCGGCCAGCCGAAGGTGTGCATCACGAGGCCTTTCTCGTGCTGCTCGGGATCGACCTGCCACAGTTCCTTGATGCCGATGGCGTAGGTTTGCGGATCGGATTCGGCGCGCAGGCCGAATTTTTCTTCGATCTGCTTGCCCAGATGTCCGCGGCAGCCTTCGGCGAACAGCGTGTATTTGGCCAGCAGTTCCATGCCCGGCTGGAAGTTGGCCGTGGGCTGGCCATCATGGCCGACGCCCATGTTGCCCGTGGCGACGCCGCGCACCGCACCCTTGTCGTCGTAGAGCACCTCGGCGCCGGCGAAGCCCGGGTAGATCTCGACACCCAGCGCTTCGGCCTGCGCGCCCAGCCAGCGGCACATCAGGCCCAGGCTGATGACATAGTTGCCGTGATTCTGGAAGCAGCCCGGCAGCAGGAAAGTGGGCAGATCGACGAAACCGTGCTGCGTCAGGAAGGCGAAGCGGTCGCGCGTCACCGCCGTATCCATGGGCGCGCCCTGCGCCTGCCAGTCGGGGATCAGTTCGGTCAGCGCACGCGGATCCATGACCGCGCCGGAGAGGATGTGGGCGCCGATTTCCGAGCCTTTCTCGATCAGGCAGACGTTGATGTCGGCATTGATCTGCTTGAGGCGGATCGCGGCGGAAAGCCCGGCCGGGCCACCGCCCACGATGACGACGTCGAATTCCATGGCTTCGCGCTGCATGCTGACCTCGATCGATTGGATTAATCCGCAGATTATAATCTTGAACTCTCGCCCAACTCTCCTGACATCCTCCCGATGGAACACCACCGCAAACTCGTTTACAGCAATCAGATGCCTATCCGCTGGGGCGATCAGGACGCCATGGGACACGTCAATAACACGATCTATTTTCGCTACATGGAGCAGGCTCGCATCGAATGGCTGGAGACCTTCGGCTTCGGCACGGCAGTGACGCAGACGGAAGGTCCGGTGATCGTCAATGCCAGTTGCACCTTTCTGGTTCCGTTCACCTATCCGGGCACCATCGAGTGCCTCATGTTCTGCGGCATGCCGGGTCGCAGCAGCGTGCCGACCTATTACGAGATGCGCCTGGTCGGCGACGAGCGGATCTATGCGGAAGGCGCGGCCAAGCTGGTCTGGATCAACCCTTCCACGGGGAAATCGATCCCCCTGCCTGAGATCATGCGCGCGAGCTGCATGTAGCCCCTTCGAAAACAGGAATTCACCATGAGCACAAGCACTGCGCCAATCTGGCAACCCTCGGCCCAGCGCATCGCCGGCACGCGCCTCACGGCGTTCATGGCGGCGGCAGACAAGCGCTGGAATCGCCGTCTCGCCAGCGCCGATTTTCAGGCGCTGCACGCGTGGTCGATCGAGTACCCGGAGGAATTCTGGGCCTCGGTCTGGGAGTTTGGCGAAGTGCGCGGCGAGATGGGTTCGACGGTCGTCATCGACCGCGAAAGGATGCCCGGCGCAAAGTGGTTTCCCGAAGCGCGACTGAACTTCGCCGAGAACCTGCTGCGCCGGCGCGACACGTCGGATGCCCTGGTGTTCTGGGGTGAGGACAAGGTCAAGGGCCGCGCCAGCCACGCCGAGCTATACCGCGCCGTGGCACAGACCGCCGCCGCGCTGCGCGCCATGGGCGTGACCAAAGGCGATCGCGTTGCCGCCTACCTGCCCAACGTGCCGGCCGCTCTGGTGGCGATGCTGGCCACTGCCTCCATCGGCGCCATCTTCTCGTCGGCTTCGCCCGACTTCGGCGTGCAGGGCGTGCTCGACCGCTTCGGCCAGATCGAGCCGAAGCTGCTGTTCGTCTGTGATGGCTACTGGTACAACGGCAAGACCGTCGACTGCCTCGGCAAGGTGGCCGAGATCTCCGCACAAATGCCCTCGCTGGAACGGGTCGTCGTCGTGCCCTATGCAGGAACTGCGGCCGGCGGCAGGGACATCGCCGCCGTCCCGCACGGTGTGTCGCTGGCCGATTTTCTTGCGCCCGTCGCCGGCGAACGGGAAATCCGCTTCGAGCGCTTGCCCTTCGACCACCCGCTCTACATCATGTATTCCTCGGGCACCACCGGCGTGCCCAAGTGCATCGTGCATTGCGCGGGCGGCACGCTGCTGCAGCACATCAAGGAACACCAGTTGCATGGCGATGTGCATGGCGACGATCGCCTGTTCTACTTCACCACCTGCGGCTGGATGATGTGGAACTGGCTGGTGTCGGGCCTGGCGTCGGGTGCGACCCTGCTGCTTTACGACGGATCGCCCTTTGTCGGTCGCGGCAATATTCTGTTCGACTACGCCGACGCCGAGGGCATGACGCATTTCGGCACCTCGGCCAAGTTCATCGATGCCATCGCGAAGATCGAACTCAAGCCGCTCCGGACGCACAAGCTGGAACACCTGCGCGCCATATTCTCGACCGGCAGCCCGCTGGTCGCGGAGGCCTTCGACTACGTCTATGCCAACATCAAGCAGGACGTTCAGCTTGCGTCGGTATCCGGCGGCACCGACATTGTTTCGTGCTTCGTCCTCGGCAATCCGAACGGGGCCGTGTATCGCGGCGAGATCCAGTGCGCGGGCCTTGGCATGGCGGTCGACGTGTTCGACGATGCCGGCCGGCCGCTACGCGGCGCAAAGGGCGAACTGGTCTGCACGCGGTCGTTCCCGGTAATGCCGATCGGCTTCTGGAAGGATGCCGATGGAGCGAAGTACCGCGCCGCCTACTTCGAACGCTTCGACAACATTTGGTGCCACGGCGACTTCGCCGAGCGCACCGCGCACGACGGCTTCATCATTTACGGCCGCTCGGACGCGACGCTCAATCCGGGCGGGGTGCGCATCGGCACGGCGGAAATCTATCGCCAGGTGGAAAAACTCGTCGAGGTGGTCGAATCGCTGGTGATTGGCCAGGATTGGCCACCCGGGACCGGCGGCGATGTGCGCGTGGTGCTGTTCGTCAAGCTGCGCGAAGGCATGGCTCTCGATGATGCCTTGATCAGTCGCATCAAGCAGGTGATCAAGGACAACACCACGCCGCGCCATGTTCCGGGCAAGATTCTGCAAGTGAGCGACATTCCGCGCACCAAGAGCGGCAAGATCGTCGAACTGGCGGTGCGCAACGTGGTGCATGGCGCCGCGGTGAAGAATGTCGAAGCCCTGGCCAATCCCGAGGCGCTGGACCACTTCCGCGATCGGGCCGAGCTGAAAAGCTGAACGGACCGGGTCTCAGTCCTTTTTCGGGCCCTGCTCGAACTGGTCGACGCTCCAGCCCGCCCCTTCGTCCAGGCCCAGCGTGGCGGCGAGGAAGGGCAGGCAGTCTTCCAGCGTGGCGGCCAGCGTCCACGGCGGATTGACCACGAACATGCCGCTGCCGTGCATGCCGCGGCCTTTGGTCGCCGATGCGCGCACGGTCAAGGTGGCATGCAGCCAATGGCTGGCGCCGGCTTTCTTCAGCCTGTCCGGCAGCTGGTTGACTTCGATGGTAGGCAGCATCGGATGCCAGACCAGGTAGGTGCCGGTGGCAAAACGTTTCAGCGCGTCCTTGATCGCAGCGGCGACCTTCATGTAGTCGCTCTTGATTTCGTAGGACGGGTCGATCAGTACCAGCCCGCGGCGTGAGGGCGGCGGCAGTGCGGCCTTGAGTACTTCGAAGCCGTCCGCCTGTTCCACCGTGACGCGGCGGCCGGCATCCTTGAACTGGCGGCGCAACAGGGCAAAGTCCGTCGAGTGCAGTTCGCACAGTCGCATTGTGTCGCGTATCTGGGCGTCGTCCCGCATCAGGTTTGCGGCAATCCGCGGCGACCCCGGGTAACGGCGCAGCGTGGCGCTGCCGTTGAGCGCGCGCACCAGCGCCACATACTCGGCCAGCGGCGGCGGCAGATCCTTGCGCTCCCACAGACGGCCGATTCCCTGGACATACTCGCCGGTGCGTTTGGCATGCTCATCATCGAGGGCGTAGAAACCCGCTCCGGCGTGGGTGTCGACCAGGATATAGGGCTTGTCCTTGCTGTTCATGTGCTCGATGCAGAGCTTGAGCACGAGGTGC
The DNA here is from genome assembly GCA_026399435.1 of Rhodocyclales bacterium. Taxonomy (GTDB): domain Bacteria; phylum Pseudomonadota; class Gammaproteobacteria; order Burkholderiales; family Rhodocyclaceae; genus Sulfuritalea. The sequence goes on from JAPLQX010000007.1 coordinate 13,996, forward strand.
TTGAGGACATCGGCGTGGTTGCCGGCGTGATAGGCGTGGCGATAGCTGAGCATGGGGGCGGGATAGAATGCGCGACCATGAATGATACTCAGGGTATTCGGGTTTCAAAACTTCTTGCTGAACGCGGGCTGTGTTCGCGGCGAGAGGCCGACGCTTTCATCGAGCGCGGACTGGTGTTCGTCGATGGTCAGCGCGTCACGCAACTGGGCACCCGGGCCGCGGCCGACGCGGTGATTACCCTGGCGCCGGAGGCCCGAGCGACGCAGGCGCGGCAGGCCACCATCCTGGTGCACAAACCGATGGGCTATGTTTCCGGCCAGGCCGAGGACGGCCATCAACCGGCAGCGAGCCTGATTTCGCCGAAAACCCAGATGGCGGGGGATCATCAGCGTTTCCAGCCGTCGCATCTGAAGGGCCTCGCTCCGGCCGGCCGGCTCGACATCGATTCCACCGGATTGCTGGTCCTGACCCAGGACGGCCGAGTCGCGCGACAGCTGATCGGCGACGATTCGAAGGTGGAGAAGGAATATCTGGTGCGCGTCGAAGGCGCGCTCGACGCGCGTGGTCTCGCGCTGCTCAATCACGGTCTTGAACTCGACGGCAAGCAGTTGCGCCCGGCCACGGTGGCCTGGGCGAATCCCGAACAGCTGCGCTTTGTCCTGAAAGAAGGCCGCAAGCGGCAGATCCGGCGCATGTGCGAGTTGGTGGGCTTGCGCGTTACCGGCTTGAAGCGGGTGCGCATCGGCCGCGTGCGCTTGGGCGATCTGCCCCTGGGGCAGTGGCGCTTCCTGCGCGAGAACGAAAGCTTCTAGGGAGCGCGCAAGCTGGCCGCCGGGCTTGACTTGGCGGACAAGCTTGCCGAGTATGTGCGGATGGATACACCCCTTGAAACTGCGCATGGCGAAGAGCAGCCTCCATCGCCGTTGCGTATGGACTGGTCACGCCGCGCGCTGTTGGCGATCGGCCTGCTGGCAGTGGCCGCGATCACCGCGCTGGCGTTCACCGCCTATCGGCAGCCCGAGCTGCTGCTGAATCTCTTGGGGCTTCGCTACTGCGGCTAGCCTTGGGGCCGCGTCCTGTGGTATCATGGCGGGCTTCCCTTGCTCCACCCGTTACGCATGCGGGGGGGCTGTAACCCAACCACAAGGAGATTGCATGCGCCATTATGAAGTTGTATTTATCGTTCACCCGGATCAGTCCGAGCAGGTTCCGGCGATGATCGAGCGTTACAAAACGCTTGTCACCAGCCGCAACGGAGCCATCCATAGGCTCGAAGACTGGGGTCGTCGCCAGATGGCCTATCCGATCCAGAAGGTACACAAAGCCCACTACGTGCTGATGAATATCGAGTGCGACGGTGAAACCCTGTCCGAACTGGAACACGCCTTCAAGTTCAACGATGCCGTATTGCGCCACCTCACGGTGAAAACGCGCAAGGCGGTGGTGAGCCCTTCCCCGATGATGAAGGAAGAGAAGTCGCGTTCGTTGACCCAGGGCGAAGTCAAGGTCGAGGCTCCGGCTGCTGCCGTTGCCGCCTGAGGATAAGCCGAGCAATCTGACGCAGTTGTCGGGTCGCTTGCTTGAGCGTGGCGCGTTGCGCCGCACCCCCGCCGGGATACCGGTTCTCGAATTTCTCCTCGCGCATGTCTCGACCCAGGTCGAAGCCGACGTCGAGCGCAAGGTTGAATGCGAGATGGCCTGTGTAGCAATGGGCCGCCCGGCACAAGTGCTGCTAGCAGCCAAGCCGGGAGACGGGATCAGGGTGGCAGGTTTTCTTGCCGCCAGAAGCCTCAAGCGACGCAGCCCGATACTGCATGTGAATACAGTCGAATTCGTGGAAGGAACACAAAATGGCATTCAAGCCTAAGAGCAAGACCGGTGTAAAGCGCAAGGACGACAAGGGTCGCAGCCTGTTCAAGCGCCGCAAGTTCTGCCGCTTTACCGCAGAGAAGATCGAAGAGATCGACTACAAGGATGTCGAGATCCTCAAGGACTTCATCGCTGAAAACGCCAAGATCATGCCGGCGCGCATCACCGGCACCAAGACCGGCTATCAGCGCCAGTTGTCGACCGCCATCAAGCGTGCGCGTTTCCTGGCCCTGATGCCCTACACCGATCTGCACCAGTAAGCGAGGACGAGACCATGCAAATTATTCTGATGGAAAAAGTCGTGAACCTCGGTGGCCTCGGCGACGTAGTCAAGGTCAAGGACGGCTACGCGCGCAACTTCCTGATTCCGCAAGGCAAGGCCAAGCGTGCGACGGAAGCCAACCGCAAGATATTCGAGGAAAAGCGCGCCGAACTCGAGCGCGCCCAGGCCGAGGCGATTGCCGCTGCCCAGGCCCAGGTCGAGAAGCTCGAAGGCCTGATGCTGCAGATCACGCGCAAGACCGGCGTCGATGGCCGGCTGTTCGGCTCCGTGTCGACCCATGACATCGCCGAGGCGCTCGCTGCCCAGGGTTTCCAGGTCGAGAAGTCGGCGATCCGGTTGCCCGAAGGTCCGCTCAAGACCGTTGGCGATACGCCGGTCCAGATCGCACTGCATACCGACGTGGTGGCCACGGTCACCGTGTCCGTGCTTGGCGAACACTGAGTCGCGCTGCACCCCGAAAAAGACGGGCCGCTGACGCAAGTCAGCGGCCCGTTTTCTATTGCGGTGCATGAATTTGTTCCACTGCATTTACACAGCTTTTCCACAGCATTTCCACAACTTGTCCACTTACCATTCGCGGCCGTGCGGGGTAGACTCTCCGCTTCATTTCGGAGACAGCGATGGCCCAGGTACGCGCCTTTAATCCCCCCCAGCCCGTCGATTCCCAGGTCGCCGCGCTGAAGCTTCCCCCGCATTCCATCGAAGCCGAGCAGTCGCTGATCGGCGGCCTGTTGATCGACAACGCGGCGTGGGACCGCATTGGCGATGTGGTGCGCGAAACGGACTTCTATCGCGACGACCACCGGCGGATTTTTCGCCATATCGGCAAGCTGATCCAGCAGGGCCGGCCGGCCGACGTGGTGACCGTGTATGAATCCATCGAGCAGTCGAACGAAGTCGATCAGACCGGCGGCCTCGGCTATCTAGGTGAAATCGCCAACGCGACGCCCTCGGCGGCGAACATTCGCCGCTACGCCGAAATCGTCCGCGAGCGAGCCATCCTGCGGCAACTGGTCACCGTCGGCGACGAAATCGCCGGCAATGCGCTGAATCCTGCCGGGCGCGATGTAAAAACCCTGCTCGACGATGCCGAGCAGCGCATTTTCCAGATCGCCGAGGCCGGCAATCGCGGCAGCAACGGCTTCGTGGCGATTCAACCCCTGCTGGGTGAAGTCGTCGAGCGCATGGAAACCCTGCTGGCGCGCGACAGCCAGTCCGACATTACCGGCGTGGCGACCGGGTTCGCTGATCTCGACAGCAAGACATCGGGCCTGCAACCGGGCGACATGATTGTCGTCGCCGGCCGCCCGTCGATGGGCAAGACCGCGTTTGCGCTCAACATCGCCGAGCATGTCGGCGTCGAATTGCGGCTACCGGTGGCGATCTTCAGCCTGGAAATGTCCGGCCCGCAGATCGCCACACGTTTTCTTTCGTCAGTCGCCCGCATCGATCAGAGCAAGCTGCGCACCGGCCGCCTGACCGATGACGAATGGGATCGCATGACGGTCGCGCTGGGCAAGCTGCACGAAGCGCCGATCCATATCGACGAGACCGGCGCCATCAACTCGACCGACCTGCGCGCGCGCGCGCGGCGTCTGCACCGGCAGTTCGGCAAGCTCGGCCTGATCGTCATCGACTACCTGCAGTTGATGAGTTCCAACCGCGACGGCGAAAACCGCGCCACCGAGATTTCCGAGATATCGCGCTCGATCAAGGCGCTGGCCAAGGAACTGCAAGTGCCGATCATCGCCCTGTCCCAGCTCTCGCGCAAGGTCGAGGAGCGCACCGACAAACGCCCACTGATGAGCGACTTGCGCGAGTCGGGTGCCATCGAACAGGACGCCGACATCATTCTGATGATGTACCGCGAGGAATACTACAAGCCCGACACGCAGGACAAGGGCAAGGCCGAGGTGAACATCGGCAAGCACCGCAATGGCCCCGTGGGCATGGTCCCGCTGACCTTCATCGCCGAATACGCGAAGTTTGAAAATTTCGCTTCAGGCTCGTCATATAGAGGCTGAAGCGAAATTTGTAGGGCTGGCTTCAGCCAGCCAAGAGTGGATGGCGGACTGAAGTCCGCCCTACGGTCCGCTCTACAGTCCGCCTTGCGATGGAACTGCGCTACAGCACTTCCGCCGCGTGATCGGCGAGCCTTGAGCGCTCGCCGCGCTGCAGGGTGACGTGGCCGGAATGCGCCCAGCCCTTGAAGCGATCCACCACGTAGGTCAGGCCTGAACTGCCTTCGGTCAGGTAGGGCGTATCGATCTGGGCGATGTTGCCCAGACAGACCACCTTGGTGCCTGGGCCGGCGCGGGTGATCAGGGTCTTCATCTGCTTCGGCGTCAGGTTCTGCGCTTCGTCGATGATGAGGAATTTGTTCATGAAGGTGCGACCACGCATGAAATTGAGCGACTTGATCTTGATCCGGCTGCGGATCAGGTCCATGGTCGCAGCGCGACCCCAGTCGCCGCCGTAGCTGCCGGCACCGGGGGCGCCGGCCGGCGTTTCGGCCGGCTTGTTGAGCACGTCGAGGTTGTCTTCCAGCGCGCCCATCCAAGGCGTCATTTTTTCCTCTTCCGTGCCGGGCAGGAATCCGATGTCCTCGCCGACGGGCACGGTGACGCGGGTGATGATGATCTCGGCGAAGAGTTTGGTCTCCAGCGTCTGCGTCAGGGCGGCGGCCAGCGTCAGCAGGGTCTTGCCGGTGCCGGCCTGACCGAGCAGCGTGACGAAGTCGATGTCGGGATTCATCAGCAGGTTGAGGGCGAAGTTCTGCTCGCGGTTTCTCGCGGTGATGCCCCAGACGGCATTCTTGGCGTGGCTGTAGTCGATAAGGGTTTCGAGTTCCGCCGTCTTGCCGGCGCCGACTCTTACCCACGCCTGCAGCGGCTGCGGCCCTTCCTGCCAGACGAATTCATTGACCAGCAGATCGGGGCAGAGCGGGCCCCTGATGCGGTAATGGGTGCGGCTGTCCTTCTTCCACGACTCCAGGCCCTTGCCGTGGCTGTCCCAGAAATCGGGCGGCAGTTCGAGCGTGCCGGTATAGAGGAGATCGGTATCCTCCAGCACCTTGTCGTTGAAATAGTCCTGCGCTTCGAGGCCCAGCGCGCGGGCCTTGATGCGCATGTTGATGTCCTTGGAGACCAGGATCACCGGCCGCTTGGGGAACTTCTGGCCGAGATACATAACGACGCCGATGATCTGGTTGTCCGCCTTGGCGGTCGGCAGCGAAATCGGCAGGACGCCGTTGATGGCCTCGGTCTGGAAGAACAGGTGGCCGGTCGCCAGTTCGCGCGAGGGGCCGGTCAGGGCTATGCCGTGGGCCATGTTGTGCTCGGCGCCAGTGACGATCTCGTCCATCAGACGGCTGGCCTGGCGCGCATTGCGCGCGACTTCGGACATGCCCTTCTTGTTGGCGTCGAGTTCCTCGAGGGTCATCATCGGCACGTAGATATCGTGCTCCTCGAAGCGAAACAGGCTCAGGGGATCATGCATCAGCACGTTGGTGTCGAGCACGAACAGCTTGGTGGTGGAACTCTTCGGAATCTTGGCGCGCTTGGCGTTCATGAAAGCCTCAAGGCAAGGATGGGCGAGGTGGGACCATGCTCACGATAGCCAGCCGCCCCGTCGCGGAAGATGGAAGGAAAGGGCCGAATACGGGCCCTGTTCGGGATTACAGCTTGCGCACGGCTTCCAGTACGGCGGCGGCATTGCCATCAGCCTTGGTGGAGCGCCATTCCTTGCGCAGAATGCCGTTGCCGTCGATCAGGAAGGTGCTGCGCTCGATGCCGAGCACTTTCTTGCCGTACAGCATCTTGTTCTTGACCACGTCGAACATGCGGCAGAGCACGCCTTCGATGTCGGAAATCAGTTCGAAGGGCAGCCCCAGCTTGGCTTTGAAGCTTTCGTGCGACTTCAGGGCGTCGCGCGAGACACCGACCACCACGCAGCCGGCCTTGACGAATTCGGCATGCAGGTCGCGGAACTGCTGCGCCTGTGTGGTGCAGCCCGGCGTATTGTCCTTCGGGTAAAAATACAGCACCAGCGGCTTGCCCTGAAAGGCGGACAGGGTGAACTCGCCGCCGGTGGCGGGCACGGTGAATTCGGGAACACGCAGCCCGAGGGCGGAGGGGACGGGTTTCGCTTCGATCATGCAGCTTCCTTCCATGTTGACAGAAATTCCTCGCCTTGCAGCATCAACCGGCCTGCGCGGCCGGGGATTTCGCCCCGGACCATTTCGTGGCGAGGCAGCAGCGCCGGGTCGAGCGCGTCGCGCATCTTGCCCAGCGATACCATTTCGTAGCCCTGTTCGCGCCAGCCTGTCAGCAGACGCTCCAGGGTATCGCCGAACTTGAGGCCTTCGAGTTCGGCGTGCAGGGTGAAAACGTGGTCGTGACTGCCGGACCTGGGCGCAGGCTGTGCCGTCAGCCGCAGCAAATGCAGGTGGACATTGTCCGGCGTCAGGTCATCGGTGCCGATCAATTCGTCCAGCGTCGGCAGGGTCGTCGGCAGTTGCGGACAGGCAACGATTTCACCGTTCCAGACTGGAATGAAGGGATGCAGTCCGCGGCAGTCGGAGGCCCAGCGGTAGCCCAGCCGCTGCGTCAGGCGCAGTGCGTGGGCGTTCATCTGCCAGCCGGCGGCACCGTGGCCGGGCGATTCGCTGCCGAAGATGTCGACATAGCGCTGGTGCGCCCGGCGCATTTCGCCTTCGGTCCAGGCGGCATCGGCCTTTTCGACACCGTCCTGCCATTTGACGTGATCCCAGCAGTGGATCGCCGTTTCGAAGCCGGCGTCGCGCGTCGCGCGCATGATGTCGGCGCCGCGGCGACCGATGTCCGGGCCGGGCAGCAGGGTGCCGTACATCAGGGTCTTGATGCCGTAGTGCGAGACGACCGAGGTACGCTGCACCTTTTTCATGAAGCCGGGACGAAAGGCGCGCTTGATGGCGCGTCCCGTGTGATCGGGCCCGAGCGAGAAGAGGAAGCTCGCGTCCGCCCGCTGGCGACGCAGAATCTCCACCAGCCGCGGTACGCCCTGCTGGGTACCGCGCCAGGTATCGACATCGATTTTCAGTGCGAGCTTCATATTGCCCTCGACGGGCCGTCCCTAGAGGGCAAGCGCCCCCCTGTGGGGGGCAGCGAACGTCATCATGTGAGCGTGGGGGGGCATACTGGCGCTCAGTCCATCAACTTGCGCGCTTCGGCCACGTCGTTGCGGTAGGCCTCGAAAATGCTGCGCAGGGCGTCTTCAAAGGTAACTTTCGGTGCCCAGTCGAGATCGGCCATGGTGTTGGTGATCTTCGGCACACGGTGCTGCGTGTCCTGGTAGCCCTTGCCGTAATACTCGCCGGAGGTGGTTTCGAGAACCTTGACCTTGGCCACGCTCTCGGCATATTCCGGGTACTGCTTTGCCAGGTCGAGCATCAGCGTGGCGAGTTCGCGGATCGAGTAGTTGTTCTTCGGGTTGCCGATGTTGTAGATCTTGCCGTTGGCGATGCCATCCTTGTTGTCGATGATCTTCATCAGCGCGTCGATGCCGTCGGAAACATAGGTGAAGGAACGCTTCTGGGCGCCGCCGTCGACCAGCTTGATCGGCTCGCTGCGCACGATGTGGCCGAGGAACTGGGTGATGACGCGACTCGAGCCTTCCTTCGGCGTATGGATCGAATCGAGGCCCGGGCCGATCCAGTTGAAGGGGCGGAACAGTGTGTATTGCAGGCCTTCCTGCTGGCCATAGGCGTGGATCACGCGATCCATCATCTGCTTGGCGCAGGAGTAGATCCAGCGCGGCTTGTTGATCGGGCCCAGCACCAGGTTGGAATTCTCCGGATCGAATTCGGGGTCCTGGCACATGCCATAGACCTCGGAAGTCGATGGGAAGATCACGCGCTTCTTGTACTTGACCGCCTGGCGGATGATCGGCAGGTTGGCTTCGAAGTCGAGTTCGAAGACGCGCAGCGGCTCCTTGACATAGGTGGCCGGCGTGGCGATGGCGACCAGCGGCAGGATCACGTCGCATTTCCTGACGTGGTACTCGATCCACTCCTTGTTGATCATGATGTCGCCTTCGAAGAAATGAAAGCGGGGGTTCTGCATCAGCTCTGTGACGCGCTCGGAGTTCATGTCCATGCCATAGACTTCCCAGTCGGTGGTGTTCATGATGCGCTGGGAGAGATGATGGCCGATGAAGCCATTGACGCCGAGGATGAGTATCTTCTTCATGACAGGGGGAGTGCCGGAGTTCCGAAAATTGCGGTGAATTGATTGTTTGCTGGCGCCGTGACCAGCGGTAAACCCTGCAATTCTACCGCGAGCAGCCGCAAAATCCTGCCGTCGCCGCATTCGGCAAACAGGCGGCCCTCGCGGCTGAACAGGGTCGGTCGGCCGCCGTGGGGGCCGGTTTCACCGGTCGGGTGCAGGGAGCGCAGCACCCGCAGGCGGCCCTTGGGGGTGTCCGAGAAGGCGCCCGGATAGGGTGGCGCCACGGCGCGGATCAGGTCATGCACCTGCGCGGCAGGCCGGGTCCAGTCGATGCGGCCGTCTTCGGCCTTGCGGCCGCCGAAATAGCTACCCGCAGCGAGGTCTTGCGGCCTGAGGGTCGCACGACCGGCCAGCAGGTCGGGAAGCACCCGGTCCAGTGCCATTTCGGCCGCCAGCGTGACCTTGTTGAATACCTCCAGCGCCGTGTCGTCCGGCAGGATGGGCACCGCCTGCTGCGCCACGATGCCTCCGGCGTCGGGCTTTTCGACCATCTGGTGCAGGGTCGCGCCGGTTTCCCGCTCGCCATGGATCACCGCCCAATTGACCGGGACGCGGCCGCGGTACTTGGGCAGCAGGGAGCCGTGCATGTTCCAGGCACCGTGTTTCGGCAAGGCCAGCAGCGGCGCTTTCAGCATCAGCCGATAATAGAAGGAAAACAGGAAATCCGGCTGCAGCGAGGTGAGTTCGGCAACCACTGCGGGATCGTTGGGATCCTCGGGCGTGATCACGGGGATGCCGTGGCGGGCGGCGAGTTCGGCGACGCTGTCGAACCAGATGGTTTCCGTCGGGCTGTCCTTGTGCGTCACCACGCGCACCACGTCGACGCCATGCGCCAGCAGCACGGACAGGCAGCGCACGCCTACGTTGTGGTAGGCAAAGACGATGGCGCGGCTCATTCCTTGCGTTCGAGGATGGCTTCGACCAGATAACGCGGCCGGTGGCGCACTTGTAGATAGATGCGGCCGATGTATTCGCCGAGCAGGCCGATGCCGAACAGGGCTAGGCCGATCAGGAAGAACATCAGCGCGAACAGGGTGAACAGGCCTTCGGCTTCCGGCCCGAGGATCAGACGCCGCGCGATCAGCAGCACGAACAATGCGGCCGAGCCCAGCGAAACGAGAATGCCCAGCATGGAAAACCACTGCAGCGGCACCAGCGAAAAGCCGGTCATCAGGTCGAAGTTGAGTCGTATCAGGCTGTAGAGCGAGTACTTCGACTCGCCGGCAGCGCGTTCCTCGTGCTCGACGACCACTTCAGCGGGGCTGCGGGCGAAGGTGTAGGCCAGCGCCGGAATGAAGGTGGCGACTTCCTTGCAGCTGTTGATCGCATTCACCACGCTGCGCGAATAGGCGCGCAGCATGTTGCCCTGGTCGGTGATCTTGATCCGGGTGATCTTCTCGCGCAGCCGGTTCATCGCCTTCGAGGCCCAGGTGCGGAACAGGCTGTCCTGCCGCTTGCGGCGGATGCTGCCGACGTAGTCGTGCCCCTCGCGCATTTTGGCCACCAGCTTGCCGATTTCCTCCGGCGGATTCTGCAGGTCGGCATCCAGGGTGACGACGATGTCGCCGCGGCAATGCTCGAATCCGGCCATGATCGCCATGTGCTGGCCGGCGTTGGCAGAAAAAAGAATGACGCGGGTGACGTCGGGGCGCGCCTCGAACTGCTGGCGCAGGATGGCCGCCGAACGGTCGCGGCTGCCGTCGTTCACAAACACGACTTCGTAGGTCTCGCCCAGTGCGTCAAGCGCCGGATAGAGGCGGGCGAACAGCGTGGCGAGCGTGGCTTCCTCGTTGTAGACGGGGATGACGATGGACAGGTTCGGTGTGCTCATGCGGTCTCCGACAGGCTTGCGCGCAGCGCCGTGCAGACGCGGTCAATGTCGCCATCCAGCATGGCGGGGAAAAGCGGCAGGGTGAGGGTGCGGTGGCCGATGTCCTCGGCACGGGGGAAGTCGCCCGCCTTGAAACCCAGCGCCCGATACAGCGAGAAGAGGTGCAGCGCCGGGTAATGCACGCCGACGCCGATGCCGCGTTGCTTCATCTCGGCGACGAATTTTCCGCGATCCACGCCCTCGGGCAACAGGACCTGGAACATGTGCCAGTTGCTGTTGCTGAAATCGGCTACAGGCAGTTCGAGCCCGAGCGCCGGATCGATGCAGTCGAAGTAGTGCCGAGCGAGTTCGCGCCGGCGGGCGGTGAAGGCTTCGAGGTGTTTCATCTGGCCGAGGCCGATAGTGGCGGCGATGTCGGTCATGTTGAACTTGCCGCCCAGCACATCGACATCCATGCCGCCGTCGGGAAAGCGCCGCACCCCTTGCAGGCGCAGGCGCTCGCAGAGGCCGGTGTCAATGTCGGTCGGCAGCACCAGGGCGCCGCCCTCGGAGGTGGTCAGGTTCTTGTTGGCGTGGAAGCTGAAGGAGATGAAGTCGCGCTGGTCGCCGAAGGAGGTGCCGATGCGCTGGCCCTTCCATGAGGCGCCGAAGGATTGCGCCGCGTCTTCGATCACGCGCAGATTGTGCTTGCCGGCGATGGCATAAAGCCGGTCACGATCCACGGGCAGGCCGGCGAGGTCCACCGGGATGACGGCCTTGGTCTGCGATGTGATGGCGGCTTCGAGCTTGTCCAGATCGATGTTGCGGGTCACCGGATCGACGTCCACGAAAACCGGCGTCGCGCCGACCTCCAGAATCACGTTGGCGGTCGCGACCCAGGTCAGCGGAGTGGTGATCACCGTGTCGCCCGCATTTTTGTCACTTCCGACTCCTGCGAGGCGCAGGGCAACTTCGAGCGTCGCGGTGCCGGAGTTGAAGACGCGCACCGGACGGCCGCCGCAGTACTCGGACAGTGCTGCCTCGAAGGCGAGCACTTTGGGCCCGCTGGTAATCCAGCCGGAGCGCAGCACCTGCGCCACCGCAGCGATGGTTTCGTCGTCGATCGACGGACGCGTAAACGGAAGGAACTGCTCGCTCATGACCTGGCCACCAGGAACACGCCGACGACGATGAAGCCGATGCCCAGCAGCTTCTGCGCCGCCAGCGCTTCGCCAAACCACTGCCAGGCGACGAAGGCATTGATCACGTAGCCGATCGACAGCATCGGGTAGGCGATCGACACCGGAACCCGCGACAGCGCCATGATCCAGACCACCAGGCTCACCGCATAGCAGGCCATGCCGCCCATGATGAAGGGCTGAAAGACGAGCTTGAGGCCGACCGGCAGGATGTTGCCGGCATGAAACTCGAAATGCCCGACCGCGTTGGTGCCGGCTTTGAGGAACAGTTGCGCGGCCGCATTCAGGAGGACGCCAGTCAGAACCAGAGAGAAGCTGAGGGCGTTCATCTTATGGCTTCCTCACGATGACGCGGCGCGTGTCGCGGATGACTTCGGTCATGGGCAATCCTTTCTTGTTCAGTTCCTGCCAGGTGGCCGGCGACATCAGCGCCCAGGCGACGGGCGCCGCGTTCCAGGCCAGCTCGAAGGCGGGCAGGTCCGGGATGAACTTTTGCGGCTCCTGATCGATGCCGAAGCCCAGTTCGTCCCGATAAGCGACCATGGTCGTGGTGCGCTTCAGGTAGAACTGCAGGGTCTGGTCGTAGGTGTCGACGCTGAAAAAGGGCGCGTCCTGCGGCACTTGCGGGCGGATCGCCATTGCCACGTCATGCGCCGAATTGACCGAACCGAGACTGTCGTGACCCAGCAGGAAGCCCTGGCCGAAGACGAAGCCGCCGAACGCAAGAGCGAATACGGCGGCCACGCTGCGTCCCTGTCGTCCCAGCCAGAAAGCCGCCATGCCGCCAAGCAGCAGGGCGGCGGCTGCCGCATAGAGCCAGGGCTGATACGCCTCGAAGAGCGCTGCTGGAACCTTTTCGCTGGCGAAGCGGGTGACGTAGGGAACCAGGAACAGGCAGGCGCCGCCGCCGACGATCGCCGGCAGGGCATGCCATTCGATGCGGCGGGAGACGGCATAACCTGCCAGATGCAGGCCGATCAGTGCGGCGAGCGCCGGGAAGATCGGCAGTATGTAGGAGGCCAGTTTGGAGCTGGAGGCGGAAAAGAAGACGAAGACCAGCGCGGCCCACACCAGCAGGAAGCGCTGCGGCTGGAAGCGGCGCCCTGCTTCGCGCCGGAAGCCCGCGGCCAGGCCCGGCAGAAGGCTGCCAAGCCAGGGCAGGATGCCGACCAGCAGGATCGGGATGAAGTACCACATCGGCTGGTAGCGCCCGTGGGCCGTGGTCAGGAAACGCTCGAAATGTTCGTGGATGAAAAAGAAATGCGCGAACTCGGGATTGGCCAGCGATACCGCGATGAACCAGGGTGCGGTGATGGCAAGCAGGATCAGCAGGCCGCGCAGCGGGCGGATGCGCAGCATGAAACCCCAGTCGCGCTGCCAGATGGCATAGGCGACGACGGTGGCGGCGGGCAGCACGAGGCCGATCAGGCCCTTGGAGAGCACGGCCAGCGCCAGTAGCGCCCAGGCGGCGTCCTGCCAGCGCCGACTTTCACGCGAATCGTCACGCAAACTCGCTTCGTCGCGCTGCCCGAGGCACAGGGCGAACACGGCTGCGGCGAGAAAGAAGCTGACGCCCATGTCCAGCGTGTTGACGTGGCCGATGACATTCCACAGCACGCTGCCGGCGAGGACCGCCCCGGCGATCAATCCGGCCTGGGGGCCGAACAGCTTCGCCGTGGCGAAGGCGGTGACGAGCACGCCGGCGAAACCGGTCAGCGCCGGCCAGAGCCGAGCGGTCCAGTGGTGCTCGCCGAACACGGTGAAAGCAGTGGCCGTGGCCCAGTATTGCAGTGCCGGCTTTTCGAAGTACTTGATGCCGTTCAGGCGCGGCGTCAGCCAATCGCCGGTGGCGACCATTTCGCGTGGAATCTCCGAGTAGCGGCCCTCGTCGGGGTTGATCAGACGGCGTTGCTCCAGCGTGCCGAACCAGACCAGGGCAAAGGCCAGCAGCAGCGCGAGCAAGGGCCCGCGACGCAGTTCGATCAACTCGCGCATTCGACGATCAGTGCGGCGGCCACGTCGCGTCCTTCGGCCATGAGGATGTTGTAGGTGCGGCAGGCGGCAAAGGTGTCCATCACCTCGACACCCATGCGCCGCTCGATCAGCGGGCGCAACAGAACCGGGGCGGGGAATCGCTGACGCGCTCCGGTGCCGAGCAGGACAATGGGACAGCCCAAGTTCGCGACTGCGCCCAGATCGGCTTCGGTCAGGCTGACGAAGGAAGCGGGCGGCCAGTCTTCGATCAGGCGCTGCGGAGTCAGGAGAAAGCTCTTCGTCAGCCGGCGGCCATTCACCGCTATGTGCTCGGCATCGTAGGCGGTGATCGCAAGCAGGCCGGCGGTGACAGTGGAATGCAGCTTCATTCGGGGCGCGAGTTTGGCAGCTGAGGTCGGCAACGGAGCGGAGAGGGGCGAGGGCGCCTGAAAGCCGCATCAAATCTGGATTTGCGGTGCAGCATAGGCTTGGGTAACATTATACATTTTACCGATACCGCCCGTCCGGGTCGGCATCACGCAGAAAGGACGGTTGCTCATGCAGCCCGTAACAAAATCCGCCAAGCTTGCCAACGTCTGCTACGACATTCGCGGGCCCGTGCTCGCCCGTGCCAGGCAGATGGAAGAGGAAGGCCACAAGATCATCAAGCTGAACATCGGCAACCTCGCCGCCTTCGGCTTCGATTCGCCCGAAGAGATCCAGCAGGACATGATCCGCAACCTGCCCGGGGCGGCTGGATATGTCGATTCGAAAGGCATTTTCTCCGCACGCAAGGCCGTGATGCATTACTCGCAGCAGAAGCACATCAAGAGCGTGACGATCGAGGACATCTACATCGGCAACGGCGTCTCCGAACTGATCGTGATGGCCATGAATGCCCTGCTCGACACCGGCGACGAAGTCCTCGTCCCCGCGCCCGACTACCCGCTGTGGACCGCCGCCGTGAGCCTTTCCGGCGGCACGCCGCGGCACTACCTGTGCGACGAAGGCGCCGGCTGGCTGCCCGACCTGGACGATATCCGGGCCAAGATCACGCCGCAGACCCGTGCCATCGTCATCATCAATCCGAACAACCCGACCGGGGCCGTGTACCCCGACGAGGTACTGAAGGACATCATCGAAATCGCCCGGCAGAACGATCTGATCATCTACGCCGACGAGGTCTATGACAAGGTGCTCTACGACGGGGTGACCCATACCTCGATCGCCTCCCTCTCGGAGGACGTGCTGACCATCACCTTCAACGGCTTGTCGAAGAACTACCGTTCCTGCGGCTATCGGGCCGGGTGGATGATCGTTTCCGGCGAAAAGAAGCATGCACGCGACTACATCGACGGTCTCGACATGCTGGCCTCGATGCGCCTGTGCGCCAATGTTCCGGGGCAGTGGGGCATCCAGACGGCCCTCGGCGGCTACCAGAGCATCGATGACCTCGTGGCGCCGGGCGGGCGCATGTGTCGCCAGCGCGACGTGGCGCACGAACTGATCACGGCCATCCCGGGCGTCACGTGCGTCAAGCCCAAGGCCACGCTGTACATGTTCCCGCGCCTGGACCCGAAGATGTATCCGATCAGCAACGATCAGGACTTCATCGAAGAACTGCTGGTGGCGGAAAAGGTGCTCCTGGTGCAGGGTACGGGGTTCAACTGGCCGCATCCCGATCACTTCCGTCTGGTCTTCCTGCCGCATGAGGACGACCTGCGCGAGGCCATCGGCCGCATCGCCCGCTTTCTCGAAAGCTATCGCAAGCGCTATGGCAACTGAGTTTCCGGTGGTCGAGGTGACGGGCAGTGACGGCAGCGTGATCGAGACAGCGTGGCTCGCCCGCGCCGAGCCGGTGCACCGTCAGTTGCGCACCGGCCTGCCTGCCGATTACGCCGCCCGCCTGCGCGCGGTGTTCGCCAACGGTGCGCGCATGAGCGTGGCGACCGAACAAGCGGCAGTGCGGGGCGTCGCGCTGTGGCGGGTGATCGAGAACACCTATGAAGGGCGCCGGCTGTATGTCGATGATCTGGTGACCGACGAAGCGCATCGCTCGCGGGGCATCGGCAGGGCATTGCTTCATCATCTGGAACGGCATGCACGGAACTTGCAGTGCGATGTGCTGGCACTCGACTCGGGCACCCAGCGTACCGACGCGCATCGCTTCTACTTTCGCGAAGGCATGGTGATCCCGTCCTTCTGCTTCAGGAAAAACTTGAAATGAAACCAATGAACGTAGGACTCCTCGGCATCGGCACCGTCGGTGGCGGCACATTCAACGTGCTCGCACGCAACGAAGCCGAGATCACGCGCCGTGCCGGGCGCCCGATCCGCATCACCCGGGTGGCGGACAAGAATCTTGAACTGGCAAGGCAGGTCACGGCCGGCCGCGCCCAGGTGACGGACGATGCCTTTTCGGTGGTGACCGATCCCGACATCGACATCGTCGTCGAACTGATCGGCGGCTGCGGCATCGCCAAGGAACTGGTGCTGAAGGCCATTGCCAACGGCAAGCACGTGGTGACGGCGAACAAGGCCCTGCTCGCGGTGCATGGCAACGAGATTTTCGCCGCCGCCCACGAGAAAGGCGTCATGGTCGGTTTCGAGGCGGCGGTGGCGGGCGGCATCCCCATCATCAAGGCGCTGCGCGAGGGCCTGTCGGCCAACCGCATCCAGTGGATCGCCGGCATCATCAACGGCACCACCAATTTCATCCTGTCGGAGATGCGCGACAAGGGCCTGCCCTTCGATGTCGTGCTGAAGGAGGCGCAGCGCCTGGGCTATGCCGAAGCCGATCCAACCTTCGACATCGAGGGCGTCGACGCCGCGCACAAGATCACGATTCTTTCCGCACTGGCTTTCGGCATTCCGATGCAGTTCGACAAGGCGCACATCGAGGGCATCAGCCAGCTCGATGCGGACGACATCAAGTACGCCGAGCAGTTGGGTTACCGCATCAAGCTGCTGGGCATCACCCGCCGCCGCCAAATGGACGGAAAGGCGGGCGTCGAACTGCGCGTGCATCCGACCCTGATTCCGGCCAAGCGCCTGATCGCCAACGTCGAAGGCGCGATGAATGCCGTGCTGGTGCAAGGCGACGCGGTCGGCGCCACGCTTTACTACGGCAAGGGGGCCGGCGCCGAGCCGACCGCCTCGGCTGTCATCGCCGACCTGGTCGACGTCACGCGCATGCACACGGCGGACCCCGAGCATCGCGTGCCGCACTTGGCCTTCCAGCCCGATGCGCTCGAGGACACGCCGATCCTGCCGCTGGCCGAAGTGGAAACCAGCTACTACCTGCGGCTGCGGGTGGAAGACAAGCCGGGCGTGCTGGCCGACATCACGCGCATTCTGGCCGACCAGCAGATTTCCACCGCCGCCATGATCCAGCGCGAACCGGGCGAAGGCGAGTCGCAGACCGACATCATCATGCTGACCCACATCACCCGCGAGAAGAATGTCGATGCGGCGATTGCGAAGATCGAGGCACTGCCGGTGGTGAAGAAGAAGGTCATCCGGTTGCGCATGGAAGAGTTGGGCTAGACAAACGTCGGAGTGTAGATGATGCAAGTCAGTATGTCCGAAGCCAGAAAATGCTTGTCGAGCCTGGTAGCCGCGGCCGAGCGTGGCGAGGACGCGATCATCGCCCGCGACGGCAAGCCGGTGGCGAGGATCGTCCGCTACGAGGCGCCGAAGGTGAAGCCGCCGGGTGCATGGAAAGGAAAGGTCAAGGTGTCGTCCGATTGGGACAGCCCTGAAACCAACGCCGAGATTGCCGCTCTGTTCGATGGTGTGGCGGGACCAGTCTCTATCGCCCGAGGTCGGGGCTGACGGGTGGGAACCGTTCTGCGGATTGGTAGTTGGCGCGTGATGATCTACACTATTGATCATGCGCCGGCCCATGTACATCTCGTCGGCCCGGAAGGGCGAGCAAAGATCGCTCTCAATTGCCCAACGGGGCCTGCGATTCCGATCAATATTCGAGGGATGGATGCTGCCACCGTCAAGAGTGCGTTGGGCGTGATCGAGAAGGAATTGACGGTGCTTTGCAGAACATGGAGGTCGATGCATGGAGACTATTGACGAAGTGATTGCGCGCGCCATGGAGCGGGGCGCACAGGCGGCGTCTTGCGAGCCGATGGCGATAAGCGCCCGTTTCGATGCGACTGCACGTCGTTTGTTTATCGAACTGGCGGGAAACGTGGAGCTTTCCATTCCTGCCGATCAACTGGGGTTTCCGCAGGGAGCCGACTTGTCGGGGGTCCGGGTGGAAGGCGGCGGCTTCGATCTCTATTTTCCTGTCATTGATGAAGGTGCGTTTGTGCCTGATTTGGCGCGGGCTGCAATCGAGCATCGCTTGGCGGCATGACAAGAGTTCGAATAATCCGAGCCAGGCCCCTTTTACTCTGGATGGTGTGATGCGGAGACAAGGCGGATTCGGAGGTGTTGTTTGGCAATCGGCCAGATTATTGGACAGTCCGATAATCTGTTTACTTCCCGCTTTGACGTCTATTTCTCGTTGGGGGTCTCCCTCCGTACGTCATTGCTCTATCGCCAAGCACAAGATTTCTCGCTGCGCCCTTGTTGCGATCTGCCTCTCATCGCCGCATCGCCAGCACCGACTTTTGGTGCCCCTTGGACGGAACAACCACGCTTTG
>JAPLQX010000025.1 GCA_026399435.1 Rhodocyclales bacterium
TGGGAGTTCCCTCGAAATACGTCACTTTGCCGCTGTCGGCGGACATGGCCTCGGCCGTAATGTTGTAGCGGGCCAGGCGGGATACGCCGCATGCAACAAAGCCGGCCAGGACGATGCGGTCGTACAGGCCCTGCATGCCGCAGCCATACGCGATCACGGCTGGAGCGACGCCGAAGGAGATCACATCAGCAAGGGAGTCGAGCTCGCGACCCATTGCCGACGTCTGCTGTCGCCATCGCGCAATCCGTCCATCGAGGACATCGAAGACAAGAGCTGCAAGGACCATTCCGCACGCAAAGTAGATATGCGCGACCTCGGTCGTTTGCAGATAGGTCATGACCGAAAACAACGCCCCTACGCCGCAGACCGCGTTTGCCAGCGTGAACCAGTCGGCCAGCTGGAACTCCCGGATCATGGCGAAGGGCTTGTTCGGTTTATGGTTCGTCATGGCAGAAAGGATACCCGACCGCGCAAAGGATTGCCGGCGCCGACCGCGCTCTCGCGAACACGATCAGAGCCGGCATGACATCACATTCAGTACTTCTTGTTCTCTCTTGCTTCGTCCTTTATGGCTGCACCGCCCGCCTGAATGTCCTTGCCCGCACCTTCGACCGTATTGCAACCGGCAATCGAGCCAAACAAGCCGGCCATGAACAGCGCAGCCAGCAGTGACGTGAAAATTTTGTTGATCATGGTGAATCTCCTTGGGTAGAAAGCGCGCTGAAGGTCGAAATGCACGACAGACAAGCCGCATCGGCATTGCCCAAGCTCATTGTCCACGCACATGCATGGTGACTCGGTGCGATAGCGCACAGAAGACCCGGCGGGCCCTCCGCAGCGAGGGTAGCCTGCAAAAGTCGGCGCTGGCGGGACGGCGATTTCGCGGACGATGTTGCCCGCCGCGACAGCGGGACGAACCTAGCCGCGCATCCCCAGCGACGCCTCCAGCTGCCTCACCAGTTCGATCAGCTTCGGCCGCACCTCGCCCAGCAGAAACTCCTTCGACAACGAAAACGCCGCACCGCCGCAGTTGATCGCCATCGGCGGCAGGCCGCCACCCGGACGCAGCGGCACGGCAATGGCATTGACATCGGACTGCCATTCGCCGAAAGAGCTGACGCAGCCGGTCTCGCGATATTCCTTCAGCGCGCGCTCGATGCCGTCGCGGATCGACGGCCAGGCCACTTCGTCGAGTTCCTTGACGCGTTCCATGATGTCCTCGCGTTCGCGCTCGGGAATCAGCGCCAGATAGGCGCGGCCCATCGCCGTGGTGGCGATCGGAATGCGCGAACCGACATCGAGCGACAGCGTCAGCGCCGCCGAGCTGCGCGCATTGCCGACATAGATCATCGACAGGCGGTCGCGGCTGCCGAGCGACACCATGGCCTTGGAATAGTCGGCGAGTTCCTGCATCAGCGGTCGCGACAGGTCGCGCACGTCCAGGCGCGCCAGCATCGCGCTGCCCAGCGCCAGCGTCGAGGTTCCCAGCCGGTACTTGCCGGTCTCCTCGACGAACACCAGGTAGCCGAGCTTGGTCAGCGTATAGGTGAGGCGCGAGACGGTGGATTTTGGCAGCTTGCAGCGCTTGGCGATGTCGAGATTGCCGAGCATCTTCTCGCCGGAGCTGAAGCTCGAGAGCACCGACAGTCCGCGCGCCAGTGCGGTGACGAAATGGCGATCTTCCTTGCCGGCGGCCTTGGCTGCGACCTTGCTCGCAACCTTGGTGGGAAATGCGGCGGCAACCGCGGCGACCTTGTTCTGTTTGTTCATGTCAGTCCTCTAGTGCATACAGCGCGCATAGCGCATCGCGGGCGGTCCGGTATTCGCGTCCGAGCCGCTCCACCACTTCACTTACGGGAAGAATTTCATCGATCGAACCGATGCCCTGGCCGACGCCCCAGATGTCGCGCCAGGCCTTGGTCGTGTCGGAACCGAAGCTCATGCTGGTCTTGTCGCGCAGGGGCAGATTGTCGGGGTCCAGCCCCTGCGCCGCGATGCTCGGCCGCAAATAGTTGCCATGCACGCCGGTAAAGTAGGGAGTGTAGAGCACGTCCGCCGCGCTGCTGTCGAGAATCATCTGCTTGTAGCCATCGACCGCGTTGGCTTCGGGCGTCGGGATGAAGCGCGTGCCCATGTAGGCCAGATCGGCACCCATGACCTGCGCCGCGAGGATCTGCTCGCCGCGCGTGATCGCCCCCGAGAGCGCGATCGGGCCGTCCCAGAAACGCCGCACCTCCGACACCAGCGCAAACGGGCTCAGCGTGCCTGCATGGCCGCCGGCGCCGGCGGCGACCAGGATCAGGCCATCGACACCGGCTTCGAGGGCCTTTTGCGCGTGGCGCACGTTGATCACGTCGTGAAACACGATGCCGCCGTAGGCGTGCACTTCCTTGACCACATCTCCCGGCGCACGCAGGCTGGTGATGATCATCGGCGCCTTGTGCTTGACGCACAGGGCGATGTCGTGGTCGAGCCGGTCGTTGGAGTGATGCACGATCTGGTTCACCGCGAAGGGCCCGATCTTGCGGCCCGGATCGGCGCGGCGCGCGGCGTCGATTTCGGCCGTCATCGTGGCCAGCCATTCGTCGAGCAGTTCCCGCGGCCTGGCGTTCAGCGCCGGGAAGGAGCCGACGATGCCGGCCTTGCATTGCGCCAGAACCAGCTGCGGCTGGGAGACGATGAACATCGGCGCGCCGATTACCGGCAGCGCGAGATTGTCTTGCAGGACTTTGGGCAGGGACATGGATTCTCCTAAGCGGATTGGGCGCGCTGCGTCCGGCCGGTCATCATCCAGGCCGGGATCAGGGCAAGGCAATAGACGAAGGCGATCAGGAAGAAACCCTCCTGCATGGGTTGCAGTCCATGGACGGCATCCAGATGCCGCTCGCGGCCTTCGAGGAACAGCGCCAGCAGCGTGACGCCGAGCGCGCCGCCGAGCTGGCGAAAGAAATTGATCGAGGCAGAGCCGGCCGCCTCGGTGCCGTGGGGCAGCAGCCGCAAGGCGCCGGCATTCAGCCCCGGAATGATCAGGCCGAGGCCGACGCGGCCGATCGCCACCCACAGCGCCAGCATCCAGAAGCCGGTAGCGCGCGAGGAAAATCCCATGAGGATCGCCGAAACCGCAAAGAAGGCCAGCCCCGCCATCGCCACGCGATTGGGCGGAAAGCGATCCGCCAGCCGTCCCGAGAGCAGCAGCACGATGGCCAGCACGATGCCCCCCGGCACCAGCATCACGCCGGCCTCATAGGCCGAGAAGCTGGCGCCGATCTGGGCGAAAATCGGCGCCAGATAGGTCGAGCCGTAAATGCCGATGCCATAGGCCGCCGCCACCAGCACCGCCGCGCCGAAACCTGCCTCGCGGAAGATGCTGAAGTCCAGCAGCGGATGCAGCGTGCTGCGCTCCCAGACGACGAAGGCCACCGCCAGTCCGATGCCGAGCGCGACGGCCGCACTGCCCAGTGCCGGCGCGCGGATCAGCGCTGCCAGGCCGCCGAGCAGCGCGCACAGCGCGGCCACCACCAGCACCAGGCCGATCGGGTCGAAGGGGCGCTTGTGCGCACCGGGCAGCGGCCGGCCGGCGATGACGAAGCGCGGCGCCAGCGCGATGGCCGCCAGGCACAGCGGCACGGTCACCAGGAACACCGCGCGCCAGCCGTAGTGATCGACCAGCAGGCCTCCCATCACCGGCCCCACGGCGGGCGACAGCACGATGCCAAGGCCATAGGCGCCCATCGCCTGGCCGCGTTCGTGCAGCGGGAAGACGTCGATGATGACCAGCATCGCCAGCGGCTGGATCAGGCCGGCGATGCTGCCCTGGCCAATGCGGCACAGCGCCAGCAGTTCGAAGCGATCGGACAGCGCGGCGAGCACCGAGAACATCACCAGCAGCAGCAGCGCACCGACAAAGGTACGGCGGATGCCGAAACGCTGCATGGCCCAGGTGGCGAGCAGCATCGAGGCCGTGGTGGCGGCAAGAAAGCCGGTGGACAACAGCTGCACCTGATCGTGGCCGAGATGGAAGACGCGGATGATTTCGGGCAGCGCGACATTGACCACCGTGGCTTCCATGATCGCCGAGACGGTGCCGAGCATCACGGTGACCACCGCCCACCAGCGATAGCCCGGACCGTGGCGCTCGAACATCGCGGCCACTTCCGTCTGGCGCTGGTTGGTGGCGTAGCTCATTTGAAAACTGCGTCGGCAACATCGCCAGCCGCGCCTTCGCGGGCGAAATAGAGGTCGTGCAGGCGGTCGATATCCACCGCCGCGGCACGTTCGGCAAGGATCACGCGGCCGGCGCGCATCAGGTACACGCCGTCGGCCAACCCCAGCGCCATGCGGGTGTTCTGCTCGACCAGGACGATGGTCACGCCCTGCTGCTTGAGCCCACGCAGGATGTCGAAGATCTCGCGCACGATCACCGGCGCCAGGCCCAGCGACGGCTCGTCGATCAGCAGCACGCGCGGTTCGGACATCAGGCCGCGGCCCATCGCCAGCATCTGCGCCTCGCCGCCGGACAACGAGCCGGCCAGCTGGCGGCGCCGTTCCCTGAGCTTGGGGAAGAGGCCGAAGACACGCTCCAGGTTGCGCCCCAAGGCAGCGCGGTGCGGCTTGGGGAAGGCGCCCATGGTCAGGTTTTCTTCCACCGTCATGTCGCGGAATACCATGCGTCCTTCGGGAATCAGCGCCAGGCCGAGGCTGGCCATGTCCCACGTGGCGCGATCGGTGAGCGGGTAGCCATCGAGGCTGACGCTGCCCTGCGTGGTCGGTACCAGTCCCATGACGGCCTTCAGCAGCGTGCTCTTGCCGGCACCGTTGGGACCGATGATCGCCGTCAACTCGCCGAGCGGGAAGTTCAGCGAGACGTCCCATAGCACGTTGATCGCGCCGTAGCCGGCGCGGAGATTCTCGACCTTAAGCATGCTGAGTCTCCGCCGACTCGGCCCCGGTGTAGCTGCGGATCACATCCGGATTGCTGAATACCTCGCCCGGCGTGCCGTCGGCGATCAACTGGCCGAAGTCGAGCACCGCCACGCGGTGACACAGCGAGGAAATGGTTTCGATGTCGTGCTCGATGATCAGGATGCCGAGACCCAGCGTTTCGTGCAGTTCGCGCAGCTTGGCCATGAAGGCGCGCTTGGCCAGGGTCTCCAGCCCGGCCAGGACTTCGTCGAGCAGCAACAACTTGGGTTCGGTGGCGAGCGCCTTGGCCACTTCGAGGCGCTTGAGTTCCTGCAGCGCAAGGCCGTTGGCGGCGTCGCGTTCGGCCTGCTCGCCGAGCTCCATGAGTTCGAGGATGCGGTCGATCTTCTGCGGGTCGACGCGCCCGGCACCGAAGCGCTGGGCGACGATCAGGTTCTCACGCACCGTGAGTTCGTGCATCGGCTGCGGGATCTGGAAACTGCGGCCGAGCCCCAGCCTTGCGCGCCGGTGCAGCGGCAGGCGCGTGATGTCCCTGCCGTCGAACAGCACGCGGCTGCCGGAGGCCGGCCGCACCAGGCCGGAGATGACGTTGAACAGCGTGGTCTTGCCGGCGCCGTTGGGGCCGACCAGGCCGACCACCTGGTCGCTGCCCATGCGCAAACTGACGTCCTGCACCGCGGTCAAACCGCCGAAGCGCACCGTGACGTGGTCGAGTTCAAGCATGGCTGCCCCCGCGCATCCGGCGCAGGGCATTGCGCAGCAGCGGCAGCAGGCCGTCGGGCGCGAACAGGATCATCAGCGCGAGCACGCTGCCGAGGATGATCTGGTGCCCGGTGCTGACCAGGGCCTTGAACACCAGCTGATCGACCAGGTAGATCACCACGGCGCCGATGGCCGGCCCGGTCACGGTGCGGTAGCCGCCGAAGATCGCGGCGACGATGGGCAGCACGCTCCAGCCACCAGAAAAGGCGTAGTCGGGTTCGAGGAAGTTGATGACATGCGCGTTCACCGCACCGATCACGCCGGTCATGAAGGCCGAGACGAAGAGCATCCACGACTTCAGGAGCACGCTGTTCACGCCGACCACGCGCGTCGCGTCCTCGCTGTCGTGCATGGCGCGCAGGGCGATGCCGTAGTGGCTGCGGCGAATCAAGTCGTAGGTGGCGAGGAAGGCCGCCAGCAGGGTCAGCAGCAGCAGGAACTGGCCCGTCCGCGACGACAGGTCGAAGCCGGCGATGGTCGGCAGCACCGGAATCTGCGAAATGCCGCCGCTGCCGTGGGTGAGGAATTCCATCTCGGTGGCGAGGATGCGGAAGATCTGCGCATAGGCCAGGATTGCCAGCGCAAAGTAGGGCCCGGACAGGCGCAGCGCCGGCAGCATCGCCACCGAGAACAGCACCGCAATCAGGCCGGCCAGCGGGATCGCCAGCAGCACCGGCACGCCCAGTTTCATGCTCAGCAGCGCCGAGGCGTAGGCGCCGACGCCGAAGAAGGCGGCGTGGCCGAAGCTGACCATGCCGCCCAGGTTGCCCAGCAGCGCCCAGGCCACGGCCACGCCGGCGACGATCAGCGACGACACCACCAGGCCCATGAGGTAGTTGTTGCCGCCGAAGGCCAGCGGCACCACGACATAGCAGACGGCTAGGAAGAGATAAGCGCTGCGTCTCATCAGAGCTGCAATCGAACGTCGCAGGTGCGAAAGGTTTTCACCCCTCTCCCCCTGCGGGAGAGGGGCGGGGGAGAGGGGACCGCTCAGTCACTGCCGCCATTACCGTCACCAACACTCCATCCAGATTACTCATGATTTCATTGTTCCAGAACCGAATCACCTCGAAGCCCTGCGCACGCAGCCATGCATCTCGTCTTGCATCGTGCAGCGCCTCGTGATGCTGACCGCCATCGGCCTCTATGATCAGCCGAGCTCCAAAATGCACGAAATCGACCACGTAAGGGCCAATCGCTTGTTGGCGCCTGAACTTCTCGCCGTTCAGACGATGTGCGCGCAGGTGTCGCCACAGTTTGCTTTCGCTCTCGGTCATGCTCTGTCGCAAGTGCCTGGCAAATTCGCGTTGCTCCATGTCCCCTCTCCCCAACCCCGCTCTGCGTACCTGGGATTCCGCTTCGCGGCAGGCATCTCCCACAGGGGGAGAGGGGCTTTCTGCCTCGACCTCAGCCACTCTCAATTGCAGCCTTTCATCAGCCGCGCCTCTTTGCTGAACCGAAGAGGCCGTTGGGCAGCACCAGCAGCACCACCAGGAACAGCGTCATGCCGACCAGTTCCTGCAGCGCCGAGCTCCATAGTGTCACCGTCATCGCTTCGGTGACGCCGAGCAACAGCGCCGCGGCGAGCACGCCGGGCACCGAGCCGACGCCGGCCAGCACGGTAATGATGAAGGCCTTGACCGTCAGCGCGTGGCCCAGCGGCGGATGCACCACGCTGCTGGAGTAAAGGGCGACGCCGGCGCAGGCCGCCAGGGCGCCGGCGACGATGAAGGAGATCAGCTCGGTCTTCGCCGGGTTGATGCCCATCAGCTTCGCCGCGTCGCGGTTGGACGACACCGCGCGCACGGCGCGGCCATACCAGCTGCGCGACAGCCACTGCCATAGCGCGAGCACCAGCACCAGGCTGACGACGAAAGCACCCAGCTCGCTCTTCATGCTGAACAGCGGACCGAGCTGCACGGCGTCCTGCATGAACGGCGAACCGGTGGAGCGCACGTCGCCGGAAAAGATCAGCAGCACGGCATTGGTGATGATGATGCCGATGGCGAAGGTGAGCATCAGCGAGTTGAGCTCGCGGTTCTTGCGGATGCGATCCACCAGCAGGTAGACCAGCGCCGAGCAGGTGCAGGCCACCAGCACCGCCAGCGGCACGGCGAACACCGGGTTGAGCTGCAGGCGACTCTCGACCACGTAGGCCATGTAGGCGGCGAGCAGCACCAGCTCGCCGTGAGCGAGGTTGATCACGCGCATGGTGCCGAAGGTCAGCGCCAGGCCGAGCGCGATCAGCGCATAGACGCCGCCGACCAGCAGCCCGGAGTACAGCGCCTGGAGAATGAGTTCGAACATTCCTACCAGGGCAGGCCGGGCCAGACGATCGGGCCGGTGGCTTCAGCCTTCGGCGAAACAATGACGATCTTGCCGTCCTGATGCTGGCCCATGCGGTGGCGGAAGTTGAGATTGTCGCCATTGACATCGAACTGCACGCGGCCGATCAGCGTCTCCTTGTTGGTCTTGCGCAACTCGTCGGCGAGGCCGCCCTTCTTCAGGCTGCCGTTGTCCGCCGCGCGGGCGATGGCTTCGAACAGCAGCTGCGCCTTGACGTAGCCGAACTGGGCCAGGTAATCGACGTCCTTGTTGAACAGCTTCTTGTAGGTCTCGGCGAACAGCTTGCCCTCGGGCTGCTTGTAGTCCACCGGGGAAGGCAGCAGAGAGGTGCCGGTAATGTTGGGCATCAGGTCCGGGAAGTCCTTCCACATCTTCGAGGTGGCCAGCGACCAGACGCCGACCATGGCCTTGATCTCGGGCTTCAGCACCTTCGCGGCGCGGATGATGCCGACGTAGTCGTTCTCGTAGGCCGACATCAGGATCACCTCGGGCTTGTCCTGCAGCTTGATCTTGTTGATGATCGGCTTGAAGTCGGTGATGGCCGGGTCGAAGGGATGCAGCACGACCTTGATGCCCTTGGGCGCCAGCGCCTTCTGCATGTCCTTGGCGAGGTCGGCCGTGGCTTCCTTGGTCGAATGCACGATGGATACCGACTTGACCCCCTGCTCCTCGAACAGCTGGGTCACGGCGCGCTCGTAGCCCTGGGTATTGTTGATGCGGAAAAATGTCTTGTAGCCGCGCTGGGTCAGGCCGTTATCGACGCCGCCGGCGGTCATGTACACGAGGTTCTGCTTGTTGGCGGCATCCGAGGCGGGACCGATGATGTTCGAGCCGAAGCCGCCGACCAGCGCCACCACGCCCTGCGAGGTCAGCTTCTCGACTGCGGCGACGGCCTTGGCCGGGTTGGATTCGTCGTCGACGGTGATCAGCTTGATCTTGTGCCTGGCGTTGCCCTTGTTGAACAACTCGACCGCGGTCTGGATGCCCTCGGCCATGCCGGTGCCGGAGCGCGCCATGGCGCCGGTCAGAGGAATCTGCACGCCGACCGTGAATTCCTCGGCGCATGCCGTTCCGGTGCTGCCGAGCGTAGCCGCGACCGCCAGCGTTGCGGCCATGATTCTGAATGGTGTCATGTTGCCTCCTGTGGTTGTGCCGCGGCCATCTGGCGCAGCTGGTTTTTCAGTATCTTTCCCGTCGCCGTGGCCGGCAGGTGCTCAAGCAGCTCGATGTGCGACGGAATCTTGTAGGGCGAGAGGCGCTCGTGCAGCCAGGCAACCAGAGCCTGCGGCGCGAGGCTGCGACCCGGTACCAGTTCGACATAGGCCACCACCTCCTCGTTGCCCGGGACAAAGCGCCCGACCACGGCGCAATGCACGACATCGGGATGGCTGTTGATGGCCTGCTCGACCTCGATCGGATAGACGTTGAAGCCGGAGCGGATGATCAGTTCCTTGGAGCGGCCGACGATGAACAGCGCACTGTCGCTGTCCTGCCGCGCGAGATCGCCGGTGTTGAGCCAGCCCCCGGCATCGACCGCCTCGCGGGTCATTTCCGGCGCCTTGTAGTAGCCCTTCATGACGCCGGGCCCGCGCAGATGCAGTTCGCCGACCCCGCCCGGCGCGACTTCCGCGCCATCCTTGACGATGCGGATCTCGATGCCGGGAATCGGCGGACCAACGGAACAGTCGCGGCGCGGTGCGTCGAGCCGGGTCTGGGCGATCGAAGGCGATGCCTCGGTCATGCCATAGCCGTTGTGCAGAGTGATCCCGAACACCGCCTCGAAATCGTCCTTGAAGTTCTGGTCGAGCGGCGCGCCGCCGCCCTGGGCGATGCGCAGGCTCGGCGCGCGCAGGCGATGGCCGGGACGCCGGCCCCATTCGAGCAGTTTGGCGTACATCGCCGGCACGCCGTGCAGGATCGTGACTCCGCCGGTGTCCAGCGCGGCAGCCACTAAGGCCGGATCGAAACGTGGCGCCAGCATCAGGCTCGCGCCGGCGTGCAGCGCAGACAGGGCCATGGTCGCCAGACCATAGATATGCGAAAGCGGCAGCACCGCATACACCCTGTCGGCCGGCGTCTGGCGCCGCATGCAGCGCCCGTTCTCGGCGATGAACAGAAGGTTGCGATGAGTCAGCATGACGGCCTTGGGGGCGCCCGACGTGCCCGAGGTGTAGATCAGCGCGGCAACCTGCCCGCTGTCCTCAACGACCGGCTCGGGCACAGCGGCGGCGTTGGCCGTGGTGAGCTGAAAGCGCCCGGTACCCGGCCAATCGACTGCGACCGCGCCGAGGCGCTGCGCATGAGCTTCGGCGTCGGCCGAAACCGCAGTAGTGAAAGCCGCCAGGCGCGCGCCCGAATGCTCGATGAACGTGTCGATCTCGCGTTGCGACAAACGCGCATTGACCGGCACCAGCCAGGCGTCGAGCCGGCTGCAAGCCAATGCCAACACGATCACGGGGATGCTGTTCTCGGCCACCAGCAGCAGCCGGTCGCCGGCGCGCAGGCCCTGTTCGGCCAAGCGGCGGGAGGCTTCGGCGACTGCCGCATCGAGCTGCCCGAAGCTCATCACGGTCTCGTCCTGCAAAAGGGCGGGCGCATCGGCTTGCCGGCTCGCCCAGGGGTCGATGATCTGATGGATGCGTCGCGGCAAGTCGCCGCGCGGGACGAACGCAGGGCCGGACGGCAGAGCGGAAGATGCAGTCATGCGCTAAAAATCGGAATATCGAAACCGGGAGGATGTTCCGAATGGTGGCACAACGCGAATCGGCGCGTCAAGCGTGGCGGCGGGCTGCCAATCCCCGCCCAACCCCTATGTGGCGCTGCAATATCGGCCGCTTATTGACATTTGGCCGAAGTCCTAGAAGAATCCGCACTGCGCCATTTTTACAGAACACTGTTCTGCACAGCAGTTTTCTTTGGCGCACTTGCCGCCGCCCCCTCCAAGACCGACACCTCACCATGGACCTGAACTTCAGCCCCGAAGAGAACACCTTCCGCGAGGAAGTCCGCCGGTTCGTCGCGGAAAAGCTGCCCGGCCCCATCCGCCACAAGGTGATGAACGGCGAGCACCTGAATCGCGACGAGCACGTGCAATGGCAACGCATCCTTCACCAGCGCGGCTGGGGCGGCCCCGGCTGGCCGAAGGAATTCGGCGGCCCCGGCTGGACACCGACCGAGCAATACATATTTGAAGAGGAATGCGCGGCGGGCGGCGCGCCGCGACTGATTTCCTTCGGCCTCAAGATGATCGCGCCGGTGCTGATGGCCTTCGGCAGCCCGGCGCAGCAGCAGCGCTACCTGCCGAAGATCCTGTCGGCCGAGGAATGGTGGTGCCAGGGCTATTCGGAGCCCGGCGCCGGCTCCGACCTCGCATCGGTCAAGACCCGTGCAGTGAGGGACGGCAACCATTACATCGTCAATGGCCAGAAAACCTGGACCACGCTCGGCCAGTACGCCGACTGGATTTTCTGCCTGGTGCGCACCGACCCGGAGGCCAAGAAGCAGAGCGGCATTTCCTTCCTGCTGATCGACATGAAGACGCCGGGCGTCACGGTACGCCCGATCATCACGCTGGACGGGGCCCACGAGGTCAATGAAGTCTGGCTCGAAGAGGTCAGGGTGCCGGTCGAAAACCTGATCGGCGAAGAGAACAAGGGCTGGACCTACGCCAAGTTCCTCCTCGGCCACGAGCGCACCAACATCGCCGGCATCGGCATCGCCAAGCGCGAGCTGGCGCGCCTGAAACGCATCGCCGCCGCCGAAGGCCGGCTCGACGAGCCGCTGTTCGCGGCGCGCGTGGCGCAGGTCGAGATCGACCTGATCGCGCTGGAAATCACCAACTTGCGCGTGCTGTCCGCCGAACGTGCCAAGAAGGCGCCGGGCCCGGAAGCCTCGATCCTCAAGATCAAGGGCACCGAAATCCAGCAGGCCATTGCGGAACTGATGATGCAGGCCGTCGGGCCCTACGCCCTGCCCTTCAAGCAGGAAGATGTCGGCCCCGATTACGCGGCCAATCTCGCCACCGGCTACTGCAACCAGCGCAAGCTGTCGATCTTCGGCGGCTCCAACGAAATCCAGAAGAACATCATCGCGCAGATGATTCTCGGCCTGTGAGGTCCCGACCATGAATTTGTCCCGCTTTGCAGCGGTACTCCGCCCGTGCTTTCCGTCATTCCGGCGAAGGCCGGAATCCAGGCACTTCCCGCGTGCCTCCGCTGGATTCCGGGTCGCGCTGCGCTTGCCCGGAATGACGAGCTGAACTTCGCAAGTGATGATTGGACTCTGACATGAATTTCGACTTCAACGAAGAACAACGCGCGCTGGCCGAGACCGTGCAGCGCTTCGTCGCCAGGGACTACAGCTTCGAAGCGCGCCGCGCCATCCGCGATTCCAGCCCCGGCTGGAGCCGCGAGGTCTGGCTGGCGTTGGCCGATCTCGGCGTGCTGGCGCTCAACATCGACGAGGAACACGGCGGCCTCGGCTACGGCCCGCAGGAAACCGGCTTGGTGATGAGCGCCTTCGGCGCCGGCCTGCTGCTGGAGCCGTATCTCTCCGGCGCGGTGATCGCCCCGGCCCTGATTCGCCGTACCGCCAGCGCCGATTTTCAGGAGGAATGGCTGCCGAATATCGCCACCGGCGAAACCGTTGTCGTGCTCGCGCATCACGATGCGCGCAACGAGCCGGTAACGGAAATCGGTGGCAACCTCTCAGGCCGCAAGGCGGTGGTCGCCCACGGCGGCTGCGCCGATCTGCTGCTGGTCTCGGCGCGAACGGCACAGGGCACTACGGGACTTTTCGCCGTGACGCCGGGCGCCGAGGGCGTCAGCTTGCGCGACTACCCGACACTCGACGGCCAGCGCGCGGCTGACCTCGTGCTGAGCAATGCACCGGCAGCAAGGATCGACGCGGGCAGCAAGACCCTGGCTGCCATCGAAGCCGCGCTCGACATCGGGCTCGCCGCTGTGTGCTCCGAGGCCGTCGGCATCATGGAAGCGACCGTCGCCGCGACCACGGAATACCTCAAGACGCGCCAGCAGTTCGGCCAGCCCATCGGCCGCTTCCAGGCGCTGCAGCACCGCATGGCCGACATGCTGCTGCACCTCGAACAGGCGCGCTCGATGAGCTATCTCGCCGCCATGCATTGCACCAACGAGGACACCTCCGCACGCCAGCGCAGCATCTCGGCGGCCAAGGTGACCATCGGCCAGGCCTGCCGCTTCATCGCGCAGAATGCGGTGCAGCTGCACGGCGGCATGGGCATGTCGGACGAGCTGATGCTCAGCCACTGGTTCAAGCGCCTCACCACCATCGAAATTAGCTTCGGCGACACCGACTCGCATTTGCAGCGCTTCGCCCGACTGAGCCGCGCCGCGTGACCGCTTCCGCGCACCCCTTCGACGACGCCATCGCGCTGACGGCGGAAACGCCGGGCCGCTGGCGTGGGCACACCAGTAAAGACTACTGGAACATGGTCAGCCCCTACGGCGGCGTCACGGCGGGCGCCATGATGCAGGCGATGCTCGACCATCCCGAGCGGCGCGGCACGCCGCTGGCATTCACGCTGAATTTCCTCGCTCCGATCGAAGCCGGCGACTATGTGATCGAGACCGAACTGGTGCGCGCCAATCGCAGCAGCCAGCACTGGGCCATCCGCCTGTCGCAGGCCGATCGCGTACTGGCCCACGCCATCGCCATCTGCGCCCAGCGCCGCGAAACCTGGAGCCTGGTCGAAGCCGCGCCGCCCGAGGTACCGCCGGCCGAAGCTTGCCCGCCAGCAGCGCATCGCGGCACCAGCGAATTTCTCCAGCGCTATGAGTTCCGCATCGTGCGCGGCAAGCCCTTCGCCGTGAACGAGGACAGCCTGAGTCACGTCTGGGTTTCCGACATCCCGCCGCGGCCGCTTGACTTCGCTTCGCTGACGGCGCTGTGCGACAGCTTCCTGCCGCGCATCTTCCTGCGCCGGCCCGAATTCGTGCCGATCGGCACGGTGTCGATCAACATCTATTTCCATGCCGGCGAAGAGGCCCTGCTCCGCCAGGGCGCGGCGCCGGTATTGGCGGTCGCTCAGGCCCAGGCCTTCAGCGACGGCCACTTCGACCACCACGGCCACGTCTGGAGCACGGACGGCACGCTGCTCGCCACCACCCAGCAACTGGTCTGGTACAAGGAATAGGTCGTGAAAAACCATTTTTGAACCACAGAGACACAGAGGCACAGAGAAAGGCAGACGAGAAAGCAGTCATACCCTGTTGAATGGCTTTCCTCTGTGACTCTGTGTCTCTGTGGTGAAGAATTTGAATTGAATCAACCAAGGAGCATCGCCATGACCCAGCAAGCCCGTGCAGTCATATGCCGCGAAATCGGCAAGCCCGTCGTCGTCGAAACCGTCAGCGTCGATGCGCCGCAGCGCGGCGAAGTGATGATCAAGCTGGCCGCCTGCGGCGTCTGCCACAGCGACCTGTCGGCGACCAACGGCACCATTCCCTTCCCGCTGCCGCTGGTGCTCGGCCATGAAGGCGCGGGCGAGATCGTCGCCGTCGGCGAAGGCGTCACGGGTTTCGCCGGATTTGCGATTGGCGACCACGTCGTCAGCTCGTTCGTCAGCATGTGCGGCAAGTGCCGCTACTGCCAGACCGGACGCCCGCAGCTCTGCGACCAGGCGGCCAAGGCCGGCTACACGCTGCCCGACGGCACCACCCGCTTCAAGGATGCCGCCGGCAATCCGCTGAACATCTTCTCCGGCTGCGGCGTGATGGCCGAATACGCCACGCTGCATGTCGACAACGTGGTCAAGATCGACGCCGCGGTGCCGCTCGACAAGGCCGCGTTGATCGGCTGCGGCGTGATGACCGGTGTCGGCGCCGCGGTCAATACGGCCAAGGTCGAAGCGGGCTCGGCCACCGTGGTCTTCGGCTGCGGCGGCGTCGGCCTCAACGCCATCCAGGGCTGCCGCATCGCCGGCGCCGCGATCATCGTCGCGGTCGACACCTCGGATGCGAAACTCGAACTGGCCAAGCAGTTCGGCGCGACCCACACGGTCAATCCAAAGAACGAAGAGAACCTGACCAAGGCACTGAAGAAGCTCACCGGCGGCGGCGCCGACTACGCCTTCGAATGCGTCGGCTTCGGCGAGGTGGTGGCGCAAGCCTATGGCGCGCTGGGCAAGGGCGGCAAGGCCGTGGTGGTCGGCGTCGCCCCGCTCAAGGACACGACGACGATACGCACCGCCTCGCTGACCTTCGAGGAAAAGACGCTGACCGGCAGCTACTTCGGCTCGGCCCGCCCGCGCCAGGACTTTCCGCGCCTGATCAGCCTCTACCGCTCTGGCCGCCTGCTGCTCGACCAGCTCATCACCAGGACCTACACCATCGAGGAAGCGCCGCAGGCCTTCGCCGATCTGGCCGAGGGACGCAATGCACGCGGCGTGATACTGTTCTGAACCGATCCAACGCTTCCGGAGTTCGCCCTTGAGCCCCCGCAAACTGCACACCCTGCATCGCCCGGCAAAAAAGCCCAACGGGCACCCGCCGCTGGTCTTCGTCCATGGCGGCTATGTGCATTCCGGCTGTTGGGACGTAAACTTTCTGCCGCACTTCAGCAAGCTGGGCTACCACTGCCACGCCATCGATCTCTCGGGCCACGGCGCCAGCGAAGGCCGCGAAGCCCTCGACAGCTACGACCTCGATCATTACGCCGCCGATGTCGCGCAACTGGTTGCCGAATTGCCTGCCCCGCCGGTGCTGATCGGGCATTCGATGGGCGCACTGGTGGTGCAGCGTTATCTCGACAAAGGACAGGCGGCGGCGGTGATCATGATGGCGCCGGTACCGACTACCGGGCTGGCCGGTTGCAGCGCCCAGTTGAACGTCCGCCAGCCGGATTTCCTGCGGGAGGCGGCCTACGCCGTGCGTGGCAAGTACACCGAGAACACCGTCAAGGTCATGCGCGAAGTGTATTTCTCGCCCGATGTGACGGTGGAACAGTTCGCCGCCTTCAAGCCGCTGGTGCAGGACGAATCGACCACCGCAATCGCGGAAATGATGGCGCTGGCCTGGCGCCCGCCGAAGCGGCGGCCGAAGATTCCCGCGCTGGTCATGGGCGGCGAACTCGACGCGCTGTTCCCTTCCAACCTGCTGCACTTCACGGCCTCCGGCTGGAACGCGGAGACCTGCGTGATTCCGCGCGCCGGACACATGCTGATGATGGAGCCGCAATGGACCATCGCCGCCGACAAGATCGGCAACTGGCTCGACCGCCGCCTCGGACAGAAAACGGCGGCGTAAAACCATAGCAGGAAGGGCAGGACCACCATGTTCAGCAAAGCCACATTCAGCTTCCTCGACGAACTGGCCGCCAACAACGAGCGACCCTGGTTCGAGGCCAACAAGCCGCGCTACGAAGAACTGGTGCGCGAGCCGGCGCTGGACTTCATCGCCGCGATGGCGACTCCATTGGCCAAGTTCGCCCCGCATTTTCGCGCCGAGCCGCGCAAGATGGGCGGTTCGCTGATGCGCGTGTTCCGCGACACGCGCTTCGCGCGCGACAAGAGCCCCTACAAGACCAACATCGGCATCCAGTTCCGCCACGAGCTGGGCAAGGACGTCCATGCGCCCGGCTTCTACCTGCACATCGCGAGCGACGAATGCTTCTTCGGCGCCGGCTGCTGGCATCCCGAGGCCGACATGCTGGGGCACATCCGCGACCTGATCACGGCCAATCCGAAACGCTGGTTCGCCGTGCGCGACGACAAGAAGTTCGCCGCACACTGGGCGCTGGCTGGCGACAGCCTGACCCGGCCGCCGCGAGGCTACGCCGCCGACCACCCTGCGATCGACGACCTCAAGCGCAAAGACTTCATCGGCCTTGCGCCGCTGCCCTTCGCCGAAGCCACAGGTCCAGGGCTGGTCAAGCTCGCGGCCGAGCGCTTCGCCGCCGCGGCACCGCTGATGAAGTTCCTCTGCGAGGCGCAGGGCGTTCAGTACTGAGGCCGGCGGGCAAGATCGGGACTCGGATCGTCGCTTGCTCTGGAAACCCAATCACAATGCGCATACAATGCGCATTGGAGGTGCCCAAATGAAAGCGAGCTACAGCACGGAAGCACGGAAGCGCCCGGTAAATCTGAGCCTGAACGAAGACCTCGTCGGTAAGGCGCGAGAATTGACGGACAACCTTTCCGAAGTTGTCGAAATCCTGCTTGCCGGCTATGTCGAGCACGAGCGTCAGCAGCGTCTGGCGAAAGCCAAAACACTTGATGCAACCATTGCCATGTGGAACGACTTCAACACCAGGCACGGCTCTTTCGCCGATGAGTATTCAACCCTTTGACCCATGCGATGGCTCAATTCGACGTTCATCGGAATACGGGCAAGCATAGGGATGACATCCCTTACGTCGTGCTGGTGCAATCGTCCCTCTACGACGGCTACCGCCGCCGCGTGGTCGTTCCCCTGGTGCGAAAGTCGGCGCTCGGAAGCATAAACAACCCAAGGTTCAATCCGCGCTTCAAGATCGAGAACGTCCAGGTCGTCCTGCATCCACTCGAAATAGTCTCGATCCCCAACGAGCAACTTGGCGAATTCGTCGAATCCTTGAACCAGGAAGGCAATCGCATCTTGGATGCGCTGGACGAACTCCTGACCAGAGCGTGGGGATGACAACAGAATCGCGCCGGTAATTGCGGGCCAGCCGCCGCGCCACATGCTCGACATCCTCTACCGCGACGACTTCCTCGTCGCCATCAACAAGCCCGCCGGCCTGCTGGTTCATCGCAGTGACATCGACCGCCACGAAACGCGCTTCGCCGTGCAGCTGCTGCGCGACCAGATCGGGCAGCGCGTGCACCCGGCGCACCGGCTCGACAAGGCCACCTCGGGCGTGCTGCTGTTCGCCCTCGACGCCGACAGCGCGCGCGAGGTTGGCGGGCAGTTCGAGCGCAACGAAGTGCGCAAGCAGTACCTCGCCGTCGTGCGCGGCTGGCCGCCGGAAGCCGGCGTGATCGACCATCCGCTGTCGCGCCAGTTCGACGACTATGGCCGCAAGTTCCCGGCCGACAGCCCGCCCCCGGCGCTGCCGGCCGTGACCGAATACCGCTGCCTGGCCACGATCGAACTGCCCGAGGCGGTCGATCGCTACCCGACCTCGCGCTATGCGCTGGTGATGCTGACGCCACAGTCCGGCCGCCAGCACCAGTTGCGCCGCCACATGAAGCACATCGCCCACCCCATCATCGGCGATGCCAACTGGGGCAAGGGAATACACAACCGCTTCTTTCAGCAGCGCTTCGGCTGCCACCGCCTGCTGCTGGCCTGCACCCGCCTCGAACTGCGCCATCCGCAGGACGGCCGTGCGCTAACGATTTTTGCGCCGCTGGAGAACAGCTTCGCCAGCGTGGTCCTTGCCCTCGGCTGGAATCCGGTTTGCAGCGAAGCCTGAAGCCGGCCAAAAGTCGGCGCTGACGGGACGGCGACCAGGCAGCTCTCGCGACTCCGAAAGACCGGTAAGGCGGTCAGACCTGACGGGCTGCTGGTCGGCCGGAGCGGCCGATGGTGTCGGACGTTCTCAAGGTCGGCAATGCATTGGTCAGCGATCGCAGGTCAACAACCTGTTTTGAATGGCCAATCCGTAGTTCACCCTATCGCCCGAACCAACCCGACAGGAATATTGATGCTTGCGGAAAACGGACGTTCAGCACACCGGTTCACCGGCGGCGCGCAGCGCCAGCCGCTGCAACCGGTCCGTTATGCTGGTGTTGTCGCATCCTCAAGCTTGTACTTCTCAACGAGGGCCGCATGCAGCTCCCGTGCGGTCGGCAAGCGGCTCGATATCGAAGCCCAAGCAAATCTCGATGTCTTTCTGCGAAAGATAGTTGCCGTGAATCAGCACTTCGCGGATTTGGTCAACGGCATCGGCATACTCGCGCTCGTCGGGGTCGTGGTTCTGGAGCAGGAACTCGCGATAGCAGTGCTCGATGACGGGCTTCGAGTGGGTTTGAATCTCCGCCACCACGCGCAGGATTTCGGTAATCTTGATGTCGAGCGCTGCCTCGGTGCTGTAGAAGATGTTGCCGTTGGGGTGGGCGGATTCGTTGCGGTCGTCCACCAGCTTGGCGTAGGTGCCGATCTTGCCGTTGTCGCAGGCAATGAGTTTGAGGAAGCGCAGGATGCTGCGCTCGTTCACGGTGCTGAACACGAAGGGCGAAGTGGCTTCGAGGAGACTCTTCTCGATGTCCTTGCTGAAGCCGATCAGGCCCATCGCGAAATCGTTTGGCGTCGTCTGCTTGATCTGCCAGATGTTGAAATAGACGAAGCTCATCGTGAGCATGTGGTAGGCGAGGAAGGCGAACTGGTATTTGCCGTGCGTGTGGTTAGTCTCGAAGGCGTCCCACAGGAACTCGATGTATTCCTGCTCCTTCGGGGTCTTGAAGGAGAGCGGCAGGTAGTTGGCGAGTTCGGCGGATTCTTCCATGGCTCATCCCACCGCCTGGGTGACCTCGCTGTTCTTCAAATCCATAAATGTGCCCCCTATATTCCAAGCTTCTGGAAGAATATTTGGTTGCGCATCTTCGCGTCCTTGAGCACCTTGTCCCAGCTCATGACCTCGACATAGAGGTTGATGTTGCCCATCCAATGGAACCAGCCCAGCCGGTCCGGCATGGGCGTAAAGTTCTTCTCGCGCTCCAGCCAAGTTTCGACCTTGGGCGTCAGGTCGCACACGACATAGCCGTAGAACGGCGTGTTCTCCGCGACCAACATCTTGCGGCCTTCGGGGGTCTTGTATTTACCGTCGCGGATGTCGTTCACGTAGCGCACGATCTGTTGCACTGGGTCCTCGTGCGAAGACGGGTTCACGAAGTCGTCCCGCTGCGGTTTCTTGAACTCGAAGATGGTGATCGGGTTGCTCGCCTCGTTGTCCCCACGGAAGAGCACGCGCTTGTTGTAGACAAGTAGGTCAGGACGGTCGGCATTCTTGCCGCCGAGCGGAACGTCGGAGGATACCCAGGTCGTGAAATTTAGGCGCTCGTCTACGATCCAGAGATTGTGATCGTGGAACGACGTGGCGTCCGAGTCGCCCTTGCGCGGGAAGATGATGTCGTGAACCACGCCTTCTGAGGAATAGGACCCAGATTCATCCACTTCGAGACTCTTGCCGAAGATATCAAGGATGGTCCGGCGCAGGGCGATGTAGTGGATCAGGTCGTTCTTGCTGGTGCCAGAGACCTTGTTGACAATCTCCATCACACTTTCCTTCACCTTCTCCAAACTGTTCTCGGTCAGCAGCCTTGCGACGTCTTTGCGGATCGAGACTTCATTTGCAAACTTCTCCTTCTGGAGCCGTATCTCGATTTCCTCGTTTGTGGGGTTGTACGACATGCTGCTCAGGTCGATCTTCTCCAGGATCGCCTTGTGCCAAGGCGCCTCCTCGTCCACGTAGGTTTGCACGCGCTCCTTCTTGCGTTGCTGCCGGAACGTGATATCCGCACCCATTGCCTCGCGTGCGATCAGGGCGGCGTCATGCTCAATCTGGGTCTGCCCGATCCCGAGAATTAGATCGCTCTCCATCTGAAACTCGAACCCGCCGCGCTCCAAGGACACATTGCGGTCCAGATAGGAGCCGAACACATAGGCTTTGATGATGAAGTTGCGCTCGTGGTCAATCTCGCCGTTCCGGTCTTTTTCGAAGAACTCATCTTCGAACTCGGGGATGTATTTGTGAATCGCGGAGCCAGAGACTTCGCGCTTGTGTGCGACAAGGCTGATCCGGCTTTTCTGTTTGCGCGGCGAATAGAGTTTGAAGACCCGGACCAGGAAGCCTTCATCCGTCTCTCGGGCTTTCAGGGTGAATGTCTTTCGCTCAACACCGATCTCTCGGATTACAGCGGACAATTCATTGGTGACGAAGTCATTCAGGCGGATCGCACCGCTAGAGGTTCACCAGCGAGAGGCGCACCATGTCCGGCGAGATGTCGTAGCCCTTGAAGTTCTTGGCGAAGCGGCCCTTGTCGTCGGGCGTGAGCAAGTCGCCAGGGCGGTGTGCGGCCCCCTCTCCCCGGCCCTCTCCCGCGAGGGGAAGGTCGCATGCGACGTTTGCGATTGGGGAGGGAGATGAAGAGTTGCTGCGCAGGATGTGCTTGTAGGCGGAGATGAGGAAGCCGGCGGTGCCGCAGGCGGGGTCGAGGATGGTCTCGCTTTTCTGCGGGGCGAGGACTTCGACCATGAAGTCGATGATGTGGCGCGGGGTACGGAACTGGCCGGCATCGCCCTGGCTGCCGAGGACGCTGAGCAGGTACTCGAAGGCGTCGCCGAGGCGTTCGCTGTGGTCGTAGC
Organism: Rhodocyclales bacterium; assembly: GCA_026399435.1. Classification (GTDB taxonomy): domain Bacteria; phylum Pseudomonadota; class Gammaproteobacteria; order Burkholderiales; family Rhodocyclaceae; genus Sulfuritalea. The sequence continues at coordinate 21,354 of JAPLQX010000025.1, forward strand.
TGAACTCGTCGATGATCTTGAGGAAGGCCTTGAGCGTTTCGGGGTCGCGGTAAGGCAGGTAGGCGTTCTTGAAGATGTCGCGAAACAGCGGCGGGATGCCGGGGTTTTCGGGCATTTTGGCAATGCCTTCGCCGTAGAGGCCGAGCATCTCGTGGCCGCCGAGTGAGGGCGCCATCAGCTTGGCCCAGCCATAGCGGGCGTAGTCGCCGGTGAAGAACTTGCGCTTGCCGCCGAGTTCCTCGCTCTCGGCGTCCATGTCGTCCATGAACTTGTAGATCAGGGCGATGGTGATCTGCTCGACCTGGGACTTGGGGTCGGGCACTTTGCCGACGAGGATGTCGCGGGCGGTGTCGATGCGGCGTTTGGTATCGGTGTCGAGCATTACTTCAAGCGCTTCATGGTGTTGTCAGCCAGGAGGGTGCGCATCTGGGAGATGGCGATTTCGTTGAGTTTGAAGATGGCGATTTCGTTGAGTTTGAGCAGGCGATCCGCCTGCGTCAGGCCCTGGCGGATGAGGACGGCGTTGAGGCTCTCCAGATTGGTCAGGACGACCAGTTGCTCCAGCGGCGCGTGGTCGCGGACGTTGCCCTCCGCATCGGGGTTGGCATCGCGCCATTGCTTGGCGGTCTGGCCAAATAGGGCGACATTGAGCAAGTCCGCTTCGTTGGCATAGACCAGCGATGCCTGCGACTTGGTGATGGCGGGCGGGATGAGCGTCTCGCGGATGGCATCCGTGTGAATGCGGTAATTGATTTTGGACAGGGTGCGCTGGAGATTCCAGCCGAGTTTGAGGCGGTCGTTTTCTTCGTCTTTGAGGCGCTGGAACTCCTTGATGAGGTAGAGCTTGAATTCTGATGAAATCCAGGTAGCAAATTCAAAGGCAATGTCCCGGTGAGCGAAAGTGCCGCCATAGCGACCGGATTTCGAGGTAATTCCAATGGCTTGGGTGGCTTCTATCCATCGTTGCGGAGAGAGGACAAAGTAGTTGCTCCCTGCCTCAGTTTTAAACCTCTCGAATTCGAGAGGTTTAAAACCTGGATTGCTCAATTTTTCCCAGAGCCCGAGGAACTCAATCGTGCTGCGGCTACGCATCCAGTTATTGATGATGGCAAAAGGCTCTTGCGAGTTTCGATACCGGGCGATGTCGGTCAGGGAGATGTAGTCCTGATTGTTCCGATTCAAGACTGCGATGGTCACACCTTGAACTTCGATAGTGGATTTGCTCATAGGGCTGGGCTCTGGCGTGGAATGACGCTAAACCCGTCGAATTCGACGGGTTTAACTATGGCGAATTTGCCACATTTAAAGCGCTGCCTGGATGGATTCATGGTTCAGGGCGCGAACTGGTTCAAGGACACGTAATCCTTGACGTATTCGGGGACGAGCGTGCGGTACTGCTGGGGCACGGCTCTGAAATCGTGGGTGGTGAAGTAGGGGTTGGTCGCCAGATCGGTGAACTGCCGGCTGTCGATGATGTCGCGCACCCGGTTGCTGGTGACGTAGGCCTTGAAATAGGTCTTGATGGCCGGGATGGCCGAGGGCGGCTCGGGCACGCGGTCGGCGACGAACTTCGAGAACTCTTCCTCCAGCAGTTCATCCCTGGATTTGAAGCGCGGGATGAGGCCGAAGATCTTCTCCAGGATTTCGCGCAGGGTCAGGCGGCGGTCCACGGCGGCGGCTTTGCGCAGCTTGTCGAGGGTGTAGTACTCCTCGGGCTTGTCGAAGACTTCGCGGTTCACATAGTCGATGACGCGGTCCCACTGGCCGGACTCGACAGCGGCGGCGATGGTTGCGTTGTCGCGCACGGTGTCTTCGAAACGCTCGAAGAACATGCGGTCGATCTTCATGCCCTCGGCCGTGATCTGCTCGACACGCATCGAAGCCAGGATGTCGGCGCCGAGGTGCTCGTAGGTGCCGCCCACGACCACGGGGCCTTGGCCGCCGCCGCCCCCATCCTCGCTGCCTTTGCCCTGACCCTTGGGCGGCGGCAGCTTCAGCACTTCGTCGTAGTTGAACTCTTCCTCGAAGTACTCGCAGTTGGCGAAGAAGTCGAACAGCTTGAAGGCGGTTTTGATGGGCTGTCGCACGCCTTCCTTGATGGTGTCGTCGAAAAGTACCTCGCGGAAGTCGTGCTTGCGGGTGCCGCGTCCCTTGATCTGGATGAAGTCGGTGGGCGAGAAGATCGGACGGAACAGACCGATGTTGAGAATGTCGGTGCAGTCGTAGCCAGTGGTCATCATGCCGACGGTGACGCAGATGCGCGCCTTGCTGGTTTTGTAGGCGGGAATGAAGTTGCCGGAGCCGAGCAGGTTGTTGTTGGCGAAGTTGATGGTGAACTGCTGGGCGTCGGGTATCTGGGAGGTGACCTGCACGGCGAAGTCGGACTGGTACTTGGCCGGGAACATGCGGTCGGCCATCTGATTGAGTATCTGCGCCAGCTTGGCGGCGTGGTTCTGGCTGACGGCGAAGATGATAGCCTTACCGATTTCGCCGCTGACCGGGTCACGCATGGCGTTTTCCAGAAACGTCTTGCACAGGAGCTGGTTGGTGGTGTCGGCGAAGAAACGCTTTTCGAACTCGCGCTGCTTGAAGGCCTGCTGCTGGTCCTCGCCGGCGTCATCGGTGAAGGAGACAACGAAGCCCTCTTCGGAAAGCAGCGTGGTGGTGACCTCGGTGCGGGCGTCCACCACGGTCGGGTTGACGAGGAAGCCTTCCTTCACGCCATCGAGCAAGGAGTAGCGGAAAGTCGGCTGGCTGTTCTCGCAGCCGAAGGTGCGGTAGGTGTCGAGCAACAGGCGACGTTCGGCCTCGCGCGGGTCGCGGGTGCCCGGCTTGGCGCTGTCGAACCGGCGCAGGTAGTCGCGCGGTGTGGCGGTGAGGCCCAACTTGTAGCCGATGAAGTAGTCGAACACGGCGCGGGCGTTGCCGCCGATCGAGCGGTGCGCTTCGTCGGAGATCACGAGATCGAAGTCGGTCGGCGAGAAGAGCTTCTGGTACTTGTTGTTGAACAGCAGAGATTGCACGGTGGTGACGACAATCTCGGCGCGTCGCCAGTCGTCCCGGTTCTCCTTGTAGATCACGGTCTGATAGTCGGCCGACAGTGCGGCAGCGAAGGACTTCTTGGCCTGGTCCTCCAGCTCAAGACGATCCACGAGGAACAGAACACGGCGCACGTTGCCCGAACGCAGAAACAGTTTGATCACTGCGGCGGCGGTCAAGGTCTTGCCGGTGCCGGTGGCCATTTCGAACAGGAAACGGGCCTTGCCGTCGCCGACCGCGGCCTGAAGGCTATGGATGGCCTTGAGCTGATACGGCCGAAGAAAGCGCAGCTTGTTGGTCTGGATGTAGCCGGGGCGCTCCGCTTCGTTCCGCCAGCCGGCCTCTGATCGGTAGTTCGGGCGCTGGGTGCGAACGATGTAGTCCTCGACGACTTGCTCTTCGATCAGTCGCTGCGGATTGGGCGTGACTTTCTGGTAGCCGGTGACCGAGTCCGGCGTCGGAAACGAGGTGATGACGTACGGGCTGCCGCGTTCGAGGTCCCAGAAGTAGTGCAGGTTGCCGTTGGAAAGAATGACGAAGCGACAGTTCTGCGACTTGGCGTATTTGCGCGCCTGCTCTTTGCCAACGAGCGGATTCTTGTCTTCAGCCTTGGCTTCGAGTACAAGCAACGGAAAGCCTTTGGCATCGAGCAAGAGAAAGTCGACGAAGCCTTTTGTGCTCTGTTCGAAGTTGGCGCCGAGCGCGTCCAGGTCGGTGGACTTGATCGTGACGCTGGGTTCAAGGCGGATGTTGGCGGGCACGGTGCCATCCGCAAAGAAACGCCAGCCAGCCGCTTCGAGCAGCTTATTGATCTTGATGCGGGCTGCGGCTTCCTTGTCAGGCATTCAGAGTCCTACGCCAGCGATGGTGGTTTGGCGGCATCAATGGCCACCATCGGGGGCGATCTTCATCTGTCCCCTTCTGGCCGACAACTGCCGATCAGCATATTACACCGACCGCAACTGCTCCATTGCGGTCGTTAAAGCGGCAAGCCCTCAACGACCGCAATGGCCGAGAACCGGAAGATCGTTGCCACCCTTTTGAACGGCTCTTCCTGTCCACGCCCCGCCCGTAAGCCTCGCGAGACATGGCTGTCGTGACCGCTTCCAGCCTTGAAGCCATGCGCAATTTTGCCGGACTGACTCGCGGCGCATAAAATATCGCGCATCGGTTACGGGATACTTCAAATCAAATGTTCTACGGCATCACCGACCTGACGACCTTCATCCTCGGCACGATCTTCATCGTTCTGTTGCCCGGCCCGAATTCGCTCTACGTCATGACCATCGCGTCACGCTGGGGCATTGCCGCCGGCTATCGTGGTGCGTGCGGCATTTTTCTTGGCGACACGATCTTGATGATTCTCTCGGCGACGGGAGTGGCGTCCCTGTTGCAGACCACCCCCGCCTTGTTCATGGTTCTGAAGTACGCCGGAGCCGCCTACCTGTCATGGCTGGGGATCGGGCTCATGTACTCCGCGTTCCGGACCTGGCGGAGCCCCGCGGGGACCGAATTCCTGCCGAAGCCCGTCGATGCGTCGCGCCCTTTCCGAACGGCTCTGATGATCAGCCTGATGAATCCGAAGGCCATCCTGTTCTTCATCTCCTTCTTCATCCAGTTCGTCTCGCCGGAGTATCCGCATCCGGAACTGTCCTTCGTAATTCTGGGCATCATCGTCCAGATCTGCAGCGCCCTGTATCTCTCCGCGCTGATTTTCGGTGGCACTCATTTGGCGGAGCAGGTCCGCCGCCACCGACGCTTGTCCGCCACAGCGACCGGAGGCGTCGGAGGTCTGTTCATCGGCTTCGGCGTCAAGCTGGCCAATGCGAGCCTGGTTTAGGGGCGCTCGCCAGACCGTCTCCGATATGGCAACACCGACCCGGCGCACCAATAGAATGCGGGCTCTGGTACGCCAGCTTTTCAGACGGCTGGTGAGTGCGGATTCGAGGAATGACATCAAGTAGAGTACGTCCTTCGCAATACCGGAACACCGCCGCCGGTCACCGAATTTCCTGAATTCAAGCGGGCGGGATAAATCAAACAAGACTCATGAAATTCATTCGTATCGCACCTGCTTTTGTCGTCATTCTGTCCGGGGTGGTCGCCGCCCTGCATATCGGGAAAATGCCGCCGGCGATTCCGGTATTGCGCGAGGCCCTGGGGATGACGCTGGTCGAGGCCGGCTTCCTGCTGTCGATGGTTCAACTGGCCGGGATGACGGTGGGCGTGCTGGTCGGCGTCGCCACGGACAGCGTCGGACGGCGGCGCAGCATCATCGCCGGTCAGTTGATTCTCGCCATCGCCAGCGTGAGCGGCATGTGGGCGCAGCACCCGGCCGATCTGCTGCTGCTGCGCGCCTTTGAGGGCCTCGGCTTTCTGCTGGTCGTGCTGCCTGCCCCCAGCGTGATTCGACAGTTGGTGCCGCTGACCCAGCTGGCATTTCATCTCGGACTCTGGGGCACCTATATGCCTACCGGCACCGCACTGGCTCTGTTCTGTACACCGGCCATGATGAGTCTCCTCGGCTGGCATGGCTGGTGGGGCCTGCTCGGCGGATTCTCGGCGGCGATGGCGCTGTGGGTTTTTCTGCGGGTGCCGCCGGAACACAGAGACCGCGATGCGAAGCCGGCCGCAAGCCAGGCGGCGGCCGGCGATGCCTGGTGGCAACGCCTGCGCCTGACCCTCAGCAGCTCGGGCCCGTGGCGCGTCGCGATTGCCTTTCTTTTGTATTCCAGCCAGTGGCTGGCGGTGATCGGTTTTCTGCCTTCGATCTACGCCCAAGCCGGCCTGAGCGGCCAGATGGCGGGCTCGCTGACCGCCCTGGCTTCCCTGGTCAATATCACGGGCAACATCGCCGCGGGTCGCCTGCTGCATCGCGGCGTTTCGGCCCGACACCTGTTGTACGTCGGCTTTGGCACCATGGGCGTGGCCACGTTTCTCGCCTTCGGCCAACTGACCAGCGAGGCGCCCGCCATCCGCTATCTGGCCGTGCTGATGTTCTCCTCGGTCGGCGGTGTCATCCCCGGCACGCTGTTCTCGTTGGCGGTGCATGTGGCGCCGAGCGAGCGAACGGTGACGACCACGGTCGGCTGGATGCAGCAATGCTCGGCCACCGGGCAATTCCTCGGCCCGCCGCTGGTGGCGTGGCTAGCCAGCCAGACCGGTGGCTGGCATTGGACCTGGGTCGCCACCGGGATCGCCTCGCTGATCGGCTTGCTGCTGGCGAGGGGCGTCAATTTCACGAAGCACGCTTGAGCGAGACTTGGCAGGCGCCATCGAATGCCGCTTTATGTCCCGCAGGGACGGTATCCACTCGGACGCGGGCAGGCAACGACGACGCGATCTCCGCATGCGCGTAAGATGTCGCCCTTTCCGTGGTCGCCGCCTTGCCGCAATGACCCAGCCCTTGCCGAGAAGCCGCCATGTCTGATTCCCTCGTTCCACTGCTCGCGAAAGCATTCGATGCCCGCGCCGAACTCCTGCCGCGCCTGCATGCCGAGCAGACCGACGCCTACCGCCTGTTCCACGGCAGCGTCGAGGGCCATCCCGGCCTGACCATCGACCGTTATGGCGATCTGCTGCTGGTGCAGTGCTTCCACAGCCCGCTGGCGCCGGAAACGCTGGCCGCCGTGGAGGGCTTCTACGCCGCCCGGCTGCCGGGCCTGGCGCTGGTCTACAACGATCGCAGCCACGCCAATTCGCGCATCGGCAATCCGCTGCTGGGCGATCAGCTCGAAGCGGCAATGATGGCGCGCGAGATGCACGAGATGGGCGTCACCTACCGCATCGCCGGGCGCCATGCCGGGCAGGACCCGTGGCTGTTCCTCGATCTGCGCGCCGCGCGGCGGCGGGTGATGCAGGAAGCGCCGGGCAAGTCGCTGCTCAACCTGTTCGCCTACACCTGCGGCGTCGGCATCGCGGCGGCCAAGGCCGGAGCGCGCTTCGTCGTCAATGTCGATTTCGCGGATTCCAGCATCATGATCGGCAAGGAGAACGCGCGCCTCAACGATCTGCCGGTGCGCCCTCGCTTCGTCAAGTGCGACGCCTTCGCCGCGATGCGCCAGTACGCGGGCATCGGCCAGCCCGAGCGGGTGCGCGGCAAGGTCATGCCTCCCTTTCCCAAACTCGACGCGCAAACCTTCGACCTGGTATTCCTCGATCCGCCGCGCTATGCCAAGAGCGTCTTTGGCGTGGTCGACCTGATCAACGACTACGCCTCGGTGTTCAAGCCGGCCCTGCTGTGCACCAGCACAGGCGGCACGCTGATCTGCACCAACAACGTGGCCGACGTCAAGCGCGATGTCTGGCTCGACCAGTTGCAGCGCAGCGCCGCCAAGGCCGGCCGGCCGATCCGCGAGATGGAATGGATCATGCCGGAGGCCGACTTTCCGAGTTCCGACGGCCAGCCGCCACTCAAGGTTGCCCTGTTGCGGGTCTGAGGCAGGGAAAGTTCGCAATGCACTTGAAGCAGAACGAGCAGAACGATACAGCGACGGTATTCGACGTCACCGAGGAGGATTTCGACGCGGCTGTGGTCGCCCGTTCGCAGCAGACCCCGGTGCTGGTCGACATCGGCGCCGACTGGTGCGCGCCCTGCCTCGTGCTGGGGCCGCTGCTGCACCGCCTGGCGCAGGGCTACGGCGGCGCCTTCCTGCTGGCCAACGTCGATGCCGACGAGAACATGCGCATCGCCGGAAGGCACCAGGTGCGCGGCTTTCCGACCGTGATCGCCTACAGCCGGGGTGCCGAAATCGACCGTTTCCACAGCGCCCAGACCGAGGGTTTTTTGCGCAAATTCATCGACAGCGTGATCGAACGGCACGGCGCCGGAGAATAAGTACGGGCTTTTTGGTCCCGATTCTGGGATAATGCGCGGTTCTGCGGCCGAATCGAGCACCTCCGGCCCGCCTTTCCCTCGAAATTCCCTGCCCCGCGCAGGCACGCCATGACCACCTCCCCAGACCTTAATGCCGCCGGGTTCGACACCCTCGGGCTCGCAGCGCCATTGCTCGCAGCCCTCGCCGACGTCGGCTACGAAACCCCCTCCCCGATCCAGGCGGCCTGCATTCCGCCGCTGCTGGCAGGCCACGACCTGCTCGGCGAGGCCCAGACCGGCACCGGCAAGACAGCCGCCTTCGCCCTGCCGCTGCTGCAGAAGATCGACCTGAAGCGCGCCGTGCCGCAGGCGTTGATCCTGACGCCGACGCGCGAGCTGGCGATCCAGGTCGCCGAGGCGCTGCAGAAGTACGCCAAGCACCTGCCCGGCTTCCATGTCCTGCCGATCTACGGCGGGCAAAGCATGGTGGTGCAACTGCGCGCGCTTTCGCGCGGCACCCACGTCATCGTCGGCACGCCCGGCCGCGTCATGGACCACCTCGAGCGCAAGAGCCTGGTGCTGAACAACCTGTCGATGCTGGTGCTGGACGAAGCCGACGAGATGCTGCGCATGGGCTTCATCGACGACGTCAAGTGGATCCTCGAACACACCCCGGCGGAGCGCCAGACCGCGTTGTTCTCGGCCACGATGCCGGACGTGATCCGCCGCGTGGCGCGCGAGCACCTGCGCGAGCCCCAGGAAATCAAGATCCGCACGGCCACCTCGACCGTGGTCACCACCAGCCAGTCCTACTGCCAGACGCATGGCGGGCAGAAGCTCGAAGCGCTGACGCGCATCCTCGAAGTGGAAGACGACTTCGACGCCGCCATCGTTTTCGTGCGCACCAAGACCGCCACCGTCGAAATCGCCGACAAGCTCGAAGCGCGCGGCTATTCCGTCGCGGCGCTCAATGGCGACCTGACCCAGGGCCTGCGCGAACAGGTCATCGAGCGCCTGAAGGCCGGCACCATCGACATCGTGGTCGCCACCGACGTCGCCGCGCGCGGCCTCGACGTGGCGCGCGTCAGCCACGTCATCAATTACGACGTGCCCTACGACACCGAGGCCTACGTGCATCGCATCGGCCGCACCGGCCGCGCCGGGCGCACCGGGCGCGCCATCCTGTTCCTTGCGCCGCGCGAGATGTACATGCTCAAGCTGATCGAGCGCGCCACCAAACAGAAGATCACGGCGCTGACCATGCCGACGCCGGGCGAGGTAGCCAACCGCCGCGTCGCCCAGTTCACGCAGCAGATCGTCGACATCATCAAGACCGAAAAGCTGGATTTCTTCTTCGACGTGGTGCGCCGCATGGAGGGCGAGCAGGACATCGCGGCACGCGAAATCGCCGCGGCGCTGGCCTGGCTGGCGACGCGCGAGCGACCGCTGCAGATGCCGGGCGCCAATGACCACGCCCCGCGCGACGCTGCTCCCACTTCGGTCGCCGTGCCACCGGCACCGACTTACGCCCGCGACACCGAACGCAAGCCGGATTTCAAGGCCCGCGCCAAGCCGGCCGAAGACTACCCGGCCGCCGAGCCGCGCCGCGAGCGCCCGGCGAAGGAAGGCCGCAGCGACACCCCGGTCAAGCAGCGCAGCTTCGCCGACGGCGCCACGATGCAACGCTATCGCATCGAGATCGGCCGCAACCAGGGCGTGCTGCCCAAGGAAATCGTCGGCGCCATCGCCAACGAAGCGGGCATCGCCGGCAAGGACATCGGCCAGATCAACCTGTTCGAAGACTACAGCTCGGTGGAACTGCCGGCCAATCTGTCGGACGATTTGATGGACATCCTGCGACGCATCCGCGTGCGCCAGTTCGCCCTCAAGACGCGCGTCATGGAACCGGGCGAGTTCGTCGATACCCGCCCGCCGCGCCGTGCCGCGCCTGCCCGCGACAGCAAGAAGCCGGACTGGAAGAAGCCGGATGGCGCGAAGCCGGCGTGGAAGAAGCGGGAACACTGAACCCGCAGCAGAGTTCAGTACGAGCAGGAGTTTTCATGGCCATCTACAGCCTTGGTGACCTACAGCCCAGCCTGGGGCGCGACGTCTGGATCGCCCCCAATGCGACCGTCATCGGCGACGTGCGACTCGGCGACAACGTCAGCATCTGGTGGAATGCCGTGCTGCGCGGCGACAACGATGCGATCACCATCGGCGCCAACACCAATATCCAGGACGGCTCGGTGCTGCATGCGGATGAAGGCGTGCCGCTCACGCTCGGCGCCAATGTCACCGTCGGCCATCTGGTGATGCTGCACGGCTGCACCATCGGCGACGAGTCGCTGATCGGCATCAAATCGGTGATTCTCAACAAGGCCGTCATCGGCCGCCATTGCATCATCGGCGCCAACTCGCTGATCCCCGAAGGTAAGGTGATTCCCGAGCGTTCGCTGGTGATGGGTTCGCCGGGCAAGGTCGTGCGCCAGTTGAGCGACGCAGAAGTGGCGTTTCTGCATGGCGCCGCCCAGGGCTATGTGGCGAACGCCCTGCGCTATCGCACCGGGTTGAAGCAGGAAGGCTGAACTACTTCGCTGCGGCGGATTTTGGCGCCGCTGGCTTGATCCCAGGCAACGGCGCCGACGATGGCGCAAGCAGTGTCTTCTGCGGCACCTGGACGAAAATCTCGCCCTCCTTGATCATGCCCAGCTCATAGCGGGCGCGCTCTTCGATCGCCTCGTAGCCGGACTTCAGATCGCGCACTTCGGCATCCAGCGCGGCATTGCGCTGCTCCAGTTTCTGATTGGCTTCGCGCTGCGACTGCAACTGGCGGTCGTAGTCCCAGACGCGGAGCCAGCCGCCCTTGCCCAGCCACAATGGATACTGCAGCAGGGCGATGAGGACGACCAGCACCAGCGTCGGCCACTTCATCGCAGTGCGCGCAGGGCGGCCTACTTCCTGATGTTGTAGAAGGCGTCGAGACCCGGGTAGGCCGCCGTGTCGCCGAGATCTTCCTCGATGCGCAGCAGCTGGTTGTACTTCGCGATGCGATCCGAGCGCGAGAGCGACCCGGTCTTGATCTGCATCGCGTTCAAGCCGACGGCGATGTCGGCAATCGTCGAATCCTCGGTTTCGCCGGAACGATGCGAGATCACCGACGTGTAGCCGGCGCGCTTGGCCATCTCGACGGCGGCGAAGGTTTCGGTCAGGGTGCCGATCTGGTTGATCTTGACCAGGATCGAATTGGCGATGCCTTGCGCAATGCCCTGCTTGAGGATCTTCGGGTTGGTGACGAAGATGTCGTCGCCGACGATCTGCACCTTCTTGCCCAGGCGGTCGGTCAGCAGCTTCCAGCCCGGCCAGTCGCCTTCGGCCATGCCGTCCTCGATGCTGATGATCGGGTAGCGGTCCGCGAGCGTCGCCAGATAGTCGGTGAAGGCTTCCGAGGTCAGTTCCAGCTTCTCCGAGGCAAGGATATAGCGGCCGTCACGATAGAACTCGGACGCCGCGCAATCGAGACCCAGCACGACGTCCTGGCCCGGCGTGTAACCGGCGCTTTCGATCGCCTTGAGGATCAGTTCGATGGCTTCGTCGTTGCCCGAGACATTGGGCGCGAAGCCGCCCTCGTCGCCGACAGTGGTCGGGTAGCCCTTCTTGTCGACCAGTTTCTTGAGGTGATGGAAGACTTCGGCGCCGCAGCGCAGCGCCTCGCGGAAGCTGCCGGCGCCCACCGGCAGGATCATGAATTCCTGGATGTCGAGGTTGTTGTTGGCGTGCGCGCCGCCGTTGATGACGTTCATCATCGGTACCGGCATCTGCATCGGACCGGAACCGCCGAAATAGCGGTACAGCGGCAGGCCGGCCTCTTCGGCAGCGGCCTTGGCCACCGCCATCGAAACGGCGAGGATGGCGTTGGCGCCGAGGCGCGACTTGTTGTCGGTGCCGTCCAGATCGATCAGGGCCATGTCGATGAAGGCCTGCTCTTCGGCGTCGAGGCCGATGATGGCTTCGGAAATCTCGGTATTGACGTTCTCCACGGCCTGCACCACGCCTTTGCCGAGATAGCGGCCGGGATCGCCGTCGCGCAGCTCGATGGCTTCGCGCGAACCGGTGCTGGCGCCGGACGGCACGGCGGCGCGGCCCATGACACCGGATTCGAGCAGGACATCGGCTTCGACGGTGGGATTGCCGCGCGAGTCAAGAATCTCGCGGGCGACGACATCAACGATTGCACTCATGGCTGTTTCCTCATCAGTTAATTCAGTAACCCTCTGCCAGCAGCATGTCGAAATCCGACACGCCGGCGCGCGCAGTGCGTGCTTCAAGATATTCGGGGGAGTCGTAAAACGACCGGGCGATTTCCATGCTCGGAAATTCGAGGACAACGAGACGTTGCGGCTGCCAGCTGCCTTCGAACGCTTCGTAAGGCGAGCCCCGCACCAGATAACGGCCGCCGAACTTCTCGACGGCGATTTGCGCCAGGCGGCGATATTCGGCCATCCGCTCGGGATCGCTGGAACGCGCGTCCACCACCATGTAAGCAGGTTTGTTCATGCCGTCATCCCCTTACGCTTGACCAGCGCGTCCAGTTCAATGAGTTGCTCGAGCAAGGCGCTCATTCCCGGCAATGGCCAGGCATTGGGCCCGTCCGACAGCGCCTTGGCGGGATCGGGATGCGTCTCCATGAACAGGCCGGAGATGCCGACCGCCACCGCGGCGCGCGCCAGCAGGGGCACGAATTCGCGCTGACCGCCGCTGCGGTCGCCCTGCCCGCCCGGAAGCTGCACCGAATGGGTGGCATCGAACACCACCGGGCAACCGGTTTCGCGCATGATCGCCAGACTGCGCATGTCGGACACCAGATTGTTGTAGCCGAACGAAGCGCCGCGTTCGCAAACCATGATGCTGTCGGCGCCGCCGTTGGCTTCCTTCGCCTTCAGCACCACCTGCTTCATGTCGCCGGGCGCCATGAACTGGCCCTTCTTGATATTCACCGGCTTGCCCGACGCGGCGCAGGCCTGGATGAAATCGGTCTGGCGGCAGAGGAAAGCCGGGGTCTGCAACACATCGACGACGGATGCGACGGCGGCGACCTCATGCTCCGCATGCACGTCGGTCAGTACCGGGACGCCGATCCGCTTCTTGACGTCGACCAAGATGTCCAGCCCCTGCTCCATGCCGAGCCCGCGGAAGGACTTGCCGGAGCTGCGATTGGCCTTGTCGTAGGACGATTTGTAGATGAAGTTCACACCCAGCTTGCGGCAGATGTCGCGCAGTTGTCCGGCGGTATCGAGAGCCATCTCGCGCGATTCGATCACGCAGGGGCCGGCGATCAGGAACAACGGATGGTCGAGGCCGACCTCAAAGCCGCACAGCTTCATGGTGCGGCTTTCCATGTTGGGCCGCAGAGCTTCACTTGATGCCCTTGCGCGCCAGCGCCGCCAGAACGTAGGCGATGAACAGGGGATGGCCTGTGCGCGGGTTGGAGGTGAATTCGGGGTGGAACTGCACGCCGATGAACCACGGGTGGGTTTCGGCCGGAAGTTCCATCATCTCGGGCAGATCCTCGGTCGGCGTGCGCGCCGAAATCACCATGCCGGCGGCTTCGAGCTTCGGAACGTAGGTGTTGTTGACCTCGTAGCGGTGGCGATGCCTTTCGTTCACCTCGGCGCCGTAGATCTTCGACGCCAGCGTGCCGGGCTTGATCGGGCAGCGCTGGGCGCCGAGGCGCATCGTGCCGCCGAGATTGGAACTGGCGTCGCGCTTTTCGACGCGACCCTCGCGATCCTGCCACTCGGTGATCAGCGCGACCACCGGGTGCGGCGTGTCGGCATCGAACTCGGTGCTGTTGGCGCCCTCGAAACCGGCGACATGGCGGGCGAACTCGATGGTGGCGAGCTGCATGCCGAGGCAAATGCCCAGATACGGCACCTTGTTTTCCCGCGCGTAGCGGATCGCCGCGATCTTGCCCTCGGTACCGCGCCGGCCGAAGCCGCCGGGGACCAGCACCGCATCCACGGTCGCCAGCACGCCGGGGCCGTTCTTTTCGATGTCTTCGGAGTCGATGTACTGGATGTTCACCTTGCTGCGGGTGTGGATGCCGGCATGCACCAGCGACTCGGTCAGCGACTTGTAGGATTCGGTGAGGTCGACGTACTTGCCGACGAAGGCGATGTTGACCTCGTGTTGCGGATGCTCCAGCGCATCCACCAGCTTCTTCCATACCGACAGGTCGGCGGCACGCGCGAGTATGCCCAGCTTGTGGCAGACAATCTCGTCGATCATCTGGTCGTGCAGCATGGCCGGAATCTTGTAGATGCTGTCGGCATCAAGCGCGGAAATCACCGCCTCGGGCTGGACGTTGGTGAACAAGGCGATCTTGCGTTTCTCTTCCTCCGGAATCGCACGGTCGGCGCGGCACAGCAGGATGTCGGGCTGGATGCCGATCTCGCGCAGCTCCTTGACCGAATGCTGGGTCGGCTTGGTCTTCAGCTCCCCTGCGGTGGGGATCCATGGCACGAGGGTCAGATGGATGTAGCAGGCGTTGTTGCGGCCTTCCTGGATGCCCATCTGGCGGATGGCTTCGAGGAAGGGCAGCGACTCGATGTCGCCGACGGTACCGCCCACCTCGATGATCGCCACGTCGGCGCCTTCGGCGCCGCGTTTGATGAAAATCTTGATCTCGTCGGTGATGTGCGGAATGACCTGAACGGTCTTGCCCAGATACTCGCCGCGCCGCTCCTTCTTGATCACCGATTCGTAGATCTGGCCGGTGGTGAAGTTGTTGCGCTTGCCCATCTTGGCGCTGGTGAAGCGCTCATAGTGGCCAAGATCGAGATCGGTCTCGGCGCCATCCTCGGTGACGAAGACCTCGCCATGCTGAAATGGCGACATGGTGCCGGGATCGACGTTGATATAGGGATCGAGCTTGAGATGGGTGACCTTGATGCCGCGGGATTCAAGGATTGCCCCCAGGCTGGCGGCGGCAATCCCCTTGCCCAGACTGGACACGACACCGCCCGTAACGAAAACGTATTTGGCCATGGAAATGCTGCTGCGGGAAATTCCAATGATAGCGGAAATTCCGCACGCGGTTGAAGCCCCGTGCCAGGCGGGCGATCCGGCGCGATTGGCGCCGGATCAGCGACGAATCAGCGGAGTGGAGCCGCCTTGCCGCCCGGCTTGCTCCCAGTACCGTGCCGGCTCAAACGATCAACCAGCGTGCCCAGGTTCCCCAGCGACATGAGGTGGGCATAAATTGCCGCCAGGGCGTTGCTGCCGAACAATTCCTGGACCGCATCGCGATCCAGGGCGCGCAGCCTGGTTTCGTCCACCACATTCAAACCATTGAGGCGAACCTGGGTGCCATCATTGAGTTGAGCCAATGAGTCTGCCTGCCGCAGCAGGCCCAATTCGTCAAGCCGACGCCCCAGTTGTTCGGTCAGGGCCGCCGCCTGATGAAACTCGGTGAGAAACTTGATCGCATGCTCCAGCTGTGCGGTCGGCTTGCCCGCCGCAAACAGGGGCTCGCCTTCCTTGCTGTCGAAGCACGGCGATGCCTCGTCAATGCAGACCAGCAATTCGCCCTCTGCGCCCTTGCCGGGAACAAAGGGGTAGCGCCGCACGAAGGCCGGCACATAGCGGGCATCCCATTTGCCGCCGCTGTCCACGTAAAGATTTTCGGCCTCGCGCAGGCCGAGCAAGGCCGCCGGGACGGGACCGGCCTCGCCGCGGGCAAATACAATCGGATATTCGCGCGCCGCCTCGAAAAACTCGCTGGCCAGCAGCGGCACCGAGTTGGTCTTCGCCGCATAGGCAAAACTGGTTGCGGGGCGCACCTTCAGCTGGGCATGGGTCTGATCGTTGAGCGCCACGACCCGCTCGTAGAACATCATTTCGGACATTTCAATTGGCCCGGAATCCAAAACGGCGAGGCTATCACATCGCCTCCCAGGCGGGATTCTGCATGGCAAACGGGGCTGAAGCGGCTGTGCGTAGCGCGTATAATTCCCGGCTTTCGCCCCCCGCAGGAATAGTCATGGAAGCCGAACGCATCAACGCCGTTGCCAACCGTATCGCCGACCTTTCCGGTCGCAGCGAGCAACTGCGGAGGTATCTTTGACTACGACGGGAAAGCGGAAAAGCTCGCCGAGCTGAACCAGGTCCTCGAAGACCCCAAGCTCTGGGATGACGCCGAGCGCGCCCAGACCCTGGGACGCGAAAAGAAATCCCTCGAAGCCGTGGTCGGCACGCTGTCCGGCGTCAGCTCCGGCCTTGCCGAAGCCCGTGAACTGTTCGAACTGGCACGGGACGAAGATGACGAAGAGACGATGGCTGCCGTGGAAGCCGATCTCGACGAGGCCGAAAAACTGGTCGCCGACCTCGAATTCCGCCGCATGTTCAACAATCCGGCCGACCCCAACAACTGCTTCATCGACATCCAGGCCGGCGCCGGCGGCACCGAAGCCTGCGACTGGGCCTCGATGCTGCTGCGCCAGTACCTGAAATACTGCGAGCGCAAGGGCTTCAAGACCGAACTGCTGGATGCTGGAGCAGACCGACGGCGACGTGGCCGGAATCCGCAGCGCCTCGATCAAGGTCGAAGGCGACTACGCCTACGGCTTCCTGCGCACCGAGACCGGCGTGCACCGGCTGGTGCGCAAATCACCTTTCGATTCCTCGGGCGGCCGCCACACCAGCTTCGCCAGCCTGTACGTGTATCCCGAGATCGACGATTCGATCGAGGTCGAGATCAACCCCGCCGACCTGCGCACCGACACCTTCCGCGCCTCGGGCGCCGGCGGCCAGCACATCAACAAGACCGACTCGGCGATCCGCATCACCCACATCCCCACCGGTATCGTCGTACAGTGCCAGAGCGACCGCTCGCAGCACCGCAACCGCGCCGAGGCAATGGCCATGCTGAAATCGCGTCTCTACGAACTCGAATTGCGCAAACGCCAGGCCGAAGCCGACAAACTCGAAGCCGGCAAGACCGACGTCGGCTGGGGTCACCAGATTCGCAGCTATGTCCTGGACAATTCGCGCATCAAGGATTTGCGCACCAACGTCGAGATATCAGCCACGCAGAAGGTGCTCGACGGCGATCTTGACCAGTTCATCGAAGCCAGCCTCAAGCAAGGCGTATAGAAGGCGTACTTCGTCCGGCCATGATTACCGACACCAACCGCGAGGAAAGCGCCGATCTCGATGCCTTGTTGCGCATGGGTGTGCATGTAGCCCTTGCCGGCGCTGACTTCAAGCAGGCCTTCGAAAGCTTTCTCGCCGAATTGCCTCTGCGAGCTCCGGATTTTGCCACTCGCATGCCGCCTGGTGCAGAGCGGTCGATCGGCCTGGCGCTGTTTCGCGAGATATGGAACCACACGCCGCGGCCCGACCTCGGCTGGAAGCGGCTGACTCTGCCGAAGCCCGAGCGCAACGCACCCTGCCCCTGCGGCTCGGGCAGGAAATACAAGCAGTGCTGTACTCCGCTGGAAGGGACCCCCCCCTTCCCCAGTGGCGGATTCACCGTGCTGAGCTATGTCCTCGAAACCGTGCCCGTGGCGGACTACGGGAATTTGCCGTTACGGCAACTTGATCCCGAGGAAGTAGCGCACGTGGCGTCCGAGTGGCAAGCCGATGACCGTATAGAGCCCGCCACGCTTCTGCTCGAAGCGTTGCTGGCGCCCGGCACCAAGCTGGACTCGCGCCACGAACACGCCTTCGACACATTGTGCGACCTCTATCTCGATGACGGCCGCGCCGATGAACGGCTTGCCTTGGTCGAGCGCTTCATGCGTACCCAGGACAAGCAGTTGCGCGCCGCCGCATGGCAGCGCCGGGCGGCGCTGCACGCCGACAGCGGCGAGCACATCCAAGCCTGGGAAGTATTCAAGGAAGCGCAACGGCTCGAACCGGACAACCCTTCACTCGCCCATCTCGAACTCGTTCTCCTTGCCAATCAGAATCGCTACGACGAAGCCCGGACACGAGCCGCCTTCTGGGCGAAGCGGCTGGTCAAACTCGGCTACGCCGACGAACCCATCGTCGCCCTGATGGAGGACGTGGCGCGCGACCCGGAGGTGCTGCGCGCGATGCTTGCCGAGCAGAGCGAAGACTGGGATGCCGAAGCCACGCCGGAAGACCTCGACGCACTGGAAAGCATGATAGAAAACCTGCCGGTGCCGTCCTGCCAGTACCGACTTTCGCCGCAGGACGCCGACGCCGGCCCGCTGCACGCATTGCCTGAACTCGCCGCGGTCGAGCAGGATTGGGACGACATGTACTGGGGTGATGCCGATGAGCGCAATCCCTGGAGCGACACCAGTTGGCTGGGCTGGCTGGGCAGCCATCCGATGGCGTGGCAGAGCTTCGCGGTGATCGAAGACGTGATTGGCGTCGTGGGAGACAGTCTGTTTCCCGAAGACGCCGATGACCGGCTCGACCGGATGGAAGACAGCCTGTTCGACCATGCCCTCGTTCTGCTGCGCCGAGTGCTGGCCGACAACGGGGCGGAAGGACTCACGCTGGAGTGGGGCTGGATGGAGAATCGGCCCGCCCTGCGACTGTTGATGCAAAAGATTGATATGGCGCGCTACTCGCAAGGGGAACTACCCTTGCTCGAATGGCTGGTGCTCACGCTGAATCCCAACGACAACGGCGGCCAACGCGAACGCCTGGTGCATGCCTATTGCGAAGCCGGACGCCCCACCGATGCCCTGGCAGTCTGCGACCGTTATCCGGGCGACGATCTGGCCGGCATCCTGTATGGCCGCGTGCTGGCGCTCTACCTGCTAAGCAGGCGCGGCGACGCGGTAGCGGCACTCGCCCATGCCGCAAAACGCCTACCCAACGTGCTCAAGACGCTGATCGCCGCCCGCCCCAAAACGCCACCGCTGACGCCGGGAATGGTGACACACGGCGGCGACGACGAAGCCTGGCGCTATCGCGTGGCGAGTCGTGAGACCTGGACGAAATGCGAGGCACTGGACTGGCTCAAGGAAACCGCCGGCCGCAAGCCCTGAGGCAAGGTCTTCGGGACGGCAGAGCACGATTCGAAAAGGTTTAGCGCGGTAAGGACGCGACCATGACACTCAGACTGGAGCAAACCGGCTTCGCGAAAGTCGGCGCTGGCGACACGGCGATTTTCGCCAGCTATTCGGCCTTATGGAAAGCTTTCCATAAGGCCGAGGACCACCCGTATAGTCCCTGAAACAGCCGCGGTTTTCTCCGCCCACATTACCCCTCGTCCAGGCCTCTTTGCTCACGCCCGGTCAGAACTGTGTCACAATGTCACCCGTTGTGACACAGGCAGGCTTGACCATGAAAACCATCACCATCCGCGAGGCACGCGAAGGGCTTTCCCACCCGGAACAACTTTTCGCCGAGAACGACGAGGTCATCGTGACCAAGCGCGGCGAGCCGGTGGCGCGCATCCTGCCGATCAGGCCGGCAAAACCGAAGATCCGCTCCCTGGCGGCATTCCGTGCCAGCCAGACGCCGCTCTCGCCGCCGCTCTCGCAGACCATCGTCGAAAACCGGGAAGATCGCTACTGATGATCTATGCCGATACCAGCGCCCTGGTAAAACGCTATCTGGACGAACCTTTCAGCGCCGAGTTCGACGCGCTGCTGCAACAAGGCGCGATGGCCATCACTCGCCTGACCGTCGTCGAGATGCGCTGTGCGCTGGCACGCCGGCGCCGCAACCGGGAGATCGATAGCCTGCGCGAGAGCCGCATCAACGCGGAACTTGCCGCCGACATCAACGATGGCGCCCTGCGAGTCGGTGACGTCGGTGACGCCCATTTCACCGCCGCCTATCACCTGATCGGCCAGCTTGGGCACATTTCCTTGCGTACGCTGGATGCACTGCATCTGGCAAGCGCCGACCAGATGGCGGCAGCCGGCTTCGCCACCGCCGACAAGACCCAGGCCGAGGCCGCCGTCGCGCTCGGCTTGACCGTTCATCGTTTCTACTAAGCCCCGATCATGACCGACACCACTCCTATCCCAACTCTCGCCGACGAGAACCGCCTGATTGCCGAACGCCGCGAAAAACTTGGGCAATGGCGCGCCACCGGCAAGGCCTTCCCCAACGACTTCTCGCGGGAAAACCTCGCCGGCAAACTCGACGAACTCTACAGTGCCAAAACCCGCGAGGAACTCGAGGCCGCGCTGATCGAAGTCAAGGTCGCCGGCCGCATCATGCTCAAGCGCGTCATGGGCAAGGCCAGCTTTGCCAGCATCCAGGACGTTTCCGGCCGGATCCAGATCTTCGTCAGCAACGATGTCTCCGGCGAAGAGGTGCACAAGCAGTTCAAGGGCTGGGACCTGGGCGACATCGTCGGCTGCGAAGGCACGCTATTCAAGACCAAGACCGGCGAACTGACGGTGAATTGCAGCGTCATCCGCCTGCTCACCAAATCATTGCGGCCGCTGCCCGAAAAGTTCCACGGTCTCACCGATGTCGAGCAGAAATACCGCAGCCGCGAACTGGACCTGATCACCAACGAGCAGACGCGCTTCACCTTCGTCGCCCGTAGCCGGATGATTCAGTCGATCCGCAACTACATGATGCACCACGGCTTCCTCGAAGTCGAAACGCCGATGATGCACCCCATTCCGGGCGGCGCCAGCGCCAAGCCCTTCACCACGCATCACAATGCGCTCGACATGCAACTGTTCCTGCGCATC
>JAPLQX010000001.1 GCA_026399435.1 Rhodocyclales bacterium
ATCTGGACCTTCGTGGTCAACAACTACCTGATGGGCAAGGAACCCTTCCCCTTCGACCTGCTCTACTGGAATTCCGATTCCACGCGCATGCCCTACAAGATGCACAGCTACTACCTGCGCAACATGTACCTCAACAACCTGCTGCGCGAGCCGGGCGGCATCACCCTGCTCGACACGCCGATCGACCTGTCCAAGGTCAAGACGCCGTCCTATTTCGTCTCGACCATCGAAGACCACATCGCGCCGTGGCGCAGTGTCTATCTGGGTTCCACAGCGCTGGGCGGCCCGGTGCGCTTCGCCCTGGGCGGTTCCGGCCACATCGCCGGCATCGTCAATCCGCCGTCGGCCAACAAGTATGGCTTCTGGACCAACGATGCCCGCCCGGCCACACCGGACGAGTGGTTCGAAGGCGCCAAGCAGCACGAAGGCTCCTGGTGGACCGACTGGCAGAAGTGGATCACCAAGCTGAACTCCGAAAAAGTGCCGGCGCGCGATCCGTCCAAGGGCAAGTTCAAGGCGCTGGAAGACGCACCCGGTTCCTTCGTCAAGTTCCGCCTCGACACGCAGAAGAAAAAGGCGAAGTGACAGCTGTTCCTCCGGAACGCGCAACGGGCGTGGAGTCGCAAGACTCCGCGCCCGTTTTTCCGTCCGCGTCGCCACGGCGGGTGGTGTTCGACACCAACGTACTGGTCTCGCTCTACGTGTTTGACGACAGCCGCTTCGCGCCGCTGCGGGCCAGGATCGAAAGCGGCGAGTGGCAGGCGATCAGCAACGAGGCCTGTTTCGAGGAGTTTCGCCGCGTGCTGGGTTACGCCATGTTCGCCCTGACGGAAGAACGGCAGCAAGCCGTGCTGGCCGCCTACGGCGGCTTTGTCACGCAGTTCGCGGGGCCGCCAGCCGGCGCCGTCGCGACCCTGCCGCGCTGCGCCGACCGCGACGACCAGAAGTTTCTCGAACTCGCCCGCGACAGCGCCGCGGACTGGCTGGTGACGGCCGACAAGGCCTTGCTGCGACTGGCCCGCCGCGACCGGTTGCGCGGCCTGTTCCGCATTCTCACGCCGGAAATGGCGCTGACGGCACCATGAACGATTCCCCGGAATTGACGTCGTGGCCGCGAAACGATATATTTTGTCGACGTAAATCTTCAACTCTAAGTGGTGCGGCGCATTCGCGCTGCAGGTAACAGGTAGGTCGGGCCGCCTACCATCCGCGTCTTTTCTGCGCGGCTGGAGGTGGATATGCTGCCCGATCCTGTCACTTCACTTTCCATTCCCAAGCTCTTGAGGCCGGTTAGCCGGCGCGACTGTGTCACGTCGCTGCGTCGGACTTTGTCCGTCGCCCCCAACCCGAGCGGGCGTGGCCCCCCCATCTCAACGCCTGCCTCACGTCCGTTCCGGAAGTTCATTCAAGCTTGATATTCAAGGGAGGAAGAGCCATGAGCAAGCCATGCAGCAAGTGCAAGGGAGAAATGTTGCTGAGCATTCTTGATCCGTTTCACGGTGAGCAGGGAGGCCTCAAGCTGAGCGTGCATGAGATGCCATCCCTCATCTGCACACAGGGACACAAGCGTTTCATTCACATCGAATTCGCTGCACAACTGATGGACCTGGTGATGAGCCCCGAGACCTATCGCGACATTCCCGTCGCTGTGAAGAAAGGTCTTTTCAAGAAGCGCTACCACTGTCCCGGCTGCGACCTGGAACTGCCCGAGTCGCCCACGGGCCACAAGACGCAAGAGCTTGCCGCCGAACTCGGGAAGGCCCAGCCATTCAAGCTTGTGGTCGACATGCCGGTCTTCCGCTGCGGCGGGTGTGGCAAGGAGAGTATCCATTCCGTCGAGGAAACGGGCAAGCTCGCCTTCAAGGCCACGGACCACGCCTACCGCTCGATCGACATCCACCCAAGCTAGTGTTTGTCCGGGGTCGCCAAGCTGGGCGACGGCGGCAGCAGTGCTCATGTGGATTGCCGGCCGACCCGCCCTTCCCCACATCCTCACGCCAGCCGGAAGGCACAAAAAAAACGGGCGCCACGCTGGCGCCCGATTGAAAACCGCAGAGGAGGGAGGGCCTGTGCGGTCGCCCCCTTCTTGACGAAGGGGGCTGGGGGATCCATCAGTTGTGGTAGGCCGACTCGCCGTGCGAGGTGATGTCGAGACCCTCGCGCTCCTCGTCTTCCGGCACGCGCAGGCCGATGACGATATCCACGATCTTGTAGCAGACGAACGCCACGACGCCGGACCAGACCAGGGTCACGCCAACGCCGGTGGCCTGGATGACTAGTTGATCCATGATCGAGTAGTTGTCTGCCACCTTGTTCGCCACATAATCGTAGATGCCCGTGCCGCCGAGGCTGGGCGCCGCGAATACACCGGTGAGCAGCGCGCCGAGCGTGCCGCCGACGCCATGCACGCCGAACACGTCGAGCGAGTCGTCGGCGCCGAGCAGTTTCTTCAGGCCATTGACGCCCCACAGGCAGATCACGCCGGCCGCCAGGCCGATGACCAGCGCCCCGACCACACCGACGAAACCGGCCGCCGGGGTGATCGCCACCAGACCGGCTACCGCACCGGAGGCTGCACCCAGCATCGAGGGCTTGCCCTTGATCAGCCATTCCGCCACCATCCAGGAGGTCGCCGCGACCGCGGTGGCCAGCCAGGTATTGATGAAGGCGAGAGCCGCCGTGCC
>JAPLQX010000054.1 GCA_026399435.1 Rhodocyclales bacterium
GCTGGCCGAGCTGCGCAGCATCCAGGACTGGTACCTGCGCTACCAGCTGACCAAGGCCCACGGCGTTGCCGAGGTGGCCTCGATCGGCGGCTTCGTGCAGACCTACCAGGTCACGGTCGATCCGGTCAAGCTGCGCGCCTATGGCATTCCCCTGATGAAAGTCGCGCAGGTGATCCGCGATTCCAACCGGGACGTCGGCGGTCGCGTGGTCGAGATGGCCGAGACCGAGTACATGGTGCGCGGCAAGGGTTACCTGCGCGGCAAGAGCGATCTCGAACTGCTGGTGGTCAAGAGCGAGAAGGGCACGCCGGTGCTGATCCGCGACATCGCCCGCGTCGAACTGGCGCCCGACGAGCGGCGCGGCCTGACCGAACTCAACGGCGAAGGCGAAGTGGTGTCGGGCATCGTCATGGCGCGCTATGGCCAGAACGCGCTGGAGGTGATCCACAACATCAAGGAAAAGATCGGCGAGGTTTCCGCCGGCCTGCCGGCGGGCGTCACCATCGAGACCGTCTACGACCGCTCGGAACTGATCCATCGCGCCATCGAAACCCTGAAGCGGACGCTGGCCGAGGAATCGATCATCGTCGCCCTGGTCTGCTTCGTCTTCCTGCTGCATGCGAGGAGCGCCTTGGTCGCCATCCTGATGCTGCCGGTCGGCATCCTGATCGCCTTCATCGCCATGCGCCTGCTGGGCATGACTTCCAACCTGATGAGCCTGGGCGGCATCGCCATCGCCATCGGCGCCATGATCGACGCCGCGATCGTCATGATCGAGAATGCGCACAAGCACCTGGAGCGCCTCCCTCCCCTTCAAGGGGGGGGCAGGGGTGGGGATGGGGAGTCGGGGGGAGGGACCTTGGGCCAGCGCGCCGAAGCCATCATCGCGGCGTGCAAGGAGGTGGGGCCTGCCTTGTTCTTTTCGCTCCTGATCATCACGGTCTCCTTCCTGCCGGTGTTCAGCCTGGAAGGCCAGGAGGGCCGCCTGTTCTCGCCGCTGGCCTACACCAAGACCTTCGCCATGGCCGGCGCGGCGCTGCTGTCGATCACTCTGGTGCCGGTGCTGATGATGCTGTTTATCCGCGGCAAGATCATGCCGGAAGCGAAGAACCCGGTGAATCGTTTCCTGATCTGGGTCTATCGGCCGATCATCGCCTGGGTCATGCGCTGGAAGAAGATGACCATCGTACTGGCGCTGCTGGCGCTTGGCGTTTCGATCTATCCGGCCTCCCGGCTCGGCTCCGAGTTCATGCCGACGCTCAACGAAGGCACCTTGTTCTACATGCCGACGTCCTTGCCCGGCATGTCGATCACCAAGGCGGCTGAACTGTTGCAGACGCAGAACAAGATCATCAAGAGTTTCCCCGAGGTTGCCTCGGTCTACGGCAAGGCCGGTCGCGCCAATACCGCGACGGATCCTGCGCCGACCGAGATGTTCGAGACCGTGATCAACCTCAAGCCGGAAGCCGAATGGCGGCCCGGCATGAGCACCGACAAACTGATCGCCGAGCTGGACAAGGCCCTGCAATTCCCCGGCGTGGCCAACTCGTGGACCATGCCGATCAAGGCGCGCATCGACATGCTGTCGACCGGCATCCGCACGCCGATTGGCATCAAGGTCTTCGGCAAGGACCTGAACGAGATGGAAAAGCTGGCCAAGGAGATCGAGGCGGTGGTGAAGACCGTGCCGGGCACCACCTCGGTCTTCGCCGAGCGCATCACCGGCGGCTTCTACCTCGACATCACGCCGGACAGGGAACAGCTGGCCCGCTACGGGCTGGCCGTGGGCGACCTGCAGGACGTTATCGGCACCGCCCTGGGCGGTGAAATGGTGACCACCACCGTCGAAGGCCGCGAACGGTTCGGCGTGCAGGTTCGCTACCCGCGCGAACTGCGCGCCGACCCGCAGCAGATCGCGCGCGAGGTACTGGTACCGACCATGGACGGCGCCATGATCCCGCTTGGACAGGTGGCGAAGGTCGCGATCGCCAAGGGCGCGCCGGGCATACGCACCGAGAACGCCTTGCTCTCCGCCTACATATTTGTCGATATTCGCGACCGCGACATCGGCGGCTATGTCGCCGACGCGAAACAGGCGGTGGCGGCGCAGATCAAGTTTCCGCCGGGTTATTACGTCACCTGGAGCGGACAGTTCGAATACATGGAACGCGCCATCGAGAAAATGAAGGTGGTCATCCCGGTGACGCTGCTGATCATCTTCCTGCTGCTCTTTCTGAACTTCCGGCGCCTGACCGAAACACTGATCGTGATGCTTTCGGTGCCTTTCGCGCTGGTCGGCGGCATCTGGCTGATGTGGCTGCTGAACTACAACCTGTCGGTCGCGGTGGCGGTCGGCTTCATCGCGTTGGCTGGCGTCGCGGCGGAAACCGGGGTGGTGATGCTGATCTACCTCGACCATGCCTGGGCGGCGGCGCAGGCGCGCTGCGCCACGGAAAATCGCCGTGCCGCCAGCGCCGACTTATACGCCGCCGTGATGGAGGGTGCGGTGGAACGGGTGCGGCCGAAGATGATGACCGTGACCGCGATCATGGCCGGCCTCTTGCCGATCATGTGGGGCACCGGCACCGGTTCGGAAGTGATGAGCCGTATCGCGGCGCCGATGGTGGGAGGCATGATCTCGTCAACCATCCTGACGCTGGCCGTGATTCCCGCCATCTATGCGCTGGTCAAGGAATGGCGTTTGCGCCGGCAGTTGGAGGGTTGAAGCGGCGGTGCTCGTGCCTTGCAGAACTCAATCGGGCTTGGGCACCGCCAGCGGATCGACGCCCATGGCGAGGAAATGCGCGACGAATTTCCGGTCGTAACTATCGACGTGATCGATCAGCCAGGTCTGGATGAAACTCGAAAGCCCGCCTGCAACGTCGAAGTCCTGGGCGCGCTGCCTGAATTTCTCGAGCTGTTCCGCCAGCTTGCGATGCTCCGCCAGATGGGCGTCGATTCCGGGATAGGACAGGAGTCGCATCAGGCTTTCTTCGACCGCGAAATGTATCCGGGTCTCTATCGCCAGTTCCTCGAGGATGGCGTTTGCCGCGTAGCCGTACTGCTTGTCCGTCGAATTCCTGAGGCGTTCGAGCAGATACAAGAGGTGGCGATGCTGCAAGTCGATTTCGGCAATGCCGATCTCGAGTTCACCGGGTCCTTGATTGGGGTGCTTGCTGTTCACAATCGGGTGGCGACGCTGCAGAAGATTACCAATGCTAACACCATGGTGAATGAAAATTCGAGGCTTCGGGTGGTCCGCAAGCCTCCAGGTGGTAGTCAGGCCGGGTGTGGCGGCAGCCCGGCGGAATGCTTGAATCGTTGGCGGTATTCGCGCGGGCCGCTTCCCGTCCATCCGGCGAAGGCGCGATAGAAGGCCGCGGCGTCGGCAAAGCCGAGATCGGCGCCGATGCGGCTCAAGGGGCGTGAGGTCTTGGTCAGCCAGTCGGTGGCGAGGTCGCGGCGCAGCCCGTCCTTGATGGCGCGAAAGCTGGTGCCCTCGTCTTCCAGTCGGCGGTGCAGCGTGCGCGGCGACAGGAACAGGCGGCGGGCGATCGCGGGCAGCGCCGGTTGCTCGGGCAGGGCGGCGCGCAGGTGCTCTCGTACTCGCAGGGCGAGCGCGCGGTCGCGGCGGTAGAGCGTGGTGATGCTGGCCGGCGCGTCGGTTAGGAACAGGGTCAGTGCCGCTTCGTCGCGGCGTACCGGCAAGGCCAGCCATTCGGCGGGGAAGCGCGCTTCGAGGCGCGGCGCATCGAAGGTGTAGCGCGGCGCGAAGACCAGTTCATAGTCGGCGGCATGCAGCGGCGGCGGATAGGGGAAGGACACTTCGTCGAGCGGCAACGGGTGCGCCACCAGCCAGGCCGCGAGGCCGTGGATCATGCGCAGCAGCCATTCATGGGCGAACACGCGCCCGGCCGGACCGACGGGCAGCGCCTGTTCCTCGCTGATGACGATGACGGCGGCACGGCCGCTCTTTTCGACTTCCACTTCGAGGTCGTCGAGCACGACATGCAGAAAGCGGGCGATGCGCTCCAGCGCTTCCGCCAAAGTCGCGGCGGAGATCGCGGCGCGGCAGAGAAACTCGAAGCTGCCGCGGCGCAGGGGCCGCGAAAACAGGGCGAAACCTTCGTCGTCGAGGCTTTCATTGATCAGGCGGTAGAGCGCGGCGTAACGCGCCACCGGAATGCGGGCTGCCCGGTCATGCAGCAGCGATGTGGCAATTTCTGCATGTTCCAGCAGGCTCTCGGGCGCCAGTCCGGCCCGCGCAACCCCTGACAGAATGCCTCTGACGAAGCCTATGGCGACGGTGGAGGGGCTTCCGGCGGATTTCCGGGAACGGATGGATTTGGCAAGCATAATGGCGAATTATGCATAGTTCTCGTCGTTTTGTGTCATGGCGGGATTGCAGCGCATTGCCTATGATGCAAGCACTGCCCCCTGTCCCGGAGCCGCTGCCATGACCGATCTCAGTTCAGTTGCCAATTCGGCCGCCAAGCTGGTGCCCTACAAACCGAAGCACAAAGTGCGTTTCGTCACCGCCACGTCGCTGTTCGATGGCCATGACGCCTCGATCAACATCATGCGGCGCATCCTGCAAGCGTCGGGCGTCGAGGTGATCCATCTTGGCCACAACCGTTCGGTCGAGGAAATCGTCAACGCGGCCCTGCAGGAGGACGCGCAAGGCATTGCGGTATCGTCCTACCAGGGCGGCCACGTCGAATTCTTCAAGTACATGCTCGATCTGCTCAAGTCCAGGGGCGGCGAAAGCATCAAGGTCTTCGGCGGCGGCGGCGGCGTGATCGTCCCGGCAGAGATGCAAGAGCTGCACGACTATGGCGTGGCGCATCTCTACTCGGTGCAGGACGGCCAGAAGATGGGCCTGCAGGGCATGATCAACGACATGGTGGCGCGCTGCGACGTCGAGCTCAGCAGCCGCGCGCCGCAGGACATCAAGGCGTTGCAAGTCGCGGACCACGGCGAGCGCATGCGCAATCTGGCGCAGATCATCACCGCGCTGGAAAACGGCGCGTGGCCGGCCAAGGCGAAACAGGCGTTGCTGGAAAAGGCCGCCACCGTGTTGTCAGCGCCGACTCTTGGCATCACCGGCACCGGCGGCGCGGGCAAGAGCTCGCTGACCGACGAACTGATCCGCCGCTTCCGCCTCGACCAATCCGACAGCCAGAAGATCGCCGTGATCTCCATCGATCCTTCGCGCAAGCGCACCGGCGGCGCGCTGCTCGGCGACCGCATCCGCATGAACGCGATCCAGCACCCCAACATCTACATGCGCTCGCTGGCGACGCGCGACACCGGCAGCGAGATTTCCAAGGCCCTGCCCGACGTCATCGCCGCCTGCAAGGTGGCCGGCTTCGACTTCATCGTGGTCGAGACCTCGGGCATCGGCCAGGGCGATGCGGCCATCGTGCCGCTGGTCGACGTCTCGCTCTATGTCATGACGCCCGAATTCGGCGCGGCCTCGCAGCTGGAAAAGATCGACATGCTCGACTTTGCCGATTTCGTCGCGATCAACAAGTTCGACCGCAAGGGCGCCGAGGACGCACTGCGCGATGTGCGCAAGCAGTACCAGCGCAACCGGGAACGCTTCCCGGAAAAAACCGAGGACATGCCGGTGTTCGGCACCATGGCGGCGCGCTTCAACGACGATGGCGTCACCGCGCTGTATCAGGCCCTGGTGCCGCGCCTCGCCGAGCGCGGGCTCAAGTTCGGCAAGGCCGTGCTGCCGGCGGTGAAGGTCAGGCATTCCTCGGCCGGCCGCGCCATCGTGCCGGCTGATCGTGTGCGCTACCTGGCCGACATCGCCGACGCCCTGCGCGGCTATCACCGCCAGATCGCCGAGCAGGCGGCACTGGCCCACGAGCGGCAGGCACTGAAAACCGCCAAGGCCATCTTCGAGGGCTGCGGCAAGAATGCCAAGGCGCAATTGGCCGACTTCGACGAACTGATTGCCTGGAAGGATGGCCAACTGACGCCCCATGCCCGCAAGCTGCTGGCCATGTGGCCGGACATGAAGAAGGCCTATGCCGGCGACGAGTACGTGGTGAAGATCCGCGACAAGGAAATCCGTACCAACCTGATTTTCGAAACCATGTCCGGCACCAAGGTCCGCAAGGTGGCCCTGCCGCGTTTCGACGACGAGGGCGAGCTGCTCAAGTTCCTCATGCGCGAGAACGTTCCCGGCTCCTTCCCCTACACCGCCGGCGTGTTCGCCTTCAAGCGCGAGAACGAAGATCCGACGCGCATGTTCGCCGGCGAGGGCGATGCCTTCCGCACCAACAAGCGCTTTCTCAAGGTCTCCGAAGGCATGCCGGCCAAGCGTCTGTCGACGGCCTTCGATTCCGTGACGCTGTATGGCTGCGACCCCGATCGCCGTCCGGACATCTACGGCAAGGTCGGCAACTCCGGTGTTTCGATCGCCACGCTGGACGATCTCAAGGTGCTCTACTCCGGCTTCGACCTGTGCGATCCGGCGACCTCGGTTTCGATGACCATCAACGGCCCGGCGCCGATGATCCTCGCCATGTTCCTCAATGCCGCCGTCGACCAGCAGATCGAGAAGTTCCGTACCCAGAACGGCCGCGACGCGACCGAGGAGGAAGCCGAGAAGATCCGCGAATGGACGCTCTCGTCAGTGCGCGGCACGGTGCAGGCCGACATCCTCAAGGAAGACCAGGGCCAGAACACCTGCATTTTCTCGACCGAGTTCGCGCTGAAAATGATGGGCGACATCCAGGAGTATTTCGTCCACCACCAGATCCGCAATTTCTACTCGGTCTCGATTTCCGGCTATCACATCGCCGAGGCCGGCGCCAATCCGATCTCGCAGCTTGCCTTCACGCTGGCCAACGGCTTCACCTACGTCGAGACCTACCTGGCGCGCGGCATGCATGTTGACGATTTCGCCGGCAACCTGTCCTTCTTCTTCAGCAACGGCATGGACCCGGAATACTCGGTGATCGGCCGCGTCGCGCGGCGCATCTGGGCCGTGGCGATGAAGAACCGCTACGGCGCCAACGAGCGTTCGCAAAAGCTCAAGTACCACATCCAGACCTCGGGCCGCAGCTTGCATGCGCAAGAGATGGATTTCAACGACATCCGCACCACGCTGCAGGCGCTGATCGCGATCTACGACAACTGCAACAGCCTGCACACCAACGCCTACGACGAGGCCATCACCACGCCGACCGAGGAGAGCGTGCGCCGTGCCATGGCGATCCAGCTCATCATCAATCGCGAATGGGGTGTGGCGAAGAACGAGAACCCCAACCAGGGCGCCTTCATCATCGAGGAACTGACTGATCTGGTGGAAGAGGCCGTGCTCAAGGAATTCGAAGCCATCGCTTCGCGCGGCGGCGTGCTCGGCGCCATGGAAACCGGCTACCAGCGCGGCAAGATCCAGGAAGAGTCGATGCATTACGAGCACAAGAAGCACGACGGCTCTTTCCCCATCATCGGCGTCAATACTTTTCTCAACCCGCACGGGTCCGGGGTCGCCAGCGAAATCGAGCTGGCGCGTTCGACCGAGGCGGAGAAACAGTCGCAGCTCGCCCGGCTGAAGGACTTCCAGACACGCAACGCCGGCCAGTCGGACGCCTGCCTGGCCCAGCTGAAGCAGGCCGTGATCGATAACCGGAACGTGTTCGAGGTGATGATGGACGCCGTGCGTTGCTGTTCGCTCGGGCAGATTTCGAATGCCTTGTACGAGGTCGGCGGACAGTATCGGCGGAGCATGTAGGCGTCGACGCCTGGAGCATGGCATTCCACGTCACCTGATCACTGCAGACAGATTATGGATTCCACGACGGCACCGCTCCCATCGCTGACACGTTACGCCTGGCTGTCCATCGCGGCGGCCATCGCCACCATCCTGCTGAAGGGAGTGGCGTGGTGGCTGACGGGTTCGGTCGGACTCCTGTCCGACGCCATCGAGTCGTTCGTGAATCTCGCCGGGGCGCTCATGGCGCTCTGGATGCTGACCGTTGCGGCGCTGCCGGCGGATGACGATCATGCGCATGGACACGGCAAGGCGGAGTATTTCTCCAGCGCCTTCGAGGGCTTCCTGATTCTGCTGGCGGCTCTCAGCATCGGCTATACGGCTATCGACCGCCTGATGAATCCGCAGCCGCTCGAAGCCGTGGGGGCAGGATTGCTGGTCTCCGTGGTGGCCTCCGTCATCAATTTCGCCACGGCCCGAATCCTGTTGCGTGTGGGGCAGGCGCGCAATTCGATCACCCTGGAAGCCGATGCGCATCACCTGATGACCGATGTCTGGACCTCGGCCGGAGTCATCGTCGGCGTCGGTCTGGTCTGGTGGACGGGGTGGCTCTGGCTCGACCCGGCGATCGCGTTGCTGGTTGCGGCGAACATCGTCTGGACCGGCTGGCATCTGATGCGACGTTCGGCCGCCGGCCTGATGGATATTTCCTTGCCCCTGGATACGCTGGACCAGATTGAGGCACTGCTGGCGGGGTACCGCGAGCAGGGGCTGGATTTTCATGCCTTGCGTACCCGCCAGGCGGGAAGCCGCGTCTTCGTTACCCTGCATGTTCTGGTGCCCGGGCAATGGACGGTGCAGCAGGGACATGACTGGGCAGAACGCATCGAGGCCGATATCCGCCAAATGTTGCCGCATGCCCACGTCACGACCCACCTGGAGCCACTGGAAGACCCAGTCTCCATGATCGACCAGGAACTCGACCGGCCGCTGCATTGAGGAGTCCCATCCGGCATCAGGCGGCTCGCGGGTTTCGCCGCACGTCGGCGGGATAAAATTGGCCGCGATGATTATCTTTTTTCCAAGGAGCAGTAAATGACAATCAAGAAAGTCGGCATCATCGGCGCCGGCACAATGGGCAACGGCATCGCGCAGGCCTGCGCGGTCGCCGGCATCGACGCGGTGATGCTGGACATCAACGAAGCCGCCGTGCAAAAGGGCGTCGCCACGATTTCCGGCAGCCTCGACCGGCTGGTGAAGAAGGAAAAGATGACGGCCGAGCAGAAGGCGGCGGCGATGGCGCGCATCAAGCCGACGACGCAGATGGCCGACATGAAGGACGTCGACATCGTGATCGAGGCGGCGACCGAGAACGAGGGTCTGAAGCTGCGGATTCTCAAGGAAGCCGAAACCGTGATCGGCGCCGGAACCATCGTCGCCAGCAACACCTCGTCGATCTCGATCACTCAACTTGCGGCCACGACGGCGCGCCCGGGCCAGTTCATCGGCATGCACTTCTTCAACCCGGTGCCGATGATGGCGCTGGTCGAACTGATCCGCGGTCTGCAGACCACGGACGAGACGCATGCGAAAGTCGAGGCCCTGGCCAAGGCATTGGGCAAGACACCGATCACGGTGAAGAACAATCCCGGCTTCGTGGTGAACCGCATCCTCTGCCCGATGATCAACGAAGCGATCTTCGTCTACGCCGAAGGTCTGGCGTCGGCGGAAAAAATCGACAACGGCATGAAGCTCGGCTGCAACCATCCGATCGGTCCGCTGGCGCTGGCCGACATGATCGGCCTCGATACCATGCTGGCGGTGATGATGGTGTTCTACGAGGGCTTCAACGATTCCAAGTACCGCCCGGCGCCGCTGCTCAAGGAAATGGTTGCCGCGGGATATCTCGGCCGCAAGAGCGGACGCGGCTTTTACCAGTACTGACGCCGTACCGCCAGCGCCGACTTTTATGTCCGCTCTGGAAGTGCGGACGGTATCCCCCGGCGGGATATGTCCCCGCGCTTGGCGGGGACGGTATCCCTTGGCGGGACTCAGCCGCCGAAGCGGCGCAGGCCGTCAAGATCGTGGACCGTGATCCTGCCGTATTCGTTGGTCAGGAAGCCCGCCTCTTCCAGCGAGCGCAAGGCGCTGTTGACGCGCTGGCGGGAGACGCCGGCCAGACGGCCGACTTCTTCCTGCGAGATGGCGATGCGGGATTCGATTCCCGGCTGCAGTACCGGGTGGAAGAGGGCGGCCATGGTGCGCGCGACACGGGCATCCACGTTCAGCAGCCGTTCCGATTCGAGCAGGCCGATGAACAGGCCCAGCCGTTCGTTGATCTGGTTGATGATGAAGCGGTTGAAGGCGATGCTGTGATCCAGCAGCCAGAGGAAAGTCTCGCGCCGCATGCAGGCGACGCGGGTATCGCGTAGGGCCGCCACGTCATAGCGGCGCGGCTCGTCCTTGAGCATCGAGCCTTCGCCGAACCAGCCACCGGCGGCGATGCCGGTGAAGCTGGCAGTCTTGCCCGTGGCCCAGTCGCTGGACATTTTGACCAGACCCTCGATGACTCCATGCCAATGGTCTACCGGCTCGCCTTTGCTGCAGACAAAACCGCCAGCCGATATGACGCGTTCGACCGTGCCTTCGCGCGCGCGCGCGAAATCCTCGACAGACAATGTCTGCGCCCAGCTTGTGCGGCGCAGCATGTCCTCGAGCGAGATTGCGGTATTTTTTGAATTGTCAGGCACGCGACAATTATAGGCAGGAGAATGCCTTAGACTCGATTTTTGTGACAGACGAGTCGCGACACAAGCGAGTCTGTATCGGTAGCGCTGGAGGAGAGAAAACGCATGGCTGTATCCCAATCGGGGCGGGCCTTAAATCCGCTCGATACTTTTCCCCGTCTGTTGCTGAATCACGCGGCGACTCGGGGCGATCGTCCGGCGACACGAGAGAAATTTCTCGGCATCTGGCAAACGTGGAATTGGAGCCAGGTTGCCGAAGAAGTCCGCGCCATGGCTTGCGGCCTGGCCGAACTGGGCTTCAAGCGTGGCGACAACCTTGCCATCGTCGGCGACAATCGCCCCCGGCTGTACTGGGCGATGTGCGCGGCGCAAATGCTGGGTGGCGTTCCGGTGCCGATGTACCAGGATGCGGTAGCAGCGGAAATGACTTTCGTGCTGACCGACGGCGAGATTCGCTTTGCCATCGTCGAAGATCAGGAGCAGGTCGACAAGCTCCTCGAAATCAAGGCCCAGTGCCCCAGTTTGCAGCACATCCTCTACGACGACCCGCGCGGCATGCGCCACTACACCCAGACGTCTCTGCAGGGTCTCGATGAAGTGATCGCCATGGGGCGCATCCATGACAGGAACCAGCCTGATTTCATTCCGGCGGAAATTGGCAAGGGGAGCACCGAAGATGTAGCGGTGATGCTCTACACCTCGGGCACGACAGGCAAGCCCAAGGGAGTTTGCCAGACCCACGAGACCTTCATCGCCGCGGCGACCAGCGGTGTCGACTTCGATCATTTGACCGAACAGGAAGACATCCTGTCCTACCTGCCGATGGCCTGGGTCGGGGACCACCTGTTCTCCTATGCGCAGGCCATGGTGGCCGGCTTCACCATCAACTGCCCGGAATCCGGCGACACGGTGATGACCGATCTGCGCGAGATCGGGCCGACCTACTACTTTGCGCCGCCGCGGGTGTTCGAGAACCTGCTGACCACGGTGATGATCCGCATGGAGGATGCCGGCACCATCAAGCGCGGCATGTTCCATTACTTCATGGCCGTGGCCAAGCGCTGCGGTTCGGATATTCTCGATGCCAAGCCCGGCGTTTCCACCCTGGATCGCCTGCTCTATGCACTGGGCAACGTGCTGATCTACGGCCCGCTGCGCAACGTGCTCGGCATGAGCCGCATCCGCGTGGCTTACACGGCGGGCGCCGCCATCGGTCCCGACCTGTTCCGCTTCTACCGTTCCATCGGCGTCAATCTGAAGCAGCTCTATGGCGCCACCGAGACCTGTGCCGCGGTCTGCCTGCAGCCTGATCGCGAGATCAAGTTCGACAGCGTCGGCAAGCCGGCGCCGGGAGTCGAGGTCAAAATTGCCGACAGCGGCGAAGTGCTGGTACGCGGCAAGCTGCTGCTCAAGGAATACTACAAGCGGCCGGATGCGACGGCGGAAGCGATCGACGCGGAAGGCTGGTTCCACACCGGCGACGCCGGCTTCTTCGACGAGGATGGACATCTCAAGATCATCGATCGTGCCAAGGACGTCGGCAAGCTGGCCGGCGGCGCGATATTCGCCCCGAACTACATCGAGAACAAACTCAAGTTCTTCCAGTACATCAAGGAGGCGGTCTGCTTCGGTCACGACCGCGACATGGTTTGCGCCTTCGTCAACATCGACATGGGCGCGGTCGGCAACTGGGCCGAGCGGCGCGGCCTGCCGTATTCCGGCTATACCGATCTGGCCGGCAAGCCAGAGGTTCTGGAACTGATTCGCGAATGCGTCGAGCAGGTGAACGCCGACTTGTCGCACGATGCGATGGTGGCCGAGACGCAGATCCATCGCTTCATGGTGCTGCACAAGGAACTCGATCCGGATGACGATGAACTCACCCGCACGCGCAAGGTGCGGCGAGGCTTCGTTGGCGAAAAGTATGCCGTGCTGATCGACGCCCTATACGCCGGCAAGACCTCGCAGTTCATCGAAACCCAGGTCAAGTTCGAGGACGGCCGCACCGGCAAGGTGGCTGCCGACCTGAA
This sequence comes from Rhodocyclales bacterium, assembly GCA_026399435.1. Classification (GTDB taxonomy): domain Bacteria; phylum Pseudomonadota; class Gammaproteobacteria; order Burkholderiales; family Rhodocyclaceae; genus Sulfuritalea. The sequence goes on from JAPLQX010000054.1 coordinate 12,510, forward strand.
GATCTGCGACGTGAAGACCTTTCCCGTGATGAAGAAAGCAGCTTGATGACGACCATCCCCCCAGCCCCCTTCCCGAGGAAGGGGGTGACTTTGGTTCGCAAGCCTTGCTTGCTCCGGATCGTTGACTTGCTGCCGCCTTGGGGCGGCCCGGCGGAGGCAGCATGAGCGGAAGAAAAATCGGCGAGGTCATTCTCGACCTCAAGAACATCAGCCTCAGTTTCGGCGGCGTCAAGGCGCTGCAGGACATTTCCTTCGATGTGCGCGAACACGAAGTTCGCGCCATCATCGGGCCCAACGGCGCCGGCAAGAGCTCGATGCTGAACGTCATCAATGGCGTCTACCGGCCGCAGCAGGGCGAGATCATCCTGCGCGGCGAGCACTTCGCCAACATGAATTCCTACAAGGCGGCCAAGGCCGGACTGGCGCGCACCTTCCAGAACATTGCGCTGTTCAAGGGCATGTCGGTACTCGACAACATCATGACCGGCCGCAATCTGAAAATGAAGGCCAACATGCTGCTGCAGGCCTTCTGGCTGGGGCCGGCGCAGCGTGAAGAACTGGAGCACCGGCTCAAGGTCGAGGAGATCATCGACTTTCTGGAAATCCAGCACATTCGCAAGACTCCGGTCGGGCGCCTGCCCTACGGCCTGCAAAAGCGCGTTGACCTGGCCCGCGCCCTGGCGATGGAGCCGCAGATCCTGCTGCTCGACGAACCGATGGCCGGCATGAATGTGGAGGAAAAACAGGACATGTGCCGCTTCATCCTCGACGTCAACGACCAGTTCGGCACCACGGTCGTGCTGATCGAGCACGACATGGGAGTGGTGATGGACATTTCCGACCGCGTTGTGGTGCTCGATTACGGCAAGAAAATCGGCGACGGCACACCCGATGAAGTGCGGGCAAACCCTGATGTCATCAGTGCCTATCTCGGCGCAAGCCACTAAGTTTTAAGGACCTGAACGATGAGCTTCTTCCTCGAAACCCTGCTCGGCGGCCTGATGAGCGGCATGCTGTATTCGCTCGTGGCGCTGGGCTTCGTGCTGATCTACAAGGCCTCCGGTGTGTTCAATTTCGCCCAGGGCGCGATGGTGCTGTTTGCGGCCTTGTCCATGGCGCGCTTTTCCGAGTGGATTCCCGAGTGGCTGGGCATGGACAACCTGTTCGTGGCCAATGTGCTGGCCTTTGTCGTTTCGATTGTGGTGATGTTCGCCGTGGCCTGGCTGGTGGAGCGCCTCGTGCTGCGGCACCTGGTCAACCAGGAAGCCGCGACGCTGCTGATGGCGACCCTGGGCATCGCCTATTTTCTCGACGGCGTCGGCCAGGCCATCTTCGGCAGCGACATCTACAAGATCGACGTCGGTATGCCGAAAGAGCCGGTGATGGTGCTGGAGAGCGTTTTCGACGGCGGCATCCTGATCAACAAGGAGGACTTCGTCGCCGCCTTCATTTCAGCAATGCTGGTATTGGCCCTGACCATCTTCTTCCAGAAGACAGCCACCGGGCGTGCGCTGCGCGCCGTGGCGGATGACCATCAGGCGGCCCAGTCGATCGGCATTCCGCTGGACCGGATTTGGGTCATCGTCTGGTGCGTCGCGGGGATCACGGCGCTGGTGGCCGGGGTAATCTGGGGCTCTAAACTGGGCGCACAGTTTTCCTTGTCGACGGTCGCCTTGCGTGCCTTGCCGGTGGTGATTCTCGGCGGCCTGACTTCGGTCCCCGGGGCGATTCTCGGCGGCCTGATCATCGGCGTCGGCGAGAAACTGTCAGAGGTCTATCTGGGCCACTACGTGGGTGGCGGCATCGAGATCTGGTTTGCCTACATGCTGGCGCTGGTGTTCCTGCTGTTCAGGCCGCAAGGCCTGTTCGGTGAAAAAATCATTGATCGGGTATGAACATGATCAATGATTTTTCGGTGCAGGCTAACGTGCATAGCACGTTAAGCGTAGCGGCCGGAACTAGAACAGCATTTGATCGCGTTTGATACGAGGAATTACGGATGTTCTATAGAGAAAACGGTCAGTTCAAGACCTCGTACAAGGCGGATCAGCAGATATTCCCCATTCCACAGGATCGCTGGGTGATTCTGGCCATCGTCGTCTTCGCGTTTGTCGGGATTCCGTTGCTGGTCGATGAGTACCTGTTCCGCGCCATTCTCATTCCGTTCCTGATTCTCTCCCTCGCGGCACTGGGGGTGAATATTCTGGTGGGCTATTGCGGGCAGATCACGCTGGGCGCCGGCGCTTTCATGGCGGTGGGCGCCTATGCATCCTACAATTTTCTGATTCGCGTCAGCGGCATGCCGGCACTCGCCGCGATCCTGCTTGGCGGCCTCACGGCGGCAGCGGTCGGCATCGTGTTCGGCGCCCCGAGCCTGCGCGTACGCGGCCTCTACCTCGCGGTGGCTACTCTGGCGGCCCAGTTCTTCTGGGACTGGGCTTTCCTGCGCATCAAGTGGTTTACCAACGATTCGTCATCGGGTTCGGTCTCGGTGGCGGACATCGAACTGTTCGGCTGGACCATCAGTACCCCGACCGACAAGTACCTTTTCTGCCTCGGCATCCTGGTGCTCTTCAGCCTCATGGCGAAAAACCTGGTGCGCGGCAGCATCGGCCGGCAATGGATGGCGATTCGTGACATGGATGTGGCGGCCACGGTGATCGGCATTCGCCCGATGTACGCCAAGCTCAGCGCCTTCGCCGTCAGTTCGTTCTACGTCGGCGTCGCAGGCGCCTTGTGGGGCATGGTCCACCTTGGTTCATGGGAACCGGCGGCGTTTTCGATCGACCGCTCCTTCCAGTTGCTGTTCATGGTCATCATCGGCGGCATGGGGGCGATCGCAGGCAGCTTTTTCGGGGCCGCGTTCATTGTGATCCTGCCCATCTTTCTCAACCAGATGCTGCCGCTGGTAGGGAGCCTGTTCGGCCTCGAAGTCTCGATCGCGCTGGTATCGCATGTCGAGATCATGGTCTTCGGCGCACTGATCGTCTTCTTCCTCATCGTCGAACCGCACGGCATTGCGCGGCTGTGGTCAACGGGCAGGGAGAAACTGCGTTTGTGGCCGTTCCCGCATTAATGGGCAGGGGCGAGGTCGGCGGGTAATATTGCCGGGCGTAGTACATCGGGTTTATTGCAGGCGTAACACTCAATCATCCTAGGAGGAGCAAAAATATGAAACTACACAAACTGCTTGTTGCCGCTTCGATCGCAGCGATCGGCCTTTCCGCTGCACTCACTGCGCCGGCGGCCTATGCAGCCGAAGAGCAGTTCTTTCCGGTGCTGGCTTACCGCACCGGCGCCTATGCCCCCAACGGCGCGCCATGGGCCAATGGTTTTGTCGACTACATGAAACTGACCAATGCGCGTGGCGGTGTCAATGGCGGCAAGATGATCTGGGAGGAATGCGAAACTGCCTACGCCACCGACCGCGGCGTCGAGTGCTATGAGCGCCTGAAGGGCAAGCACGGGGGCGCTACTGCGGTGCAACCCCTATCCACGGGTATTACCTTCGCCCTGACGGAGAAGGCCCCGGTCGACAAGATTCCCGTCATCACCGCCGGCTACGGCCGCAGCGAATCGCAGGATGGTTCCGTATTTGGCTGGAACTTCCCGCTGATCGGCACCTACTGGATGGGCGCCGACGTGCTGGTGCAGCACATCGCCAAGAAGGAAGGCGGATTCGACAAGCTGAAGGGCAAGAAGATCGCACTGGTCTATCACGACAGCCCCTACGGCAAGGAGCCGATTGCCCTGCTGCAGGAGCGCGCCAAGATGCACGGCTTCGAACTGTCCCTGCTGCCGGTGGCCCACCCCGGTGTCGAGCAGAAAGCCACCTGGTTGCAGATCCGCCAGAACAAGCCCGACTATGTCTTCCTCTGGGGCTGGGGTGTGATGAACCAAACCGCGATCAAGGAAGCGCAGGCGACCGGCTATCCGCGTGACAAAATGTACGGGATATGGTGGTCGGGTGCCGAACCTGACGTCAAGGACGTCGGCGATGGCGCCAAGGGCTACAACGCGCTGGCCATGCAACACGGCGCCGAGCCGAACGCCAAGGTCGTCAAGGAGGTCCTCGAGAAACTGCATGCCAAGGGTCAGGGTACCGGTCCGAAGGAAGAAGTCGGCCAGGTGCTTTACATGCGCGGCCTGATCTCGTCCATGCTTCAGGTAGAGGCCGTGCGCGTAGCGCAGGACCGCTACGGCAAAGGCAAGCACATTACCGGCGAGCAGATGCGCTGGGGTCTGGAGCACCTCGACCTTGACCAGAAGAAGCTGGATGCGTTGGGCTTTGCCGGCGTGATGCGGCCGGTAAAGACGTCCTGCCTCGACCATATGGGATCGGCCTGGGCGCGCATTCACACCTGGGACGGCAAGAAGTGGAACTTCACTTCCGATTGGTATCAGGGCGATGAGAAGGTGCTGCGGCCTTTGGTGATCAGTACCGCCGGCAAGTATGCCGAAGAGAAGAAGATCGTGCGGCGCACTGCAGAAGACTGCAAGAAATAAGCATGGAATGAAGTAAGGGGCCTTCCGGACGGGGCGTGGCTTGCTCCCGTCCGGAACCAGCTTCCGAATACGGCCCACGCCTATCGAAAGAGCACATGACTACTGCCAACATTCTTCTCAACGTCAATAGCATCGAGGTGATCTACAACCACGTCATCCTCGTGCTCAAGGGCGTATCGCTGTCCGTGCCGGAAGGCAGCATCGTGGCTTTGCTCGGCGGCAACGGCGCCGGCAAGACGACGACCCTGCGTGCCGTCAGCAATCTGCTGCATGGCGAGCGCGGCGAGGTGACCAAGGGTTCTATCGAGTGCCGTGGCGAACGAATTGAAGCGCTGACGCCTGCGGACCTGGTCAAGCGTGGCGTGGTTCAGGTCATGGAGGGCCGCCATTGCTTCGGCCACCTGACCATCGAAGAAAACCTGATGACCGGTAGCTACACCCGCACCGATGGCCGGGCGGCCGTGGCGCAGACCCTGGAAAAGGTCTACAACTACTTTCCGCGGCTGAAGACGCGGCGCACCAGCCAGGCGGCCTATACCTCGGGCGGCGAGCAGCAGATGTGCGCCATCGGCCGTGCGCTGATGGCGAATCCGACCATGGTGTTGCTGGACGAGCCCTCGATGGGGCTGGCGCCGCAAATCGTCGATGAGGTTTTCGGCATCGTCAAAGACCTCAATCAGAGGGAAAAAGTGACCTTCCTTCTGGCCGAGCAGAACACCAACATGGCCCTGCGCTATGCAGATTTCGGCTACATCCTCGAAAACGGCCGCGTGGTCATGGAGGGTGTGGCCAAGGACCTGTCCAACAACGAGGACGTCAAGGAGTTCTACCTCGGCATATCTTCGGGGGAGCGCAAGAGCTTCCGCGAGTCGAAGCACTATCGCCGCCGCAAACGCTGGCTCGCTTAATCGGCCGCAGATCGCGCCGCATGGCGGCGTTGCTCAAGGGCTCGTTTAGCGCTGCTAAACGTCACCCTTTCGCGCCTTGCCCTGCGACACGCTTTGCGGCCTCACCAAACCTCGGAGCATCGTGACATGTCGAAGAATTTTGACGCCCTCGAAACCCGTTCTTCGGAAGAACGAAAGTCGGCGCTGGCGACACGCCTGCCGCAGCAGATCGCGCATGCCAAGGCAAACACCGCTTACTTCGCCGGGTCGCTCAGACAGGTCGATGCTGCGGCGATCACTTCGACGGCTGCCCTCGCCGGTTTGCCGGTGGTGCGCAAGAGCGACCTGATCGAGTTGCAGAAGACTCAGCGGCCGTTCGGCGGCCTGGCGACGTCGCATTGGGGCAAGCTCGGTCGCGTGTTTTCCTCGCCGGGACCGATCTACGAACCGGAGGGGCGCAGCGCGGACTACTGGCGTACGGCGCGCGCGCTTTATGCGGCGGGCTTTCGGGCCGGCGATCTGGTGCACAACAGTTTCTCCTATCACATGACTCCGGGCGCCTGGATTCTCGAGGCCGGGGCCCAGGCGCTTGGCTGTACGGTATTTCCGGCCGGCGTAGGGCAGACGGAGCAGCAGGTGGCGGCGATGGCCGACCTGCTGCCCAACGGCTATGTCGGGACTCCGTCGTTTCTGCGCATCCTGCTGCAAAAGGCCGACGAACTCGGCGTCAAGCTGCCGTCGCTGACCAAGGCCCTGGTTTCGGGCGAAGCCTTCCTGCCGCCGGTGCGCGATGAATTGCTGGCGCGCGGCATCGCCGGCTATCAGGCCTATGCCACCGCCGAACTGGGCGTCATCGCTTACGAAACCGAGGCGCGCGAGGGGCTGGTGATCGACGAGGGCGTGATCGTCGAGATCGTGCGCCCGGGTACCGGCGATCCCGTTGCTCCCGGCGAAGTCGGCGAAGTGGTGGTGACCACCTTCAATGCCGATTACCCGCTGATCCGCTTTGGCACCGGCGACCTTTCAGCTTTCCTGCCTGGCATTTCGCCCTGCGGCCGCACCAACATGCGGATCAAGGGCTGGATGGGCCGCGCCGATCAGACGACCAAGATCAAGGGCATGTTCGTCCATCCGGAGCAGGTCGCGGCCGTCGTCAAGCGCCATCCCGAGATCGTTCGGGCGCGGCTGGTGGTGACCAATCCTGACAGCAGCGACCTGATGACCCTGAACTGCGAGGTCGGCGCGTCGGACGGCAACATGGACAAGGCCATTGCCGATACCGTGCGCGATGTCACGAAGCTCCGTGCCGAGGTCAAACTGGTCGCTGTCGGCAGTCTGCCCAATGACGGCAAGGTGATCGAGGACGCCAGGAAATATGACTGACCGGCGGGCTTCACCCGGCGGCCCCCTTGCGGGCCTGCGCATTCTCGACCTCACCCGCCTGCTGCCGGGACCGGTGGCGACCATGCATCTGGCCGATCTCGGCGCCGAGGTGATCAAGATCGAAGACACCGGTGCCGGCGACTATGCCCGCGCCATGGGTCCGGGCGAACGTAAGGCCGGCGCGAGAGGCGACAGCCTGTTCTTTCGCATGGTCAATCGCAACAAGAAAAGCCTGCGCCTGGATTTGAAGCAGGCGGCCGGCGTCGAGGCTTTCATGCGTCTGGCAAAGGACGCCGACGTGATATTCGAGAGCTTCCGTCCCGGCGTGGTGACCAAGCTGGGCATCGGCTACGAGACAGTGCGGGCAGTCAATCCGCGAATTGTCTACTGCGCCATCACCGGCTACGGACAGACCGGCCCTTGGGCGGAGCTGGCCGGTCACGACATCAATTATCTGGCCACCGCGGGCCTGCTCGATCAGATCGGCAGCCACGACGGCACGGCCAGCGGCCCGCCGGCGATTCCGAATCTACAGGTCGGCGATCTGTTGGGGGGAGCGCTTACTCCTCTGCTCGGCGTTCTTGCTGCGGTGATCGGCGCCAAGGCAACGGGGCAGGGCAGTCATGTCGACGTGGCCATGACTGATGCCGTGCTGGCCCACACGATCTTTCCGCTGGTGACCACGCAGGTGTTCGGACAGCCGGCGCCGCGCGGCGCCGATCTGCTGACGGGCGGCGTGCCCTGCTACGGCGTTTATCGCACGGCGGATGACCGCTATCTTGCCGTCGGCGCACTGGAACCCAAGTTCTGGCAGGCCCTTTGCGCCGCGATCGAGCGGCCCGATCTGGCGCCCCTCGGCTTGGCCATGGGCAGCGAAGGCCGGCGCGTGAAAGGCGAACTGGCCGCCGTGATCGCCTCGCAGCCGCTCTCTCACTGGGAGCCCATCTTCGCTGACGCCGACTGCTGCGTCACACCGATTCTGCGCATGGATGAGGCGATCAGGCACCCGCAACTGGTCGCCCGCGAGATGGTGGTCGAGGTCGGCGGCACCAGGCAGTTCGCGCCGCCCTTCAAGCTCTCCGCCTGGCCTTGGGCCACCGCCAGTCCGGCGCCGATAGCCGGCGCCGACAGCGACGCCGTGCTGAAGGCCGCCGGCTACACGGAATCCGAGATTGCACGCCTGCGCGATTCCGGAGTAATTTAGCGGCGTGCTCATTACGCCCATCCCCTCGCTCGCCCCGGCCCTCGCCCTTCTCCCCGACTTCGCCCTGATCCTGCTGGGCAGCGGCCTGCGCCGTGTGCTGCATCTGGGCGACCATTTCTGGAGCGGTCTCGAAAAGCTGATCTATTTCGTCCTCTTTCCGGCCCTGCTGTTCAACGGGCTGGTGAAGACGCGCATCGACTGGTCGGCAGCCGGTCCGCTGCTTGCGGTGGCCCTGGGTGCAATCGGCACCGGCATGGTGTTGGGCTACGGCGCGAAGTTTTTCCGCCTGACGCCGATGTCCTTCGCCTCGCAATACCAGTGCGCCTTCCGCTTCAACTCCTACATCGGCCTTGCGGTGGCCGGCAAGCTTTACGGGGTGCCGGGCATCGCGGCCATGGCCATCGTCGTCGGCGTCATGGTGCCGCCGGCCAATATGGCGGCGGTATGGATGCTGGCGCGCCACGGCGAGGCCAGCGTCTGGCGCGAGTTGGCGAGGAATCCGTTGATCCTGGCGACGCTGGCCGGCGTCACGGCGAATCTCGCCGGCTTCCAGCCGCCCGAGCCCTTGCTGCAATTTCTTGGTCGCCTCGGCGAAGCCGCCATCGCGCTGGGCCTGCTGGCAGTGGGAGCCGGGCTGCGCACCGGCAATGCGAAAGTCGGCGTTGGCGGCGCGGCGGCCGCGGTCTATCTGCTGGTGGTGAAACTCGTTGCGCTGCCGCTGGCGACTCTGGGATTGATCCGCTGGGTAGGCTTGAGCGGAGTCTATGCCGACGTGGCGCTGGTGTTTTCGGCCTTGCCGACCGCCAGTTCCGCCTACATCCTGGCCCAGCGCATGGGTGGCGACGGCGCCCGCGTTGCCTGGCTGATCTCGGTCGGCACGGTGCTCGGTATGCTGAGCCTGCCCTTCTGGCTGGCCGTGCGCTGAGCGCTTGCGAATAAATCTACTGCGCGTGCCGGATCGGGGCTTGGGCGGCTCAGTTGGCAGCCCCGGCTATCCTCATGTACAGAGACGTACATTCCGGCAGCTGCGCTCCGGCCGCACCCCGCTGCGGCCCGCGGCTACGCCCCGAAGGAAGTCCCCTTGGGGGACGATTTCTTCACAAGCTCTTGCTACTTGGCTTTGCCGCCCGATTTCGGCGGCGCCTGCTCGGCTGCTGCAGGCGTGCCGGCCGCATCGGCGGCAGCGGGCTGGCCGGCACCCTGCATGAAATTCCACGGCCACAGCGCCGGGTTGGCGAAGGGATTCGCGCTGGCGTCCTGGTTGCCCGCCGACTGGCTGATGGCCTGGAATGCCGATAGCGTCGCGCGCTGCATCTCAAGCCCCTGAATGGTCATTTGCAGCATGCCGAGATTGGTCTTGAGCCAGCCCTCGACGGCCTTGAGATCGGCAATGCGCTTGTCCAGTTCGTTGGTGTCCAGCGTCGGCGTCACCAAGCCCGGCAGCGGCATCCCGGTCTTGCCCCACAGGGATTTCAGGAACTCCATCGGATCGGTCGGCGTTGTGCTCATGGCGATTGCTCCCTGGAAAGTCGGATGATCTTACCGCAGCGCGGGCTTCCGCGCTAAACTGCCCTTTGTCATATCCGTAACCGGCCTGCAGGGGAAAGCGATGCTCAGACTATTGGTGGTGGAAGATCATGCCCTGGTGCGCGAAGGCTTGCTCGCGACGCTGAAGAGCCTCGGGGCGGAAACCCAGACCATAGGCGTGCCCGATGCCAACGAGGCGATTGCCGTGCTGGAAAAAGAGGACATCTACATGATGATTCTCGACCTGATGCTGCCCGGGACCAAGGGCCAGACCTTCCTGCCGGTAGTACGGCGGCGCTTTCCGACGGTGCCGGTGGTGATCCTGTCGGCGCTGGACGATGTCGACACGGTGTCCCGCGTGATGAAGGCCGGTGCTTCGGGGTTTGTTTCCAAGTCGGGTTCGAGTGGCGAACTGCTCGAGGCCTTGCGCGCGGTGCTCTCCGGCGAAATCTATCTGCCGCCCAAGCTGCGGGAACTGACCAACCGCAGCGAGATCGCGCACGGTGAAAACAAGTCGCTGGCGCAGCGCTTCGGTTTGACCGCGGCCCAGGCGCGCGTACTGGAACTCCTCGCTGAAGGGCGCAGCAACCGCCAGATTGGCGAGTTGCTCGGCTTGACCGAGGGTACGGTCAAGATCCACGTCTCGGCGATCATGAAGGCCATGGGCGTGAGCAACCGCTCGGAAGCGGCGCTGATGGCAAGTCGCAAGCGGCGCCAGAACTAAAGGCCGGCGCCCCCCGGTCAACCCAGTCCGAGCCTGCCGCGCAGGGCTTCGCGTTCGGGCGCTGCGGCATCCATGCTGCGCCGCTTGACGTGGCCGAAGCCGCGGATCTTCTCCGGTAGATTGGCCAGCGCAATGGCATCGCCCAGATTCGTCCGTTCCAGCTTTGCCGGCAATGCGGCGAGGTCGGCTTCGTAGCCGGCGAGCAAGGCCCGCTCCAGCCGCCGCTCTTCGCTGCGGCCAAAGACATCCCAGCGCGACCCCCGATAGCCGCGGGCCTTCGCCAGCCACTTGAATGCAGTGAGCATCCATGGGCCGAAGGCCATTTTCTTCACCCTGCCGGTGGTCGGATCGGGGCGGGCCAGCACCGGCGGCGCCAGATGAAACTGCAGCGTGTAATCGCCTTCGAAGCGCTCGCCGATCCTTTGCAGGAAGTCGGTTTCGGCATACAGCCGCGCCACCTCGTATTCGTCCTTGATCGCCATCAGCTTGAACAGGTTGTGCGCCACGGCCTCGGTCAGTTGCGATGAATTGATCGCGGCTTCGGCGGCGCGGATATTCTCCACTTGCGTCCGGTAACGCTCCGCGTAGGCGGCGTCCTGATAGTCGGTGAGAAAGCGCACGCGCTTCGCAATCACTTCATCGAGAGTCGGCGCTGGCTCGCTCTGCGTACCTGGGATTCTGCTTCGCGGGCAGGTAACGGCGACTTGCGGCCGGGCATAGGCCGCAACCGCCGCCGGATCGTGTGCAGCGCGGCAGCCCCAGAGGAAGGCGGCGCGACTCATGGCGACGGCGGTGCCGTTGAGCTCGATGGCGCGATCGATGGCCTCCGCGGATACCGGCACCGAGCCCTGTTGCCAGGCGTAACCGAGCAGGAACAGATTGCTGGCGATCGAATCCCCCAGCAGACGCAATGCTAGATCCGAGGCATCGACGAAATGTGCCGCGCCGGCGCCGACGGTTTCGCTGACCACGGCCTGCATGCGTGCCAGCGGAAACTGCCAGTCAGGATTGCGCGTGAAATCGGATGTCGGGGTTTCCGCGCAATTCACCACCACGCGCGTGCGGCCGGTCTGCATCCGCGTCAGTGCGTCGGGTGACGCCGTGACGATGACATCGCCGCCGATGACGGCGTCGGCTTCGCCGGTCGCCACGCGCACGGCATGAATCGCTTCCGGATCGTCGCAGATGCGCACATGGGAAAACACCGCGCCGCCTTTCTGCGCGAGTCCGGTCATGTCGAGCACGGTGACGCCCTTGCCATCGATGTGCGCTGCCATGCCGATCAGGGCACCGATGGTGACTACGCCGGTGCCGCCGACGCCGGTAATCAGGATGCCGTAGGGCTTGGTCGTTGACGCCAGAACGGGCGCTGGCGGTATGCCGAATGAATCATCGCCGGTGCCCGAACCCGCAAGACCGCGGCCTTTCCTTACGCCGCCGCCGAGCACCGAAACGAAGCTCGGGCAAAAGCCTTTCTCGCACGAGTAGTCCTTGTTGCAGGCGGACTGGTCGATCGCGCGCTTGCGGCCGAATTCGGTTTCCACCGGCACCACGGCGAGGCAGTTGGACTGCACCCCGCAATCGCCGCAGCCTTCGCACACGGCCTCGTTGATGAACAAGCGACGCGGCGGATCGATCATCTTGCCGCGCTTGCGACGGCGGCGCTTTTCGGCGGCACAGGTCTGGTCGTAGATGATGGCCGAGATGCCGGGGCATTCGCGCATCTCGCGCTGGATCGCATCGAGGTCGTCGCGATGCCTGATCGGCACGCCGTGCGGCAGGTCGGGATGACCGTAGGCGCGAGACGTGCCATCGGTGACGACGACAACATGATGCACGCCTTCGGCATGCAGCTGATGCGCGATCTGCGGCACCGTCAGGTTGCCGTCCACCGGCTGGCCGCCGGTCATGGCGACGGCATCGTTGTAGAGGATCTTGTAGGTGGCGTTGACGCCCGAAGCGACAGCCGCGCGAATGGCCAGCGAGCCGGAATGGAAGTAGGTGCCGTCGCCGAGATTGACGAAGACATGGCGCTGCTCGGTGAAGGGAGCCTGCCCCATCCAGGCCGCGCCTTCACCACCCATGTGGGAATAGGTGGCGGTGGAGCGGTTCATCCACAGCACCATGAAATGGCAGCCGATGCCGGCCAGTGCACGCGAGCCTTCCGGCACGCAGGTCGACGTGTTGTGCGGGCAGCCGGGGCAGAAGTAGGGTGTCCGCGCAATCTGGATCACCGGCGCGGCGGAGCGCTCCTTGGCTTCGATGACCGCCAGGCGGTCGCGTATGCGCGGCGAGGTGAAGTGGCGGCTGATGCGGTCGGCGATGACGCGGGCGATCTGCGCCGGCGACAATTCGCCGGAGGCGGGCAGCAGCCAGCGGCCGTTGGGCAGCGCCCATTCGCCCTTTTCGTCGAACTTGCCGATCACGCGCGGGCGCACGTCTTCGCGCCAGTTGTAGAGTTCTTCCTTGAGCTGGTACTCGATCAGCTGGCGCTTTTCTTCGACCACCAGAATTTCTTCCAGCCCTTCGGCGAAGCGGCGCACGCCGTCCGACTCGAGCGGCCAGACCATGCCGACCTTGTAGAGGCGGATGCCGATTTCGGCGGCGAGCGCATCGTCTATGCCGAGGTCATCAAAGGCCTGGCGCACATCGAGATAGGACTTGCCGGTGGTGATGATGCCCAGTCGTGGCTTGGGCGCATCGATGACGACCTGGTTCAGCCGGTTGGCGCGGCAATAGGCCAGCGCCGCATACAGCTTGTGGTCGAGCAGCCGGGCTTCCTGCAGCAGGCGGTCGTCCGGCCAGCGGATGTTGAGGCCTCCCGTCGGCAAGACGTAATCGTCAGGCAGGACGATCCGCACGCGGTCCGGCGAAATATCCACCGAGGCCGAGGATTCGACGGTATCGGCCACCGCCTTGAAACCGACCCAGCAACCCGAGTAACGGCTCATGGCCCAGCCGTGCAGGCCGAGGTCGAGATAGTCCTGCACGCCCGCCGGCACCAGCACCGGCATCATCGCCGCCTTCAGGGCGTGCTCCGACTGATGGGCGACCGTGGATGAACGCGCGGCGTGATCGTCGCCGGCCACGGCCAGCACGCCGCCGTGCTTCCAGGTACCGGCGGAATTGGCGTGCTTGAATACGTCGCCGCAGCGATCCACGCCCGGGCCCTTGCCGTACCACATGCCGAATACACCGTCATGCTTCGCGCCGGGCGACAGATTGACTTGTTGCGTACCCCATATCGCCGTGGCCGCGAGGTCTTCATTCACGCCGGGCTGGAACACGATCTGGTTCTGGCCGAGGTGCTGTTTGGCCTTCCACAGCGCCTGATCGAGTCCGCCCAGAGGCGAGCCGCGGTAGCCGGACACGTAGCCGGCGGTATTCAGTCCGGCCAGGGCGTCGCGTTGTCGTTGCAGCAGCAGCAGACGAACGAGGGCCTGGGTGCCGGTAAGAAACACCCGGCCCGAGGCGAGGGCGTATTTGTCCTCGAGGGTGATGTTGCTCAGTGGCGCGTTCATGAGGCTGCTCCTGAATCTTGTTGGACGTCGGATGTTGGGGATGCGACGGCTTCGTGGGCCGCGCATCATGCCTTGCCGTCCCCGGTCAGGACGGCGGCAGAATCTTACCCGGATTCAGGATATTGTCGGGATCGATGGCGCGTTTTATCGTGCGCATCAGGTCGATCGCGACGTCGCCATGTTCCAGCGTCATGTAGCCCTGCTTGCCGATGCCGATGCCATGCTCGCCGGTGCAGGTGCCGTCCATGCGGATCGCGCGTTTTGCCAGACGCGAAGCGAAACCCTGGGCGCGGGCCAGGTCGTCGGCATTGTCGGCATCCACCAGCAGCATGATATGGAAATTGCCGTCGCCGACATGGCCGACCAGCGGGCCGGCGAGTCTGCTCGCATTCTCGTCGAGGTCGCTGAAGGTCTCGGCTATGCAATCGGCCAGTTTCGAGATCGGGACGCAGACATCGGTGGTCAGCGCGCGGCAGCCGGGCTTGAGGCCGAGGCCGGCGTAGTAGGCGTCGTGCCGCGCCTGCCACAGGCGGCTGCGGTCCTCGGGGCGCGTCGCCCATTCGAAATCCTGCCCGCCGTGTTCGGCGGCGATTTCCTGCACGGTTTCGGCCTGCTCCTTGACGCCTGTGGGCGAGCCGTGGAACTCGAAGAACAGGGTCGGTTCTTCGCGCAGCGTGGTCTTGCTATGGCGGTTGATGGCGATGATTGCGAGCTTGTCCAAGAGTTCGATGCGTGCCACCGGGACGCCGAGCTGGATGGTCTGGATTACCGTCTTGACTGCGGCCGCCAGGCTTGGAAAAGCGCAGACCGCGCTGGAAATGGCCTCGGGCATCGGATACAGCTTCACCGTCAGTTCGGTGATGATGCCCAGCGTACCTTCGGAGCCGACCATCAGGCGCGTCAGGTCGTAGCCGGCCGACGACTTGCGGGCGCGGCCGCCGGTCTTGAGAATGCGGCCGTCGGGCAGCACCACGGTCATGCCCAGCACGTTCTCACGCATGGTGCCGTAGCGCACGGCGTTGGTGCCGGAAGCGCGCGTTGCGGCCATGCCGCCGAGGCTGGCGTCCGCCCCCGGGTCGATCGGGAAGAACAGCCCGGTGCCGTTCAGCGCGGCATTGAGGGCCTTGCGCGTGACGCCGCATTGCACCGTGGCGTCCAGATCCTCCTGGCGCACGGCGATGATCTGGTTGAGCGCAGAAAGATCGATGCAAACTCCACCCTGCACCGCCAGCAGATGGCCCTCTAGCGATGTTCCAGTGCCAAAGGCGATGACCGGGGTGCGGAAGCGGTGACACAGGCTGACGATTTCCGCGACTTCCGCAGTGGATTCGGCGAACACCACCGCGTCCGGCGGCATCGGGGGATGCGAGGATTCATCCTTGCCATGGTGCAGGCGGACCGCCGCGGCGACGGAGAAGCGCGGTCCGAAGCGGGAGGCGAGCGTCGCGGCCAGTTCCTGCGGCAGCGGGGGTCGGTCGACGGGAGCGTTCATGGCGGTCTCCGGGGTGGGGTCGGCGGATTCTACGCCGCGCCCATGCCGAATTGAGCGTTCCCTTCTTCTTGAGGGCCTGGTCGGGTGATTCCGGCCCGAGCCTTGGGCTTGCCACAGTCAGGACGGGCATTGGGGCGAAAATTGCTTTACCCGTTGACGGTTTTGATGAATTTGGAGATAATCATTGGTTCAGCTGGAGGGGTTCCCGAGCGGTCAAAGGGATCAGACTGTAAATCTGACGGCTCTGCCTTCGAAGGTTCGAATCCTTCCCCCTCCACCAGCAGGTTGCAGAAACAGATAGTTATTAAGCGGTTAGCGGACAAGTAGGGCGGGCGGCGGTAGTTCAATGGTAGAACCTCAGCCTTCCAAGCTGATTATGCGGGTTCGATTCCCGCTCGCCGCTCCAGGTTTTGTTTTGAACGGTTTCAGCCCTTGTAGCTCAGTGGTAGAGCACTCCCTTGGTAAGGGAGAGGTCGCGTGTTCGATCCACGCCAAGGGCACCATTTCTAGTGTATTTTTGTTGGGGTAATCGACATGGCGAAAGCGAAATTTGAGCGGACGAAGCCGCACGTGAACGTGGGGACGATTGGACACGTTGACCATGGCAAGACGAC
>JAPLQX010000035.1 GCA_026399435.1 Rhodocyclales bacterium
CCCATGTCTTCTTCCCCAGCCCTCCGGCCAGATGCGCGACAGACGTGCAGACGCTGATCACCAGATCGAGCTGGTCAATGATCGCCGCGGTATCTTCGTAATCATCCACACCGTCCATCGGATCAAGCCAGCCGCGCGTCGCGACAAATGTGTCCATCTCGTCAGGCCGTCGGTCCTTCTGCAACGAGACCCACTGAATTCCCGGCACCGAAAATAGCGGCGCAAGAAGCTCGAAGCTGATCGAGCGCAGACTGTCATTTGCTTGAGTTGGCTGACCTGCCCAGACCACGCCGACCCGTAGAGGACGCCGCGCGACGTCAACCTGGTCGGCAAACAGCGCGGACCAACGTTTGCGCGCTGCCATCGGCACCGATAGATATGGAACATCAGCCGGGATGCTTTCCGGAGTCGTACCGAAGCGGTAAGGCAGCGACGCCGTATAACAGTATGCGTCATACTGGGTCGGCGTTCTGCACGTGACCTCGATCCCTGGGATATCCTCGATGAGCCGCCTCAAGGGCTTCTGAACAACTACGATCACCCTAGCCGCCCGCGCTGCAGCAAGGCGAGCGTAACGGACAAACTGCAAGGTATCGCCGAATCCCTGCTCGTGGTGGATCAGCAAGGTCTTCCCTGTCAGGTCGCTACCGTCCCAGCTGGGTGCACGAAAATCCGCTTGGCGTCGACCGGTTTCGGGCTGCCAACGTGCTTCGTGGCCGATCCAGCCTTCCGCATAGTTTCCCAGCAGGAGCTGAAGAAAGCCAAGGTTGCAGCGAGTTCTGACATGACCCGGTTGCAGTTGTAGGGCCTTTCGGAAAGCGAGTTCCGCATCGACGTAACGACCCGTACAATGACAAATCCAGCCGAGGTCGCAATAAGCCTCCGCCAGCAAAGGGTCGAGCGTCAGTGCATGCCTGACCATCCGTTCGCCGATGTCGAACAGGTGGCGCGCAGTGGCAATCCGGCCACGCGCACGAAAGGCATCGGCCGACTCCGGATGCAAAGACAAGGCGTGTACAAAGATTGCATCGGCCTCGGCATCACGCCCCATGATGTAAAGGATCTCGCCGAGCACCAGCCGCGGCGCCAACGCTGTTGGGTCAAGCGCGACTGCCCTACGCACCAGACGCTCGGCCTCCGGAAAACGCCCCTGTTCTCTCAACAGGCGCGCTTCGTCGCAAAGCGGGCCGAACTCGCTCACACGGGCCTCTGCGTTAGCGGAGCGGCTACGTTCAATGGCCACCGCCTAAGGAAGGGAGTAATAGGAAACTCAAAGGTACAACCTTCAATCTTCTCGGCTGCTTCACCATGGTCAATACCGAACATCACCCCAGTGCGCCAAGACGTTTCTCGACGACGTCGTGCCGAATTATGCATGAAGTACGCCCGCAATGATGCCGCGAGCCAAGCTTTCGAAGTTGCTACGAGCTGTGTTCCTTATGGGTCCGGACTGCGCAAAAACTATGGCTGGCAATTGTCGGTTCAATATGCCGGCAGAGAACGCTAACAAACCCTGCTATTGCAGGATCATCTTTTCGTCCACCTGATCAATCTGCCCCGGATCGAGAAACTGCTCTGCATACCGCCGATAGACACCCTGTCTCACGAAAACATCGAACAGGTCGGGATCGATATGGCCGCCCTTCTTGAAATTGGCCATGATGCCCATGGCCTGTGACAGCTTCATGCCATGTTTGTAGGGGCGGTCGCGGGCCGTCAGCGCCTCGAAGATGTCGGCGATGCCCATCATCCTTGCCTGCACGGACATCTGCTCGCGGGTGAGGCCCTTGGGATAGCCTTTGCCATCCATGCGTTCGTGATGACCGCCGGCGTACTCAGGTACCCGGGTCAGGTGTTTCGGCCACGGCAGTTGCTCCAGCATCTTGATGGTGGCAACGATATGGTGATTGATGATGTCGCGTTCCTTCAGCGTCAGGGTGCCGGCGCGAATGGTCAAATTTTCAACCTCGTCGGCGGTGAGGAATTCGGTTTCGACGGCATCGACATTGCGCCACTTTCGCCCGCTGCCGATGTCGCGCACGCGCTGCAGATCTGAGTCTTTCATCGCCTCGCCGCCGACATTGGTCTTGCGCAGGAACTCGCGATCCTCGTCAAGTGCTCGGACTTCCTCGTGGTATTGCTGCCAGATCGCCTCATCCGCCGCGGCATCGCCGCTGCCGCGCAGCGCCAGCTGCTTGCGCAGAGCATGAATCTCGGCGTCGCGCTTGAGCACTTCAAACCGGGTATCGATCAGATGTATGCGATCGAAGAGGGTTTGCAGCTTGGTGGCCTTGTCGACCACATGAACCGGCGTAGTGACCTTGCCGCAATCGTGCAGGAGGCCGGCGATCTTGAGTTCGTAGCGATCGCGCTCGTCCATCCTGAAAGAAGCCAACGGTCCTTCCTGCGTCGCATCTGCGGCCTCGGCCAGCATCATGGTCAGGGCCGGCACCCGTTGGCAGTGACCGCCGGTATAGGGCGACTTCTCGTCAATTGCCAGGTTGATCAGGCTGATGAAGGACTCGAAAAGCTCTTCGAGTTGTGTGATCAGCAAACGATTGGTCAGGGCGATGGCCGCCTGCGAGGCAAGCGATTCGGCAAGACTCTGGTCGGCCGATGAAAACGCTTTTACCTGATGGTCCAGCGGATCGATGGCGTTGATAAGTTGCAGCACGCCAATGATTTCTCCCTCATGGTTCTTCATCGGGACCGTGAGGAAAGACTGCGAGCGATAGCCGGTACGCTGATCGAAACTTCGGGTGCCGGAGAAGTCGAAGCCCGCCTCGGTATAGGCGTCGGCAATATTGACCGTCTTGTCATGAATGGCAGCATAGGCCGCCACCATCGAGTCATTGGCTTCGCCCCGGTCATTCTTCAACGGCAAATTCGGAAAGTTGATGGCGTTGCCGGTGGTGCCGCCCATCGCGATGTGCAACGAGTCGGTGCGCAGAATCTCGAAGCGCAGCGCCTGGCCATCCTCCGTCATGCGATACAGCGTTCCGCCGTCGGCATGCGTAATAGTCTTGGCCGCGACGAGGATGGACTCAAGCAGCCGATCGATGTCACGCTCCTTGGAGAGCGCAGCACCAATGGCATTCAGTTGTTCGAGACGGCGAAACAAATCGCTGGAACTATCCATGCCCGTTCCCTACTTGATGCAGACAGCCCGCACCTGCTTGAGATCGGTCACCCCTTGCAAGGACTTTTCCAGACCATCCATCTTCAGGGTCAGCATGCCATCCTCCAGCGCCTGAGCGACCAGTTGCACGACGCGGGCGCGCTCCACGATCAACTTCTTCTGCGGCTCGGTGCCTATCATCAACTCATGCAAGCCGACACGTCCCTTGTAACCGCTGCCGCCACAGGCATCGCAACCCTTGGCGCGGGTGAACACGAACTTGCCATCCTTGCCATAGTCCTTGAGCAGGCGCGCTTCGGTCTCTGCGTAAGCGGCCTTCATATCCTTCTTGAACGCCGTGGTATTTTCGAGTTCGCTGCAATACTCTTTCATGAACAGCCTGATTTCCTCGGCGTCCGGCGTATAGCTCTCCTTGCATTTGCAAAGCCGCTTGGCCAGGCGCTGCGCCAGAATGCCGAGCAGCGCATCGGAGAAGTTGAAGGGGTCCATGCCCATGTCGAGCAGGCGAATGATGGATTCTGGCGCGCTGTTGGTGTGCAGGGTGGCAAACACCAGGTGGCCGGTAAGCGATGCCTCGATGCCGATGCCGGTGGTTTCGGCATCGCGCATTTCGCCCACCATGATGATGTCCGGATCGGCGCGCAGGAAGGCCTTCATCACCATTGGAAAGTCCATTACCTTCTTGTTGACCTGGACCTGGCGCAGGCCCTTCTGTGTGATTTCCACCGGATCTTCGGCTGTCCAGATCTTGGTATCCACGGTGTTCAGATAGCCCAGCACCGAGTGCAGCGTGGTGGTCTTGCCGGAACCGGTCGGGCCGCAGACGAAGAACAGTCCATAAGGCTTGGAGATGGTCGCCTTGAGCTTGGTCAGATTGGTCGGCAGCACACCCAGCTTGTCCAGCGGGATCGGTTCGCCGCCGGCAAGGATACGCATGACGACGTCTTCGACACCACCGGAAGTTGGAATCGTCGCCACCCGCAGTTCGATATCCAGCGGGCCGTATTTCTTGAACTTGATCTTGCCGTCCTGCGGCTTGCGGCGCTCCGCAATATCCAGGTCGCACATGATCTTGAGACGCGCCACCATCGCATTGCGGTAGCTGGCCGGCACCTCGATGTACTTCTGCAGCGAACCATCGCGGCGCAGGCGGACCAGCACCTTGTCCTTGCCAAGGCCCGGCTCGATATGAATATCGGATGCACCCATCTGATAGGCATCGATAATGATCTTGTTGACCAGTTTCACCAGTTCGTTGTCGGCTGCCGCGGAGATGTCGTCGGTGGCACTGCCGTCACCCTCGCCTTCGTCCTGATCGAGAGTCGACAACAGGTCGCCAACCGAGCTGTCGTCAGTGAAGCCGGGAACTCCGGCAGCGCCGAACAACTGATCAATGGTCTGCACGAACTCGTGGTTGGTGGTGACCCGATAGGCGACCTTCGCCCGCGGGAAGACATTGTTGACTACACGCGATCCCTTGACTTGCTCAGGATCCATGCAGACCACCATCACGCCTTCAGGCCCCTCTTCCACGGGAGCCCATTTGGCCTGCTCAAGAAAATCCCGCTTGAGGTTCTTCAGCAAGTCTGCGGGTTTGATTCGGTCGGGCCGGAACGGTTCGTAAGGCACATTGAAGAACTTGCCCAAGGCAACGCCCAGAGCCTGATGCTTGACCTGAAACTCGTTGACCAGAACTTCTTCGATGTCGAGATTCTTCCGGCGTGCGGTCCGCGTCGCCAGCTCCAGCTCCTGCGGCGAAATGACGGCGTCCGACACCAGGAAGTCGTACTTGGTCTTGACGGCCTGCGCCGGTTTGCTGCGCTGGTTGAACGCAATCGCCAGCGTCTCTGACAGCCCCTTGACGCCTTCCTGCGCAATGGCGGCAAAAGGAGCCCCCGCCTTGTTGTTGATGATCTGGACGACGCCGAGCAGCTCGCCGCTCTGCGCATCGACGATCGGCGCCACCAGCATCTGCTTGGTGCGATAACCGGTCCGCTTGTCGACCTCCTGCAGGAAGCGCAGTGATGGATTGATCGCCTTGAGCTCCGCCTCGTCATAGACGTCGCGGATATTCACGGTCTTTTTGGCCAGCGCAACATGGCCGGCGATACTCTGGTCGGCGATCGGCAGGCGCAGATCCTTGAAGGAATTCAGACCCGTCTTGACCTTGGAAACAATGGAAGCCTTGTCCTCACCGATGGAGTAGATCGTCAGGCGATCGGCATTGAACAAGCTGCAGATATCGCCGGACAGTTCCAGCATGATTTCGTCTATGTTGGACGTGGCATGAACCTTGTTGGTAACGACCTGAAGGTTCTTGAAAAAGGCCAGGCGGCTGTCCACATCGGACGCAGCGGCATCGGCCGGTGCAGCAGGAACGGCACTCATTCGACTGACTCCATGGCACCAGCGCGCGCCCTCATGCCGCCGTCAAGCAGGGCTGCATGAAATCCACGCTGGGAAAGCAAAAATGCGGCAGCGGAACTGCGACGTCCCGTCTGACAATAAACAATGTATTCCTTTGCCGGATCGAGCGCCGCCGAGGCCTGACGAATATCGTTGAGCGGGATGTTGATAGCGCCCGGATAGCCGTCACTTTGATATTCGGCCGGGAAACGTACATCAATCCATGTCGCGCCATCAGCAACCCGCTGCTCGGCCTCGTCGCCGGTCACGCTCTGCAGCAGGGGTGCGCGCAGCAGCTGGTTGAAATCCTGCTTCGACAAGCGCAGCAGCACGCCATCCGTGTTCATCGTCACGGTCGCATTGCGCACCGTATCGGCCACCAGGGCCTCTTCGCCGAAAGCATCACCTTCCTTGAGTTCCGCCAGCTGCACGGGAGACCCGGCGACGAGCCGGGAAACCTTGCAGCGCCCGCGTTCGATCAGGTAGTAGTAATCGCCGGGGTCACCCTGCCTGATGATGGTCTGGCCACGCTTCGCCGGGACGCGGCTGAACTTGGCCAACAGCGATTGGATATGGGCCGGAGGCAGGGAAGCGAACACACCGACGGTAATGTTGTCCACGCCGAGCATTCCGGACATCATGCGCCAGTCGGTTTGATCATCGCTGCCCTGCTCACTGTCGCCGGGGACGGCCAACTGGTTCCAGGTCACGACGATATCCAGCAGGTCTTCCTCCAGGCTGAGCAGTTCGACATCGGTGATAGCCTTGCTCGACACCGGCGTCTTCCCCAGGCGCGACACCGGCTCTGTAGCAAGATCATGGCCGCCGACCAGAACGCGCGAAGTACCATCCGGCATGCTCGCCAGAAGCTGTCCCCGGACCAGATAGACTACCTGGCCGCCCCAGTCGTTGACAGCAAACGGGTCGGTGCCGCGCGTGAAGGAGTGCATTCGGCAACGCGGCAACAACTCACGCAGGCCCCCGCTGACCAGCAACGTCAGAGGTTGCAGGCGGGCCAGCAGGTCGATGCTCACCGGTTCAGCCATGATCAGATCTCGAACAGCTGATTGTTCTGCAGCATGCCCGGACGGAATTCGCCAATGCAGTCTTCAATCTCCTGCATGGTCAATTCGATCTGTCCGGGTTTCAGGTGAGTGATGAAGACTTCGGCATCGCGCTGCAAATTTGTCAGTTCCTCCAGCAGCATGCTCGGGCACAAATGCAGGGATGCCACAGCCAGCTGCTTTTCCCGATCGGAGAATGCACACTCGATGATCAGGTAGCGCAGATTGCGAATACTGTTGATGGCCTGCCACAGATCGGGACATGGCCCGGTGTCACCGGTAAATACCAGACTGGCCTGCCCGGAATCAAGCTGATAGCCGACCGCCGGCACCGTGTGATTCGCCGGCAGCGGAATCACCTTGCGGCCATCGAGGTCCACCGCTTCACCCACGCGTATCGGAGAAAAACGGAGAAAAGGCTTCTCCGCCGTCGGTATTTGACTGAAGTCGGGCCAGATGGCCCAGTTGAAGATATGGGCGCGAATGATTTCAAGTGTCGCCTCGGTCGCATGGACTATCAGCGGGCGATTGCGCATGTCACCCACGGTATCGACCATGAAGGGCAGACAGGCGACGTGGTCCAGATGCGAGTGCGTAATGAAGACGTGATCAATCTGGACAAGTTCAGCGATCGCCAGATCCCCGACTCCTGTTCCGGCGTCGATCAGAATGTCGTTGTCGACCAACAACGACGTGGTCCGCAGATGTCGTCCGCCGATTCCGCCACTACAACCGAGAATGCGTACCTTCATTTTGTGGTGGCCGCCTGTGCCGGGCCGCCCCAAGCCGGCGGCCATTCAACAACCGGAAACCACGCAAGCGGTTGAACCGGTTTCACCCTCTTGCTTGGAAAGAAGGATTGAAGGTATTTTCTCATTTTGTTTCAAAAACGGTGACGCCGTCCCAATTTTCTCCGGGCGGCTCCTTGCGCAGGTGCTCAACGCGCTTGACGTAAAGATCATAGAGATAGCGCGGCTTGATGCGCTGAAGATTCATCAGCGTCACTTCCGACTTGTCCCAGTCCTGCGCCCGGTAGGCTCGCAAGGCCTGGTTCCAGAGCTTGATCTCGTCCATTTCCTCTTGCGAGACCTTGCCCTCTTCGCCAACCGGTTCATAAATGCCGACCGGGTCTGCCTTGCCCTTGACGCGCACGCGATCCAGTTCGCGGAAGACGAATTCCTTCTTCACCAACTCGCGGGTGCCTTCGCCAACGATCATGCCAACTCCGTACTGCTTGGTAATGCCCTCAAGACGCGAGCCGAGGTTGACCGCGTCGCCCATCACCGTGTAGGACTGGCGCACCGGCGATCCCATATCGCCGACGGTCATCGGACCCGTATTCACGCCGACACCGATCTTGAGTTCAGGCCAGCCGCGGGCCACCAGGTCCTTGTTCAGTTCGTGCAGCGCGACATGCATTTCAAGCCCCGTGAGGACGGCATTCTTCGCATGTTCGGGATCGTCGACCGGCGCACCCCAGAAGGCCATGATGGCGTCGCCGATGTATTTGTCCAGCGTCCCCCTGTGCTTGCGCACGATCAGGGTCATGGCGCCGAGATACTGGTTCATCAGGGTGGCCAACTCGTTTGGTTCCAGCCCTTCGGAAATCGTGGTGAATCCGCGTATATCGGAAAACAGCACGGTGAGTTCGGCCTTGCGTCCCGCCATGCTGTAGTTCTCAGGGTCGCGGCTCATCTCCTCAACCAGTTCCGGCGGCACGTACTGGCCGAACAATCCGGTCAACTGGCGCTTGGTTCGCGACTCGACGAAGTAGCCCCATGACATGTTCATCGCATACAGAAGCACGATCGCGATCATGCCGTTGGCCAGCGGCAGAACGACATTGGAGACGTGCCAGAAGCTGAAATTCACGCTGAGCAGCAGCAGCATCACGATGACGCCGACGATCGTCGCGCGCAGCGGCGACAGCATCGGCAGCAGGAAAGCCATCACGGCACCCGCAAGCAGCACCAGCATCACATCGGCGCCGAGAATATAGGGTGGCTTGTGCTTCACCACGCCATCCAGCATGCCCGCAATCAGATTGGCGTGGATTTCCACCCCGGGATATGCAGCCCCCACCGGCGTCGCCCGCAAGTCCATGAGTCCCGGCGCCGTGGTGCCGACGACCATCACGCGCCCGGCGAGTTTTTCCTTGGGAACCCGATCGTTGAGGACGTCGGTGATCGAAATGAAAGGAAAGCTTCCCTGATAGCCGCGATAGGGAATCAGCGTCGCCGCATTTTCGTCCACCGGAATGCGCATCACCCCGCCACCGGCCGCCTTCAGATCCAGCCACTCCATTCCCGCATAAGAGCCCGGCGAGCTTTCCGGATAGCCCGGAGTAATCGGTGGATTGCCAAGCAGATTACGCACCATCGCCAGAGCGAGGGATTCGTAGTACTGTCCTTTGTATTCGACCAGCAGGGGCACTCGACGCGAGATGCCATCCGGGTCTACCAGCGGGTTGAAATGCCCTGCACCAGCCGCCGCCTTCTGGAATTCGGGCAGATTGCCGCCATGACTGACCCATTGTGTAAAGCCAATATTGCGGCCACTAAAGGTGCCGGCCGGGAATACCGGTTCCGGAGCGGCGCCTGAACTTACGCCGCCTTCCTTGCTGGAAAAGTAGTAGCCGAGAATGACCGGTCGGTTCTTCAACGCTGCGGCGAAGCGCGCATCGTGATCAAGCTGGGGCCGCAACTCCCGCAGCGTCGATTGGAAGCCCGTGACATCCTTCAATTCCTTCTTCGCCAGGGACTCCAGCGACTTGAGGCCGGAACTTTCGTCAGGCTCGGCAAAGACCACGTCGAAGCCGACCAATTTGACTCCGTACTGATCGAACAGCTTCGTCATCAAGGTCGCCAACTTGTCGCGACCCCACGGCCACCGCCCCTGCTCGGCAAGCGACTTTTCGTCGATGTCGAGAATCACCACGCGCTCGTCAAGGCCTTGCGGCATCGTCAGGCGCACTTTCACGTCATAGATGAGCGCGTCCAGTGTATTGATGAAAGGAATCTGGTAAATGCGCGCCGAATGGCCGAGCAGGACCAGAAGAATCAGAAATCCAAGTACGTAACGGGGAAGATACTGTTTCAAGAGATCTCCGTGATTGCGTTTTCTTCTGCCTCAGCTCTTCAGGAAGAATTCCATCTTGGTGCCGGCCAATTCGATTACGTCGTGGTCCGCCAACTGATGCGCCTGAGTCCCGATCGCCGAGCCATTGACCGCCGGAAAGTTGGCACCTTCCACATGGGTAATGAAGTAGCCATGCGGACGACGCGCGATGACCGCCACCTGGACGCCGGGCTTTCCCAACGTGGTAAGCGTCTTGGTCAACTCCATCTCCTTGCCGGCATTGCCGCCGGAAAGTATCTGTATTGCCCCCAAGGGCAGCGCAGGCGCCGGCGCCGCCGCTGGCGGTTGTTGCGGGGCCATGCCCGGTGAGGTTGATAGGTGAGCCGGCGCGGCAGGACTCGGAGCCGCCGCAGGAGCAGCGGGCGCAGCGGAAGCGGAGGGGGCAGGTTGAGTCGCTGGCTTTTGCGCGGCACCCGGGCGCAGGATCATGGTTTTCTCGAAATCCGCACTTGACGTCTGCTGTGGAACCTCGCTGACATACTTCAGCTTGTACTTGCCCAGTTCAACCGTGTCGCCATTCTGCAGGAAGTGCTTCTTGACCGACTGGCCGTTGACGAAGGTGCCGTTGGTGCTGCCCAAATCTTCCAGAAAGGAATCATTGAGGATCGTGATCACCACCGCGTGTTCGCCGGAAATCGCCAGATTGTCGATCTGGATGTCATTGTGCGGCTTGCGACCGATCGTGGTGCGCTCCTTGGTCAAGGGAATCTCCTTGAGCATCGTGGTTTCCATGCTGAGTATGAGCTTAGCCATTGTTGTCGTCCTTCGAGGTCACTGAGCGCTGCATTACTTGAACCAAGCCAGGAAACGAGCCCACCAGCCGCGCGCGGCCGGGTATTCGCCCTTCACCTTGACCAGGATTACCGAAACATTGTCGCGGCCACCGTTGTCGTTGGCCATCTGCACCAACTGCATCGCACACAACTCCAGATTGGCCGACAGAGCGCCCAGAGTCATGGCTATTTCGTCGTCCTCAACCATGTCGTTGAGGCCGTCAGAACAGAACAAATAGACGTCACCGGGCAATACCTCATGGTCGTGTATCTCTGCCTCTACTTCAGGATCAATGCCGACGGCACGGGTGACCAGATTCTTGTTCTGCGAATGGCGTGCCTGCTCGAGCGTGATGATGCCGGCGTCGATCTGCTCCTGCAGCAGTGAATGATCGCGCGTGACCTGCTCAAACGTCTCGCCTCGCATACGGTAAAGCCGGGAATCACCGATGTGGCCGACAGTGACGCGGTTATCGTGAAAAATGCCGACCACCAGTGTCGTCCCCATTCCGGCGCACTGCGGCTCGTTCAGAGCCTTCTGATAAATCGCGGCATTGACGTGGGCCATTTCCTTCTGGAGCGAGACATGCGCCCAGGACTTGCCAGAAGGCTCCTTGCTGCTCGGTTCACGCTCGATAAAGGCCTTTTCCAGTTCAGTGCCAAGCAGCGACGTGGCTATGCCGCTGGCCACCTCGCCTGCGTTGTAGCCGCCCATGCCGTCGGCCAGCACGGCAAACCCGCGCAGCGGATTGGCCATGACCGAGTCTTCGTTGTTCGAGCGCACCATACCCGGATCGCTGCGGGTGACAATCTCCAGAACGGCAGTCATATCCATGGATCGGGTCCTCAAATGCTGATATCGACGCCGGAGTCATCGGCGGCGGCACCGGTGCCGGTGCTGTTCATCGCCATGCAGGTGCGAATATCCCGGGCGAATTCCGCACCGGTCTGATAGCGCGTGTCGGGATCCTTGGTCATCGCCTTGTCGATGATCGCCAGCAGGCAGTCCGGCAGATCGGGATTGATGCTGCGAATGTCCGGATGCGGCTCATTCGCGATGCGGAACATCAGTTGCGCCATGGAATCGCCCTCGAAAGGCAGCTTGCCGCAGGACATCTGGTACAACATTACACCCAGCGAAAACAGGTCCGAACGGCCGTCGATCTTCTTGCCGGCCAGTTGCTCCGGCGACATGTAGCTCGGCGTGCCCAGCACCATACCTGTCTTGGTCTTTGACGAATCCGTAATCCGCGCGATGCCGAAGTCGGTCACCTTGACCTGGTCGGACTCCGGCTCGTACATGATGTTCGCCGGCTTGATATCGCGATGCACGACATTGTTTTCGTGCGCGTAGGACAGCGCATCGGCAACCCGTGCGACGATGCTCATGACGCGCGGCAAAGGCATCAGATTTCCCGGCTTGGAATACGGCACCAGATCCTTGCCCTTGAGAAACTCCATCGCGATGTAGGCCAGATCGTGCTCCTCGCCGGCATCGAACATGGTGACGATGTTGGCGTGATTGAGGCGCCCGGCGGTTTCGGCCTCGCGGAAGAATCTTTCCTTGACCTCGACCAGTTCGTCGGCCTCGAACTCCTGCGACAGCGCCATGGTCTTGATCGCCACGATACGATTGATCTTCGGATCGCGGCCCAGATAGACCACACCCATCGCCCCCTTGCCCAGTTCCTTCTCGATTTCGTAGCGCCCCAGCATCGGCTTTTCCACATTGCCTGCCGTGTCAATCAGGCTGGCGTTGCTGCGCCCTCCGCTGCCGCCGCCGAGAATCACGGTTTCCGAAAGCTGCTTGGCGCGGTTCACGCGGGTTTCGATATCGCGAAACTTCGGGTTGAAATCGACGATGTAGCGGAACACCGCCTCGGCCTTGTTGAACTGGCGTTTGCGTTCGAAATCGAGCGCCAGGTTGTACATGTTCTCCATCAACTGCTCGTCCATCGGGCACTTGCGGAATTTGTCGAAGGCCATGTCGAGTTGGCCCTGGCCCTGGAAGGCGAGACCCAGCATGCGGTTGGATTCCGCCGAATCGGCATCGGACTTTTCCTTGCCGCGTTCGGAAACCAGAAAGCGCTTGGTGGTCAGCAGCAAATGGCCGACCAGCAGCAGCGTTGCCGGGACCATCAACTGAATCCACATCAGTTGTGTCGTCATCAGCACAAAATGAATGGTGATCAATGCCACCAGCAGGCCCGCGGTAATCCCTGCGGCCATGCCGGCCTTGATCCGTGGCAGCAGGCCGATCAGGTAAGCCGCGATCAGCAGGAATACCAGCCTTTCGACCCAGATGCCCCACGTCGGCGCGACGAAGAAGTGCTCCGACAACAGGCTGGACACCGCATGCGCCTGCATCAGCACGGCAGGCATGGCCGGGTTGATCGGGGTGACGAACACGCTGCCTACCGAAGAAGACGTCGGCCCGATCAGGACGATCTTGTCGCGGTACTTCTCGTAGGGAATCTTGCCGCTCTTGACGTCGAAGAACGAATCGATCTGGAAGGCCGGGCTGCCGTCACGGTCCTTGTAGTAGAAAGTCAGCATCCGTGTATCGACGTCGGTGCCGATCTTGAGCTTGCCCAGCTTGACCGATTCGCCGGCCGTCACCTGTATGTCCGCCACGGTCAGGTTGTGGCTCTTCGCCGCCACCAGCAGGGACAGGGAAGGATAGGCCTGATCGAAGTGTGCCAGCACCAGGGGCTCGGTGCGGATCGCGCCATCCACGTCCGCGATCACGTTCAAATGACCGATGGCAGTCGCCACCTTGCCCAGCGGCTCGATCACGCCCGCATCGACGCCGAGAGTCGGCCAGGGCGGCGCCTCTGCGGCGCCCGAAAGCTTCACCGCATTCTTCTTCACGTAATCGGGCAGTTCCTTGTCCGGACGTCCGCGCGGCTCGCCCAGCACGAACAGCATCGGCAACGCGACGTTGCCCGCCTTGGCGAAGGCGTCGGCCAGGCGGCGGTCGGTATTCAGCTTCTGGTCCGCCTCGAGCAGTATCGACTCGATCTGCGGGCAGGACGAAGGCGCAGGAGGCGCGGGCGGAGCAACTTCGGCGGGCGCCGGAGCGGGAACTGCTGCAGTTTGACCGGGCGCAGGCGCTACAGGCGCTGCGGATGTTGCGGCGACGGCCACCGTCGAAGGCAAGGTCACGCCGCAGGTTTCAATCAACTTGTTGATGTACACCAAACCCTGATCGCGCTGCGGCTCGGAGTAGAAGACGGTGGTCGCGATCACCTTGGCTTTGGCGGTAGCCAGCTTGTCGACCATGTCCGCCATGATCTCGCGCGACCAGGGCCAGCGACCGATGTTGTCAAGGCTGGGCTTGTCGATCGCAATGACTGCAACCTTGTCCGAGGGGGTGCGCGACGCGGCTGCCACACCCATGTCATAGGCCTTGCGCTCCAGGCCCTGCAACAACTCGCCATTGCCCAGGATCAGCACGACAACGCTGACCGCAACACCGAAGAACCAGTCACTCTTCCAGAAGTCTGCCTTCTTCATCGGTCGCAACCCTGTGTGAGAGCCCCCATTAAAACAGGACAATAAACGCAATTCTTACAGTCCTGCATCAACTCCGTCAATCAATTTCATGACATTGGCCCTCGGTTGCCCGGCCATATTGGCATTCTATGCGCAAAAAAGCCGCCCCGGCTTGCACCGGCGCGGCTTTTTGGCGTGTCGCGAACGCCGACTTCATGCTACGGCCGCTGCGCTTAACGCCGATGACGCCGGCGTTAGCCTCCACTGAAACTTCGTTTGCTACTTCAGCAGCGCCTTGAGCAGCTTGGCCATTTCCGACGGATTGCGCGTCACCGTGAAGCCGCATTCCTCCATGATCGCGAGCTTCGCGTCGGCCGTATCGGCACCGCCGGAAATCAGCGCGCCGGCATGTCCCATGCGCTTGCCGGCCGGCGCCGTAACCCCGGCGATAAAACCGACAATGGGCTTCTTCATGTTGGCCTTGCACCACACCGCCGCTTCGGCTTCATCCGGGCCGCCGATTTCGCCGATCATGATCACCGCATCGGTGTCCGGATCGTCATTGAAGGCGCGCATGATGTCGATATGCTTGAGGCCGTTGATCGGATCGCCGCCGATGCCCACGGCGGTGGATTGGCCCAGCCCGATTTCGGTGAGCTGCGCCACGGCTTCGTAAGTCAGCGTGCCCGAGCGCGAAACCACGCCGATGCGCCCCTTGCGGTGAATGTGGCCGGGCATGATGCCGATCTTGATTTCGTCCGGCGTGATGAGGCCCGGGCAATTGGGGCCGAGCAGCAGCGTCTTCTTGCCGCCCTTGGCTTCCTTCGCCTTCATCTTGTTGCGCACGATCAGCATGTCCCGCACCGGGATGCCTTCGGTGATGCAGATCGCCAGGTCGAGGTCGGCTTCGCAGGCTTCCCAGATCGCGTCGGCGGCACCGGCGGGCGGCACGTAGATCACGGAAACCGTGGCGCCGGTCTGCGCCTTGGCTTCCTTGACCGAGGCGAAGATCGGGATGTCGAAAATCTTCTCGCCGGCCTTCTTCGGATTCACGCCGGCGACGAAGCAATTCTTGCCGTTGGCGTATTCTTGGCACTTTTCGGTGTGAAACTGGCCCGTCTTCCCGGTGATGCCCTGGGTGATGACTTTGGTGTCTTTGTTGATCAAGATGGACATAGTGGTTCCTTACTTGACGGCGGCGACAATTTTCGTCGCAGCGTCGGCCATGGTGTCGGCGGAAATGATCGGCAGGCCGGACTCCTTGAGGATCTTCTTGCCGAGGTCTTCGTTGGTACCCTTCATGCGCACCACCAGCGGCACGCTGATGTGGGTTTCCTTGGCCGCGGCAACAACGCCCGCGGCAATCGTGTCGCATTTCATGATGCCGCCGAAAATATTGACCAGAATGCCCTTGACCTTGGGATTCTTCAGCATGATCTTGAAGGCTTCGGTGACCTTCTCGGTGGTCGCGCCACCACCGACGTCGAGGAAGTTGGCCGGCTCGGCGCCGAACAGCTTGATGGTATCCATGGTCGCCATCGCCAGACCCGCGCCATTCACCAGACAGCCGATGTTGCCATCGAGCGAGATGTAAGCCAGATCATGTTTCGACGCCTCGATTTCATCGGCGTCCTCTTCATCGAGGTCGCGGTAGGCAACGATCTCCGGGTGACGGAACAGCGAGTTGGAGTCGAAGTTGAACTTGGCGTCGAGCGCCTTGATGCCGCCATTACCCTCGAGGATCAGCGGATTGATTTCGGCCAGGGACGCATCGGTTTCCATGTAGCAGGTGTAGAGCTTCTTGAAGGTATCCACTGCCTGCGCCAGTGAGCCGGCCGGCACGCCGATGCCCCTGGCCAGTTCGGTCGCCTGCGCATCGGTAAGCCCGGCCAGCGGATCGACGAAGACCTTGATGATCTTCTCCGGAGTCTTGTGCGCGACTTCCTCGATGTCCATGCCGCCCTCCGAGGAGGCCATCATGGCGACCTTCTGCGTGGCGCGGTCGGTCAACGCGGCAACGTAGTATTCCTTCTTGATGTCGGCGCCTTCCTCGATCAGCAGACGCCGCACTTTCTGGCCCTCGGGGCCGGTCTGGTGCGTCGTGAGCTGCATGCCAAGAATGGCTTTCGCATAAATTCTGAGTTCGTCGGGATTCTTGGCAACCTTTACGCCACCTCCCTTGCCGCGTCCGCCGGCATGGATCTGGGCCTTGACCACCCAAACTTTGCCACCGAGCGTCTCTGCCGCCTTCACCGCCTCGTCGACGGAGAAACAGGGGATGCCGCGCGGGGTAGTCACGCCGAATTTTTTCAGGATTTCCTTGCCCTGATATTCGTGGATCTTCATGCGTCTTCCTTGTTGTATATGGTGCGTTGATTTGGAGCCGACATTTATCCATGCAGGGTTTGTCGGTCTTGTTGCAGCGAAAACGGCACCCACCCTCCCGCGGGGCCGTCTCCGAAGTGATTGTGCATCGCCGCAAGGATAGAAGAAGCAGCCATGGGGCGCGGTTGTTGCGGCGCGAAATACTACCATAAGCTCACTTAATCGAAGCTTACAGACCTCCGCTTCGGCATTGTGAGTTCACGGGCAGGCAGCCTGCATAATGAAGCCGTTGAAGTTCCCGATAACTCAGGACTCTTCACCTGCCGGAGATCCCGATGAACCGCCCTCGCTTTCTGTTGGCTCTGGATCAGGGCACCTCCAGCTCGCGCAGCATCGTGTTCGACACTCAGGGCCGCATTGTGGCCATGGCCCGACGTGAATTGCGTCAGATATTCCCCCAGCCCGACTGGGTCGAACACGATGCTGCGCGAGATCTGGGCCGGACTCGTCATCGATGCCTATTTTTCGGGCACCAAGCTGAAGTGGATACTCGACAACGTCGCCGGCGCGCGCAACGCGGCGGGCGGCGGCGAACTGGCCTTCGGCACCGTGGACTCCCGGCTGACCTGGCAACTCACTGGCGACCAGCAAAGCGCGCCGTTCGGACAAGCCTGCTTCACCTCGGGCCTGGCGAAGAACACCTATGGCACCGGTTGCTTCATGCTCATGCATACCGGCGGGCAGTGCCATGCCAGCCGCAACGGCCTGATCACCACCAGCGCCGCACAGATCAATGACACGCCTGAGTTCGCCCTCGAGGGCAGCGTATTCGTCGGCGGCGCCGTCGTGCAATGGCTACGCGACGGTCTGCAGGCCATCCACGGCAGCGAGGCCGTGCAGGGTCTGGCCGAAAGCGTGCCCGACAGCGGCGGCGTGATGTTCGTGCCGGCCTTCACCGGACTCGGCGCCCCCTACTGGAAGCCCGACGCTCGCGGCGCCATCCTCGGCCTGAGCCGCGGCACCACCGTGGCGCAGACCACGCTCGAGAATCGGCGTGTCGCCAGCGCCGACTTCTGAGCCGAGGGCGGATCAGCCGCGCCGGGTTTCCTTCAAAGTCTTGAGCTCGGGCAGCTTGAGCCGCTTGCGATCCGGCTCGGCTGCGGTCAGCGCCTCGACCTCTTTCATCGTGCCATGGCAGCGCTGCACCAGATCCAGATAAACGTTGGTGCCTTCCACCTTCCACGCCATTTCCAGCTCGGTCAGTTCGCGCATGATCTTGGCGGGCACGCCACCGGCCAGCATGCGCGGCGGAATCTCCATGCCGGCCTTGACGAAGCTCTGCGCCGCGACGATGGCCGATTCGCCGACCACTGCGTTGTCCATCACGACCGCGTTCATGCCGACCATGCCGTTCCTGCGAACGATGCAGCCGTGCAGGATGGCGCCATGACCGATGTGGCCACGCTCCTCGACGATGGTGTCGCTGCCGGGGAAGCCGTGCATCACGCAGCAATCCTGCACATTGGCGCCGGCACCGATGAACAGACGGCCGAAGTCGCCGCGCAGGCTGGCGCAGGGGCCGACGTAGGCTCCGGGACCGACATGGACATCACCGATCAGCACGGCCGAGGGATGGACAAAGGCCGATGGATCGACCACCGGCACGATGCCGTCAATTTCATAGACTTTCATTGGAGCCTGCTCCGCTGTTGGCCACGACTACCGTCGCCGGGAAGGTTGAATATGATACATTTTGATTCTAAACTAACCCGTCGTTTTGTGTCACAATGAATTGATTCCTGTTCCAGCATTTCCGACTCGTGCTACGTTATCCGCTTGGCTGCTGCTGCGCAATGCCCGGATGGCTGAAGCCGGCTGCAAACAACCTGAAAGAATTCCACTGTATCCCCCGGAGCCCCGTCGATGAACTACCAGCACATCATCTTTTCGCTCGAAGCCGGCATCGCCCGCATCACCCTCAACCGCCCGGACCGGCTCAACAGCTTCAACGTCGAAATGCATCTGGAGCTGCGCGATGCGCTGGCCCGCACGCGCGACGGAGGCGCCCGTGTGCTGCTGCTGACCGGAGCCGGACGCGGCTTCTGCGCCGGCCAGGACCTGTCCGACCGCAACGTCTCCGCAGGGGCCGAGCCCGTCGATCTGGGTTACACCATCGAGACTTATTACCGGCCGCTGATACTCGGCCTGCGCGCACTCGAAATGCCGATCATCTGCGCCGTCAATGGAGTCGCCGCCGGCGCCGGCGCCAGCATCGCACTGGCCTGCGATCTGGTGCTTGCCGCGCGTTCAGCCTCCTTCATCCAGGCCTTCTGCAAGCTCGGCCTGGTGCCCGATGCCGGCGGCACTTGGGCGCTGCCGCGCCTGGTCGGCACCGCCCGCGCCATGGGCCTGGCGATGCTCGGCGACAAGCTTACCGCCGAGCAGGCCGTGGATTGGGGGCTGATCTGGAAATGCGTCGATGACGACAAACTGCTGGCCGAAGCCGAAAAGCTGGCCGTTCATTTCAGCACCGCGCCGACCAAGGGACTGGCCCGCACCAAACAGGCGATTTACGCCAGCAGCGGCAACAGCCTCGAACAGCAGCTCGAACTGGAACGCGCCAGCCAGCAGGAACTTGGCTTCGGCCACGACTACCGCGAGGGCGTCGCTGCCTTCATGGAAAAGCGCAGCCCCGACTTCACGGGCGAATGATGGCCATGACACCACAACAAATTGCGGATCGCTGCACCGAAGTCATGTGGCCGGACGACCACGCCGCGCGCGGTCTCGGCATCGTCATCGCCAGCACCACCCCCGGTGGCGCGACGGTGAGCATGAAGGTGCGCCAGGACATGGTGAACGGCCACGGCATCTGCCACGGCGGATTCATCTTCGCCCTGGCCGACACCAACTTCGCATACGCCTGCAACAGCTTCAACCACCGCGCGGTCGCCGCCGGCGTCGACATCAACTTCATCGCTCCTGCCCATCTTGGCGATACACTCACGGCCACGGGCGGTGCGAGGCATCAGGGCGGCCGCACCGGCATCTACGATATCGAGGTCACGAATCAGGACAGCAAGACCATTGCCCTGTTTCGCGGCCGCTCCACCCGGATCAAGGGACACTTCTTCGACGAAGGCGAAAATCCATGAGTCAGCAGGCTTTCATTTGCGACGCAGTACGCACCCCCATCGGCCGCTATGGCGGCACGCTGTCAGGCATCCGCACCGACGATCTGGCTGCGCTGCCGATCAAGGCCCTGATCGCGCGCAACGGCAAGGTCGACTGGCAACGGGTGGAGGACGTCATTTACGGCTGCGCCAATCAGGCGGGCGAGGACAACCGCAACGTGGCGCGCATGGCCGCCCTGCTGGCCGCCCTGCCGGTCGACGTGGCGGGAGCCACCATCAACCGGCTGTGCGGCTCAGGCATGGACGCCGTCGGCACCGCCGCGCGCGCGATCAAGGCCGGCGAAACGTCATTGATGATCGCGGGTGGCGTCGAAAGCATGAGTCGCGCACCCTTCGTCATGCCCAAGGCCGAGAACGCCTTTTCGCGCAGCAACGCCGTGTATGACACGACCATCGGCTGGCGCTTCGTCAACAAGCTGATGAAGCAGCAGTACGGCGTCGACTCGATGCCGGAAACCGCCGACAACGTCGCCGCGGAATTCAAGATCGGGCGCGCCGACCAGGACGCCTTCGCCTTGCGCTCGCAGCAGCGCTGGGGCGCCGCTCAAGCCGCCGGCCGCTTCGGGGACGAGATCGTTCCGGTCGAGATCGCGCAGAAGAAAGGCGACCCGAAGATTTTCGATACCGACGAACATCCGCGCCCCGACACCACGCTGGAACAACTTGCCAAACTCAAGGGCATCAACGGCCCCGAACTCACGGTCACTGCAGGCAATGCCTCCGGCGTCAATGACGGCGCCTGCGCCCTGCTGATCGCCTCGGAAGCAGCTGCCAGGCAGCACGGCCTGACGCCGAAGGCGCGCATCGTGGCCATGGCCACGGCAGGTGTCGCGCCGCGCATCATGGGTTTCGGTCCCGCGCCGGCGGTGAAGAAACTGCTGGCGCAAACCGGGCTGCGGCTCGACCAGATGGATGTCATCGAACTCAACGAAGCCTTTGCCGCACAGGGTTTGGCGGTCACCCGCGATCTCGGTCTGGCGGATGACGATGCGCGGGTCAACCCCAACGGCGGCGCGATTGCGATCGGCCATCCGCTGGGCATGAGCGGCGCACGCCTGGTGACCACCGCCATGTATCAGTTGCATCGTACGGGTGGTCGCTACGCCCTATGCACCATGTGCATCGGCGTCGGCCAGGGCATCGCCATCATCATCGAGCGGGTCTGAAGCTCGAGACCACCAGGCAATTCGGCGAGTATGAATAGCGAACGCAGCACCGAAGTTGCCACCGAAGTTGCCACACTCGGCGGCGGTTGCTTCTGGTGCCTCGAAGCGGCTTTCGTGCAACTCGCCGGCGTCGAATCGGTGGTCTCCGGCTATGCCGGCGGACCGATGTCGAATCCGGATTACGGCAGCGTATGCAGCGGCGAAACCGGCCACGCCGAAGTGGTCGAAGTACGCTTCGATCCGGCCGTGATCGACTACCGTACGCTACTGCAAGCCTTCTTTGCCATCCACGACCCGACCACGCCCAACCGCCAGGGCAGCGATGTCGGCAGCCAATACCGCTCGGTAATATTCACGCACGGTGCCGAACAGGAAAAGACAGCCAGGGCGCTGATCGCGGAACTCGCGGCGGCAAAAATATGGCCCTCTCCCATCGTCACCGCCGTGTCGCCAGCGCCGACTTTCTGGCCGGCGGAAAAGTATCACCAGAACTACTTCGCCAACAATCCGCTGCAGGGATATTGCCAAGCCGTCGTCGCGCCCAAGGCAGCCAAGCTGCGCAAGCTGTTTGCCGCGCGACTTAAACGCTGATTACTCGGCGTCGGGCTGCAGCGCCGGCACGGATTGCGCGAAGGCCGGCAGCGTCAGGCAGTGCTGGTGGATGCGCACCACCGTCGGCACGTGATCGAGCCTGGCCTTGAAGCGCTGCGCATTGAAAATCTGCGGCACCAGGCAGACGTCCGCCAAGGTGGGAGTGTCTCCGTGGCAGCAGCTTCCCGTACGCGGATCCTTGGCCAGCATCGTCTCGAGCGTTGCCAGTCCGGTCTCCACCCAATGGCGGTACCAGGTGTTTCTCTGTTCCTCGGAAACCCCCAGCGTCTTGCTCAGGTAGCCCAGCACACGCAGGTTGTTGAGCGGATGGATCTCACAGGCAATTGCCAGCGCAAGCGCCCTCACCCGCGCACGGCCGACTGCATCGGCGGGAAGCAGTGGAGGCTGCGGTCGCGTCTCGTCCAGATACTCGATGATGGCCAGCGACTGCGTCAATACGATTCCATCGTCATCCAGTACAGGCACCAGGGCGGCGGGATTCATCGCCTTGAACTCGTCAGCAAACTGCTGGCCACCCTCTTTCACGAGATGCACTGGCACATACTCGTAGTCGAGGCCTTTCAGCGCCAACGCAATGCGCACGCGAAAACTGGCGGAGCTGCGAAAGTAGTTGTAGAGCTTCATGCTTATCCTTCGCTACGAAGTTTCAATGGAGGCTGACGCCGGCATTATGTCCCCGCCGGAGACTGAAACCGGACTCCTTCGAATTTCAGCATCGCAGCAGGTGCGCCGTCCGCGACAAAAATGCAATTTAGGGGGTTTGCCCGTACCTGCTCAAGCAAAGCGGGCATCCACGACAGCGACTAGAATGGCAGCATCCTAGCGCTGTCCAATTCGATGCCAAAAGCCGCGGCCACCACCGTTTCCAGTCGCCGAATGCCTATCGGCTGGTTCTGCGCCGCCTTGTCGGCACTGGCTTCGCTGCCTGCGGCCGGCACCACTGCTGCTGCCCCCGATCCGGCCCTGCGGCGCAGCGAGCAGCTGGATACCCGCCGCATCGGCAAGGTTTCGGAGGACGAGCGCTCGGTGCTGCGCGTCGAATGGCGCGCGGGCATGAGCGGTGTTGAGGAAACCCAAAGCGTGCAGGAGATGCTCGACAGTCTGCAACGCATGGAAAGAACGGTAGCCGAGATCAGCCGTTTGGTACGCAGCATTCCTGCACAAACACCCGCCGCTGCACAGAAACCGGTTGTTGCGCCCGTCGCGACAGAACCACCCGAGTCAGACAGCAACGGCTCGCGCCTGTTGCTGGCCAACGTTGCCGCAGGGACCTTGGTGGCCCTCTGGTGGTTCCGGCGCCGGAAATCCGCCCAGTATCCCGAGGCGGCTCCCGGCACTGCCACGGAAGCAGGCTCCCCTGCCGCCGCACCGCTCGCGATGCCGCTGGCGACGGTGCCGCCAGTCGAAAGCGTGCCCGCCAGTGCGCCAATAGTTGCAGTGCCTGCCGCCGCTCCATCGATCGCAGTGCAGCAGCCGACCCATGTGGCACCGGCCGCCAAGCCTCGCGGTGAACCAGCACGGCTCGAACCTCACATAAAGAGCAAAGCCATCGAGGCCGCGCCCGCTCCGGCACCGGTCACTGCGCCGGCGGTCGAACCGGCGGCCACGCCGAAACTGGAGGAAGTCAAGCCAGCAGCGCCGCCGCCGGCCGAAGCTCCGGTCATAGACTTTTCACTGGAAGAAGCCGATCCGGAATCCGTGGCGCGTGCGGAGGCCAAAGCGCGACGACCACGGAAGAATGTCTACCCCGCCGTTCCAGAGAGCACACCGGAAACCAATGTCGAACCCACGCTGCAACTGGCCGAGATCATGCTGTCAATGGGGCTTGACCAGGGGGCGGCACAAGCCCTGCTCGAATACACCGAAGCCAATCCGCGCCAAGCCGTCTACCACTGGCTGAAACTACTCGGCATCTATCGCAAACGCGGCCAGCAAGCGGAGTTTGTGGAAACCGCCGAGAAACTGCGCAAGCATTTCAACGTTCAGGCGGAAGACTGGGTAAGGGCAGACAAGGGCGAGACGCCAACATTGGAGAAATTTCCTCGCGTGGCAGAGCAGGTACAGAAGACCTGGGGGCAGTCGGCGGAGTGCATGTCCTATCTGCGGCACCTGCTGGAAGACAACCGCGATGGTGCGCGGGCAGGATTCCCGCAAGCGGTAGCCGAAGAAATCCTGTTGCTGATAGAAGTCCTGAAAGAGATTTCAGGCGCGGGTCAAACGGTCGGGCTGTAGCGCTCGACGACCTGATCGATGGCGCCGAAGATGCTGGCGCCGTGGTCATCCTGCATCTCGATTCTGACGCGATCACCGAAGTGCATGAAGGGCGTCTTCGGCTTTCCCTCTTCAATGGTTTCGTACATCCTGACTTCGGCGATGCAGCAGTAGCCCACGCCGCCATTGGCCACCGAGGAGCCGAACAGGCCCCCCTGCTTGTTCGACACCGTGCCCGAGCCGACGATCGAGCCGGCCTCGAGTTCGCGCGTTTTCGCCACATGCGCAATCAGCTGAGCGAAGCTGAAAGTCATATCCACGCCGGCGTCGGGCTTGCCGAAGGGCTTGCCGTTGAGCTCGACCTGCAGCGGCAGATGCAGCTTGGCGTCTTTCCAGGCCGGGCCCAGTTCATCCGGTGTGGCGGCCACCGGGGAAAATGCCGAGGCCGGCTTGGACTGCAGGAAGCCGAAACCCTTGGCCAGTTCCGCCGGGATCAGGTTGCGCAGGCTGACATCGTTCACCAGCATCAGCAGGCGGATCTGCTGCGCGCATTGTTCCGTAGTGGCGCCAATCGGCACATCGCCGGTCACCACCGCCACCTCGGCTTCGAAGTCGATGCCCCAGGCTTCATCGCCGGCCAGCACCATGTCGCAGGGACCGATGAAGCTGTCGGAGCCCCCCTGATACATCAGCGGATCGACATGAAACTCGGGCGGCAGTTCGGCGCCGCGGGCCTTGCGCACCAGTTCGACGTGATTGATGTAGGCCGAACCGTCCGCCCACTGGTAAGCGCGCGGCAGCGGGCTGTGGCAATGTCGGGGCTCGAAGGCAATGGCATGACGCGCATGTCCGTTGTTGAGCATGTCGTATACCAGTTCAAGTTTGGCGATCACCTCATCCCAGTTGTCGAGCGCCTGCTGCAGCGTCTGCGCAATCTCGGGAACAGCCTGGCAGCGAGCCAGATCGCGACTGACGACGACCAGCGTGCCGTCGCGACCGCCATGCTTGAGCGTGGCAAGTTTCACGACTTGGCTTCCGTTGCCGAATACGTGCCGTCATGCATCCAGCGCGCGTGCTGGGGAGCCTTGCGGGTCTTCGCCCACTCATTGAGCATGTCCCACTTCACGTCGTCGAGACGCCTCATCATTTCCGGTGTACCGGTATTGACGGCGAGTTCCAGGCGATGGCCGCTCGGGTCGAAGAAATAGATGGACTTGAAAATCGTGTGATCGGTGGGGCCGATGACTTCGATGCCGTCCGCCTCCAGTCGCGCCTTGGCGGCCAGCATTTCCTCCATGCTGCCCACTTCCAGCGCCAGATGCTGGGTCCAGCTGGGCGTATTCGGATCGCGCCCCATCTCCGGCTGGGTAGGCAGTTCGAAGAAGGCGAGGATGTTGCCGGCCCCGGCATCGATGAAGACGTGCATGTAGGGATCGGGGGCCTTGGTCGAGGGCACTTCGTCCTCGGCGATCGCCAGAATGAAACCCATGTTGAGGTACTTGCCGTACCACTCGACGGTTTCCTTGGCATCCTTGCAGCGATAGGCGACGTGGTGAACTTTCCTGACGAGGCTGGCGGTCATGTTCAGACTCCTTCGCGGGCGACGTTGAGGGCTTCGCGCAGCGTGCCGATATCACCGATGTGATTGGCAAGCAGCAGGATCAGGCGCGCATTGAGCAACTCGGATTGCTCGTCGGACAAGTCGCGGTGCGTGTTGATGAGCATTTCGTAGAAGTCGTCGCCGGGCGAATAGGCGTTGAAATAGCGCTTGCCGGCTTCGGAGAAATTGGGGTTCAGATTGAGTGCCATGACGCCTCCCGCAGAGCCGTCTCAAGGAAGGTGTTAGCCGCCCCGGAGGGCAGCGAGGTGATTTTTCGAGCGTAGGGGTACATATTGCTGGCTCCTTTCAGGCGTTGCAGGTGGCGCGGGCGACCGCGGCCTTGACCTTTTTTGCATCGAGGTTGCGCCAGCGCGCGGCGACATGCTGGTCGGGACGCAGCAGATAAACCGTGCCGTGCTTCGCGTCATAACGCTGCGCGGCGATGCCGCGTGGATCTTCGAGACCCGGAATGCCGCCAACGACCGTTCCCGGCTTGCGCGAAATCACCAGGGGCTGCACCGCAATATTGTCGAAGGACAGAGCGGACAAGGTCGCGACGGTCGCGACATCCAGCGCAGCGGGATCATCGGCGAAGTAGAGCGCGAAGAAGCAGTTGCCGACCTTGTTCAGCAGCCAGCCCGGATCGCCATTCTCCAGCACCGGCGCGTCATCCATCGGCGCCCCCGGTACCATGCGTCCGGCAAACGTGTCCGGCGCAGAATCGGGCGTGTTGAGGCTCGACGTGATGAGGAAGGCCGGCACCGAAAGGCGCCCGGAATTGACCAGAGCGCGGCCGAAGGCATGGTCCTTGGCGAGGCTCAGCACGGCATTGCGGAAGGTCCTGCTGACCTTGCTCTTGGGCGTGATGAAATCGGTCGAACGCGTCGAATTCACGAGGTTCTCGGCGGCGGCGAAGACACGCTCCTCGGAGTAGCTGTCGAGCAAAACCGCGGGCGCCTTGCCATCCATGACCAGCTTGAGCTTCCAGCCCAGATTGTCCGCGTCCTGCAGGCCCGAGTTGGCGCCGCGCGCGCCGAAAGGCGACACCTGATGCGCGGCATCGCCGACGAACAGCACGCGGCCATGGTTGAAACTGCCCATGCGACGACACTGGAAGGTGTAGACGCTGACCCATTCCAGTTCGAATTCCCGCGCAGTTCCGTCAAATGCGCCGAGCATCGCCTTGATCCGTGGCACTACGTTCTCCGGCTTCTTCGCCTCCTCGGGATCGGCGTCCCAGCCCAGTTGGAAGTCGATGCGAAACACGCTGTCAGTCTGCTTATGCAATAGCACCGACTGCCCCGGATGGAACGGCGGATCGAACCAGAACCAGCGTTCGGAGGGAAAATCGGCCTTCATCACCACGTCGGCGATGAGGAAACGATCCATGAAGACCTTGCCTTCAATGTCGAGGCCCAGCATGCGGCGGATCGGGCTGCGCGCACCATCGGCGGCGATCAGCCAATCGGTTTCGACGGTATAGCAACCGTCCTCGGTTTCCACCTTGAGCGTGACGGTCTTGCCGGTCTGCGCCACCGAGACTACCTTGTTCTTCCAGCGCAGATCGATGTTCGGCCGCGAGGCAGCGCGCGCCGCGAGGTACTCCTCGAGGTAGTACTGCTGAAGATTCACCATGCCCGGCCGGTGATGGTCGGGTTCCGGCACCAGATTGAAGTTGTACACCTCCTGCTCGCGGAAGAAGGTGCGCCCGACATTCCACGACACGCCCTTGCTGCAGACCGCCTCGCCGACACCGTAGCGATCGAGGATTTCCAGCGCGCGCTTGGCGTAGCACACGCCGCGCGAACCGATGGAGACCGTATCGTCTTCATCCAGCAACAACACCGGAATGTCATGCAGTTGCAGGTCGAGCGCGGCGCCGAGACCCACGGGCCCTGCGCCGACCACCACCACGGGCACTTTCAGCGTCTTGCCGCTGGCGATTTCCGGCGGCGTCCGGTATTCGAATTTCGGGTAGGTGTAAGTCGTCAGCATCGATGTGCCTTCGCGTATGGATCGACGGCAGCGTCACACCGCCTGCAGCGCATGCCACATTTCCTGATCGCGCTGCGCGGTCCAGATGCGCGGATCGCGG
Organism: Rhodocyclales bacterium; assembly: GCA_026399435.1. Classification (GTDB taxonomy): domain Bacteria; phylum Pseudomonadota; class Gammaproteobacteria; order Burkholderiales; family Rhodocyclaceae; genus Sulfuritalea. The sequence continues at coordinate 27,219 of JAPLQX010000035.1, forward strand.
ATTCCGGAAGCCTCGTCGTGCGCCCTCGTCACATCGAAGGGCAGGCAATGCTCGTAGATGAACACACTGGCGAATTTCGGATCCATGTTCTTGCGCGTGTGCGCCATGCAGGCGGCGAGATCCATACCCTGGGCCACGGCTTCCTGCGCGCTGCGGTAGAGCGTGGAGACGAAGTCGCGCGTGTAGGCCAGGCCTTGCTGCACACGCTCCGGGTTCATCAGGGCGGGCCCGCGGCCGGGAATCATCTTCTCGGGTTTCAGGGCGGCCAGTGCGTCGAGCGTCGCCGGCCAGTCGGCCAGATAGGCGTCGCCCGTGTAGCAGGCGGCGTCCGCCTCGACCAGATCGCCGGAGAACAGGATCTTCTGCTGCGGCAGCCAGACCACCGTGTCGCCCTTGGTGTGGCCGCGACCGAGATGCATGATCCTGACTTCGAAATCGCCCATCCACAGCGTCAGCTCCTTGTCGAAAACCACGGTCGGCCAGGTCAGGCCGGGCACGCTTTCGACGGCGTTGAACAATCGCGGAAAACGCCCAATCTCGGAATCCATGTCCTGCTGACCGCGCTCGACAATCAGTTCGCGCGTCTGCTTCGAGGCGATGATGTCCTGCAAACCTTCCTTCTTGTAGCCCGAGGCGCCCAGCACGCGCACCGCGTGGTAATGGGTCAGCGTCACGTACTTGATCGGTTTGTCGGTGACCTGGCGCACGTAGCGGATCACATCCTGCGCCATGACGGGGGTCGCGGTGGCATCGATGATCATCACCGCGTCCTTGCCGATGATCACGCCCGTGTTGGGATCACCCTCCGCGGTATAGGCATAGGCGTTGTCCGACAGTTTGTTGAAGCTGACCTTCTTCTCTTCGAGGTCGGCGTGCGAGGCAAACTTTTTCTCACTCATGGGGACTCCTTGGCGGTGATCGACAATTTACTTTTTCGTAATGCGATTGCTCTTATCGTAATATAAAACACCTTTAGATGTCAAATATAGCCGGCCGGCCAACCCTTGCAGCACTCAGGGATCGATTGGCGAATAGACAGGGGCAGGCGCCTGGCTTGCACTGCGCAGGACACCCGCCGCCTGGCGATAGGCTTGCAGCGCCTCCTTGCGGCGGCCGGCCGCTTCAAGCTCGCGGGCGCGGCGCAACCAGTCGTCGACCATGTCCGGAGGTACGACGCCTGAAGCGTTCGCTGTCCCGCCAGCGCCAGCGCGGTGCGTCCCTTCGGGAACTTTTGAGGGATCGGCCCCGGCCGCCGGCGTGGCGTAATTCAGCGCGGCCGTCTGCGCGCCGGGCTTGCCGCGCCGCGCGGTAATCACCATCCCGGTTGCGGCGCGAGTCGCCGAACTCGCTTTGCTCGAGGCCGCGTCCGCCTGGCGAATCGCGGCGAGCGCCGCACGATAGACCTTGAGCGCCTCATCGCGACGCCCCGCCGCCTCCATCCTGCGTGCCTGTGCCAGCAGCAGGTCGGCGCGATCCGGCACCGGCTGCGAGCGCTGCGGTCGTCCCCAGGAGGCGACCGGCCGCGCAGCAGCTGCAGCAAAACTCTCATGACCGGCGATTTCCCGGGCGATTTGCAGGTTGTTGTAGCGCATCGCCCAGCGCAGCGCGTCGTCTCCCTGCTCATTGACGATATCGCGCCGGGCTCCCCCCGCCAGCAAGGCCTTGGCAATCGCTTCCTTGCCTTCGCGTGCCGCCATCATCAGCGGCGTGGAGCCGTTGGTGGACAGCGCATTGATGTCGGCGCCGCGCTCGAGCAGGTAGGCCAGCACCTCCGCGTGCCCGGCGAAGGCAGCGTAGTGCAAGGCCCCCCATTCCCTGCCTGCGCGATTCAAACGCGCGCCATGTTCCACCAGCCATCGCACCGCTTCCAGCCGGCCCTTCCACGCCGCCTGCAGCAGTGCCTGTTCGCCATGCGAATTGGTCTTGTTGATGTCGGCGCCGCGCGAGACAAACAGTTCCATCATCGGAACGTTGCCTTCCCAGGCGCCGATCATGAGCCCTGTGCCGATCAGCCTGCCTTCGAAATCCGGGGCGAGGCCAGCGTCCAGCCACTCGCGAGCCTGGGCCAGATCGCCACGCTCGATGGCAACCGAAAAACTCGTTGGATCGGGCAGGCTCGCTGCTCGTGCAGGCGTGAGCGCTGTCATCAACACCAGCAAGATGGAAAGAATCTTCATGGCAACCAGTATAGAGAATCGGAACGAGAATCAAACCCCTAGAATTGTTCCAATGCCGCTATACCTTGCCCTGCTGCTGAGCTTCGCCCTGCACACCGCCCTGATCGTCGCGCCGAACTGGCTGGCAGTACAGCAACGCCCCGCGCCCGCTGCAAGCATCGAAGCCCGGTTGACTCGGCCTGCCGCACCGACTTCAATGGCGGAGGCCGTCAGCACCGAAGCCGTCAGCGCCGGCACCGCCATTCCTGCACCCCTTGCCGCCCCGCCACGCACATTGCAGGGCCGCGCCCTTAGCCGCGCACAAGCTGCGCTCTCGGCACACCTGTTCTATCCCCCGGAAGCCATTGCGCTGGGCCTCGAAGGCGAAGTGGTCCTGCTGCTGATTCTCAGCGACAGCGGTCAGGTGGTTTCCGCGTCAGTCGCCCGCAGTTCGGGACACGCCCTGCTCGACCAGGCGGCGCTCGAGGCCGCGCAGCGCATCGGCACCCTGCCCGGCAACCCTCGTCAAACGCTGTTTCCCGTCAGTTTCCGCTTGCGCTGACTGGAGCCTGTCTCGCGGAATCACGTGCGCGTGATTCCGCGAGACAGGCTCTTATGCCGGATTATCGATATCGACAAACTCGACATCGATGCCGAAACTCTCCGCCAGATGGACTCCCAGCGCCTCCACACCATAGCGCTCGGTGGCATGGTGGCCCGCAGCGATGAAGGCCATCCCGGTTTCGCGCGCCAGATGCACGGTCTGCTCCGAAATCTCGCCCGAGATGAAGACGTCGGCACCGGTAGCCAGTGCGGCTTCGAAGTAGTCCTGCGCGCCACCGCTGCACCAGGCGATGCGCGCCACCTTGCGCGCCGGATCGCCAATCAGCATGGGCACGCGACCGAGAACCTGCCCCATCTGCTGCGCCAATTTACCGGCAAGAGTCGGCGCCGGGGGCAAGCCGACGAAGCCGATGTCCTGCTCGCCAAACCGGCCGCCGATTTCCCAGCCGAAACGCAGCGCGAGTTGCGCATTGTTTCCCAGGGTGGGATGCGCATCCAGCGGCAAATGGTAGGCAAACAGGTTGATGTCATGCGCCAGCAGGCGCGCCATGCGCTGCCTGCGAAAACCCGTAACGCGGCCATCCTCGGCTTTCCAGAACCAGCCGTGATGCACCAGCATGGCGTCCGCCTGACGCTCGATGGCCACCTCGATCAGCGCCTGGCTGGCGGTGACTCCGCAGACGATGCGCTGCACGTGCTCGCGGCCTTCCACTTGCAGTCCATTTGGGCAATAATCCCGGAAGCGCGCGGCTTCCAGCAGTGAGTCCAGATAGGCGCGAAGATTCTCCCGTAAAACTGCATCCCCCAGCATCATTTACGCCCCGACAAAAAATCAAATTATGCGCCGCCTTTGGCTTGTTTTTGCCCAGACCGTCACCGTTTGCGTTGCCGTCCTGTTCGTCGTCAAGACGCTGAAGCCCGAGTGGCTGACACAACTGCCCGTCACCGGCGGCGTTGTGTCCGAAGTGGCAACGGTGCTCGAAGCACCCGCCGGCAGCGAGATGCATCGCCCGGGCTCCTATGCTGACGCGGCGAAAAAGGCGGTCCCGGCGGTGGTGCACATCTTCACCAGCCAGGAGGTGAAGGGGCCGCGCCATCCGTTCATCAACGATCCCATTTTCCGGCATTTCTTCGGTGACCGCTTCGGCGAGCAGTCGCAGCGCCGCTCGGGGCTGGGCAGCGGTGTGGTGGTCTCTCCCGAGGGCTACATCCTGACCAACTTCCATGTGATCGACGGCGCCGATGAAATCGAGGTCGCGCAGGACGACGGCCGCAAATACAAGGCACGCGTGGTCGGTTCGGACCCCGAATCCGATCTGGCGGTGCTGCGCATCCCTGCCGATCACAAGTTGCCGGTGATTGCCTTCGGCAGCAGCGACACCCTGCGCGTCGGCGATGTGGTGCTGGCCATCGGCAATCCCTTCGGCGTCGGCCAGACGGTCACATCGGGCATCGTCTCGGCGCTCGGCCGCTCGCATCTGGGCATCAACACCTTCGAGAACTTCATTCAGACCGACGCAGCGATCAACCCGGGCAATTCGGGCGGTGCGCTGGTCGATTCCAACGGCCATCTGGTGGGCATCAACACGGCAATCTATTCGCAGAGCGGCGGCTCGATGGGCATCGGCTTTGCGATTCCCGTCTCATTGGCTAAAAACGTGATGGAGCAAATCGTCAAGACCGGCGGCGTAACGCGCGGCTGGGTCGGCATCGAAGTGCAGGAACTGACGCCGGAACTTGCCGAATCCTTCAAGCTGTCCGGTACCGAGGGCGCACTGATCGCCGGCGTGATGCGCGGCAGCCCGGCAGACAAGGCCGGCGTCAAGCCCGGGGACGTCCTCACCCAGGTGGCCGGCAAGCGGGTGAAGGACGCTCAGGTAATGCTGGAGCTGATCGCCGCGCTGGAGCCCGGCAAAACTGCGCGTTTCGACCTCAAGCGCGACGGCCGCGCGCTGCCCATCGAGGTCACGATCGGCAAACGCCCGATACCGCCGAAGGAATAGCGCGGCTACCGGAGCGAGGCGTTGAGCGCGTCGAGCGCCTTGCTGCCGGGACACAGATATGCGTCACCAAGCTGGTTGAGCGGCTTCTCCACCGTGTTCAGATGGCGATGCAGGTCCTCTGCGCCGGTATCGACGTAGAGCAGGCCGGTGACGATCTCGCCCAGCGCATGCCGCTCCTGCAGATGGTTCATGGCGCCGACGCGATCCGACGGATCGTAGTCCTTGTCCAGCTTGCGCAGATGCAGCACCGAGCCGTCATGCTGCACGATGCGGCGCAATTCGCCGGGCGCGTATGAGGCACTGATCTGATCGCGCGGCAGGATCACGTCAAGCCGGTTGACGGCATCGTTGTGCTCGCGCACATAGTCGTAGCTCTTGGTCGAGCCAGCATGGTTGTTGAACGTCACGCAGGGGCTGATGACGTCGATGAAGGCGGGACCGCGGTGACGCAGCGCCCCCTTGATCAGCGGTATCAGTTGTTCCTTGTCGCCCGAGAAACTGCGGGCGACATAGCTGGCGCCCAATTGCAGCGCAAGGGCGGCCAGATCGATCGGCGTGTCGCTATTCACCACGCCGCGCTTGCTCTTCGAACCCTTGTCGGCGGTGGCGGAAAACTGTCCCTTGGTCAGGCCATAGACACCGTTGTTTTCGACGATGTAGGTCATGTTCACGCCGCGCCGCATGGCGTGTGCAAACTGGCCGATGCCGATCGAGGCCGAATCGCCATCGCCCGAGATACCCATGTAGGTCAGGTCGCGGTTGGCCAGCGCAGCCCCGGTCAGCACCGACGGCATGCGCCCATGCGTGGTATTGAAGCCGTGGGAAGCGCCGAGGAAGTAGTCCGGCGTCTTTGACGAGCAGCCGATGCCGGAGAGCTTGGCCACCCGGTGCGGCTCGATGTCGAGATCGAAACAGGCCTGCACTATGGCGGCACTGATCGAATCGTGACCGCATCCGGCGCACAGCGTCGAAATGGCGCCTTCATAGTCGCGCCGGGTATAGCCGAGGGTATTCCGAGGGGCATCGGCCCGCAGCAGTTTGGGTTTGGCGAGATAGGTCATGAGGCCACCTGTTTGCGAATGGGAGTCACCTTGTGTTCCGAGAGCGCGCCGGCGATCTTGCCGGAAATGAAGCGGGCGGTGATCGGCGTGCCATCGTAGTGCAGCACGCGGACCAGACGCTTCGGATCGACCTGGCCTTCGGTCATCAGCAGCATGCGCAACTGTCCGCTTTCGTTCTGCTCGACGACGAAGACGTGGTCATGCTCGTCGATGAAATCGATCACTTCGTCGGCAAACGGGAAGCCGCGTACGCGTAGCGTATTGACATGGATGCCCTGTCCTTCGAGCAGCGCCGACGCCTCGGCCATGGCCGCACTGGTCGAGCCGTAGTAGATGGCACCGAAGCGGCTGGGCTGCGATGCACGGTTCAGTATAGGTGCCGGCACCAGTTTCTTCGCTGTTTCGAACTTGCGCCGCAGACGCTCCATGTTGTAGACGTAATCGGTTCCCGCCTCGCTGTACTTGGCGTAGGCGTTGCGCGTGGTGCCGCGGCTGAAGAAGGCGCCTTTGGTCGGGTGCGCGCCGGGAATCGTGCGCCAGGGAATGCCGTCACCGTCCACATCGAGATAGCGGCCGAAATTCTTGCCGGCTTCCAGTTCCGCCTCGCTCATCACCTTGCCGCGGTCGTAGCGGCGCTGATCGTCCCAGTCGAAAGGCTGGCACAGGCGATCGTTCATGCCGATGTCGAGGTCGAGCAGGACGAATACCGGAGTCTGCAAACGATCTGCCAAGTCAAAGGCCTGGGCGCCGAGCGTGAAGCACTCGTACGGATCTTCCGGAAACAGCAGCACATGCTTGGTGTCGCCGTGCGACGCGTAGGCGCAGGAAATCAGGTCAGATTGCTGGGTACGCGTCGGCATGCCGGTGGAAGGACCGCCACGCTGCACGTCGAAGATGACAGCCGGCACTTCGGCAAAATAGGCGAGGCCGAAGAATTCCTGCATCAGCGAGATGCCCGGGCCGGAGGTGGCGGTGAAGGCGCGCGAACCATTCCATGCGGCGCCGATCACCATGCCGATCGAGGCCAGTTCATCTTCCGCCTGAACCACGGCATAACGGGCCATGCCGTTGTCGGGGTCGGTGCGGTACTTGCGGCAATAGCTGCTGAAAGCCTCGATCACCGAGGTGGATGGCGTGATCGGGTACCAGGCAGCAACCGTGGCGCCGCCATAGACGGCGCCCAGTCCGCAGGCATCGTTGCCGTTGACGAAAATCTTGTCGCCGACTCCGTTGGAACGTTCCACCCGGAGACCGATCGGGCAGGAAAGATTCGCCTTGGCGTGGTCGTAGCCAAGTTTGAGGGCATTGACGTTGGCGCCGATCAGCTTGTCCTTGCCGCGATACTGATCCGCAATCAGCTTCTCGACGCTGGCGAAGTCCATGTCGAGCAGTGCCGTGAGGGCGCCGACGTACATGATGTTCTTGAACAACTGCCGCTGCCGCGGATCGGTGTATTCGCGATTGCAGATTTCGGTGAGCGGAATCCCAAGCACCGTGATGTCCTCGCGAAACCTCGAGCGGGGCAGCGACTTGGTCGAATCGTACACAAGGTATCCGCCCGGCTCGATCTCGGCAATGTCGCGGTCCCAGGTCTGCGGATTCATCGCGACCATCAGGTCGCAACCGCCGCGGCGGCCGAGCCAGCCAGCGGCCGAGACGCGCATTTCATACCAGGTCGGCATGCCCTGGATGTTCGACGGAAAAATATTGCGCGGCGCCACGGGCACGCCCATGCGCATGATGGCGCGCGCAAACAGTTCGTTGGCGGAGGCCGAACCGGACCCGTTGACGTTGGCAAACTTGATGACGAAATCGTTGCTGCTCTGGATGGCGTTCGTGGTACTCATGTCTTTCTCACCTCGGTCCCGGCTTCGGCGCATTGCAGGAAGAATTTTTGCATGTCCCAGGCGCCGGTCGGGCAACGCTCGGCGCACATGCCGCAATGCAGGCAAATGTTTTCGTCCTTGACCATGACGCGTCCGGTCTTCAATACGTCCGAGACATACAGCGCCTGATCGAGAACCTTCGCCGGCGCCTTGAGACGGCCGCGCAGGTCCTCCTCTTCGCCGTTGCCGGTGAAGGTGATGCACTCCGTCGGGCAGATATCCACGCAGGCGTCGCATTCGATGCAGGTCTTGACGGTGAATACCGTTTCGATGTCGCAGTTGAGGCAACGCTCGGCCTCGGCGCAAGCCATGAAAGGATCGAAACCCAGCTCGAGCTCAAGCTTGATGTCCTTGAGGGTCTTTTCCAGCGCCTTCACCGGCACCTTCTTGCGCTCCTCCTCTGACACCTGGTTGTCATAGCTCCACTCGTGAATGCCCATCTTCTGGCTGGCAAGGTTGACCATCGGCGGCGGACGCTGCTCCAGGCTCTTGCCCCGACAGAACAGATCGATGGAGATCGCTGCCGCATGACCCTGTGCCGCGGCGGTAATGATGTTCTTCGGACCCAGCGCGGCGTCGCCGCCGAAAAATACCTTCGGCAGCGACGATTGCAGCGTCTCCTGGTTCAGTACCGGCATGCCCCACTTGTCGAACTCGAGGCCGATGTCCTTCTCGATCCAGGGGAAGGCATTCTCCTGCCCGATGGCCACCAGGACTTCGTCGCATTCCATGAGGACATCCGGCTCGCCGGTGGCAATCAGGCTGCGCCTGCCCTTGGCGTCGTATTCGGCGCGCACCTTTTCGAACAGGACGCCCGTCAGCCGGCCGTTGTCATGAACGAACTCCTTCGGCACCAGCATGTTGAGAATCGGGATGCCCTCATGAATCGCCTCCTCCTTCTCCCAGGGCGAGGCCTTCATTTCCTCGAAGCCGCTGCGCACCACCACTTTGACATCTTCGCCGCCCAGCCGGCGTGCCGAGCGGCAGCAGTCCATGGCCGTATTGCCGCCGCCGAGGACGATCACGCGCTTGGCTATTTTCGTCGTGTGGCCGAAGGCGACATTGGCCAGCCAGTCGATGCCGATCTGGATATGCGCCGCCGCTTCCTTGCGCCCGGGAATGTCGGCATCGCGTCCGCGTGGCGCGCCGGTACCGACAAAAACCGCATCCCAGTCGCCATCGACCAGTTCGCGCAGGCTATTGACCCAGTGGTTGTAGCGGGTTTCCACCCCAAGATTGATGATGTAGCCGCACTCTTCGTCGATCACGTCATCGGGGAGGCGGAATTTGGGGATTTGGCTGCGCATCATGCCGCCTGGGGATGCGCCGCTGTCGAACACCATGATCTGGTAGCCGAGGACGGCCAAATCGCGCGCCACGGTCAGCGACGCGGGACCGGCGCCGACGCAAGCAATGCGCTTGCCGTTCTTCTTCTCCGGCGCCCGCGGCAGGCGGTCCTGAATGTCGTCCTTGAGGTCGGCGCAAACGCGCTTCAAGCGGCAGATGGCCACCGGCTCCTTGTCCACTCGGCCGCGACGGCACGCGGGCTCGCAGGGACGATCACAGACACGCCCCAGAATTCCCGGAAAGACATTGGAGCGCCAGTTGATCATGTAGGCGTCCGAATAGCGACCGGCAGCGATCAGCCGGATGTATTCGGGAACGGGGGTGTGGGCCGGACAGGCCCACTGACAATCCACGACTTTGTGAAAATAATCGGGGGCGCCGATATTCGTCGGTTTCACGTGCGCTCGGTCTCCACTCACAGTGTGTTGCGCCAAGGCCGTCAGCGGGACGCCGACGCCCAATTGGTGCACTGTAGCACCGTCTCGCTCCCAGCAAAACCCGTGTGCTGCGTCTTCCAAAAAAACGCCGACGAATTTTCCCTCAAGAGGGAAAATCGGCTAGTCTTTAGTATCTACTTTTGTTTTGTGGTGACTCATCATGGCCCTGCGCGCGCTCATTTTTGATGTGGACGGTACCCTTGCCAACACCGAGCGCGACGGCCATCGCCCTGCGTTCAATGCGGCGTTTGCCGAGGTTGGACTGTCTTGGCACTGGGACGAGGCCTTCTATGGCACCTTGCTGGATGTGACCGGGGGCCTCGAACGGATTCGCTACTACGCCGAGCATTTCGACCCGGCCACTTGTGCGCGGCCCGATTTCGACGAATTGCTGCATCGCGTGCACGACATCAAGACGCGAAATTACCAGCGCCTGCTGGCCGCCGGAGCAATCCCCCTGCGTGCCGACATCGGCCAGCTGATCTGCGACGCCCGTACCGACGGCGTGCGGCTGGCGATAGCATCGAGTTCGAAGCTGGAGAACGTGGTGGGGCTGCTGCGGGCCAATCTGGGTCCGAACGCCGATACCTGGTTCGATGCCATCGCCTCCGGAAGCGTCGCCGCAGCCAAGAAGCCTTCGCCGGAACTCTACCTTTGGACGCTGAAGCAACTCAATCTTCCGCCGCGGGATTGCCTGGCCGTGGAGGATTCCTCGCACGGACTCGCGGCTGCGCTGGCGGCTGGGATTCCGACCGTGGTCACGGTCAGCGATTACACCATCAACGAAAACTTCGATGGCGCACGCATGGTCCTGCCCGAGGCTGACCTGGTTTCCCTCGACAAGCTGCGCCTGTGGCATGCAACGGCGAGCACATCCTGAGACCTGGCTTGCAGCCATAAGCCGCGACCGCGCGAGGTCTTGACGACCGGGGCGCCGCAGTTCAGGTCTTCTGATCGCTCGAATGCTGTTCGGCGCGATCAAGTTCCCGGTTCATTTCCTCGTCCGACGGCGGCTGGTAGTCGGACTCCCCCGTGGGCTCCGCAGCCGGACGCACGATGAAACTCGCCAGGACAATTCCCAGCTCATAGAGCAGCCAAAGCGGCACCGCCATCATGAACTGCGAAATCACGTCCGGTGGCGTAAATACGGCGCCAACCACGAAGGCGCCGACGATGACATAGGGTCGCCACTCGCGCAGCTTGGCCACGTCGACCACGCCGATCTTGACCAGCACGATGACGATTACCGGCACCTCGAAGGTGACGCCGAAGGCGAGGAACATGGTGAGAACGAAGGAAAAATACTTCTCGATATCGGTCATCCAGGCCACGCCCTCGGGCGCGAACTTCGACATGAAGCCGAAGACCATCGGGAAAAAAGCGAAGTAGGCAAAGGCCATGCCGACGAAAAACAATATCACCGAGGCGAACAGAAGCGGTATCGCGAGCTTCTTCTCATGAGAATACAACCCGGGCGCAACAAAGGCCCAGACCTGATAGAGCACATAAGGCAAGACGACCAGGAAAGCGACCGTCAGCGCCACTTTCATCGGCACCAGGAAAATGCCGACCACGTCAGTGGCGATCATCTGGCCACCCGCTGGCAAGGTCGCCAGCAAAGGGGCGGCAAGCAGGGAATACAACTCGCGGGCGTAGAAGGCCAGCGGCACGAAAACAATGCCGACCGCGATGAGGATGCGAATCAGGCGATCCCGCAGTTCAACCAGGTGGGAGAGAAATGTTTCCTGTTCGTCAGCCATCAGGACTTCAGTGTTTCGGCGGCCGCTGTGGCGGGCGCGAGCGTTTCCACCGGCTGCGCAGCGGCGACCGGAGTGGCCTCAAGAGTCGGCGCCGGTGATACGGCGACATCGGCGACATCGGCGGCCAATGGTGCGATCGCGTTGTTCATCGAAGATTCGACCTCGCGCATTTCGTGGGTGACCGAAGTCTCCAGGCTCGTCACCTGATCGGTCATCTGCTGCTGGAGTTTCTTCAACTCATCGAGTTGCATCTCGCGATTGATGTCAGCCTTGACGTCGCTGACATAGCGTTGCAGACGGCCGAGAAGGAGCCCGGCCGTACGCGCCACCTTGGGCAGGCGCTCAGGGCCGATGACGACCAGCGCCACCACGGCGATGACCATCAACTCGGAAAAGCCGACGTCGAACATGGTTTCGTTGGGGACTGGGAAATGGTATGGCAGGCTGGAAGAACCGGGGCAGCCAACGCCCGGACACCACTCACCCGCCCAGGATCAGGACTTGGTCTGTTCCCGACGCGCCTCGACGTCGATGGTGTGACCGCTCACCTGCTGCGGCTCCGCCGGCTTGTCGGCAGGTTTGTCCGCAGAGGCCTCCTTCATGCCGTCCTTGAATCCCTTGACCGCGCCACCGAGGTCGGACCCCATGTTGCGCAGTTTCTTGGTGCCGAACACCAGCATGACAATCACCAGCACGATCAGCCAGTGCCAGATGCTCAAAGATCCCATTGTATTTTCTCCTCGCGCTCAGTGAATTTTCAAGGCGCCTTGCGCTTAAGCATTGACCCCAGGGGCTCGGGGCCACCCAGAATATGGACGTGGAGATGATACACCTCCTGATGCCCGATCCGCCCGGTGTTGATGATGGTGCGGAAGCCTTCGTTGAGGCCCTGGCTCCGGGCCAGGTCGTTCGCCTTGGCAAGCATGCGCCCAAGCAGCATCTGGTGACTCATGTCGGCCTCCATCAGCGAAGCAATGTGCAGCTTGGGCACAATCATGAAATGCACCGGCGCAATCGGGTTGATGTCATTAAAGGCAAAGATCTCCTCGTCTTCATAGATCTTCTTCGACGGGATTTCGCCGCGCGCAATCCTGCAGAAAATGCAATCGCTCATGCTTCAGGGTTCCGACTGTTCTTCTCGTCGATACCGGAGATGCCTTCCCTGCGCCGGAATTCGACCATAACGTCATCGACGCCGATGCCGAACTGGGTCAGCAGGATCATGCTGTGAAACCAGAGATCCGTCACTTCGCGCACCAAATGCAGGCGATCGCCGTCCTTGGCCGCCATGATGGTCTCGGCGGCTTCCTCCGCCACCTTCTTGCAAATTGCATCGGTGCCCTTGGCATACAGGCTGGCGACGTAGGATGAATCGGGCGCCGCGCCCTTGCGTTCAAGCAGCGTCGCCTGAACGCGGTGCATAATTTCAAGATCAATCATTTGTATATCTCCTTCGGGTCCTTGAGGACGGGCTCGACATCCCGCCAGCCCGAGGTTTCAAGCCGGTTGAAAAAACAGCTGCGTCTACCTGTGTGGCACGCGATCCCGCCACTCTGCTCGATCTTCAACAGCACCACATCCTTGTCGCAATCGACCCGCAGTTCCAGCACCTTCTGCGTATGTCCGGATTCTTCGCCCTTGTGCCACAGGCGCCCACGGGAACGGGACCAATACACGGCGTGACCGGATTCGGCCGTCAGCGCGAGCGCCTCGCGATTCATCCAGGCGAACATCAGCACCTCGCCCGTCGCTGCGTCCTGGGCGATCGCGGGAACCAGGCCCTGCGCGTCCCAGAGCACCTCGTCCAGCCATTGGCTGTTTTGCGGCGCGCTCACAGTCTTACCTCGATGCCGCGGCTGCGCATGTATTCCTTCGCCTGGCGCACGGTGTATTCGCCATAGTGAAAAATGCTCGCTGCCAGGACGGCGTCAGCCCGGCCTTCGGTCACGCCGTCGGCCAGATGCTGAAGGTTGCCGACGCCGCCGCTCGCAATCACCGGGATACCGACGGCGTCGGCAACCGCACGCGTCAGCGCAAGATCGAAACCGGACTTGGTGCCATCCCTATCCATGCTGGTGAGAAGAATTTCCCCGGCACCAAGGCTTTCAACCTTGCGTGCCCAGTCTATGGCGTCGAGCCCCACATTCTTGCGCCCGCCATGGGTGAACACCTCCCAACGGCCGGGTGCGGTCTGCTTGGCGTCGATGGCGACCACAATGCATTGTGAACCGACCCTGCCCGCGGCATCGGCCACCAGTTGCGGATTATTTACCGCCGCCGTATTCATGCTGACCTTGTCGGCGCCGGCGTTCAGCAGCCGGCGCACGTCCTCGACCTGGCGCACGCCGCCACCCACCGTCAGCGGAATGAACACTTGCGAGGCGACCGCCTCGACAATGTGCAGAATGATGTCCCGATCATCGGAACTGGCCGTGATGTCGAGAAAAGTCAATTCGTCGGCACCCTGCTCGTCATAGCGACGAGCGATCTCGACCGGATCGCCGGCATCGCGCAGTTCGACGAAGTTAACGCCCTTGACCACGCGGCCGGCGTTGACATCAAGGCAGGGAATAATGCGTTTGGCGAGCATGGGTCAAAGCCTTTCAGCGGCCGGAGAGCTTGTCCGCCTCCGCTTGGGCTTTCCTGAAATCAAGGGTGCCTTCGTAGATCGCGCGACCGGTGATGGCGCCGGTAATGCCCTCACCCTGCACCGCACAGAGCGCCTTGACATCCTTCATGCTGGCAATGCCGCCGCTGGCAATCACCGGGATGCGCAGCGCCTGCGCCAGCTTCACCGTCGCCTCGATGTTCACGCCGGAAAGCATGCCGTCGCGCCCGATATCGGTATAGATGACGGCTTCGACGCCGTAGTCCTCGAACTTCTTTGCCAGATCGACCACATCGTGGCCAGTCATCTTCGACCAGCCGTCGACCGCGACCTTGCCATCGCGGGCATCGAGCCCGACGATGATGTGTCCGGGAAACGCACCGCAGGCATCGTGCAGAAAGCCGGGGTTCTTCACCGCCGCCGTGCCGATGATGACGTAGGTCAGACCATCGTCGAGGCAACGCTCGATGGTTTCCAGGTCGCGAATGCCGCCGCCCAGTTGTACCGGAATCTCGGCGCCGACTTCCTTGAGGATTGCCTTGATCGCGGCTTCATTCTTCGGCTTGCCGGCAAAGGCGCCGTTGAGGTCGACCAGATGCAGGCGGCGCGCGCCCTGGTCTATCCAGTGTCGGGCCATGGCCGCCGGGTCTTCGGAAAATACCGTGGCATCGTCCATTGCGCCCTGTTTCAAGCGGACACAGTGACCATCCTTGAGATCAATCGCAGGTATCAGCAGCATAGGAAAATGTGAAGATATGGAAAAACCGGAGGCCTTGGATCAGGGATTCCAGCGCATGAAATTGGCGAGCAGTCTCAGCCCCGCCTGGGCGCTTTTTTCCGGGTGGAATTGAACAGCGAAGATGTTAGCGTGAGCAATCGCGCTGGTAAAGGGGATGCCATAGTGGGTCGAGCCGGCAATCACGTCGGGATTCTGTGGTTCGACGTAATAGCTGTGCACGAAATAGAAGCGTGCGTCATCCTCGATGCCGTCCCAGAGCGCGTGGGCTTCCGCCTGATGCACCTGGTTCCAGCCCATGTGCGGCACTTTGAGGCGCGCGCCATCGGGTGCCACCATGGCGGCGAGGGGAAAGCGCGGCACGCGCCCCGGCAGGATCTCCAGGCCCATGACGTCACCCTCCTCGGCATGGCCGAAGAGCATCTGCAAGCCGACACAAATGCCGAGAAAGGGCTTTTCGGCGGCAGCGCGTACGACCGCGTCGCGCAAACCGCGGGCAGACAGCTCGCGCATGCAATCGGGCATCGCGCCCTGACCGGGAACCACGACACGATCGGCCGCGCCGATTTCGGCCGCATCCGAACTGACGCGGACATCCGCCTCCGGAGCAACATGCTCGATGGCCTTGGCCACCGAGCGCAGATTGCCCATGCCGTAATCGACAACGACGACCGTGCTCATGGAAGGATCAGAGCGAGCCCTTCGTCGAAGGAACGGCGCCCGCCGCACGCGAATCGGCTTCCACTGCCATGCGCAACGCGCGCGCAAAGGCCTTGAACACGGTCTCCGCCTGATGGTGTGAGTTGTCGCCGCGCAAGGCGTCGATGTGCGCCGTGATCCCGGCGTGATTCACCAGACCCTGGAAGAACTCGCGCACCAGGTCGACATCGAACTCGCCGATGGTGGCCCGGGTGAAAGGCACGTTGAAGACCAGGCCCGGCCGACCGGAAAGATCGACCACCACGCGCGACAGAGCCTCGTCGAGCGGCACGTAGGCGTGCCCATACCGGCGCAAGCCCTTCTTGTCGCCCAGTGCCTTGGCCAGCGCCTGACCGATGGTGATGCCGACGTCTTCGATGGTGTGATGGGCGTCGATGTGCAGATCGCCCTTGGCCTCGATCGTCAGATCGATCAGGCCGTGGCGCGCGATCTGATCCAGCATATGGTCGAAGAAACCGATGCCGGTGGCGAGATTGGAGGCTCCCGTGCCGTCGAGATCGAGGGCGACGCGGATCTTTGTTTCCAGGGTGCTGCGTGTGATTTCGGCTTGCCGCATGGCAGTCTTGATCGAGCGAAGGGTCGAGGCCTGCATGATACCATCGGCACAATAGGCTGTACGTCAAGCCTGCACGCCAAACCCGAGCCTCAATCACCACTGCCCTAACTACCATTCCGCCTGACCATGAGCCGTTTCTGGAGCGATGTCGTCAAGGGGCTCAAGCCCTACGTGCCGGGCGAGCAGCCCAAGCTCGCCAACCTGGTGAAACTCAACACCAACGAGAATCCCTACGGACCTTCGCCGCAGGCGCTGGAAGCGATCCGCGCGGCCACGGACGAATCGCTGAAGCTCTACCCCGACCCGAATGCCGAGCAGCTCAAGCTCGCGATAGCCAAATATCACGGCATCGAGTCGAAAAATGTCTTCGTCGGCAACGGCTCGGATGAGGTTCTGGCCCACATCTTTCTCGGCTTGCTGAAGCAGTCGCGGCCCATCCTGTTCCCCGATATCACCTACAGCTTTTATCCGGTGTATTGCGGGCTCTACCAGGTGAGCTTCGAAACCATTGCACTGGCCGACGACTTTTCGATCCGGGTCGGCGACTATGCAAAGCCGAACGGCGGCATCATTTTCCCCAACCCGAATGCACCGACGGGCTGCCTGCTGCCCCTGGCTGACATCGAGCGCCTGTTGCAGTCGAATCCCGACTCGGTCGTCGTGATCGACGAGGCCTACGTCGATTTCGGCGGCGAAAGTGCGATTCCGCTGATCGCGAAGTACCCGAACCTGCTGGTAGTGCAGACCTTGTCCAAGTCGCGCTCGCTGGCCGGTCTGCGGGTCGGCTTCGCCGCCGGCCACGCCGATCTGATCGAGGCGCTGGAGCGGGTCAAAAACAGCTTCAATTCCTACCCGCTGGACCGGCTGGCGATCGCCGGCGCGGTGGCCGCCTATGAAGACCGGGAGTATTTTGAGAAGACCTGCCGGGCGGTCATCGCGTCACGCGAGACGCTGGTCGGCGAATTGAAAGTGCTCGGCTTCGAAGTGCTGCCCTCGGCGGCCAACTTCATCTTCGTTCGTCATCCGCAGCACGATGCCGAAAAGTCGGCGCTGGCGCTACGGCGACGCAGCATCATCGTGCGCCATTTCAAGCTGCCGCGCATCGAGCAGTTCCTGCGAATCACGGTCGGCACAGACGAGCAGTGCGCGGCGCTGATCGCTGCACTGACTGAAATATTGGGGTAGTCGCACTTGAGTTAGTCGCTACTTAGCGAACCAAGCAACGCACTCCAACAAAATTCACGTTATTGCATTCTCGGGGATTGCTTACACAGGCGTGTCGTGACACACTTGTGTAACTTTCCAGTGAAAGGCGCACCGTGACATATGCTCAAGCGTTGTTGCAACTCGATAATACCGATTTCTGTTCGGCAATTTCCGAGTTCGAACAAATACTGGCGTCGAATTCGGGAGAAGATCCCTTCGATTCTGCAATCAAGCTGCTCGCCGCCAAACTGTTTGACGAAACAGAGTGCGATGCCGGCAAGGCGGAAAAATTTCTGATTCACAAGACGCCTGAAGCGACTCACAAAGCGACACAAGAACTCTATCGTCGGGCGATTCGGCGCTGGCCTTACCTCAACGGTTCAGGTGACGACTTGGGCATTTCGCCACAGCACCTGGTAAGTGCGATGCGCCCGTTGGTTGGTTGGCGACTCATGGGGTCCGACCTCTCCATGCTTGATGCCGCACTGGAAAGACTTGTAGCAAGGGATGCCAAGGGCGTGCTCGGCCAGTATTTCACCCCTAGAGAAGTTGTTCGCCTCTGTGTAGATGTGCTAGCACCACACCCGGACGATCAAATCATTGATCCGGCATGTGGCTCTGGAGGATTTATTTTCGAGGCCGCTCAGTATGCGCTCAAGCAATACGGGGCTGCACCAAACTGCCTGGGGATCGACTATGGCGCAAGAGCAATCAAAGTGGCAGCCTTGCTCTCGGCCGCCAGTCCCAAGCTAAGAATGGTCGTATCCAAAGCAAACAGCATAGACGGCAGAGAGTCTCCTTCCGCCATTCCCAAAGAGTGGGAAGGCTTTCTCTCGAAAAATGGAGGCGCCAAGAATAAGCGCGCCCAACTTTGGGGAAGCTGGAATCAACTCGCGTGTTCGGTACTGCTTACCAACCCCCCGTTTGCGGGAACCATTGACGATCCCGAGGTACTTGAAGCGTACGAAGCCCAGCAAGATCCATCGTCCAGGAAGGCTGTTAGCAGAGAACATTTGTTCTTGGAACGCGCTGTGAATCTCTTGCAGCCTGGCGGTAGACTGGCAATTGTCCTGCCGCAAGGTCTGCTGGCAAACGCATCCGCCGCTTACCTTCGAAAATGGCTATTTGGGAAATGCCGTGTCCTGGGAGTCGTGGGGCTGCATCCGTTTGCCTTCCTGCCATATACATCCGTCAAGACATCCCTATTGTTCTTGGCAAAACCTGGACCGAACGAGTCGCTCCTCAAGAGCTACCCAATATTTTTCGCGACCAGCACAAATCCTGGCAAGGACAGCAGTGCCAAGACAACGGGTACCACCGACTATCAGGCAATAGCGCAAACGTTCTCTCGCTTTCTGAGTTCGCAGCAATTCTCTTGGGCCAAAACTCAACCTATCGCCGAGTACGTTTCAATTCAATGCGAAACAGTATCGTCGTCGGAAGTCATCCATGCCGACAGACTGGATGCCGAATACTATGACCCGCACGCCAGAGCAATCCTGCGACGGCTCGATGCGGTATCCGAGACACGACTCGCTAATCTTGTCGATACCCGCATCGACCGTTTCAAGAAGACCGCTATTGGCAAAATTACCTATCTGGATATTTCCTCCGTCGAGAGCAAAACCGGACTCACTTTCCCGAACGAAATGCAATCTGCAGACGCGCCAAGCCGTGCCTCCTATATGGTCCGCCCGGGAGATGTCCTGGTAAGCACCGTTCGCCCAGAGCGGAATGTCGTAGCCTTGGTGACTAAGTCTGTCGGAAACCAAGCTGTAGCATCCAACGGATTCTGCGTGCTACGTGCGAAAGAAATTCAGCCTGAAGTACTCTTTGCATATTGCAAGACCGAAGCTTTCAAGACAATGCTGTCTAGACACGCGACGGCTTCGATGTATCCCACCGTGACCGACAAAGATGTTCTGGGAGTTCCATTCCTGCCGCCGCCCCAGGATGTTTCAGACAAAGTTGTCAATCTTGTTCGATCGGGCCTAGATATGATCGAGAAAGCGCACCAGCAAATCACCGAGGCGGTCGCCCTAATGAACGCACATGTTCACGGCGAGAAATCGACAGAAGTAGCGTCCGGTGTCTATGAGGTCAGGCAGGAACGAAAGCCTTACAGGCGAACCCGCCCCAACGGGTAATCGACTATCTTCGTATCGGCTTTGTCTTCACGTTCCACATATCCACGCGCCGACACGCTTCGAGTAGATCAGCGGTCCAAGGTCCGGACGGTAGAGAAGAAATCGGGGGGTTCTGCGTAACATGCACAGGATGCGCAGGCACCTTCGGCAATCCCCACTCTTTGCATTCATCGTCGGAAACCGACAGAGAGTATGCGAAATCGGTAATTCGCCCTGTCCGCAGCCACATAGAGACAGCAAATATGTCTTGATCCTTGAAGCGACAGGAACTCGTAGCCCAAACCTGTCTGTCTTCACGAGCACTGTTCTTACCGCCCCCCTCTCGCGAAACCGTATGGATCAGTCGTGCTTTGGTCGTGTCTGTGCCCCAAAGCGACTTGAGTTCTACCCGATAGACGGCTGAACCTTTCTCCAGCCTGAAATCGAAATAGTTCTGAGTACCGACATGCTTGGCCACATTCTCCGGCATGCGCGTAACCCGAAACCCCAGTTCTTTCGCCTGAAGAAAGAATGCTGCTTCGCACAGAGCAGACTCGACCTTGGACGTAACTCCGAATGGATCGACCTCCAAATAGTCACCGACCTTCACTTCGGACAATGCCGAGGCGAGTCGCGCGCTATCGAAGTACAACTCCCCCTCCACATGATCCGGTAAGGATCGGAGAATTCTGCCCTTGATAACTTCCCTCCAAGGGGCGCTACCCTCCACATGATCG
This sequence comes from Rhodocyclales bacterium, assembly GCA_026399435.1. Taxonomy (GTDB): domain Bacteria; phylum Pseudomonadota; class Gammaproteobacteria; order Burkholderiales; family Rhodocyclaceae; genus Sulfuritalea. Next base: position 47,122 of record JAPLQX010000035.1, read on the forward strand.
CGGGGAACGACTTTCCCCGTTGTTCCTTCTTCAAAAGTAGTCCAAACGCCTTGGGGCACTTCGGCACGAAACTCTGCCCGCGTCTTTTTCGGCGAAGGGGTTTCCTTCCGAATATCTACGACACGAAGTCGGTACGGCGTAAGAACACGATTGAGCATTTCCGGCGTCGCACCGCCGAACCGCTGTAACAGTAACTCGATTGTCTTCTTTGTTGGCATGGCAAGGAGATGTGGAAATGGCTCAGTGCTTGATGCGCAGCTCCGCTGCGCGGGCATGGGCGGTGAGCCCTTCGCCGTGCGCCAGTGTCGCGGCAATCGGCCCCAGGGTTTGCGCTCCGGCCTTGGATACCTCGATCAGGCTGGTGCGTTTCTGAAAGTCATAGACGCCGAGCGGCGACGAAAACCGCGCGCTGCGGGAGGTCGGCAGCACATGGTTGGGACCGGCGCAGTAGTCGCCGAGCGACTCCGAGCTGTAGTGCCCGAGGAAGATCGCGCCGGCGTGGCGGATCTTGTCCACCAGCGACGCCGGATCGGCCACCGCCAGTTCGAGGTGTTCCGGCGCAATACGGTTGGCGACGGTGCAGGCCTCGTCGAGATCGGCAACCTGTATCAGGGCGCCCCTTCCCTTGAGCGAGGCGGCGATTACCTCGCGACGCGGCATGGTCGGCAACAGCTTTTCGATGCTCGCGGCGACCCGCGCAATGAAATCGGCATCCGGACTCAGCAGGATCGACTGCGCCAGTTCGTCATGCTCGGCCTGTGCGAACAGGTCGATCGCCACCCAGTCGGGATTGGCCGACATATCGGCGATAACGACAACCTCCGAGGGCCCGGCCACCATGTCGATGCCGACTGTGCCGAAGACGCGGCGCTTGGCCGCCGCCACATAGGCGTTGCCGGGGCCGACGATCTTGTCCACTTGCGGAATGGTCTGCGTGCCGTAGGCCAGTGCCGCCACCGCCTGCGCACCGCCCAGCGTGAACACGCGATCGACGCCGACCAGGCAGGCGGCGGCCAGCACCAGCGCATTCTTCTCGCCGCGCGGGGTGGGCACCACCATGATCAGTTCGCCGACTCCCGCCACCTTTGCCGGCAGCGCATTCATCAACACCGAGCTCGGGTAGGCCGCCTTGCCGCCAGGCACGTAGAGGCCGACGCGGTCCAGGGGCGTGATCTTCTGCCCGAGCCGCGTCCCGTCGGCTTCGGTGAAACTCCACGACTCGAGCTTCTGCCGCTCGTGATATGAGCTTACCCGCTGTGCCGCCGCTTCGAGCGCCGCACGCTGGGCAACCGGGAGGCTGTCCAGCGCTCGCCGCAGCTCGCTCCGGGGCAGTTCCAGCTCGGCCATGGTGCCGACATCGAGCTGGTCGAAACGGCGTGTGTATTCGAGCACCGCCGCATCACCTTCGGCGCGGACTCGTTTCAGGATTTCGGCAACGGTCTGCTCGATGGCATCGTCCGTCGAATGGTCGAACTGCAGCAGCGCGTCGAGCGTGGCGAGGAAGCCGGGGGCCCGGCTCGACAACCGGCGAATCATCGGATTGCGGCCTCAATGGCAGCGATGACCGGTTGCAGCAGGCCGCGCTTCATCTTGAGCGCCGCCTGATTCACCACCAGCCGCGAGGAGATGCTCATGATCTCCTCGACCTCCACCAGATTGTTGGCTTTCAGCGTGCTGCCGCTGGAAACCAGATCGACGATGGCCTCGGCCAGACCTGCCAGCGGCGCCAATTCCATCGAACCATAGAGCTTGATGAGGTCGACATGGACCCCCTTGGCCGCGAAGTGCTCGCGCGCAACGGCAATATACTTCGTGGCAATCCGCAAGCGCGCTCCGCGCCGGACCGCAGCCGCATAGTCGAAGCCGGCCGGCGCCGCAACGCACATGCGGCATTTGGCGATGTTGAGATCGAGCGGCTGGTACAGCCCCGCGCCGCCGTGTTCCAGCAATACGTCCTTGCCGGCGATGCCGAGATCGGCCGCGCCGTATTGAACATAGGTCGGGACATCCGAGGCGCGCACGATCACCACGCGGACGTCAGCACGGTTGGTGCCGATGATCAACTTGCGAGACTTTTCCGGATCTTCGGCCGGCACGATGCCTGCCGCCGCCAACAGGGGCAGGGTTTCTTCGAAGATGCGGCCCTTGGAAAGGGCGATGGTGATTCCGCTCATGCGGCTATTTTACCCGTCGAATGTCGGCGCCCAAAGCGGCCAGCTTCGTCTCCAGGCCTTCGTAGCCGCGGTCAAGATGATAGATGCGCTCGATCAGCGTCTCGCCCTGCGCCACCAGGCCGGCAATGACCAGGCTGGCCGATGCGCGCAAGTCGGTGGCCATCACCGCGGCGCCATCGAGTGTCGGCCGGCCCGTGACGAAGGCCGTATTGCCGTCGATCTTGATGTCGGCTCCCAGCCGGATCAGTTCCACCGCATGCATGAAACGGTTCTCGAAAATCGTTTCGCGCATCACCGCCGTGCCGTCGGCGACCGCGTTGATCGCCATGAACTGGGCCTGCATGTCGGTCGGGAAGGCCGGGTAGGGTGCCGTGCGGATGCTCACCGCCGTGAGCCGCCGCGGCGCCTTGAGGCGAATCGCGTCGCGCTCGGCGATGATTTCACAGCCGGTATCCATCAGCTTGTCGATCACTGCATCCAGATAGCTGGTCGAAGCGCCCGTGACACGGATCTCGCCACCTGTTGCGGCCGCAGCGCAAAGGTAGGTGCCTGTCTCGATGCGATCCGGCATGATGCGATGCGTGGTGCCGTGCAGGGCATCCACGCCCTGGATGCGGATCACGTCGCCGCCGGCGCCTGAAATGCGCGCGCCCATGGCGACCAGGCAGTTGGCCAGGTCGACCACTTCCGGCTCGCGCGCGGCGTTCTCGATCACGGTTTCACCTTGCGCCAGGCAGGCCGCCATCATCAGGTTTTCGGTCCCGGTCACGGTCACCATGTCGGTGAACAAGCGAGCCCCTTGCAGTCGTGCCGCGCGCGCATGCACATAGCCCTGCTCGACATCGACCTCGGCACCCATCGCGGTGAGGCCCTTGATGTGCTGATCGACCGGCCGTGCACCGATGGCGCAACCGCCCGGCAGCGAGACCCTGGCCTCGCCCGCGCGCGCCACCAGCGGCCCCAGCACGAGGATCGAAGCGCGCATGGTTTTCACCATTTCGTAGGGCGCCACGGCGTTGTCCAGCCCCGAAGCATCCAGCGTCACCGTGTCGCCAGCGCCGACTCTCGAGCCTTCCCGTGAAACCTTGACGCCCATCTGCGCCAGGAGCTTCAACATCGTGCCGATGTCGTTCAGGTGCGGCACATTGGTGAAAGTCACCGGCTCCCGGGTCAGCAACGCCGCGCACAACAGCGGCAGGGCGGCGTTCTTGGCTCCGGATATCGCCACTTCACCCGAGAGCGGAATGCCTCCCGTGATCAGCAGTTTATCCATTGGCATTCCATTCCTCAGGGGTCAGCGTCTTCATCGACAAGGCGTGCAATTCACCGGAATCGAAACGCGCCTTGAGAACGGCATTTATCCGCTGCTGGCGCTTGACGCGGTTCAGTCCGACAAACTCGCTGCTGACTATGACGGCCTCGAAATGCTGACCGTCGCCCTGGACGGCGACAAACTCACAGGGCAGACCGGCAGCGATCCATGATTCGATTTGTTTTGGGTCAAGCATATGAAACTCCTCAGGCGCGCAGCTTGTAGCCGCGTTTCAGCAGGTTCAGGGAAAATGTGGTCAGCAGTGCGAGGCACGTGCCGACCACGGCAAGGCTCAGCCAGGGCGACGCATCGGAGACGCCGAAGAAGCCATGGCGAAAGCCGTCAATCATGTAGAACACCGGGTTCCAGTGCGATACCTGCTGCCAGAAAGGCGGCAGCGAATTGACCGAGTAGAAGACGCCGGACAGAAAGGTGAGCGGCATGATCAGAAAGTTCTGGAAGGCGGCGAGCTGATCGAATTTGTCGGCCCAGATGCCGGCAATCACGCCGAGACTGCCGAGAATCGCACCGCCCAGCAAGGCGAAAACGAGAATCCACACCGGTTCGGCAAACGTCAGCGGGGCAAACCAGAACGTGGCCAGCAGGACGCCCGCTCCCACCACGAGGCCGCGCACCACCGACGCCAGGACATAGGCCAGGAAGAACTCAAGATAGGAAATCGGCGGCAGCAGAACGAAGACGATGTTGCCCGTTACCTTGGACTGGATCAGCGAGGACGAGGAATTGGCAAAGGCGTTCTGCAACACCGACATCATCACCAGCCCCGGGATCAGGAATGCCGTGTAGATGACGCCGTGCACCTTCACATGGCCTTCCAGTACATGGGAAAAGATCAGCAGGTAGAGCAACGCGGTAAGCACGGGCGCCGCGACCGTCTGCGAGGCCACTTTCCAGAAACGCAGCACTTCCTTGTAGAAAAGGGTGGAAAAGCCGCCGTGGCACATCTCAGTTCACCTGTCCCTGTGGCGGCCCTTGCATGACGCGGACGAATACCTCTTCGAGATCGGGCTTGCCGATTTCAAGATCGTCTATGCGGCAGCCGGCCGCGCGTAGCCTTGCCAGCAGCGGCTCGACCTGATCAAAGCCATCGAAGGGAAAAGACCACCAGCCGCCATTTTCTGCGCCGTCACGGGCTAGCTCCAGCGGCATCGCGCCGGCGGTGCGCAAGCGCAAGGCGTGGACGGAGAAGCGGCGCAGCAGGTTTGCCGTAGTGTCCAGGGCGACCACCCGACCGGCCTTCAGCATGGCGATGCGAGTGCAGAGATTCTCGGCCTCCTCCAGATAATGCGTGGTCAGGACGATGGTATGTCCCGCTTCGTTCAGGCGCCGGATGAAAGCCCACAGGGTCTGGCGCAATTCGACATCGACCCCGGCCGTCGGCTCGTCGAGCACGATCACCGGCGGACGATGCACCAGGGCCTGTGCGACGAGCACGCGGCGTTTCATGCCGCCGGAAAGCATGCGCATGTTGGCATTGGCCTTGGACGTCAAGCCCAGGTTCTCCAGAATCTCATCGATCCAGTCGTCGTTGTCACCAATGCCGAAGTAGCCGGACTGGATCTTCAGCGATTCGCGAACCGTGAAAAAGGGATCGAAAACCAGCTCCTGGGGCACCACTCCAAGGTGGCGGCGCGCGGCGCGATAGTCGCCTTGAACATCGTGGCCCATCACACAGAGGCTGCCGGCATCGGGGCGAACCAGTCCGGCAAGCGCCGAAATCAGGGTTGTCTTGCCGGCGCCATTGGGACCCAGCAGCCCGAAGAACTCTCCCTGCTGAACCTCGAGGTCGACACGGTCCAGCGCCTGGGTGCTGCCAAAGCATTTGGAGACCTGCTTAATGCGGATCGCAGCCGACATCATGCCAACCCGAGGGCTGCTGCGGTCAGAGCTTGTGCTGCGGAAGAAGATCGGCGACGTCGTAGACCGCAGCGAGACTCAGCAGATTCTGTGGCGGGTTCAGAAGACGCAAGGATTTCCCTCCGGCCTGCGCCGCCCGCATCCAGCCAAAAACCACGGCCAGGCACGAGGAATCCAGATCCGTCACTGCAGCCAGATCGAAGTTTGCCGAACTGGACGCTATGGCGGCTTCTCCTTCGGCGAGCAGCGCGGCCGCGTCCGACATGGTCATCGGGCCCGACACCTCGACGCTGTCACCGGTGATACGGATCATTTCTTTACCGAGGTGGCCTCGCCGGACTTGTTCTTGGCTTGCAGGGACTTGATCAAGCCTTCGATACCGTTGTTGCGCACTTCGGACGCAAAGGATTCGCGGTAGTTGGTCACCAAGCTGATGCCGCCGACTTCGATATCGTAGACTTTCCAGCCGCTGGGAGCCTTTTCAAGCCAATAGTCCAGCTCGACGTTCTTGCCCGCACCCGCCTGCTGGATTTCGGTGCGGACCCGGACATCGGTCTCGCCAGCCTTGAGCGTGAAGGGTTTGAAAGCGACGGTCTGGTTCTTGTACTCGGTCAAGGCCTTGGAATAGGTCCGCACCAGAAGAGTATGAAATTCGTCGGTCAGGATCTTCTGCTGCGCCGGGCTGGCCTGTCGCCAATCGCGGGCCATTGCCAGTTGCGTCATGCGCGTGAAGTTGAAGTTCGGCAGCACCTTGGCCTCGACCAGATCGATGGCCTTCTTTGTATTGCCGGACTGGATATCCTTGTCCTTGCGGACAATCTCCAGCACTTCGTTGGTAACCGTCTTGACCAGGACGTCGGGGGCGACTTCCTGGGCCATCGCCGTGGCGGCAAAAAGCAGGCCGCCGATTAGTGCAAACAGGGATTTCATTCTGGATTTCCTGAGAATACTGGGGCTGGGGGAACACGCCCCGGAGTGGGACACTATTTGGCTTCTGACGACGCTTGCGTGCGGGCCACCAGCAAGGCAGGCACCGGCGCAACAGGGGCTAGCTCGGCACGCGGATCGGGAACTCCCGCTTCCGCCGTCTGCGGACCATCGGCTGGCCCAGCATCCGCCTCAATCTCCCGTGGCGGGTTGCCATCGTGAATCAGGTTGCGGCGGCGCTGGAGATAGGCGTCGCGCATGTACGAATACTTGTCCAGCGCCGCTTCCTCGATGACCTTGTCAGCCGGCAGCAGATTGGCCCGATCATTCACGAAACGCAAAGCCAACGCCAAGTCGCGGGTCCGCGTCGGCCTGTGATTCGCCACCGGATCGGCCGCGACATCGAGCACCAGACCCACCGTGTCACGCGCGGTGCGCGACCCGAATACGGGAATCACCACATACGCGCCATTGCCGACGCCCCACCGGCCAAACGTCTGGCCAAAGTCTTCGTCGTGCTTTTCCAGCCCGGCATCCGATGCGAAGTCTATGACGCCGAGCAGGCCGACGGTGGTGTTGATCATGACCCGGCCCAGGTCACTGAATGCCTCCGGAACCTTGCCCTGCAGCAGGTTATTCACGCCAATGAAGAGATCGTCGATATTGCTGAAGAAATTGGTGACGCCGGTCTTGATGGGCGAGGGCAAAACAGCGTCGTAGCCCTTGGCAACCGGCTTCACGATGGCGGCATCGAGCCCTTCGTTGAAGGCGAACATGGCGCGATTGAAGCCCTCGATCGGATCCTTGGGATTTCCCGAGGTTGCACATCCGGCCAGCAGACCGGTGGCCGCAACGGCCACAGCGACGGTTTTGATACGGGCAGGCAACGTGGTCTTCATTCTTTTTAGGTACCTGTCGACTACTTTTTGTCTTTGTCGCCATTCTCGGCGGCCTTGTTGAACATGAACTGGCTGATCAGTTTTTCCAGAACCACTGCCGATTGCGTCTTCTTGATCGTGTCACCTGGATTCAGCATCGCCGTATCGCCGCCAACCTCAAACCCAATGTACTGCTCGCCCAGCAAACCCGACGTGTTGATCGTCGCGAAAGTGTCGCGCGGAAACTTGTAACGGGCATCCACCTTGATGGTCACCACGGCCAGATAAGCCTCGGGATCAAAGCGAATCTCCGCCACGCGCCCCACCACTACGCCGGCACTCTTCACCGCGCCGCGCACCTTCAGGCCCCCGATGTTATCAAATTTGGCCTGAATTGCATAAGTATCCCCGCTGCTGGACGATGCCATGTTGCCCACCTTGAGGGCGAGAAACAACAGTGCGCCCAATCCGACGGCGACGAAAAATCCGACCCAGAGGTCAAGTGTAGTACGGCTCATGTCATGTCCCTGTAAACATGAAGGCGGTCAAAATGAAGTCGGCGGCCAGAATGGCCAGCGACGATGTTACAACGGTACGCGTGGTCGCCCCGGAAACGCCTTCGGCGGTTGGCTCGGCATCGTAGCCCTCGAACACGGCGACCCAGCTGACGATGATGCCGAACACGAAACTCTTGATCACGCCGTTGAGGATGTCCTCGCGAAAATCCACCGAGGCCTGCATCTGCGACCAGAACGAGCCCTCATCGACGCCGATCAGTTGCACGCCGACCAGGTAGCCGCCAAAGATCCCCATCGCGGAAAACAGCGCCGCCAGCAAGGGCATCGACATCACACCACCCCAGAAACGCGGCGCGACGACGCGGGCAATCGGATCGACCGCCATCATCTCCATGGCGGAAAGCTGCTCGGTGGCCTTCATCATGCCGATTTCGGCGGTAATTGCCGAGCCGGCGCGACTGGCGAAAAGCAGCGCGGCGACCACCGGACCCAACTCGCGCACCAAGGACAAGGACACCAGAACGCCCAGCGCCTCCGTGGAACCGTAGCGAGCAAGCGTGTCATAACCCTGCAAGGCCAGCACCATGCCGACAAACATGCCCGAAACCAGAATGATGATCAGGCTCAATACGCCGGTAAAGTAGATTTCCCGGATCGTCAGATGCAGGCGCCGCAGGGCAGTACCGGAGTGCAGCAACATCGCGAGAAAGAAGCGACTGGCGTAGCCGAGCCGCCAGATAGCCGCGGTGACCCGCTGCCCCAGTCCGCGCAGCGCACGCACCATGGCGCTATCCACGACGCACCGCGCTTTCCATCAACTGTTCATCGTAGGGGCGAGAGGGGTACTGGAAAGGCACCGGGCCGTCGGCCTCGCCCCAGATAAACTGGTGCACATAGGGAACCGTGGAGTTCTTCATGTCTTCGGCGGTGCCTTCGGCAACAATCTTTCCCTCGGAAACAAAATAAACGTAATCGACAATCTTCAGCGACTCCTGCACATCGTGGGTGACCACGATGGAACTGGCGCCCAGCGCATCGTTCAGCTTGCGAATCAGTTCGCCGATGATGGCCAGCGAAATCGGATCGAGACCGGCGAAGGGCTCGTCGTACATCATCAGCATCGGATCGAGCGCTATCGCGCGCGCCAGGGCGACACGTCGCGCCATGCCACCGGACAACTCCGCCGGCATCAGACGGTGAGCGCCGCGCAGTCCCACCGCATGCAGCTTCAGCATTACCAGATCATGGATCAGGGCTTCCGGCAGGTTGGTGTGCTCGCGCATCTGAAAGGCAATATTGTCGTACACGGACATGTCGGTAAACAAGGCGCCGAACTGAAACAGCATGCCCATGCGCCGACGCAGGTTGTACAGACCGTCCGAATCGAGCTCGTGCACAACCTGACCGCCGACCCTGACCGCGCCAGAGGTCGGCTTCAGCTGGCCGCCGATCAGGCGCAATGTAGTGGTCTTGCCGCAACCAGAAATTCCCATGACCGCAACAACCTTGCCCCGCGGAATCGTCATGTTGATTCCGGTAAGGACCGGCCGGCTGTCGTAAGTGAAGTTCAGATCACGGATTTCGACAAGCGATTCCTGGGACATATTCACACCGGGAACCCCGGTCAAATTCACAGCGCGCAATTCTAGCAGAATCGATCCTTCCGGCGATTGGGGTCAACCCGCGAAGAGCGGGGTAAACGCCATCCACAACCGGAATTGACCACCCCTGGTTTCCGCTAAGATGCCCCACATTAACTTACCCTCGCGCCGTCCTTGACTGCTCCCATTGGCAAAATCGAGTTGCTGATTGTCGACGATGATCCCCTGATCGCCGATGCGCTGGGCTATTTTCTCGGCCGAGATTATGCGGTTACGACTGCCTCGACGCGGGCCGAGGCGGTTGGCTTGTTGCGCGACAAGAAAAGTGCCCCCGCTCTCGCCCTGATCGATCTCGGCCTGCCGCCAACGCCGCATCGCCCGGATGAAGGCTTCGCCCTGATTGCGGACATCCTGGCTCATGCGCCGGGAACCCGCATCGTGGTCCTTTCCGGCCAGAGCGACGAACTCAATGCGCGCCATGCGCGGGCCCTCGGGGCGACGGAGTTCGTCGCCAAGCCGGCTGATCCGGAATACCTGCGCAGCCTCATTCGTCGAGTGTTGTCTTTTAGAGACACAGCGACAGAGATCGATGATGGCCTGATCGGCCAGAGCGCTCCCCTGCAAAAGCTCCGCGCGCAGCTCAGACAGTTCGCGGACTCGCCCTTCCCCGTGCTGATCGAAGGCGAGTCGGGCAGCGGCAAGGAACTTGCCGCTGTCGCCTTGCACCGGCTGTCCGAGCGCGCCGCGAAACCCTACCTGGCACTCAACTGCGCCGCGATCTCGCCCAACCTGGTGGAAGCCACGCTGTTCGGTCACAGCAAGGGGGCATTCACCGGCGCCAGCGGCCCACGCGCCGGCTATTTCGAGGACGCTTCGAACGGTACGCTGTTTCTCGACGAGATCGGCGAGCTTCCCCTCGATCTGCAACCGAAACTCCTGCGCGTGCTGGAAAACGGCGAGTTCCAGCGCATCGGCGAGACTCTGGCGCGGCGGTCGTCAGCGCGCATCGTGGCCGCGACCAACCGCGACCTGAAGAAGGAGGTTCGCGAAGGACGTTTCCGCGCCGACCTCTACCACCGGCTATCGGTATTCACCGTCGCCATACCGCCGCTGCGCGACCTCGGCGACGACCGCATCCGTCTGCTGGAACATTTCCGCGCTGTCTACACGGCGCAGGCTGACCTGCCACCCTTCCGGCTCACCGCGGAAGCGACCGAGCGTCTGCTCGCCTACCGATTCCCCGGCAATGTCCGCGAATTGCGCAATATCGCGATCCGCCTGACGACCAAGTTCGCCGGCAAGGAGGTCGGCGTTCATGATCTCGAAGCCGAACTGGACCTCGGCGATGAATCGCTTGCGGTCGGCGTCCTGCCGGCGCCGACTCCGGCCGGCAGGGCCGAGCTGGTTGCAATTGCCCTGAACGACATCCAGAGCCGCCATGACTTTGACCTCGACGCCACGCTGCGCCGCTGGGAAGAGGCCTACGTCGAAGCCGCGCAGCAACTCGCCCATGGCAACATGAGCCAGGCCGCCCGACTGCTCGGTGTCAACCGCACCACACTCTACAATCGCATCGACACGCTGGCGCGCGAGAAGCGCGCCACCCCGCAATGAGCGACCGGATTGCCTGACATGTATCTGGAACACTTCGGACTCAACGAACCGCCCTTCCGCATCACGCCCCATACCGACTTCTTCTTCGACGGGGCCAATCGCGGTGCAACGCTCGATGCGCTGATCTACGCCATCACCCACGACGAAGGCATCGTCAAGGTCAGCGGCGAAGTGGGCAGCGGCAAGACCATGCTCTGTCGCGTGCTGATGGAACGCCTGCCGGAAAATGTCACCATCATCTACCTGGCGAACCCCTCGCTGTCGCGCGAAGATATCCTATACGCCATCGCCGACGAACTGCGTCTCGATGTTCCCGAAAACGCCCGCTCCTCATTGGTATTGCGTACCTTGCAGGATCACCTGATCAAGTCCTTCGGTGAAGGCCGGCAGGTGGTCGTGCTGATCGACGAAGCCCACGCCATGCCGGTGGAAACGCTCGAGGAAATCCGCCTGCTGTCGAATCTCGAAGCCAACCGCAACAAGCTGCTGCAACTGGTGCTCTTCGGCCAACCCGAGCTGAACGATGTCCTCGCCCGCCCCGACATGCGGCAGTTGAAGGAGCGCATCACCCACAACTTCGGCCTGGAACCGCTGGTGCGCGACGACATTACTCATTATCTCGATTTCCGCATGCGCGCCGCGGGCTATCGCGGCCCCAGCGTATTCTCCGTGCCGGCCCTGAAAATGATCGCGCGGAGTTCACTCGGGCTGACCCGTCGCATCAACATCCTCGCCGACAAGAGCCTGCTCGCGGCCTTTTCCTCGGGCAGCCACCAGATAGGTCCGAAAGAGATACGGGCAGCCATTCGCGACTGTGAATTCAGCGAAGCAACCTATGGCGGCAAGGCCGCACGAAAGCCGCAAGCCGTCTGGATCGCGTCGGCGCTCACCCTCGCGGCCCTGGCAGCCTTCGTCTGGATGTCGACTGCGCTGCGCACCGATGGCGGCGTCCCGGCAACGGCGATTGCCGCACCCCCGGCACCTGCGAGCGCCACCAGCGCCGCATCTGCGGTGCCCGCCGCGGTCGGTGCCGAGCAGACCGTGCCGCCTGCCACGGCCAGCGCCTCACCGCCGTCTGCGGACCCGCCGCCTGCGCCGGGCAGTGCTCCACCCCAATCTCCGGCAGTGCCGCCTGCCGCGCTGGTCGCTGCATCGCCCTCGACGCCGACCACGACTTCTCCGTCCTTGCCGGCTGCAAAGCCGAACCCCGCCGCGACGGCACTGCCGCCGAACGCGACCAAACCAAGTATCGGACCGTTGACCCTCGAACGCCTCCAGGCCGGACATGCCTGGCTGGAAAAACTGCCGAACGATCGCTGGTTCATTCAAGTATTCGCCACGGACGCCGGACGGCATGGTGAAATCGAGACCTTGCTGCGCAGGTTGTCTTCGGGCAAGACAGACATGAGCAATGTCCGCGTCTATTATTCAGAACTCAGCGGTACGCCGCGCTACGGCGTCACTTATGGAGATTTTGGAACAAGGGAAGCCGCCTCTGCCGCGATACGGGGTTTGCCGCCGGCCTTGCGGGCGAACAAGCCCTATCCTCGTCAGGTTGTGCGTCTTCGCTAGCACCATGGCACAAGGCGAAATTTGAAGTACCTGAATCAATAAAATCATTGACTTGCATCGTAAACATAATGTGTTATGCTAATTCTTATAGCTAAAGTTCTAATCGGGGGATTGGTTTGCGCCCACTTGTGATTCCACCGTTCCCGGTTGCACTGGCTGTCAGCCTTGTTCTGTCGGCCTGCAGCAGCATCCAGCTCCAGCCTCCGTCTGCCGCACACATACGTGCCGAAGCCCAGGTCGCGACGAGCCCCGACATTCCGCCGCCGGTGGCCGCAACCATAATGCTTGCACGTCCCAAGGCAGCCGCGAAGACCGAGTCGTATTCGGTTTCGGTGCGCAACATCCCGGTGCAGGATCTGCTTTTCGCCCTTTCTCGAGACGCAAAGCTCAACGTCGATGTCCATCCCGGAATCAACGGTGTCGTCACCATCAACGCCATCGACCAAACGCTCCAGCAAATCCTGACGCGCATCTCCAAGCAGGTCGACATGCGCTGGGAGCTGGAAGGCCCCAATCTTGTCGTGATGCCCGACTCGCCATTCCTGCGCAACTACAAGGTTGATTACGTCAACATGTCGCGCGACGTGAGCGGCACGGTTTCGATCAACACGCAGATTGCTTCGACCAGCACCAGCGCCGGGGGTGGCGCCTCGGGGGGTGGCGGCGGCAATAACTCCAGTACCTCGGTCAAGAGTACAACCCAGAATAATTTCTGGCAGTCGCTGGAAAAGAATCTGAAGGACATTCTGCGCGAGAGCGACAAGATCCTGCCGGAAGGATCGAGTGAAACCGTCATCGAACGCTCCGATCAGCAAGCCACCACCGGCACCGGTGCTCAGAGCGCACAGTCCTCGTCAAGCCGGTCAGGCAATGCGGCGACCAGTCTCGCCGGCAGCCCAAATCCCGCCAGCCTGCAACAGCAGGGCACCACCGTGGTCAAACGCACCACGTTCCGCGAAGCCGCGTCGATTATCGTGAACGCGGAAGCCGGTGTCGTGGTCGTTCGCGCCACATCCAGGCAGCATGAAAAAGTTCAGGAGTATCTCGACCTCGTACTCACGAGCGCCCGACGGCAAGTCATCATCGAAGCCACCATCGCCGAAGTCAGACTGAGCGACAATTACCAGCAAGGCATCAACTGGCAAAGCTTGCGCTCCCTGCGTCCCGGCACGCCTCAAGCCGGGTTTTCGGCGGCCCAGAATCAGACCGGCGTGCCCGTTCCAGACCCATTCGCAGCGGCAGCGGGTTCATTCACGACGCCGCCCGGAACCTTCGCTTTCCTGCTCAACTACATCGCACCGGGGCTGGGGCTTTCCTCGACGCTAAGCCTGCTGGAGACCTTCGGCAAGGTCAAAGTCCTGTCCAGCCCGAAAATCAGCGTACTCAACAACCAGACGGCAATGCTCAAGGTCGTGGATAACGTGGTCTATTTTGAGATTAAGAATGACTCGACGACCACCACTACCGGAACGACAAACAACTTCACGTCCACCGCCAAATCCGTTTCTGTTGGACTGGTCATGAGTGTCACGCCGCAGATCAGCGAGCAGGGCAGCATTCTGCTCAACGTACGCCCGACAATTTCCAGCCTCAAGGGCGCAGGCAAAACAGACCCAACTCCGGGTCTCGCTGTCGCCAATATCGTTCCGGAAATTCAGACACGCGAAATGGAGTCCATGCTGCGCCTGTCGGATGGCGAAGTGGCCGTGATGGGCGGCCTCATGGAAGACAAATTTGACTTCAACACCAATGAGGTGCCCGGCCTCGGCGGCATTCCTGTCGTCGGCAATTTCTTCCGCAACCGCAACGACACCAGCACCAAGACCGAACTGGTCATCTTCCTCAAGCCGACCATCATCCGCGATCCGAGCATCAACGGTGACTATCGCAGCTACCGCGACCAGCTACCCGACCGGGAGTTCTTCTCCGGCAAGCCTGGCTCGCAGCGCTGGGAACGTCAGGGAGCAGGCCCTCAATGAGCCTGCTGATGGACGCACTCAAGAAGGCCGAATTGGCGAAGCGTCAGGGGCAAAGCGAGGGCGCCGGCGAATCATCGGGGACGGAAGCCGGGGACGGACTTGCGCTGGAACCGCATCCCACCTTGAGTGCCGCCGAGCCTGCGGCGACCGAATCGGCGGCGAGCGCCCCTGCCGCCGCGAATGCTCCCACCGGAGCGACCCTGCCTCACCTGCCCTCGCATCTCGAAGAACTCGACGCGGAGTTCCTTGCCGAGGCGAAGAAGGCCGCGTCCTCGCGGCTGAGAGCGCCACCGCCGTCGGTTCCCCTGCGGGAACCCCATGCCGACCAAGCTGCCGCTGCAGAAATACCGCCGCATACGGCGGTGCCTGCAGAACCGCGGCGCGGTCAGCCTGAACAAGGCGCCCCGCAGAGCAGGTCGGCGGCGCAGAACCTGTTTGCTGCCAAACAGGTCGACAAGCCGCCAGCGCGAAAAGCCTTTGCGATTGCGGTTGGCGTGGTCACCTTCCTGACCGTATGCGGCATCGGCGGATATTTCTGGTGGCAGTTGCAACCGAAGTCCGTTCCGATGGCCACGCGGGTTCCGCTGCCGCCACCGCCAGCCGCCGTAGCGCCTGCGCCGACTGTTGCGACGCTGCCGGCAGCTCCGGCCGCCGCAACAGCGAGTGCTCCCCGTCCGGCAGCTCCGGCCGCGGCCGACGACGAGGATTCCGCACCCGTCGCGGCCAAGGCGCCGGCCCAGGCCCGTCGCGCAAGCAAGGCCATTGCTGCGTCGCCCGAGTCGGAGGGCCCGGTGCGCGTCACCAAGGCGCCGCTGCAGGTCAATCCCGCCCTGATGCGAGGCTTTGACGCATTCAATCGGGGCGATCTCGCCCTGGCGCAGGTCGAGTACGAGCGCGCACAGAAGTCGGACCCGCGCAACACCGATGTCCTCCATGGCCTGGCGGCCATCGCGGTACGTCAGGGTCGCAGCGACCAGGCCGAGTTGCTGTATCGACGCATCACGGAAGCCGACCCGCAGGATGCGGTAGCCATGGCTGCCCTGATCAACAGCCGCGGACAGATCGACCCAGGCGCCGCCGAAAGCCGGCTGAAGTCTCTCTCGGCGGCTCAGCCCGAACTCGCGGCACCTCATTTTTCCCTGGGTAATCTCTATGCCCGCCACGGCCGCTGGCCAGAGGCCCAGCAGGCCTACTTTCGCGCCCACAACGCCGAACCGGACAATCCCGACATCCTCTACAACCTCGCGATCAGTCTCGAGCATCTCCGCCAGAACAAACTTGCCGCGCAGTACTACAGTCAGGCCATCGCCGCCGCGCAGAGCCGACCGGCCGGATTCGACAAGGCGCAGGCCACCGCGAGACTGCAGACCCTGCAACCCTGACACGGGCCGACGTCCCGGCGCACGAAGCGTGTTTATGCGCGCCGGAGGGCTTGCCCTCGCAGGCAGATGCGCGATAATGATGCTCGTATGAATTCACCAACCACCCGCCGCCCGATTGGTCAGATACTCATCACGCAAGGCGTGATCAGCGAGGACCAACTTCGCATTGCACTGCTGGAGCAGATGAAATCCAACCAGCCAGTCGGCAAGCTGCTGGTTGCTCTGGGTTTTGTTTCCGAAGCCACGCTGCGGGACGCGCTCGGCGAGTCGCTCGGCCACAAGGCCGTCGATCTGGCCAATTCGATCATCGATGCGGATGCCCTGCGCATGGTGCCGCGCGAGTTGGCCAAGCGCCACATGCTGCTGGCGCTCAGCTATTCGCAGCCGGAGCAGCGACTCAAGATCGCCATTGCCGATCCCAACGACATCGTCGCCCTCGACAAGCTGCGCACGCTGATTCATCCGGAACTGGTGATCGAAACGCTCCTCGCCGGCGAATCCGAAATCGCCCGCGCCATCGATCAGTATTACGGTCACGAGCTCTCGATCGACGGCATTCTGCACGAAATCGAAACCGGCGAGATCGACTATCGCAGCCTGTCCGCGTCACTCGACGAATACAGTCAGCCGGTGGTGCGTCTGGTCGATGCTCTGCTCACCGATGCGGTCAAGCATGATGCGTCCGACGTCCACTTCGAGCCGGAAGCCAGCTTCCTGCGCATCCGCTATCGGATCGACGGCATCCTGCGTCAGATCCGCGCCCTGCACAAGACCTACTGGCCGGCCATGGCGGTGCGCATCAAGGTAATCAGCGGCATGAACATCGCCGAGACCCGCGCGCCGCAGGACGGCCGGATCTCGCTCAACATCAGCGGCCGCGCCGTCGATTTCCGGGTTGCCGCGCAGCCGACCATCCACGGCGAAAACATCGTCCTGCGCATCCTCGACCGGCAGAAAGGCATTGTGCCACTCGACCGGCTGGGACTCGACGACCACCAGATGAGCCTGATGAAGCTGATGGTGGCGCGTCCGGAGGGAATCATCCTGGTTACCGGACCAACCGGCAGCGGCAAGACCACCACGCTCTATTCGGTGCTGGCCCACATCAACCAGGAGGGCGTGAACATCATGACCCTCGAAGATCCGGTCGAGTATCCGATGGCAATGATCCGCCAGACCTCGGTGGCGGAATCCGCCAAGCTGGACTTTGCCAATGGCATCCGCTCCATGATGCGCCAGGATCCGGACATCATTCTGGTCGGCGAAATCCGCGACGCGGACACCGCCGAGATGGCGTTTCGCGCCGCAATGACCGGCCATCAGGTGTATTCGACCCTGCACACCAACTCGGCGCTGGGGGCTATCCCGCGCCTGCTCGACATCGGCGTGCTGCCGGACATCATGGCCGGCAACATCATCGGCATCATCGCCCAGCGCCTGGTGCGACGCCTGTGCACCCATTGCCGCAAGCCCTATCCCGCCGAAGCCCACGAATGCAAGCTGCTTGGGGTCGTCAGCGGCCAGCCGGCACCGATCCTTTACCGTTCGGCTGGCTGTGACCACTGTGAATACCAGGGCTATCGGGGTCGCATTGCGATCATGGAAATGCTGCGCCTCGACAACGACCTCGACGATCTCATCAGCCGCCGCGCCACACAGCGCGAAATTCGCAACATGGCGCGCGAGAAGGGCTTCCGCCCCTTGTCCGACGACGGTCTGCGGCGCGTGCTTGACGGCTCCACCTCGATCGAGGAAGTCGGTCGCGTCATCGACCTGACGGTGCGGATGTAGCCGCTTCTGCGGCATCGCCCACCTGCACCCAGACATGGCCCTCTATGCCTACAAGGCGATGAACAGCAACGGCAGAATGGTGGCCGGCCACCTCGAAGCCATCAACCTGATCGACCTCGAAATGCGCCTGAAGCGCATGGACCTGGACTTCATCAACGGCGACACCTTGAAGCAAGGCGGCATGATGGGCCGCGCCAGAATCACCCGCCCGGAACTGATCAACTTCTGTTTTCATCTCGAGCAACTCGCGCGGGCCGGTGTTTCGCTGATCGAAAGCCTCACCGACTTGCGTGACACCATCGAAAACCCGCGCTTTCGCGAAATAATCGCCGGCATGGTGGAAAGCATCGAGGGCGGGAAAACGCTCTCGCAGGCGCTGGCCGAACATCCGCAGACATTTGACGGCGTGATGGTCAGCCTGATCAAGGCCGGCGAGGAAACCGGCGCCCTGCCACAGGTGCTCAACAATCTCCTCGAATCGCTCAAATGGCAGGACGAACTCGCAGCCCACACCAAGAAGCTGATCATGTACCCGGCCTTTCTCGCCACGGTCGTGGTCGCCATCACGCTGTTCATGATGATCTACCTGGTGCCGAAAATGGCCGGCTTTATCCGCAACATGGGGCAGGAGTTGCCGACGCAGACCAAAATACTGATCGCCACCTCGGAATTCTTCGTCAGCTACTGGTATGTCGTGATCGGCCTGCCGCTCATCCTTGCCGTCATCGTCACCTTTCTGGTCAACACCAATCGGACGGCGCACTACTACTTCGACGATGTCAAGCTGCGCCTGCCCTACATTGGCCAGATCCTGCGCAAGATCATCCTGTCGCGCTTCGCGTCGGTATTTGCCATGATGTATTCTTCGGGCATCACCATTCTCGACTCGATCAAGGCAACAGAAGACGTGGTCGGCAACCTCATCATCAAGGAAGGCCTGCAAAAGGTCGGCGACCTGATTGCCGAGGGGCAGAACGTTACCGTCGCCTTCCAGAATGCGGGGATTTTCCCGCCGCTGGTACTGCGCATGTTGCGGGTAGGTGAGAACACCGGCGCCCTGGATACCGCGCTGACCAATGTCAGCTACTTCTACAATCGCGATGTGCGCGAATCAATCGAGAGGGTTCAGTCAATGATCGAGCCGGTCATGACCGTGACCATCGGCCTGCTTCTCGGCTGGATCATGATGGCCGTGCTCGGCCCGATCTACGACATCATCACCAAGCTGAAAACCTGATGGCCGCGAAACGGATTCTCCTGCTCGATGGCCCCTTCCTCACGGCCTACCATTGGAGCGCCGGCCACATCAAGGTCGAGGGCGAGTTCAGTCATGAACCGGTAGGCCTGGAAGCGCTCGCGGCCTATCTCAACAAGAACCGCTCCAGCCTTTTCTACCTGCTGGCGGACATCCCCGAAGAGGGCTTCCAGCTCGAAGAGCTTCCCTATGTCCAGGGCGGCGACCGCAACGCGCTGCTGCAGCGGCGCCTCGTTCAGTATTACTACAACACGCCACTGTCCGCCGCCATCTCGCTGGGCCGCTCACCGGTCGGCCGGCGTGATGAAAAATTGTTGTTCGCCGCTCTCACCCGGATCGAGACCTTCACGCCCTGGCTGGATACGCTGCGCGAAGCGGAGACCATCCTTGTCGGGGTCTATTCGGTACCACTGGTGCTTGCCGGATGCGCTCCCCAACTGATGGGTCAAAGTGGCCCGGTGCTGTTCGTCAGCCTGACCCGTGGCGGAGTGCGACAAAGCTTCTTCGATCAGGGCAAGCTGCACTTCTCCCGGCTGTCACAGCTCGCCACCCACAGCCTGGACGAAATCGGCCGCACCAGCGCCGACGATTCGGCCAAGATATTCCAGTATCTCGTCGCCCAGCGCCAGATTCCACGCGGCGCCGCCCTGCGCACCATGGTTCTGGCCCACCCCGGGCAGATACCGGCATTGCAGGGTTTCTGTCGCAACACCGCCGAGCTTCAGTTCGAGTTCATCGATCTCGTCGCCACGGCCCGTCAGCAGAAGCTCAAGGATGTTCCCGCCGACAGCAACGCCGACAACCTGTTCATTCACTGCCTGGCGACCAAGACACCCGCGCAACAGTTTGCCCCGGCCCGCGAGAGGCGCTTCCACAATCTCTGGCAGGTCCGCTTTGCGCTCACCAGCGCAGCGTGGGTCATACTCGCCGGGTGCCTGCTGTTTGCCGGCAAGACTGCCCTCAATCTGTACGACCTGCGCGACACGACCGAAGCCACCAAGGCCCTCACCGCCAGCGACACCCAGCGCTACAACGCCATTCTCGAGGGCCTGCCCAAGATCAGCATCACCCCTGACAACCTGCGCGCACTGTCAGGACGTTTCGAGGCGCTGCAGAAACGCACTCCGGCGATGGAGCCACTGCTGATACACGTCAGCCAGGCGCTGAACGACAACCCGAGAATCGAACTTACCCAACTCACCTGGAAGATTGTCGATCATCTCGATGTCGGCGAAAAAGCCCAGAAAGACGCAAAGCAGGCTGCTGGCGCAGCGACGCCCGCCGCTGCCGCCGCGGCTGGCTGGGTCACCGTCGAGATCCATGCGCAGCTTCCGCTCGGCCTTGTCAGCGACCAGCGCGCCCAGATCGAACTGATTGAAAGCTTCGCCGAGCGACTGCGTGCTTCCCAGACCGACGTCCGGGTGCTGCGCCGACCCTTCGACATCGAATCCGACAAGCCGCTCAGGAGCACCGGCAAGGATGGCGAAGCGCAGCCTGCCGACGTCCCGAAGTTCGCTGTGCGTATTGCCCGTCCATTATGACAAACAAGGCGAGAGCTACGGTGAGGGACGCATGAAGCTGGATGCCAAGGACCTTAAACGCCTGCAATGGGCCATCGCCTTCCTGGGCATCATGGCCCTGGCCGGCGGCGCCTCCGTCTGGACCAGTCTGCAGCTGAAAAGGAGCGCCGAAAAGACCCATCAGGAAGCGACTGCCGCACGCAAGGACATCCAGACCAAACTCGCGCGGGCACGCGACGAGGAGCAGGAACTGCGCGACAAGATCGTCCGCTTCCAGGCCCTCAAGACCCGCGGCCTTATCGGCCCGGAACAGCGCCTCGACTGGGTCGAAGCCATCGCCCGCATCAAGGCTGCGCGCCGCATCTTCAAGCTGGATTACGACTTCGCGCCGCAGCGCCCGGTTGATGCCGGCATACTGCCCGGAGGTGCTGCGGCCGGCGGCTTCGAGGTCGTGGCGAGCCAGATGCGGCTGCAGATCCAGCTGCTGCACGAAGGCGAGTTGCTCGCGTTTCTTGCCGAGCTCCGCGACAAGGTGCAGGCGCTGGTTCAGGTCCGCTCCTGCGTGATCGAGCGCGTTGCGCCCAGCAACATCGAGCGCGGCAACAACGCCCAGCTGAAAGCCGAGTGCTCACTCGAATGGATTACGCTGAGGGAAGGCAAATGAGACTGTCAAGCCGGATGATGCCGGGTCTGCTCGGCCTAGCCATGCTCGCTCCCGCCTGCGCCGCGGATGCCCCCGAACTGGGCCGTCTGTTCTTCACGCCCGAAAGGCGCACCACACTGGAACGTCAGCGCACGCTCAACGTCCAGGAAGCGCAGTCGCTGCAGGGCACCAGCATGAGCCTCGACGGCGTCGTCTATCGATCCAGCGGCAAGGCGACCGTATGGGTCAACCGCCAGGCACAAACCGAGGGCGAAAGCGCGCGCACCGGCGTTACCGCAACCATATCGCCCAGGACGCCGGGTAGCGCCCTGCTCGCACCGGGTGAAGAAGCGCCGGCGCAGCTCAAGGTGGGCGAGACCATCAACAGAGCCACCGGCGAGCGCAATACGCGGCTGGGCAGCGGCACAGTCATCACCCCGCAGCGCAGTCGCCCCTGAAGCCGAAACGCCACGCAATGGCTGCTCGCACCCTGCGAATTGGACGGAAGCGTTCGCGCGGCGTAGCGCTTCTCATGTTAGTGATCATCGTCGCCATGAGCATGCTCTACTTTTTGACGCAGCAACTGGAGGACATCAGCATCTTTCAGCGTGCTGCCCGCAGCGATCCCGGCAGCAGCAATTCGGCGCTGACCCAGGCGCGCGAAGCCTTGCTCGGCTACGCCATCACGTATCGTGACGACCATCCGACCGAGGTTTTTGGCTACCTGCCCTGCCCCGACCGGGACGGCGATGGAATATCCGATCCCAACAGCGACGGCTTCTGCGCAACGGCAGACGGCAAGGCGGAGATCGGGCTGTTTCCCTACAAGACTCTCGGTCTGCCTGACCTGCGCGACACGGAGGGTGGCTGCCTTTGGTACGCCGTGGCCGGCAACTTCAAGGCGGTACCGTCTGGCACCAAGGCGATCATGAACTGGGACACGCAGGGCCAGTTCAGCATTCTTG
The DNA here is from genome assembly GCA_026399435.1 of Rhodocyclales bacterium. GTDB lineage: Bacteria > Pseudomonadota > Gammaproteobacteria > Burkholderiales > Rhodocyclaceae > Sulfuritalea. Next base: position 69,131 of record JAPLQX010000035.1, read on the forward strand.
GCAGCGATTCGGCGGCACGTACCCCGGCGCCGGATGTCAGCGGCGGCGAGGGCGGGGCGGCCGCCGTGGTGTTTGCCGCCGGAACGCCGATCGGAACGCAAAGCCGCCGCCCCACCGGCAGCCTTCCCTGCCGACTCAACATGCGCAGCGTAAATCCAGATGCCAGCGCCAATCCCAACCCGACGCAAGTCGCGGACTACCTCGACGGCAATTACAACTTCGCGGTCACCACCACTATTCCGATCACCCAGGGCATCGTCATCGATTCCGGCGGCAACATCACCAACAACGACCTGCTGGTCTGGATCACGCCCAAACAGATCTTCGACAGGATCAAGCGGCGCAGTGATTTCGTGACGGCAATCAACGCACTGTCCTCCTCGCTCGCCACCTCCCTGGCGCCGGCCACGCCGGGCGCGCCCCTGCTCAGTCACGATGGAGGCGGCACGCCGGTCGGCAGCAGCAAGCTGGTCGGCAAGTTCCCCGCGGCTACCGGCGTTCCCGCGATTCCGGTGAATTACCAGACCTACCGCGACAACTGGCGCGACATGTATCGCTATGTGCGCTGCACGCCCTCGTCGCCGACCAACAAGTGCCTCAATGTCAATGGCCAGAGCTGCATGGGCACGCTGGTCTTTGCCGGGCAACACGCAACGTCGGGACCGCGCACGACTGCGGACAAGGCCAACGATGCGACCTACATCGACAGCGGCGGAAACTATAGCGCCTACACGACGAGCGGGGCCAACAGCTTCGCTGGCGCAGCCAGTTTTGCCATGGCCGATCCAAGCCAGCTGGCAACACAGGATGTGCTGTATTGCCTGAACACCCTGGACGTGACCGCGATCACCGGCACCAGCGGCTTCACCGCCGCCGCCAGTTCGCCGCTGGTCAGCAGTTTTGCCGGCAGCAGCCGGCTGGGCACATCGGTCATCGACTTCTTTAGCGCCAGAAGCGCCTGCACCTGGTCGCCGACCGCGGTGGATTTCTTCAACGGCCTCAGCGTCTATTTCAGGCTGAATGTAAACACCCGCGATGCCGGCCTCAGCTTCGTCGTGGCCGATGCCACCAACAATCCATCGACCGTCAACCTCTGCGGCGGCATAGGGACGGACGGCCGGCTGCTGGGCTATGCCGGCACCCATGCAAGCGGCAACCGGATCAAGGCGCCCAAGATCGGGCTGGAACTGGATACGCGCCGTGACGCCACCCTGGCCACCGATCCCGATTTCGCCGTCACGCTTCTCAATCGCCACGCCGCCATCGTCTACTGGGGCACTACCGCTTCCAATGACGATGACAACACGCATGGCGCGGGGACTGCAGCATCCAGCACACAGCCACTGAATCCATCAAGCGCACCCGGCGTCGTCACAGAAAGCTTCACCAACCTCACCGCCTACCATGTCCGGCTGGACATCCAGAGGACCTATGCGGCCCCGGTGGGAACCTATGCGGTCACCGCCTACATCTACCTCACTTCCGACCCCTCGACCCTGGCCTGCCGGTCCTTGCTCAGCGACCCGACCTCCCTCGCCGACTTTTTTGTGAACGTGGACACGGGCGGCCTCTGCATACCGACGATTACCGATACCATAACGATCAACGACAGCCTGACGGCCGGCAACGAAGCGATGAAGAAGGTCTTTCTCGGATTCACCACGGGCCAGCGGGCAGGCCGCTCGCAAGACATCACCATCGGCAATTTCGCCGCACAAAACCACTGATGAAGCAGGCACCAATGGATCGTCAACAAGGATTCTCGCTGGTCGAGCTCGCCGTGGTGCTGGTCATCGTTGGCCTGCTGATCAGCGGCATGCTGCTGCCGCTCTCGGCGCAGCGTGACGTGCGCAGCCTGGCCGAGACACAAAAGGCGCTCGGCGAAATCAGGGAGGCCCTGATCGGTTACGCGATCATCAATGGCAAGCTGCCCTGTCCGATGCTGACCAGCATGACCGATCCAGCCAACGCGAACTACGGCAAGGCCCCTGCCACCTGCGCCCCGGGGGCGCAAGGTTACCTGCCATGGAAAACCCTGGGGGTCAACGAAGTCGATGCCTGGGGTCAGAAGCGTTCCGCGTCGTCGGATCCGTTTAACGGATACTGGCGGTACCGGGTGGATGATAATTTCGCCGCGGCAATTCCATTCACGCTTGCTTCGGCCGCCAGTCAGATCAGCATCAAGGACACAGCAGGCAACACGTTGACGGAAGCGACGCCAAATGCTCCCGTTGCCATCGTATTTTCTACCGGCAAAAATCTAACGGCCGACCTCCGCAACGGCGACGCCACCTTGGATGAGTATCAGGCGGGCGACAGCTCACCGACGTTCGACGACATGCTGATATGGATCGGCCGGCCGCTGCTGCTGAACAGGATGATCTCGGCCGGCAAGTTGCCCTAACCCGGGCGAGTGCTCGTAGCCGAAAAGTCGGCGCAGGCGCGCTCTGCCGCTTCGCGGGCAGGTAACGGCGATGCGGAATCAGGCGAAGCCTTGCGGGTTCTTCCGTTGCCAGTTCCACGAATCGCGGCACATGTCTTCCAGCGGGCGCTGCGCCGTCCAGCCCAGGCGCTGCCTGGCCAATGAAGGATCGCCCCAGTAGGCCGGCACATCGCCCGCCCGCCGCGCCACGATGCGATAGGGAATCGCCTGCCCGCTGGCCTGCTCGAAGGCCCGCACCAGGTCCAGCACGCTGTAGCCGCATCCGGTGCCGAGATTGACTGTCAGCACCTCGCGCGGATCGCGCAGGGCCCAATTCAGCGCCGCCTGATGACCTTCCGCCAGATCCATGACGTGGATGTAATCACGGACGCCCGAGCCGTCGGGCGTCGGGTAGTCGCCGCCGAAGACCTGCAGCTCCGGCCGGCGTCCGACGGCAACTTGCGTGATGAAGGGCATCAGGTTGTTGGGAATGCCGTTCGGGTCTTCGCCGATCAGGCCGGACGGATGCGCGCCCACCGGATTGAAATAGCGCAGCAGGGCGATCGACCAGTCGGGGGCCGCGACGTGAAGGTCGCGCAGAATGTCCTCGACCATCAGCTTGGTGCGTCCATAGGTATTGGCCGGCCGCAACGCGGCCGTTTCCGGAATGGGGCTGGCATCGGGCTCGCCGTAGACACAGGCGGACGAACTGAAGACGATGCGCCTGACCTCGGCCCTCATCATGGCTTCGAGCAGTACCAGGGTGCCGGCGACATTGTTGTCGTAGTAGCGCAGCGGTTGCGCTGCCGATTCGCCGACCGCCTTGAGCCCGGCAAAGTGCACCACCGCGCTGATCGAATGCTGGTCGAAAAGTCCGTCCATGTCCTGCCGCGAGCGCACGTCGCCCCGCACGCAGGGTACCGGCCGGCCGACGATGGCTTCCAGTCGCTGCACGCCGAGCGGCTTGCTGTTGCTGAAGTTGTCGAACAGCACCACCTCATGCCCGGCCGCGATCAGCACCGCAGCGGTGTGCAGCCCGATGTAGCCGGCGCCTCCTGTCAGCAGAATCATTTGTCAATTCCCGTGTATGGATGGCCGCAATTCTAGCCGACCCGCATCGGCCGGCATCCGGCCGAATTTCCGTTTATGGCCATCATCACATTTCCTGAATCCACTTCGCCGCGCCGCCGGTAGAATCGCGGAATCCACCCTCAGGAGTTCGCCGTGCCCAAAGACTTCAGGATTGCCCCGAGCATTCTCTCCGCCAACTTCGCCCGACTGGGCGAGGAAGTCGATAACGTGCTCGCCGCGGGCGCCGACATCGTGCATTTCGACGTGATGGACAACCATTACGTGCCTAACCTGACCATCGGCCCGCTGGTCTGCGAAGCCCTGCGCAAGCATGGCGTCACGGCGCCGATCGATGTGCATCTGATGGTCAAGCCGGTCGACCGCATCATCCCCGACTTCGCCAAGGCCGGCGCCACCTACATCACCTTCCATCCGGACGCCTCGGACCACGTCGACCGTACCATCAGCCTGATCCGCGAATGCGGCTGCAAGCCCGGACTGGTGTTCAACCCGGCCACGCCGCTCGACGTGCTCGAGTACACCCTGGACAAGCTCGACATGGTGCTGCTGATGAGCGTCAACCCCGGCTTCGGCGGCCAGAAGTTCATCCCCTACGTGCTCGAGAAAGCCAGGAAGGTGCGCCAGATGATCGACGCGCGCGGCCTCGACATCAGCCTCGAAATCGATGGCGGCGTCGGCACCGGCAACATTCTGGAAGTGGCGAAGGCCGGGGTCGATACCTTTGTCGCCGGCTCGGCCGTATTCGGCGCCGCCAAGGACAGCGACCCCCATCGCTACGACACGGTGATCGCGGCGCTGCGCGCCGAACTCAGGAAGGCCTGACGGCTTTCCTGCCGCGGCGCCGGGCCGCGAGTTCGCGCCCGAGTTCGCCATGGATCATGCGCAACTCGGTCAGCGTGGTCTCGATGTCGCGGCGACGCGAATCGAGCTCGCTGATCGCCTCCTCGATGCGCCCGACCAGGTATTCGAGCTGTTTGGCGTGGCCCTCGCCGTGATCGCCGTAGAGCGACAGGATGTGCTCGATTTCGGCCAGCGACAGACCCATCGCCCGTCCGCGCAGGATCAGCGCCAGCCGCACGCGGTCGCGGCGGCTATAGGCGCGGCCGCCGTTGATCCGGCGCGGCGCCAGCAGGCCGCGAGCTTCGTAGAGGCGAATCGCGCGCTGGGTGACGCCGAGTTCTCGCGCCAGTTCGGTGATGCCCGACAGTTCGGTCTCGTCGCCGCCGCGATGGGCGGCGACGGTATCCTCGGCGCGCGCCTCGGCCACCACTGCCGACGTCGTCCGCTTCGAGCGGCTGCGGGCCTTGCCGGTCATCGCCGCGTCTTCCCTCAAACGATGCGGTTGAGCTTCATCGCGACGCTCATGTCGCCCGTCACCACGAAGCGGCCGGTCATGAAGCCGGTCACCGGCTCGAGTTCGCCCTTGAGCATCGCCGCGAGGTTGTCGAGGGTGATGCTGACGGTGCACTCGGCCTCGCGGTCGACCTGGTCGACGCTGTTGGGCAGGGCCTTGCCGTCGACATAGGCGACGCCGTCGGCGCCGCAGTCGAACTTCAGCGTCGCGCCGAGGCCGCTGTCGGCGCCCACCTTCTCGCGCAAGGCCGTGATGCAGGTTTGCAAATCCATGCTGGTCTCCCCAGTTGCCGGTTGCGCAGGGTGCCAGTGCCCCGCTTCGTGCGCATCCTAGCGCCGCCGGATTCCCTGATCAAGCATTTTCTTACGCAAGGGCGATGATGTTGACCTATAGGTGAACATTGCGTAGCATGGCCTGCAAATCGCACCCGGGCCGAAGGCCGCAGAGGAGGAGACAGCAAATGACAAAAAATGACTCCACTGGCGACTCCGCTGGCGGCTACGCCAGCATTCTGCGTCCCGGCACCTTTGCCGGCCAGGTGATCTGGGTCACCGGCGGTGGCAGCGGCATCGGCCGCTGCATCGCCCACGAACTGGCCTCGCTCGGCGCCACGGTAGTGGTCTCCGGACGCAGCGAGGACAAGCTGACCCGGGTCGCCGCCGAGATCACGGCCGACGGCGGACGCGCCGACACCATCGCCTTCGACATCCGCGACGAGGCCGCGGTGCGCGACGGCGTCGCTGCCATCGTCGGCCGCCATGGCCGCATCCACGGCCTGGTGAACAACGCCGGTGGCCAGTTTCCCTCGCCGCTGCTGGCGATCAGCAAGAAGGGCTTCGAGACCGTGCTGGCCAACAACCTGACCGGCGGCTTCCTGATGATGCGCGAGGTGTTCCTGCAGAGCATGCAGAAGCACGGCGGCGCCGTCGTGAACATGACGGCCGACTTTCGCAACGGCATGCCGGGCATGGGCCATTCGGGCGCCGCGCGCGCCGGCATGAGCAACCTGACCATGACTGCCGCCTTCGAATGGGCGCCCTTCCACGTCCGCGTCAATGCCGTGGCGCCCGGCTGGATCGCCTCCTCGGGCATGGACCACTACAGCGGCGCGGTGAAGGCCATGATCCCGCGGCTCAAGCATCACGTGCCGCTGCGCCGCCTCGGCACCGAGGCCGAAGTCAGCGCCGTGATCTGCTTCCTGCTCTCGCCGGGCGCCGCCTTCGTCACCGGAGTCACCGTGCCCATCGACGGCGGCGCGCCGCTCGGCAGCCCGGTGTTCCCCATGGGCGAGTACCCGGCCAGCGCCAGCTTCGACGGCTTCCACCGCGCCGAGACGCCCGCGGTTCTGAAGGGAGAATAGCTCCGTGCCCATCCTGTCCTCCGCACTCGATCCGCGCGCCGCGAGCTTCCGCGCCAACATCGAGCGCATGCAGGAGCGCCTCGCCGAGGTCCGCGCACTGGAACAGAAGGTGCGCGACGAGTCGGCCTCCAAGCGCGAGAAGTTCGAAAAGCGTGGCCAGATCCTGCCGCGCGAGCGCGTCGCCCGTCTGCTCGACCGCGACAGCGACTTCCTCGAACTGTCGAGCCTCGCCGGCCTCGGCATGCACGACGACGACGGCAAAAAGGCCGTACTCGGCGGCGGCTCCATCGTCGGCATCGGCCAGGTCGCCGGCAAGCGCTGCGTGGTGCTGGCGAGCGACAGCGCGATCAAGGGCGGCACGGTGCCGCCGATGGGCCTCAAGAAGACCCTGCGCGCCCAGGAGATCGCCCGCGACAACCGCCTGCCGATGGTCTATCTGGTGGAAAGCGGCGGCGCCAACCTGATGTACCAGGCTGACATTTTCATCGACGGCGGCCGCAGCTTCGCCAACCAGGCCCGCCTCTCTGCCGCCGGCATCCCGCAGATCGCCGTGGTGCATGGGTCTTCGACCGCCGGCGGCGCCTACCTGCCGGGGCTGTCCGACTACGTGATCCTGGTGCGCGGCCGCTCCAGCATCTACCTGGCCGGCCCGCCCCTGGTGAAGGCCGCCATGGGCGAGGATTGCGACGACGAAATGCTCGGCGGCGCCGAAACCCACGCCACCATCACCGGCCTCGGCGAATACCTCTGCGAGAACGACGGCCACGCCATCGCCATGGCGCGCGAAGTGATGGACAAACTGTCGTGGGACGCCGTCCCGCCAGCGCGGTCCGCAAGGGATACCGCCTCCGGCTCCGCCGGAGGCATAACTGTTGCGACCCCGCGCTATCCCAGCGAAGAACTGCTCGGCGTGGTGCCGGTCGACGAACGCGAACCCTACGACGTGCGCGAAGTGATCATGCGTCTGGTCGATGCCTCGGACTTCCTCGAATTCAAGGCGGTGTATGCCGTCGACACGGTCTGCGGCCATGCCCGCATCGGCGGCCACCTGGTCGGCATCCTCGGCAACAACGGACCGATCCAGCCCGACGGCTCGACCAAGGCCGCGCAGTTCATCCAGCTCTGCGACCAGAGCGGCACGCCGCTGGTCTTCCTGCAGAACACCACCGGCTACATGGTCGGCTCGGTGGCCGAGCGCGCCGGAGCGATCAAGCACGGCTCGAAGATGATCCAGGCGGTGGCCAACGCCGGCGTGCCCAAACTCACCGTGGTGCTCGGCGGCTCCTACGGCGCCGGCAACTACGGCATGTGCGGACGCGGCTTCGATCCGCGCTTCATCTTCGCCTGGCCTTCGGCGCGCACGGCCGTGATGGGTGCCGCACAGGCAGCCAAGGTCATGGAAATCGTCGGCCGCAGCAAGCTCGAGCGCGCCGGCCACCCGGTCAACGAGGAGGCGCTCGCCGCCATGTCCGAGGGCCTGCGGCTGCGGCTGGAAAAGGAATCGACCGCGCTGTTCGGCACGGCGCGGCTCTGGGATGACGGCATCATCGACCCGCGCGACACGCGGCGCGTCCTCTCGCACTGCCTTGATATCTGCGCCGAAGCCGCGGCGCGCCCGCTGCGTCCGAACAGCTTCGGCGTCGCCCGTTTTTAGACAGGGGTCACACATGCAATTCACCAGCGAACACCGCCAGCTCTCCGATACCGTGTCGCGCTTCGTCAAGGAGGAACTCAATCCGAACGTCGCCGCCTGGGAGGCCGCCGAGGGATTTCCCTCGCACGAGGTTTTCAAGAAGCTCGGCAACCTCGGACTGCTCGGCGTCAAGTATCCGCAGGAATACGGCGGCCTCGGCCTCGATTTCTCGTATTCGATGGTGATGGCCGAAGCCCTCGGCGACTGCACCTGCGGCGGCGTGCCGATGGCCATCGGCGTGCACACCGACATGTGCACCCCGGCGCTGGCCCGCTTCGGCACCGATGCACTGAAGCGCGAGTTTCTCGTCCCCGCCATCGCCGGCGACGTGGTCGGCTGCATCGGCGTCAGCGAGCCGGGCGGCGGCTCCGACGTCGCTGCGCTGAAGACCACGGCACGCAAGGACGGTGGCGACTACGTGATCAACGGCAGCAAGATGTGGATCACCAATGGCATGAAGGCCGACTGGTGCTGCCTGCTGGCCAACACCTCGGAGGGCGCGCCGCACAAGAACAAGTCGCTGATCATGGTGCCGATGGACAGCAAGGGAATCAGCCGCAGCAAGATCAGGAAAGTCGGCATGAACTCCTCCGACACCGCCCAGTTGTTCTTCGACGACGTGCGTGTGCCGCAACGCAATGTGGTCGGCCAGGAGGGCATGGGCTTCACCTTCCAGATGATGCAGTTCCAGGAGGAACGCCTCTGGGGAGCGGCCAGCTCGCTGCGCATGCTCGACACCGTGATCGACGAGACCATCGAATACACACGCGAACGCCAGGCCTTCGGCAAGAGCCTGCTCGACAACCAGGCCGTGTACTTCCGCCTGGCCGAGCTGCGCACCGAAGTCGAGGCGCTGCGCTCGCTGACCTATCGCGCGGTCGAGGCCTATGTCTCGGGCAAGGACGTGACCAAGCTGGCGTCGATGGCCAAGCTCAAGTGCGGCCGCCTGATCCGCGAGGTCACCGATTCCTGCCTGCAGTTCTGGGGCGGCATGGGCTACACCTGGGACAACCACGTTTCGCGCGCCTGGCGCGACGGCCGCCTGGTCTCGATCGGCGGCGGCGCCGACGAAATCATGCTCGGCATCATCGCCAAGCTCGAAGGCACGCTGCCGCGCGCCGGTTGACATGAGCAACGAACAACAGAATGTGCTGACACGCCGCGAGGGCGGCGTGCTGCACCTGACGCTGAACCGGCCGCAGGCGCGCAACGCCATGTCGCTGTCCATGGTCGATGAACTGCTCGCGGCGCTGGATGCCGCCGAGGCCGACGGCATGACGCGCGTCGTCGTCCTGCGCGGGGCCGGCGGGCATTTCTGCGCCGGCGCCGATCTCAAGGACATGGCGGCGGCGCGTGCCCAGCCGACGGAAGACAGCGATCCCCTGGCCCACGTCAACGCACGCTTCGGCTGGCTGTGTGCGGCCTTTGCGCGCACGCCGCTGGCCGTGGTGGCCGTGGTCGAGGGTACGGTGATGGGCGGCGGCTTCGGCCTCGCCTGCGCCGCGGATGTCACGCTGGCCCATGCCTCGGCCAGCTTTCGCCTGCCGGAAACATCGCTCGGCCTCGTGCCGGCGCAGATTGCTCCCTACCTGGTCGAGCGCCTCGGCTTCGCCGAAGCCAAGCGCCTCGCCGTCACCGGCGGCCAACTCGATGCGCGCACCGCGCTGACGCTGCGCCTGGTGCACGACTTGGTCGAGGACGACGCCGCGCTGGCGGCAGCCCTGGCACGCGTGCTGGGCGAGATCCTGGCCTGCGCTCCGGGCGCCGTCGCCGCCACCAAGCGGCTGATCGGACAGGCCCGCCTGGCGCCGCCGGAATCATTGATCGACGACGCCGCCGCCGTGTTTTCGGTGAGCGCACAAAGCGCCGAAGGCATGGAAGGCACTATGGCGTTCATCCAGAAACGCAAACCCTACTGGGCGCCGTGATGAGCTTCGGCAAGATCCTCATCGCCAACCGCGGAGAGATCGCCTGCCGCGTCATTCGCACCGCGCGCGCACTGGGTTACCGCACGGTGGCCGTGCATTCGACGGTCGATGCCGAGGCGCCGCACGTGATGCTGGCCGACGAGGCGGTGCCGATCGGCGCCGCCCCCGCGGCCGAGTCCTACTTGCGCGTCGAGGTCCTGCTCGAAGCCGCGCGCCGCACCGGCGCCGATGCCATACACCCCGGCTACGGCTTCCTTTCCGAGAGCGCCGGCTTCGCCCGTGCCTGCGCAACGGCCGGGCTGGTCTTCATCGGCCCGCCGGCCGAGGCGATCGAGGTCATGGGCGACAAGGCGGTCGCCAAGCGGCGCATGATCGCCGCCGGCGTGCCGACCGCACCCGGCTATCTCGATGCGCAGCAGGATGACGAGCGATTGGTCGCGGAAGCCGAAAAGCTCGGCTACCCGCTGCTGGTCAAGGCCGTCGCCGGCGGCGGGGGCCGTGGCATGCGCCTGGTACATGCCGTAGGCGAACTGCGCGAGGCCATCGCCGGCGCGCGGCGCGAGGTGCAATCCGCCTTCGGCAACGACACGCTGATGCTCGAGCGGCTGATCGAACGCAGCCGCCACATCGAGATCCAGGTCTTCGCCGACGCTCACGGCAAGGCCGTGCATCTGGGCGAGCGCGACTGCACGGCGCAGCGGCGGCGGCAGAAGGTCGTCGAAGAAGCGCCCTCGCCCGTGGTCAGCCCGGCGATGCGCGAGGCCATGGGCCGCGATGCCGTGGCCGCGGCGCTGGCAGTCGGCTACCGCGGCGCCGGCACAGTCGAATTCATCGTCGACCAGAATCTCAAGCATTACTTCCTGGAAATGAACACGCGCCTGCAAGTCGAGCATCCGGTAACCGAAATGATTACCGGCCTCGATCTCGTCGAGTGGCAGCTGCGCGTCGCGGCCGGCGAACCGCTGCCGCTGACGCAGGAGCAGGTGCAGTTCAGCGGCCACGCCATCGAGGCGCGGCTCTATGCGGAAGATCCATATTCACCAGGGGCGGGTTTCGCCCCGCAGACCGGCACGGTGCTGCACTGGCGCCCCGCCGCGGCCACGGCACAGCCCGGCATCCGCATCGACGCCGGAGTCATTGAAGGTGGCACGGTTACGCCATGGTACGACCCGCTGCTGGCCAAAGTGATCGCTCACGGCCGCGACCGCGACGATGCGATCCGGCGCCTCATGGCCGCGCTGGAGGATGCGCCACTGCTGGGCCTCGCAAACAACGCGCGCTTCCTGCGCGACCTGGTCGACCACCCGGACTTTCGCGCCGCAAGCATGCACACGGCGCTGCTCGACCAGTGGGCGGCAGACGGCGAAGCGCTGCTGCAACGCCCAGAGCCGGACAACGAACTCTGGTGCATGGCAGCCGCAGTCGCCGTCGGTCGTGGCGCGCGGCCGGCCAGCGTGGCCGGCTTCGATCTCAGCCTGGAATGCGGCGCCACGAAGCGTACGTTGCGCGTCGAACTCGGCGCCGGCAGCGTGCATGTCGATCTGGGCGCAACGCGTCACGAAGTCGACCTCGGCAGCGAGAACGCGGGTTGGCTGGACTACCGCTTCGACGGCATCCGCCGCCGCATCGCACTGGTTCGTGACGACGGCCGCCTGCACTTCTCGCGCGCCGCGGCGGGCTTCGTCTTCGCCGAGGTCTCGCCCTTCCCCGCCGTCGATGCCGCACACGATGCGAGCCGCGTGCGCTCGCCGGTGGCCGGCACCGTGACCCAAGTGCTGGTAGTCGAAGGCGAACTGGTGGCGGCAGGCCAGACCGTGGCCTGCGTCGAAGCCATGAAGATGGAAATGAAGCTGGTCGCCACGGTGGCCAGCTGCGTCGCCACCGTGCGCATCAGTATCGGCGACCAGGTCGCATCCGGCGCCGTGCTGGTCGAACTCGAATACGACAAGGAGGCATGAGATGCCAGACACGATGAACAGGGCGATCCTCACCTGCGCGCTGACCGGCGTACTGACCGATCCCTCGCAGTACCCGGTGCCCGTGACGCCGGCGCAAATGGCCGCCGAGGCGCGCGACGCTTTCAACGCCGGCGCCAGCATCATGCACGTGCATCTGCGCCGCCAGGAGCCCGGCATGGGCCATTTGCCGTCGTGGGAGCCCGAGGTCGCGGCCGAGATCGTCGACGCCATCCGCGCCGCCTGCCCCGGTGTCATCATCAACCTGACCACCGGCGTGATCGGCAAGGACATCTCGGGCCCGGCCGCCTGCATCCGCCGCGTCAAGCCCGAAATCGCCGCCTGCAACGCCGGCACGCTGAACTACCTGAAAATCCGCGAGGACGGCCGCTGGGCCTGGCCGCCAATGGTGTTCGACAATCCCGTGGAGAAGGTCAAGGCCTTCCTCGACGTCATGGCCGAGACCGGCACCCTGCCCGAGTTCGAGTGCTTCGACGTCGGCATCGCGCGTTCGGTGGCGATGTTCCGCAAGGCCGGCATGACGAAGCATGTCGATTACAACTTCGTCATGGGCGTGGCCTCGGGCATGCCGGCCGATGGCGACCTGCTGCCGCTGCTGCTGCGCTGGATCGAACCGGGCGCGCCGTGGCAGACGACGCTGATCGGTCGCGCCGAGATATGGCCGGTGCACCAGCGCACCGCCGAGCTCGGCGGCATGTTGCGCACCGGCCTCGAAGATACCTTCTACCTGCCGGACGGTTCGCGCGCGCCGGGCAACGGCGCCCTGATCGAGGCACTCGTCGCCTGCGCGCGCCGCGCCGGGCGCGAGGTCGCCAGCGCCGCCGAGACGCGCGCCGCACTCGGGCTTGGCGCCTGACATGGCGCCGGCCACCGAGACAGGTTTCATCTCCATCCCGGCCCGCTTCCTCGCCAACGCACAACGCCTCGGCTTGGCCACCGCCTACCAGGTGTGCAGCGATGCCGGCTGGCAGCCAACCAGCTGGACGGACTACGCGAACACCGTGCAGACCGCCGCGCGGGCACTGATCGCGCTGGGCATCCGCCCCGGAGACAACATCTGCATCCTCGGCTTCAACCGGCCCGAGTGGTCGACCATGGCGCTCGCCGCGATGATGGTCGGCGCCCGCACTGCAGGCATCTACTGGACCAGCGCGCCCGAGGAAGTCGGCTACATCGTCGAGCACGCGCGATGCCCGCTGATCCTGGTCGAGGACAGGAACCAGTTGGCGAAACTCGGCGTCCTCCCGGCCGCATTGCGCCATGTCGTGCTGATGCGCGGCACGCCGGCATCCGGTCCGCTGCAGCTGGACTGGGACGACTTCCTCGCGCGCGCCAAGGCCGCCCTGCCCGGCGAAGTGACGCGCCGCATGGAAGCCATCACACCCGAGGATATCGGCAGCATGATCTACACCTCGGGCACCACCGGCCACCCCAAGGCGGTGATGCTGAGCCACGCCAGTCTGGCCTGGGTCGGCGGCACGCTGCGCAACGCGCTCGGCGCCGACGAGAGGGATCGCGTGATCTCCTACCTGCCCCTGGCCCACATCGCCGAGCAGATGGTGACTATCCACGCCCAGGCCGTGATCGGCTACGAGGTGCATTACGCACGCAGCCTCGACCAGCTTGGCAACCATCTCAAGGAAGTGCGGCCGACCATCTTTTTCGGCGTGCCGCGCGTCTGGGAACGCATGCAGAAGGCCATCGAGGAGAAGCTCGGCGCCGCCACCGGGACCAAGGCGAAACTGGTCAAGTGGGCGATGACTGCGGCCCGCGACTGGCATGCGACGCAGCGCGCCGGCGGACAGCCGGGGCCGGCGGCCAATGCGGCGCGCGCGCTGGCCCGCACCCTGGTCCTGAACAAGGTGCGCCAAGCCCTAGGCTTCGATGCCGCGCGCTGGGTGTATTCGGGTGCGGCGCCAATCTCGCCAGCCACGCTGTCCTTCTTCGCCGGTCTCGATCTCTCGATCCGCGAGGTCTATGGCCTGTCCGAAACCTGCGGCCCAACCACGCTCGGCATCGCCGCGTCGACCCCGTTCGGCTCGGTCGGCCAGGCGATTCCCGGCATCGAACTGAACGTCGCCGAAGACGGCGAACTCATGGTGCGCGGCCCCAACATCTTCGCCGGATATGCCGGCCGCCCCGAGGACACCGCCGCCGTGCTCGCCGACAACTGGCTGGCCACCGGCGACCTGGCGAGCCTCGACGAGCAGGGCAACCTGTTCATCACCGGGCGCAAGAAGGATCTGCTGATCACCTCGGGCGGCAAGAACATCTCGCCGGCCAACATCGAGGCTGACCTGATGAACATTCCGCTCATCGAGCACGCCATCGCCTGCGGCGAGGGGCGCAACTATGTGGCGGCCCTGATCACGCTGTCGGAAGAAGCGCTGGCCGATTTCGCCGCGTGCCGCGGGCTGTCCAACAACAGGCTGCGCCAGCACCCCGAGATGCTGAAGTACCTGCAGGAGGAAATCGACCGCGTCAATGCGCGCCATTTCCGTGCGTCCTGGGTGCGGCGCTTCACGGTGCTCGACGCCCCCCTGTCGATCGAAGGCGGCGACCTCACGCCAACGCTGAAGATCCGTCGTCAGCGTGTGCTGGCCCGCCACCAGAAAATCATTGATCGTATGTACGAGGAAACCTGATCCACCGGCGGCGGGCAGCGTGCTATCTTTATCGCCATGCAAGTCATCCGCTCCGTCACCATCGATCTCGATGGCACCCTGCTCGACACCGTCCCCGACCTCGCCGCGGCCGCGAACGGCATGATGCGCGAACTGGGCCGGCCCGAATTCCCGCTGGATGTCGTCGCCTCCTTCGTCGGCCGCGGCATTCCGAAGCTCGTGGAACGCTGCCTGCCGGACCTCGACGCGGCCGCGGTGACGCAGGCACAGGACATCTTCCGTCGCCATTACGCGATCGAGAACGGCCGCCGCTCGACCCTCTTCCCCGGCGTGCTGGAAGGCCTGCAGGCCTTCCGTGCGGCTGGGTTGCAGATGGCCGTGATCACCAACAAGGCGGCCGCCTTCACCGAACCGCTGCTGCTCGCCACCGAGCTTGCGCCGTGGTTCGGCTTCGCCGTCTCGGGCGACAGCCTGCCGGAAAAGAAGCCGCACCCGCTGCCGCTGCTGCACGCCTGCGAGCGCATGGGCACCCGTCCCGCAGAGAACCTGCACATCGGCGATTCGCGCCACGATGCGGCCGCGGCGCGCGCCGCCGGCTGCCCGGTGTTCATCGTGCCCTACGGCTACAACGAGGGCGATGACGTGCAAGAAATCGACTGCGATGCTATAGTCGCGTCGCTGGCAGAAGCCGCCACGCGCATTTCGAATACAGGAAAAGTCGCTTGACCATGCTCCACCGCAACCTGCAAATGACAAGGAAACACGCCCTCGGGGCGGAGGCCTGGCCCTGGCGGGCCTGAACCTGTTGCGCCTTTGAGCGCCTGATTTCCGAAGCGCCGGAGCTGACCAGCCCGCGCACCTGTCCTTGCAGCACCCGTACCAGTGGAGTTTCACCATGACCGAATCAGAATTCAACCGCCTTGCGGCGGAGGGCTATAACCGCATCCCGGTAACGCTCGAAACCTTCGCCGACCTCGACACCCCGCTGTCGATCTACCTCAAGCTGGCCAACGATCCCTACTCCTACCTGCTCGAATCGGTGCAGGGCGGCGAACGCTTCGGTCGCTATTCCTTCATCGGGCTCGCTGCCAGCACCCGCATCGCGGTGATCGACGGCGCGATCATGCTGCTCAGCGGCAACCGCGTTGCCGAGCGGCGCGATCACACCAACCCGATGAGCTACATCAGCGAGTTCATGGCCCGCTTCAAGGTACCCGACCTGCCGGGCCTGCCGCGTTTCTGCGGCGGCCTCGTCGGCGCCTTCGGCTACGACACGGTGCGCTACATCGAAACCAAACTGGCGCGCGACAAAAGTCCCGATCCGCTCGGCGTGCCGGACATCCTGCTGCTGCTGTCCGAGGAAATCGCGATTGTCGACAATCTCTCGGGCAAGCTGACGCTGGTGGTCTACGCCGAGCCCGGCTTCCCCGGCGCCTGGAAGCAGACGCAGGCAAGGCTCAAGGAACTGCTGGCGAAACTGCGCGCGCCGGTGGCGATTCCGCCCGAAACTCAGGCCAGCTCAGCGCCGGCGGTTTCCGAATTCGGCGAGGAGGCCTTCAAGGCCGCCGTGCGCCGCGCCAAGCAATACATCGTCGATGGCGACATCATGCAGGTGGTGCTGTCGCAGCGCATGAGCAAGCCCTTCGCCGCCAGCCCGCTGGCGCTGTATCGAGCCTTGCGCACGCTGAACCCCTCGCCCTACATGTTCTATTTCAACTTCGACGATTTCCACGTCGTCGGCGCCTCGCCGGAAATCCTGGTGCGCCTCGAACACGAAGAAGGCGAGAAGCGCGTCACGGTGCGCCCCATCGCCGGCACGCGCAAGCGCGGCGCCACTGCGGCGGAAGACGAGGCGCTGGCCGCCGACCTGCTGGCCGATCCGAAGGAGCGCGCCGAGCACCTGATGCTGCTCGACCTCGGTCGCAACGACATCGGCCGCGTCGCCAAGACGGGCACGGTCAAAGTCACCGACCGGTTCATCATCGAACGTTACTCGCATGTAATGCACATCGTC
>JAPLQX010000056.1 GCA_026399435.1 Rhodocyclales bacterium
CTGGAAGACCCGCTTGCGCGACGTCGGCACCCTGCTGGCCTACCTCAAGGAGCCCGAGCCGCCGAAGGGCTTGAAGGACGCCTGGGACAAGTTGCCGGTGCTCAAGCAGGTACTCAACATGGCACCCAAGCTGCTGAGCTCGGCGCCCTGTCAGGAGGTGGTGTGGGAAGGCAGCGATGTCGATCTGGCGCGCCTGCCGGTGCAGACCTGCTGGCCCGGCGACGTGGCGCCCCTGATCACCTGGGGCCTGGTCGTCACGCGCGGGCCTTCGAGGCCGCGACAGAACCTCGGCATCTACCGCCAGCAGATCATCGCGCCGAACAAGGTCATCATGCGCTGGCTCGCGCATCGCGGCGGCGCGCTGGATTTCCGCGAGCATTGCGCGGAGCATCCCGGCGAGCCTTTCCCGGTCGTGGTGGTGATCGGCGCCGATCCGGCGACGATACTGGCGGCGGTCACGCCGGTTCCCGATACGCTCTCGGAATATCAGTTCGCCGGACTGCTGCGCGGCGCCAAAACCGAACTGGTGAAGTGCCTCGGTTCCGACCTGCAGGTGCCGGCATCAAGCGAGATCGTCCTCGAAGGTTTCATCAACCCCGGCGAAGTGGCGGCGGAGGGTCCGTACGGAGACCACACCGGGTATTACAACGAGGTGGCCGAGTTCCCGGTGTTCACCATCGAGCGCATCACCATGCGCCGCGACCCGATCTACCATTCCACCTACACCGGCAAGCCGCCCGATGAGCCGGCGATGCTCGGCCTGGCCTTGAACGAAGTCTTCGTCCCCCTGCTGCAAAAGCAGTTTCCCGAGATCACCGATTTCTACCTGCCGCCCGAAGGCTGCTCCTACCGGCTGGCCGTGGTCAGCATCAAGAAGCAGTATCCGGGACACGCCAAGCGGGTGATGTTCGGCATCTGGAGTTTTCTGCGTCAGTTCATGTACACCAAGTTCATCATCGTCACCGACGACGACGTCGATGTGCGGTCCTGGCCCGAAGTGATCTGGGCGCTCACCACGCGGGTCGACGCCGCGCGCGACACCCTGATAGCCGAGAACACGCCCATTGATTACCTCGATTTCGCTTCACCGGTGGCCAGCCTCGGGAGCAAAATGGGCATCGATGCGACCAACAAGTGGCCGGGCGAGACGACGCGCGAGTGGGGTCGTCCGATCGCCATGGACCCGGCCGTCAGGCAGCGCGTCGATGCGCTGTGGCAAGACCTGGGACTCTAGGAGCCGCAATGACCGAACCCGAAGTTATTCCTGTGCACGATGAAGCGAATGGCAAGTCGGACGGCGATCTGGAGGGTCCGCGGGCCTGGTGTCATGCGATGTACGGACTGCATGCTCTGTCGGCGGCTTCCGGGATACTCAGTTCGGCCACCATCATCGGCGCCTTCGTCTTCGGCTGGCCGTCGATCATTGCCGTGATCGTCAATTACGTCACCCGTGACAGGGTGCATGACACATGGCTGGCGACGCACTGGCGCTGGCAGTTGCGCAGTTTCTGGTTCGCCGCATTGTGGCTGCTGGTGGCCGGCCTGCTGGCGCTCACCCTGATCGGCATTCCGGCAGCGTTCATGGTCATCGTCGGCACCGGGCTGTGGGTGCTCTACCGGGTGATCCGCGGCTGGATGGCGCTGCTCGACCGGCGCGCGATGCCGGTGCCGGAGGCCTGACGCCGGCACGCGTTCCGCCAGGGCTGCCGCCCTGCGGGACATGAAGCGGAATTGCCTGGGTTGCCCGCCGCTGCGCGGTTATTCAAGCATTCGACCCATGAAACCGGATCGAATTGCGCCCTGCCGCCTTGGCCTGATACATCGCCGTGTCGGCCCATTTGAGGAGGTCGGCCTGGCTGGTTTCATGGTCGATGAACAAGGCCACGCCGATGCTTGCCGTGCAGTGATGTTCGACCGTGGCCGCTGCCGTCCCATCCTGCCTGGTCAGCAGGTAGGGGGCCGCCAGGGCGGTCTGGATTCTTTTGGCAACGATCATGGCCTGGGCTGCCGATTCGGCCCGGTCCGGATTCAAATCGCACAGCATCACGACAAACTCGTCGCCCCCGAAGCGCGCCGCGGTGTCAATCTCGCGTACGCAGCGTTTCAGTCGAGTCGCTACCTCGCTCAGCAGCAAGTCGCCGACTTCATGCCCGTGCAAGTCATTCAGCGGCTTGAAATTGTCCAGGTCGAGGAACA
This sequence comes from Rhodocyclales bacterium, assembly GCA_026399435.1. Taxonomy (GTDB): domain Bacteria; phylum Pseudomonadota; class Gammaproteobacteria; order Burkholderiales; family Rhodocyclaceae; genus Sulfuritalea. The sequence continues at coordinate 2,197 of JAPLQX010000056.1, forward strand.
TCAGTGCGCCATATAAACGACTGCGTTTGCCGGCCGCCATGGTCTGGTTCAGGCGGTCGTTGAGCAGCCGCCGATTCGCCAGCTTGGTGAGCGCGTCGTAAAATGCCAGCTGATGTACCTGCTCTTCCATCTGTTTGCGCTCGGTGATGTCGATGTAGATGGTCACAAAGCCGCCGCCGGGCCGGGGCATGCCGCGGATCTCCAGCGCCGTTCCGTTGGCGCGCACGCGCTCGATCTTGTGCGGCTGGAAATTGCGGGCGCGGGCGACCATGGCGGCGACCTGCTGCTCGGTATCGCCGGGGCCGTATTCGCCGCGTTCCGCGTTGAAGCGAACAATGTCCTCGAAATTCACCGCGGGTTTGTCGAACAGCGAATCGGGCAATTCGAGCAACGTCTTGAACTGCTCGTTGTGCGCCACCAGGCGCAGGTCAGCGTCGACCATTGAGATGGCGCCAGGGAAGTTCTCGATGATGGTATTGAGTATGTCGTTCTGCCGCAGCAGTTTTTCCTCGACGTTTTTGCGCGCCGTGATATCGGCGATTACGCCGATCAGGCCGCGCTCCTCGCCGTTGGCGTCGTAGAAACGCCTGGCCGTCAGGTGTCCCCAGAACTCGGTCCGGTCGGCGCGCCAGTAGAGCCGATCGAGATCCACCGTAGGGACTGCGCTGGTCAGCAAGGCAAGCATTTTCTGCCGCCCCTGCTCGCGTTCCGCCGGGTGCACCAGGGCGACGTATTCATGTCCGACCAGTGTATTGCGTGAATATCCGAACATCTCGGCCATGCGCTGGTTGGCTTGCGTGATGCGCCCCTCCATATCGACCACAAAGATCGCCACGCTGGAGGTATCGAGGATTTGTCTGAACAAGGCCTCCCGCCCGGCCAGATCGTCGTTTGCCCTTGCCAGCGCCTGCGTCCGCTCGGTGACTTTCTGTTCCAGTTCCTCCTGGTGAGACCGCAGATTCCCGATCAGTATCGTCATGTAGCCGAGCAGCAGGCTGAAGAGCAGTCCGAGCAAGACCTTGAGCCAGAGCTCGAGCGGATCACCCCAGCCCTTGACGGGCGCGACGCTCAGCGTCCAGTTGCCGGAGACCAATTTCAGATCCTGTTGCACGGGTGCGACCAGCGGCGTCGATGAGGATGCTGCGATGATCTGTTTTTGTCCGCTGTCCGGGTGGGTGCGCGAGAGTTCGTAATCGACACCCTGGTCGACCAGTTGTGGCAAGCGCGCACCTGCGAGCACCTCGGGGAAGCGGATCACGACATTGGTGAAGCCCCAGAACCTGGGCTTGCCCTGTGCATCTTCGAGGAACACGGGCAAGCGCCCGACCACGCCCATGCCGCCTTGAACCAGATTCATCGGCCCGGCCAGGGTCAGCTTTCCTGTGTCGCGGGCGATCAGGGCCTCTTTGCTCTGCACCGGATCCCGCAACGGGTCGAAGCCGATGGCATTTTCGTTGCCGGCCAGCGGCACTTCGTCCCGAACGACGCCTCCGGGCGACAGTGCCAGTGCGGAGACACCGGGGTAGAACTGCAGCATCTGGTTTGCCACGGCATTGAAGTTGGTGACGCTGCCGTTTCCCTGGCGAACCAGGGCGGCCAGGGCATAGGTCGCTGACAAGGCTCGTTCTATGCCGGTTTCGAGGGCGTGTGCGTGGTCTTTGGCCAGGCCGGTGACGCGCGAGCGCTCTTCCTGAAAGTTGTGCTGTTCCGCATGCCAGATCAGACCGGCCGCTGCCGCCGCGGCAAGCAGAAACACGATGGATGCCGCCGCCAGCAGGCGCGGGGTGATCAAACGCAGCATGGGCTTGAAGCCGTTTTCATGATCGTCGACGAGCGGCAGGATTCGTTGGTTGAGGCATGTTCGCAGCATGGGGGTTCAGCCCCATCACCGCAAAAGGTGATCGAAACACCATTCTCTTCCTTTGGATATAGAGTGTGGTGGAAATTCACACATCTGCCGCCCTTCGGATCTTGCCTGATTGGGGAGGGCGATGAAGTGCCGAAGTGCCGGATTCCGTTTCGCTTGCGGCCGTCAGCCAAGCATCGCCTCGGCCTCCATGCAGACGGCGTCCTTGTGCGTCGCATACAGGACGACGCGGTCTCCGAGCACATTCGCATGGAGCGTGATCGAATCACCGAGCAGGGCAGGCGACATGCCGCGGTAGCGGAAGTCGCGCAGCCGGCGCCCGCTGACCTCTTCGGCATGGCTCGCCAGCAGGGTCGCGTTGAGCGGGCCATGGATCACCAGGTTCGGGTAACCCTCCACCTCGCGACAGTAGTCCGCGTCATAGTGAATGCGGTGGCCGTTGAAGGTCAGCGCCGAATACCTGAACAGCGTGGTCGTCGTCGGCGTCCAGGTTCTGCTGAATTCCGAGGGTGTTGCAAGCGGCGGGGCGGCAGCTGATTTCGCCGACGCGCTGGCGTTCTTGTAGACGATGTCATGTTCCTCGCAGATGAGCAGATCGCCCTGCGGCGATTTCAGTTCGTGCAGCACGGTGACGAACACCAGATCGCCCGAGCGGCCGGTCTTGTGTGCGACGTTCAGGATGCTCGATTCCTTGCGCACGATCGAGCCGATCCGCACCGGCGCCGTGAATGACATGCGTCCGCCGGCCCACATGCGATTGGCCAGCGGCACCGGCGGCAGGAATCCGCCGCGTGCCGGATGGCCGTCGCGGCCGAGTTCGTGCGAAGGCAGGCCTTCCAGAAAATAGATCCAGTGCCACAACGGCGGCAGAACCTCGCCGTCGCAGATGCGCTCGGCGGCAGGGTAATCCACCGCCGCCGCCATGAGCCGCGCATGGCGGGCCGAAATCAGGTCCTCGTCGCAGCGGGATTTCCCGATCCAGGTGCGAAGGTGTTCCAGGTCGATGTTGCCCATCTGCAATCTCCTGCGGCGGAAGGCATGCGCAGAATTTTAGGGCGATAATCCCTCACCGGGCCGCAAATCGCCAGACAAACCAGGCAGCCCGGCGCAGCCAACCCCAAGGAGCAAGCGAGATGACCCAACCCATTGCCACCGCCATCGCGGGAAGCCTGCCGAAACCGGCCTGGCTGGCCCAACCCGAAAAACTCTGGGCGCCCTGGCAGCTTTCGGGCGAGACGCTGGAGCAGGCCAAGGTGGACGCCATGCGCCTCGCCGTCGACGACCAGTTGCGCGCCGGCATCACCGTGATCGGCGACGGCGAGCAGACGCGGCAGCACTTCGTGACGACATTCATCGAGCATCTCGACGGCGTCGATTTCGTCAATCGCAAGACCATGCGCATCCGCGACCGCTACGACGCCGAGGTGCCGACGGTCGTGGGAGCGGTGTCGCGCAAGCGCCCGGTCTTTGTCGAAGACGCGCGGCGCCTGCGCCTGCTCACCAGCCAGCCGATCAAGTTCACCCTGCCCGGCCCGATGACCATGATCGACACGCTTTTCGACGCCTACTACGGCGGCAGCCGCGAAAAGCTGGCCTGGGCCTTCGCCGAGATTCTCAACCAGGAAGCGCGGGAACTGGTCGAGGCCGGCGTCGACATCGTGCAGTTCGACGAACCGGCCTTCAACGTGTTTTTCGATGAGGTCCGCGACTGGGGCGTGAAGACGCTCGAGCGTGCCGCGGCCGACCTGCCCTGCAAGACGGCAGTGCATATCTGCTACGGCTACGGCATCGAGGCCAACATCAAGTGGAAGGAGGGACTCGGCGCCGAGTGGCGGCAGTACGAGCAGACCTTCCCGCTGCTCGCCGCCAGCCGCATCAACCAAGTCAGCCTCGAATGCCAGAACTCGCACGTGCCGATGGAACTGATCGGCCTGCTCGACGGCAAGGAGGTCATGGTCGGTGCGATCGACGTCGCCACCAACCGGATCGAGACGCCCGAAGAAGTCGCGGCGACCTTGCGCAAGGCGCTGCAGTGGGTCAAGCCGCACCGCCTGATCGGCTGCACCAATTGCGGCATGGTGCCGCTGCCGCGCGCCGTCGCCCGCGGCAAGCTGCAGGCGCTCGCGGCGGGTGCCGCCATCGTTCGCGCCGAACTGGGCTGGTCCTGACGGCTAGGCGCTGATCCGGAGATCTTCCTGGTAGGGAGCGCCTTCCATATGGAAGGCAACCGGCCCCGTGGGATGGGCGTGGAGGAACTGGTCCACAAAGGGATCGGATGACGCCAGCAGCTCGTCCGGCGTACCTTCGGCTGCCACCACGCCCTTGTAGATCAGGAAGGCATAGTCCGCGACTTTCAGGGATTCGGAGACGTCGTAGGTCACGATGATGGAGGTTGCACCCAGCGCATCGTTCAGGCGCCGGATCAGTTCGGCGATCACGTTGAGCGAGATCGGATCGAGGCCGGCAAACGGTTCGTCGTACATGGTCAGCATCGGATCGAGTGCGATCGCCCTGGCCAGCGCCACGCGACGGGACATGCCGCCCGAGAGTGCGTTCGGCATCAGGTCGGTCGTGCCGCGCAGGCCGACCGATTGCAGCTTCATCAGGACCAGGTCGCGGATCAGGATGTCCGACAGGTCGGTGAGCTCGCGCATGGGGAAGGCGATGTTGTCATACACGCTCATGTCGCTGAACAGGCCGCCCGCCTGGAACATCATGCCCATGTTGCGCCGCATCGCATACAGGCCGGAGTGGTCAAGTTCATGGATGACCTTGCCGTCCACCCGGACGCTGCCGCGATCCGGCCGCAATTGACCCCCGATCAGCCGTAGCAGGGTGCTTTTGCCCGAGCCGCTGGCGCCGAGAATCGCCACTACCTTGCCGCGCGGAATGCGGAGAGTGATGCCGTCGAGAATCTTGTGGCCTTCATAGGAGAAATGAAGATCCTCGATCTCGATGAGGGTTTCGGATTTTTGGGTCATGCCTTGGTTACCTGCCGAAAATTGGCCGCTGCAAGGAATGGGGCTCGCAGCTGCGCGGGTATTTTGTCACGGATTCAATGACGAGGTTCGATGGTCCTCCGGGTCAGGCACCGAGTCGATCGGCCGCCACTGGTTCCGCACTTGCTGCGTTGCCAGGCGCTTTAGGCGCAACAGACTACTTTCGGGCGGATATGGCGCGCATACTGGAAAATTAAAGTCACCATCAACAGGAATCCCCATGACTCTTTGCCCGATTGCCATCGCTGTTGGCTGCAAGAAATGCCCCGTTTTCAAGATCTGCCCGGTCAAGGGCTTGATCGGCGACATGCCGCCGACGCCCACGCCGGAGGCACACCCCAAGGCCAGGACCAAGGCGAAACCCCGCGCCGCTGCCGCGCGCAAGAAGAAGTAACAGCCGAAGCAACAGCTCCGCGGCCAGCGCGGAATTTCCGCAAGGGCAAAGCCGGCGCACCAATAGAGAGCAGTGAAATTTTGCTGTTTCTCCATTCTGGTGCGTGCCGTTTTACCTATCCGGCTCGATGTTCGTCACCGGATATTCAGGTTTCAACCAGTAGTACCAGTCGACTGCGGCCGTTTTGCCGGCCTTGCCGATGACATGGCACGCCCTTCGCTATGGAAGGACTGCACCGTTTAAGACTAAACGGTTGGTCCGCTCACATCCATTGAAAGGAGTTCTGCCATGTTTCGTCGCAACTTCATCAAGGCCTCCGCCGTTTCCATAGCGCTGGCCACCGCCGGCTTCGCATCGCTTCCCGCCGTCGCCGCCGACACCATCAAGGTCGGTATCCTGCATTCCCTCTCCGGCACCATGGCCATTTCCGAAACCGCGCTGAAGGAAACGGCGCTGATGACCATTGCCGAAATCAACGCCAAGGGCGGCGTGATGGGCAAGCAGCTCGAAGCCGTGGTGGTCGACCCGGCCTCCAATTGGCCGCTGTTCGCCGAGAAGGCGCGCCAGTTGCTGACGCAGGACAAGGTCGCGGTGGTCTTCGGCTGCTGGACGTCCGTGTCGCGCAAGTCGGTGAACCCGGTGTTCAAGGAACTCAACGGCCTGCTGTTCTATCCCGTCCAGTACGAGGGCGAGGAACTCGAAAAGAACGTCTTCTACACCGGCGCCGCGCCCAACCAGCAGGCGATCCCGGCGGTCGAATACCTGATGAGCAAGGATGGCGGTTCGGCCAAGCGCTGGGTGCTGCTCGGCACCGATTACGTCTATCCGCGCACCACCAACAAGATCCTGCGCGCCTTCCTCAAGAGCAAGGGCGTCGCCGAAGCCGACATCATGGAGGAGTACACCCCCTTCGGCCATAGCGACTACCAGACCATCATCGCCAAGATCAAGAAGTTCGCCGGCGAGGGCAAGAAGACCGCCGTGGTGTCGACCATCAACGGTGACTCCAACGTGCCCTTCTACAAGGAACTCGGCAACGCCGGCCTCAAGGCGACCGACGTCCCGGTCGTTGCTTTCTCGGTGGGCGAAGAGGAACTGCGCGGCGTCGATACCAAGCCGCTCGTAGGCCATCTGGCCGCATGGAACTATTTCCAGTCGATCAAGAATCCGCAGAATGACGCCTTCATCAAGATGTACCGCGA
>JAPLQX010000005.1 GCA_026399435.1 Rhodocyclales bacterium
GACCGCGTTACCCACCGCGCAGCCCGCCTACGGTCTAGAGGGACCTTCGGCAGACCGCACCGTGGATAACGCTACACCGCAGGGCTCCACTTATCGCCGTGGAAATTCTGTCCAACCAAACGGGGCCAGCTCTCTTCAACGCGGACATTACAACCCTATGCGCTCGACCCGTGCCACCGCCGCCATCGCCCGGCTGAATGCGCGCAGCGAAAGCCACCACTACACGATGGCCCTGACCGGCAGCGGCCTGTTCATCCTACGCGAGCGGGTTGCCGGCGCAGACAAGCCGCTTTCGGCAGCGCTTTCCCTGGACGAGTTTGTGCAACTCGTCGATTCGATGGGGCCGAAGAAGGAAGTCCGCATCACCAAGAGCGAGGCGGCCTTCATGAAGCAGCTGGTCAAAAAGGATCGGGCGCCGTGATGCCGGTCGGCTAAGCCGGGTGCCAAGCTGGAATTTTTTAGGAGAAATCGATGCAAACGAGACGACTCGGCCGCAACGGCCCGCAGGTATCCGCCATCGGCCTTGGCTGCATGGGCATGAGCGATTTCTATTCGGGCCGCGATGACGCCGAGTCGATCGCCACCATCCGGCACGCACTGGACCTCGGCATCAATTTTCTCGACACCTCGGACATCTACGGCCCCCACACCAACGAGGAGCTCGTCGGGCGTGCGATCAAGGGCCGCCGCGACGAAGTGTTCCTTGCCACCAAGTTCGGCATTCTGCGCGACCCGAAGGACGTTTCGGTGCGCGGTTTCGACAGCAGCCCGGCGTATGTGCGCAGCGCCATCGAAGCCAGCCTGCGGCGCCTGGGCGTGACGACGATAGACCTTTACTACCAGCATCGCGTCGACCCGAAGGTGCCGATCGAGGACACCGTCGGCGCGCTCACCGATCTGGTGCAGGCGGGCAAGCTGCGCTACATCGGGCTGTCGGAGGCGTCCGCCGCGACGCTGGAGCGCGCCTGCAAGGTGCACCCGGTCACGGCGCTGCAAAGCGAATACTCCCTATGGACGCGCGACCCCGAACACGACGTGCTCGCCGCCTGCCGCCGGCTGGGCGTCGGCTTCGTGCCCTACAGCCCGCTCGGCCGGGGCTTCCTTACCGGCGCCATCAAGCGGCCGGAAGATTTCGCCGAAGACGACTACCGCCGCATGAGCCCGCGCTTTCAGGGCGAGAACTTCGGCAGGAATCTGGCCCTGGTCGACAAAGTCAAAGCGCTGGCCGCCGAAATCGGCTGCACGCCGGGACAGCTGGCGCTGGCGTGGGTGCTGGCACAGGGCGACGACACCGTGCCCATCCCGGGCACCAAGCGGCGCCGCTATCTGGACGAGAACGTGGGCGCCCTCGCGGTGCGGCTCAGCCCGGCACAGCTTGCGGCGCTCGACGCGGCGTTTCCGTTCAACGCCGCGGCGGGAGATCGTTACCCCGCCAGCATGATGGGCGCGCTCAATCGCTGACGTAGCGGACCGTTGGTTCGGGTCCATGCGGCGCAGCGGCGCTTCCGCCGAGAGTGGCGACGCCGCCCATCCGCCGCCGTTCAACGGGCCGCGGGCAGGCCCTGCAGCAGGTTGCCCCTGACCGGCGGCGAGACGAAGGTGCACCACACCAGAAGCGCGGAAAACGGCTCGCGACGGTTCCAGGGCAGCAGCGACAGGCAGCGCGCCAGCAGGCAGTAGCCGAACAGCACTTGTGCGACGGTACCCACCGCCGGCAGCCAGAACAGCAGTTGCAGCGGCGGCCACGAGGCCAGCAGCAGCAAACCCGTGTAGGCGACCCGCACCTGCACCGGGAAAGCCGCGAAGCGCCCCTCGCGCAGCCGGAAGTACAGTACCTGCCCCGCGCTCAGGGCCAGCGCCGCGGCGAAGGCCCCAGGCACGCCGGCCAGGCCAGCAGCCAGCAGCATCGCCGTCACGACCCAATACCACCAACTGAACTCGCGGTAGAGCAGCATCATGGCCTAGAAACTCAGGGTCGCGGCGCCGCGCTTGATGGCGTCGTGCATCACGCTGGCCCCGGTGATGATCACCCCCTCGAGCAGGTCTTCGCCGGTGTAACCGCGGCTCTTCACACAGGGCGTGCAGGCCCACAGGGTGCCGCCGCGGGCGAGGAAGTCGCGCAGCATGTCGGCCAGTGGCTCGAGCGGCTTGACCTGCGTGGTGTCGGCGGCGCCGCGCCGCACGAGGTCGACGCCGGAACTGGTCAGGAATATGGACAGCTTGAGTCCGGCGGTCATGCCGCCGAGGGCGATGGTCATCCCCGCCGACGAGAGTTCGTGTTCGATGCCGTGGGTGATCATGACGACCAGTTCGCGTGCCGAGTTATCCATTTTGCATTCTCCGGGGGACGTTGTGTTATGGTGCCGCCAGACTATTCGCAGCGCACAACAAAGGCCATGACCGAAACGCCGCACGTCACTACCGAAACGCCGCCAGCGTCGACCGACCTGCTCTCCGACCTGCTTGGCAGCATGCGGCTTTCAGGCATGGTGATGTTCCGCGCCGACTTCCGCGAACCGTGGGCGGTGATCACCCCGGATTCCACCCAGTTGGCGCGCGTGCTGCCCTTCCGCACCGAGCACATCATTCCCTTCCATGTCATCGCCGCCGGCGGCTGCTGGCTGGAAATGCCCGGCGGCGAACCCGTATGGCTGCGCGAAGGTGATGCCGTACTGCTGCCCTACGGCGACGGCCACCGCCTGGGCGGACGGCAGACGGCCACCGCGGTGCACGTCGGCCAATTGCTGCCGCGCCTTGTGGCCAGCGAACTGCAGGTGGTCAGACACGGCGGCGAAGGTGATGCCGCCAGCATCATCTGCGGCTTTCTGCAGTGCGACGAACTGCTCTTTCGGCCCTTCCTGCGCCACCTGCCAGCCCTGCTCCACGTCAGCCCCGGCGACAACCCGGACGACAACTGGCTCGCCGGTACCATCCGCCACACGGCCCGGGAAGCCAGCGCGCCCATGGCCGGCTCGCGCAGCATGCTGCCGCGCTTGACGGAACTGATGTTCGTGGAGATCCTGCGCAAGCACATCCAGCAACTGTCCGCCGATGAGGTCGGCTGGTTTGCCGCCTTCAATGACCCGGTAGTCGGCGCCGCCCTCAAGTTCCTGCACGGCGCGCCGCTGCACGACTGGAGCGTGGCCGAACTCGCCCGTCGCGTCGGCGCCTCGCGCACGGTGCTGGCCGAGCGCTTCAAGTACTTCCTCGACCAGCCGCCCATGCACTACCTGGCCGGCTGGCGCTTGCGGCTCGCCGCGCAGGAACTAAAGACAACCGACCTGCCGCTGAAGACCATCGCCGAACACAGCGGCTACGAATCGGAAGCGGCGTTCGGCCGCGCCTTCAAGCGCCAGTTCGGTGCCGCCCCCGGCGATTGGCGTCGCCAGGCGGCACCTTCTTCAATGCCACGCCGCTGATGCCGGCTCGGATGGCGCCTCGGTGGCTTTCTCCTCCCCCTTCGAGGGGGAGGGCGGGAGGGGGATGGAGTGATTTGTTGGCCCGCGCCTTTTTACCCCATCCCCTCCCCAGCCCTCCCCCTGAAGGGGAGGGAGTGTCCACGAATGTCGCGTTCCTGCCCCAATCCTCCCCCCCCCCCTCCCCCCCCCCCCCCCCCCCCCCCCCCCCCCCCCCCCCCCCCCCCCCCCCCGTCGCATGCGACCTTCCCCTTGAAGGGGAGGGAGTCTGGTGCCGACGGTAGAATGTGCTTTGCCCGTTCGTGACGCCGCGCACACCGATGACATCTCCGAAAATTTTGCTGACCAGGGCCTGGGCCCGCCTCGTCGCCGTCTTCGGGCGCGGCATGGTGATCTCGATCGGCTCGATCGTGGTGGTCTGCCTCGCCGTGAGTGCCGTCGCCTTCCTGTTCCTCAACACCGCGGCGCCGCGCACGCTGACGATGACCAGCGGCCCGGCCGGCAGCACGTTTTATCGCAATGCCGAGAAATACCAGAAGATCCTCGCCCGCGAAGGCGTGACGCTGAAGATCCTTCCCTCCGACGGCTCGCCGGAAAACCTCAAGCGGCTGGCGGACCCCAAGGCCCGCATCGATATCGGCTTCGTGCTCGGCGGCGCGGCCGGCGACAAGAGCTTCGATCAGTTGATGTCGCTCGGCAGCGTGTCCTACCAGCCGCTGATGGTGTTCTACCGCGGCGAAAAGCGCGAGCTGCTGTCGCAGTTCAAGGGCAAGCGACTGAATGTCGGCCCCGCCGGCAGCGGCCCGCACGACCTGGCGCTGGCCCTGCTCAAGGCCAACGGCATCGTCGCCGGCGAGGGTACGGTGCTCGACGAAACCGATTTCGAGGACCCGGGCAAGGAACTGCTCGCGGGGCGCGTCGATGCCGTATTCCTGATGGGCGATTCCACGGCCGGCAGCGTGATGCGCAAGCTGTTGCGCGAGGGCGGCGTGCGTTTGTTCAGCTTCGTGCAGACCGATGCCTATGTCCGCCGCGTCAAGGTGCTCAACAAGCTCCTGCTGCCGCGCGGCGGCCTCGACTTAGGCCTGGACCTGCCGCCCGAGGACGTGCACCTGGTCGGCCCGACCGTGCAACTGATTGCCCGCGACTCGCTGCACCCGGCGCTATCGGACCTGCTGCTGGAAGCGGCGCGCGAGATTCACGGCCCGGCGAGCATGTTTCGCAAGGCCGGCGAATTTCCTGCGGCGCAGGAAGGCGAATTCCGCATCAGCCCCGATGCAGCGCGCTACTACACGTCGGGCAAGAGCTTCCTCTACCGCAGCTTCCCCTTCTGGCTGGCGAGCCTGATCGCGCGCGTGCTGGCTTTCCTGGTCCCGGTCGTGCTGCTGCTCCTGCCGGCGCTGAAGTTCGCGCCGATGATTTACCGCTGGCGCGTCGAGTCGCGCATCTACCGCTGGTACCAGGTGTTGCTGGAACTGGAGCGCGAGGCCTTCAAGCCGGACGTGGATGCCGCGCGGCGCGCGGAACTGCTGCGCCAGATCGATCACATCGAGTCCGCGGTCAACCGCATCATCATTCCCGCGTCATTCGGCGACGTGTTCTACAGCTTGCGCGGCCACATCGACTTCGTGCGCCACAACCTGCTGGCGCATCCCGGGCGTGAAGCCGAGGCCGACGCTTCGCGCTAGGCCGGCCGGCGGGTAGAAGTCGGCGCTGGTGGTACGGCGAGCACGGCCCGGCAAGCTGCCGGACCGTGCGGACGCGGAGACTTCGGGCTAGCGCGGCGCTACGCAAATCCTCTGATCGACCATCAATTAATCGTCATTCCCGCGAAGGCGGGAATCCAGTACGCTTCTGGGTTCCCGCCTTCGCGGGAACGACGAGCAAAAAAGTCGGTGGTGCGATGAATTTTCCAGCATACCGCTAGCGAGCCATGAAGCCGCGGATCGCCTCGCCGGCCTTGGCCACGTTCAGCACGCCGTCGAGGTGGCCGCCATCGCCTTCGATCACGAACACTTCGGCTTTGCCGCCCTGGGCGCGGAACTTCTCGGCAGCCTTCTGCGCAAACTCGGGCGGAAAGACCAGGTCGGAGGACGCCGGCACGAACAGAATGCGCGCCTTGATCTTGCCGATTTCGCTTTCGACGTTGAAGAGCTGGTTGGCCTTGGCCATGTAGATCTTGTTGTTGGCGTCGGTGGTGCTGGCGCGCGCCATGCCGGCCTTCTGCAGGGTGCTCTCGATCAGGAACTGGTTGCCCAGCTCGTCGCCGGGCTTCTTGTTCTCGTCGGCCAGCTTGTAGCCGAACGTCTTCTCGGCCCAGCCCCAGTGCCGCGCGGTCAGCGTCACCAGCTTGAGCGCCTGGGCGATGCCGTCGAGGGGCTCGCCCTTGCCGTAGTAATCGCCGTTGTTCCATTTCGGATCGAGCTTGATCGGCATCACCCAGACGTCGAGCAGGCCGATGACCCAGGGCGTGACCGAGAAGCCCGGGCCGATGACGTGGATCACGCGCTCGACGAAATCGGGATAGACGGTGGCCCACTCCATGGCCTGGATCGACCCGCCCGATGCGCCCATGGCGGCCTGCAGCTTCTTCACGCCGAGCGAATCGAGCAACGCCTTGTGCACGCGCACCGAGTCGCGCATCGAGACCACGGGGAAGCTCAGGCCGTAGTGCTTGCCGGTCGCCGGATTGATCGATGAGGGACCGGTGGTGGTGACGTTCGGGTCCTTGGTGTTGAGGTTGGACAGCGTGTCGGCGGACACCACGAAGTACTTCTCGGTGTCGATCGGCTTGCCCGGGCCGATGATCGAATTCCAGTAGCCGGGCGCGGCGTCGCTCTCCTTGTACTTGCCGGCCGCATGGGACGTGCCGGAATAGAAGTGCGCGACGAAGACGACGTTGTCGCCGGCGGCGTTGAGGGTGCCGTAGGTCTCGTAGCCGACGGCCACTTGCTGAATGGTCTTGCCGCCGACCGTGACATAGGACGGCATGCTGAACACTTTCTTCTCCACCGGTTTGTCATAGGCGTGGCTGACGCCGCATACGGCGAGCAGGACGGCGGCAATCAGGGCGGATAAACGCGGAATTCGCAGCATTGAAATCTCCTTGTTGTTTTGGGTGTTATCTCGTCGGGTGCGACTGACACCGGCCGTCTTGCAGCGGCGCCCGCGGCGAGTATGCACGACTGCCAGCGCTTAGGGCAACTCCTTTCCCTGCGGCAGGAGTCGGTGCTGGCGGGATGCCGAGCGGATGTCTATACTGCCGCCTTCCACCATCCCGCGGGAGCCAGAACATGAAAATCGAAACCATTGCCGTACATGGCGGCTACAGTCCCGATCCCACCACCAAGGCCGTCGCGGTGCCGATCTACCAGACGACCTCCTACGCCTTCGACGACACCCAGCACGGGGCGGACCTGTTCGACCTCAAGGTCGCCGGCAACATCTACACGCGCATCATGAACCCGACCACCGACGTGCTGGAAAAGCGCATGGCGGAACTGGAAGGCGGTATCGGCGCGCTGGGCGTGGCTTCCGGCATGGCGGCGATCACCTACGCGATCCAGACCATCGCCGAAGCCGGCGACAACATCGTTTCGGTCGGCACGCTCTACGGCGGCACCTACAATCTTTTCGCCCACACGCTGCCGCAGTACGGCATCGAGGTGCGCTTCGCCGATTACCGCAAGCCCGAAAGTTTCAAGCCGCTGATCGACGGCAGGACCAAGGCGCTGTTTTGCGAATCCATCGGCAACCCGCTGGGCAATGTCGTCGATCTCGCCGCGCTGGCCAGGATCGCCCATGACGCCGGCGTACCGCTGATCGTGGACAACACGGTGCCGACGCCTTATCTGTGCCGCCCCTTCGAGCATGGCGCCGACATCGTGGTGCATGCGCTGACCAAGTATCTCGGCGGCCATGGCAACAGCATCGGCGGCGTCATCGTCGATTCCGGAAAATTTCCCTGGGCTACTCACAAGGCCCGCTTCAAGCGCCTCAATGAGCCCGACGTGTCCTACCACGGCGTGGTCTATACCGAAGCGCTCGGCCCCGCGGCCTACATCGGCCGTGCCCGCGTCGTGCCGCTGCGCAACATGGGTGCGGCGATCTCGCCCTTCAACTCATTCCTGATCCTGCAAGGAATCGAAACCCTGGCGCTGCGCATGGACCGCATCTGCAAGAACACGCTGGCCGTGGCGAACTACCTCAAGGACCATGCCAAGGTGAAGTGGGTCAATTACGCCGGCCTGCCCGACCATGCCGACCACGCGCTGATCCAGAAATACATGGGCGGCCGCGCCTCGGGCATCCTCACATTCGGCGTCGAAGGCGGCATGGCCGGCGGCGCCCGCTTCCAGGACGCGCTGAAGCTGGTGACGCGCCTGGTGAACATCGGCGATGCCAAGAGCCTCGCCTGCCACCCGGCTTCCACCACGCATCGCCAGCTTGGGCCGGAGGAAATGAAGAAAGCCGGCGTTTCCGAAGACATGGTGCGCCTGTCGATCGGCATCGAGCACATCGACGACATCAAGGCCGACCTGGAGCAGGCGCTGGAGGCGGTGTAGGGGTTCCGCTTCCCCCATCCCCCTCCCAACCTCCCCCTTGAAGGGGGAGGAGTTTCTGCTCCCTCCCCTTCAAGGGGAGGGCCGGGGAGGGGATGGGGATGGGATCGGAGTCTTGTTCTGCAACGCCGCCCAGATCACTTCGACTACCGCATCCATCTCCTGCAACACCTGGTTGTTCCAAAACCGCAGGACATCGAATCCGGCCTCTTGCAAGCGCCTGTCTCGCAAGTGATCGCGCTCGCTCTCCAGATGCTGCCCGCCATCGACTTCCACAATCAAGCGCCTTTCCAGGCAGACGAAATCCAGCACGTAGTCGAGAAATGGATGCTGGCGGCGAAACTTGCAGCCTGCAATTTTCCGGCCGCGCAAACGTTGCCATAGTCGGGTTTCGGCATCGGTCATGGTGTTTCGCAGCTTTCGTGGGAACTGCTTGTCGATGATCGAGCGGTTTGTTTGGGCTTTCATCCTTGACCCATCCCCCTCCCGGCCTCCCCCTTGAAGGGGGAGGAGTCCAGGCCCGAAGTGACGACGTGCTCCCTCCCCTTGAAGGGGGAGGAGTTCAGGGCCGAAGTGACGACGTGCTCCCTCCCCTTCAAGGGGAGGGCTGGGGAGGGGATGGGTTGCAAAGAGTGCACCGACGGCCCTTCCCGCTCAAGTAATCACCGTCGGCCGCTCGCGGCCAGTGCGCTGCTTCAGTTGCGAAAGCTCATCGGCGATGGCGATCAGGCCGGACAAGGCCTGCTGCGCATCCACCTTCTGCCGAACCGGGTCCGACTCGAACGCTTCGAGATAAATGCGTAGCGTGGCGCCCTCGGTGCCGGTGCCGGACAGGCGGAAAACAATGCGCGAGCCGTCGTCGAATCCAATGCGCAAACCCTGACCCGTGCTGACGCTGCCGTCGATCGGATCGGTGTAGCTGAAGTCGTCGCAGAACTTCACGCGGTAGTCGCCGAAGCGCCGACCGGGCAGTTGAGCAAACTGCCCTTTCACTTGCGTCATGACGCCCGCCGCCACATTGGAGGGCAGCGCCTCGTAATCGTGACGCGAGTAAACATTGCGGCCGAATTCCGCCCAGTGGCGATGGACGATCTCCTCCACCGGGAGTCGGCGTTTAGCCAGGATGTTGAGCCAGAACAGCACCGCCCAGAGGCCGTCCTTTTCGCGCACGTGGCTGGAGCCGGTACCGAAGCTTTCCTCCCCGCACAGCGTCACCTTGCCGGCATCCATCAGGTTGCCGAAGAACTTCCATCCCGTAGGCGTTTCGTAACAGGGCACGCCGAGTTTTTCGGCGACGCGGTCGGCCGCGGCGCTGGTCGGCATCGAGCGCGCGATCCCGGCAATGCCTGCCGCATAGCCGGGCGCCAGCGCGGCATTGGCGGCGATGAGGGCCAGGCTGTCGGACGGGTTCACGAAGAAGCGGCGGCCGAGAATCATGTTGCGGTCGCCGTCGCCATCGGATGCGGCGCCGAAATCCGGCGCATCCTCTCCGTACATGATCGCCACCAGCTGGTCGGCATAGGTGAGGTTGGGGTCCGGATGGCCGCCGCCGAAATCGGGCAGGGGCACACCGTTGATTACCGTGCCCGTCGGCGCGCCCAGCCGTCGTTCGAGAATCTCCCTGGCATAGGGCCCGGTCACCGCGTGCATGGCATCGAAGCACAGGCGAAATCCGCCGCCGATCAGTTCGCGTATCGCGGCAAAATCGAACAGCGATTCCATGAGTTCGGCATAGTCGGCCACCGGGTCGATGACTTCAACCGTCATGCCGCCCATCGCATATGAACCCTGCCGGTCCAGCGCGACATCGGGCGCCTCCGCGATCCGGTAGCTGCTCAATTCGCGGCTGCGGGCAAAGATCGTGTCGGTGATCTTCTCCGGCGCCGGGCCGCCGTTGCCGGTGTTGTACTTGATGCCGAAATCGCCCTCGGGACCGCCCGGATTGTGACTGGCGGAGAGGATCAGGCCGCCGAAGCTCCGGTACTTGCGGATGACTGCGGACGCCGCCGGCGTCGACAGGATGCCGCCCTGCCCCACCAGCACCTTCGCAATGCCGTTGGCGGCAGCCATCCTGAGGATGATCTGGATCGCCTCGCGGTTGTAGTAGCGCCCGTCGCCGCTCAGCACCAGCGTGCTGCCCGGCGGCGCGGCCGCATTGTCGAAAATGGTGTCGAACACCGCCTGGACGAAATTTTCCAGATAGTTGGTCGACTTGAACACGGCGACCTTCTTGCGCAGCCCCGAGGTGCCCGGCTTCTGGTCCTGGAACGGCGTCGTGGCGACAACTCGGATGTTCATGGTCACTTCCTGAGCCGGATCGGGGGAGTTCCTACAGCCAGCGCTGCATCGAATAGCCGCCGAGCAGGGGCCGCTGCAGGGCGGCGCGGGCCATCTGGCGGCCCCATTTGAATTCCTTGAACAGCACGATGAAGCGCCACATGTCGCGCAGCACCTTGGCGCGGTCACGCCAGCTCAAGGCCATCAAGGCCTCGGGAAAATCCGCCTCGTGCGGCTTGTCGAGGGCAATCTTCACCGGGTTCCACTGATCGGTGCAGCGACGCACCTCGGACGCGATCATGCGTCGATACATCTCCTGCACCGGCCGGTTGCGCAACCGGGCTTCGACTATTGCCTCGCCGGAAATGGCGCCCGAATGCAGCGCGCAGCTCATGCCCTCGCCGATCATGTTGAGGAAGCCGGCGGCCTGCCCGGTGACGAGCACATTGCCCTTGCCGAACACGTAGCGATTGATCAGCGAGGGGCCGAAATTCTCGGCGCAGCCCTCGTCATCGTCGCCTGCCGGTTGCAGATGCACGCCGTGCCTGTCCTGAAGATATTGCTGCACCACTGCATGCTTCTTCGCGAAATTGTCGCCGCGCTTGAAGCCGACGCCGACGATCTGCCGCCCGTCGCGCGCGTGGCTCCAGGTGTAGTGGCCGAGGCCGGGATGGAACCAGAAATGGAAATAGTCGGTATCCAGCGGGCATTCGATGATCTCGTGGAATTTCTGGCCGACGAAGAACCAGGGAATCTGCTTCGTATAGTCGGGATACACCGCGCGGACCACCAGCGAACTGGGGCCGTCGGCACCGATCACCTGGCGCGCGCGGTATTCGACCGGCTCGCCGTTCTGCCTGGCGTGCACCAGCACGTGATCGCCCTTGTCCTCCAGCCCGGCGAAGGATGTCTGGTCGTGCACCTCGGCGCCGCTGCGCTGGATCGCCCAGTGGTCGGAATACTTGCGATGCAGATGCGGCGTGCTGCCGCCGAAGAAATCCATGGGCATCGAGACCATGCTCGGAAAATGGAAGGTCACGCCGCGGCAGGAGGTCGGCTCGTGCAGGGTTTCGCGCGGCAAGGGGCCGAAGTTCTCCAGCAGGAAGCGATGCCCGCGCGGCGACAGGATGCCGCTGCAGATCTTGTGGCGCGGCAATTCCTTGCGCTCGAGCACGATGGTCTCCAGCCCGGCATCCACCAGACGCTTGGCCGCAGCGGCTGCCGCCAGGCTGGCACCGACGATCACGACATCAACCGAACGCATGCGGCCTCCTCTTTATCATTTCCGGATCTTCCCCCAATTCGGCAAGGTGCACAACAGGCAGGTCGCAGACGCGCTCGAAGGCAGCGCGATCGGCCATGCTTTCGACGACGATGCGGGCGGGTCGGCGCCCCTTCAGTATCCATTTTGCCTGCGCGTCGCCGTCGCCGGGAGTCGCTCCCAGCTTCTGCGACAGGCCCTGCGCGCCAGCCGGAATCGCGATGCGCTGCAGATCGAGGTTGAGGGCACAGCCCGTTTCGAGTTGCAGTCGATCGTAGTAGGCGACCATCCGCTCGTAGTCGCCATGGTAGGCGCGGGCTTCGATCACATAGAGGTCGGTAGCGAGCAGATTGCTGCGTACCGCCGGGCGACTGCTCAAGGCCGCCCCCAGGCCCATGCGCTGCGACCCCGGCAGCCAGCGGCGCAATTGGCGCAGCAGCAGGCCATCCGCTGCGACGATGCTGTGACCGCGCAGAGACGCGAGAAACTGCTGCAGGCGATGTTGCGGAATCTCGACGCCGAGTTCGAGCGCCAGGGCGATGTCGTCGCCATCGTCGTCGGCGATGGCGAGTCCGAGCAGGGCCTGCACTCGCGCCAGCAGCGCGGCGTCGGCGCGCAAGTCCGGTCCGGGCAACAGCAAGGGGGCGGAGCGCGACGCAACTCCGGACGCTACGCCCTGCTGCAAGCTCGCGCAGAGATCGTCGAGCAGCGGCGAACTCCGCGGCGACAACGAGTTTGCCAACTTCTGTCGCAAATCCATGACCAGGCCGGGCAGATCGATACCTTCCGGGCAGACCGGATCGCAGGCGCCGCACAGCGAGCAGGCCTCGACCGGCGCGGCAAGCTGGGCTGCCGTCGCTCCATGCTGTAGCGCCTTGGCCAAGCCTTCGGGCGTGAAGCGGGGATCGCGATGGCTGCGCCACATGGGGCAGACCAGGACGCACAGGTTGCAGCCGCTGCAGGCGGCGTAATCGCGGGGCGCGGCGGGCGCCCGGGCAAGGGTTGCCGGCATCAGAAAATCACGTCGCGGTTGAGGATCATCGCCGGATCGGCGCGGCGCTTCATGGCCAGATGCCGGTCCACCAGGGCATCGCCGAACACGCGCCGGATGTAGCCCTTCATCATGCCGCCGAAGCGGTAATAGCTGGCGCCCATGTCGACGCCGACATCGTAGATCGCGTTCTTGAAGGACTGGAAATGATCGCGGCTGTATATGCCGCCTTCGATCATCGGCTCGAATTCACAGCCGTAGGCCCAGCCTTCCGCATCGGGCGGCACGCAGGACATTTCGTAGTGCGGCTGGTGGTCCGGCCGCAACTTGATGCCGACGCAGTAGAGCGTGTAGTGCACGAAATACTTGCGGCAGACCGCGTTGCCGCGTTCCACCGCCTCGATGAACTTGTCCGCCGAGGTCGCCAGATCGGGGATCACCATCTGCCGCGAGCCCCAGTGTTTCCACACCGCGCGCGAGAACACCACACTGCGGTCGTGCATCTTTCCTTCGCGCATGTACTCGGGCCGGCGAAACTCGGGAAACACTTCGCGCTTGCGCTGCAGCAGGTACAGGGCCTCGCGAAATTTCCACGGGCGCAAGGCATAGTGTCCGGCCATGCACAGCGCGAAGCCGAACTCGCCATAGCCGCGCAGGCGCGACTCCCAGTTCTTGCGGAACGCCGCTTCGCGCTCGTCCGAATCGAAGGCCACCAGCAGATTCACCGCGCAATCCATGATGGTGAGGATGCCCGAATAGTCGCTGGCATCGTTGCGGTCGAGCATTTGCAGATCCTCGATCGCGGTGCGCAGCGAGGAATAGTAGTAATAGTGCATGGCCAGCGGCGTGTAGGGGCGCACGCGCAGCGTCGCTTCGGTGATGATGCCGAACTGGCCGTAGCCGAGAATCACCCGCTGGAACAATTCCGGATTCTCGCCATCCGAGCATTCGACGATTTCGCCGGTCGGCGTCACCACCTGCAGCGACAGGGCTTGGTCGGCGCTGCAACCGAGCCTTGCCGAATTGACGTCGATGCCGCCGACGCCCAGCGTGCCGCCGACCGAGGAGGTCAGGTTGAGCGGCGCCGAGAGGTAATCGAGATTTTCGCGGCGCAGCTCCTCGGCCAGGGCGTGCCAGTAGATTCCGGCCTCGGCGCGCACCGTCAGCGCCTGCGCGTCGACGTTCAGCACCCGGCTCATGCCGCTCATGTCGAGCAGGACGCCGCCAAAGGCCACCGATTCGCCCTCGGTGGTCAGGCCGCCGCCGCGCACCGTCACCGGCACCCGGTGGGCCTGCGCCGCCTTGAGCAGCAACGAGATCTGGCCGGCACTGCGCGCGAGCACCACCCCATGCGGGAGGCCATAGGCGGTGCCGCCGGCATCGGTGGCATATACGCCGCAGGCCGCAGCACCCTCGGCGAGTTCCACACTTGAAGTGCGCAATGCCGCGACGAAGTCCTGCCAGCCGGCGCCGTTCCAGCGCGCGGGATTGGTCTGCTGACGTTTGATGCCCTGCAAGGCATCGGGGGCGACCGGGCAGGGGCCGACGGTACCGGGTTCAACGGGCGGTATTTTCAACAAAAGCGTCCTGGTGGATGTCAGCGGCGAATAATACCCCGCCACGACGCTCCCTCTCGTTCAAGGGTTGGGCAGGGCAATCGCACGAAGGAAGCCCCCTCCCCTTCAAGGGGAAGGTCGCATGCGACCTTTGCGATTGGAGGGCTGGGGTGGGGATGGGGTCCGAGCACGGGCGCCATCACCATCCCCCTCCCGGCCTCCCCCTTGAAAGGGGAGGAGAAAGCAGCAGCCCCGCAGAGGACGCTCCCCTTCATGCAGGGAGGAGAAAGCAGCAATCGCGTGAAGGACGCTCCCTCCCCTTCAAGGGGAGGGTTGGGGTGGGGATGGGGTCGAAACGCAGGGGGCGAGGCCGACGAATATGCTGCGCCACCTACACCGCCCTCACGCTTCCTCGATGCTCTCCTGCGCATCCGCGAGCAAGGCCGAGTCGGTCCACAAGGTGAAATGGAAGCTCGCTCCGGCGCCGCGCTCGGCTTCGCCCCAGACCCGCCCCCCGTGGCGAGCGACGATGCGCTGCACGGTCGTCAGGCCGACGCCCTGGCCGGGAAACTCCTCCTCGCGGTGCAGGCGGTGGAAGACGCGGAACAACTTGTCGGCGAACTGCATGTCGAAACCGGCGCCGTTGTCGCGCACGGAGTACACCACGCGGCCGTCGTCGTCCCGCCGGGCGTCGAGAACGATGCGTGCCGCTGCGGTTTTTCCGGTGAATTTCCAGGCGTTGCCGAGCAGATTGGCGAGCACGATGCGCAGCAGGCGCGCGTCTCCTTCGGCAAGAGGTGTCGCGGCGATTTCGATGTGTACCGCGCGCTGCGGATCCTGCGCGCGCAATTCGGCGACCAGCTCGCGCGCCACGGCGGAGAAATCGACCGGACCCATGCGCAGCGGCGCGCGCGACATGCGCGACAGCTCGTAGAGCGCGTCGATCAGTTCGCCCATGCGCGCCGTGGACCGGCATATCCGCCGCAGATACTCGCGCCCGGTGGCGTCGAGACTCTCCTGACAGTCCTCCAGCAGGGCCTGGCTGAAGCCCTCGATGGCGCGCAGTGGCGTGCGCAGATCGTGCGAGACGGAAAAATTGAAGGCATCCAGCTCGCGATTGGCCTCCTCCAGCGCGGCTGTGCGCGCCGTGACGCGCGTTTCCAGCATGGCGGCAAGCTCGGCAATTTTCTGTTCCGCTTGCATCTGCTGGGTGATGTCGACATGGGAGCCCATCCAGGTGCGCTCTCCCGTGGCGGCATCGGTCAGCACGTTGCCGCGCGAGAGCACCCAGCGCCAGGATCCGTCCTTGTGCCGGATGCGGAAGCGGCTCTCGTATTCGCCATGCGGATTTTCCGAATAGGCACGGGCAATGGCATGAATGCGCTCCAGGTCGTCGGGATGCACCAGGCGGTCGAAGTCCTTGGCGCCGCTGCCGATTTCGTCTTCGGCGTAACCGAACAGCGACTTCCAGTTCTGCGTGAAGCCGAAGGCCCAGGTGTCGGCATCACGCTCCCACAGGCCGATGCTGCCGGCGCGGATGGCCTGCTCCAGCCAGCGCTGGGTCTTTTCCAGCTTTTCCCGTGAGGCGACCTGCTCCGTAATGTCATGGCCGACGCCGCGGTAGCCCGCGAATCCGCCGGCTGCGTCGACGATCGGCTTGCCGCTGACGAGGGCGTAGCGCATGCTTCCATTCGGTTTGCGGTACCCGAAGGGCAGATCGGCAAACGCCTGATGTGCGGCGAGCAGTTGGCGGTGCGCGTCCCAAAAGCCTTCAGGTACATCGACATAGGGCAATTCCCAGGCATGCCTGCCGATAGTGTCGGACGGCGCATACAGCGTCCCGGGAGACTCGTGGCCGCTGCCGGCATACATGGCCGTGAAGCGCAGATCGGCATCCTGCTCCCAGAACCAGTCGGCGGCCAGGTCAGCATAGTCGTGGAAGCGCTGCTCGCTGGCGCGCAGCGCCTCAGCGTTGCGCATCTGTTCGGTGATGTCGAGATGACAGCCGACAAAGGTGCGCCGTCCCGTGGCGGCCTCGGTCAGCACGTTGCCGCGAGAGAGCACCCAGCGCCAGGAACCGTCCTTGTGGCGGACGCGGAAGCGGGTTTCGTACTCGCTCCCCGGGTTCGTCGCATAGGCGTGACCGGCGGATTGGATACGCGCCAGGTCGTCGGGATGCGCCAGGCGGTCGAAGTCCTCGGCGGTATCCGCGATCTCGTCTTCGGCGTAACCGAACAGCGACCGCCAGTTCTCCCTGAAGTGGAAGATCCAGGTGTCGATATCGCGCTCCCACAAGCCGATGCCGGCGGCGCGAACGGCCTGCTCCAGCCAGCTCACGGCCTTTTCCAGGTTCTCTTGAGACCTTACCTGCTCCGTGATGTCGCGGCCAGTGCCGCGATAACCAATGACGACTTTGCCAACGCTGTCGAAAAGCGGGCGGCCGCTGACTTCGACATGGCGCACGAGGTCACCGTCGCGCCGCTGCAAGCGCAGATTGTTGAAGGGCTGGCCGGCTTCCAGCAAGCGCCGGTGTTCGTCCCAGAAGCCGTCCGGCACATTGACATAGGGCAGCTCCCAGCGGTGCTTGCCAAGCGATTCCCGGTCGTAAAAAGCCGGCTCCATCGGACGGATGCCTGATCCGTAGCTCACCCCGGTAAAGCGGAACTCCCCATCCTGCTCCCAGAACCAGTCGGCCGACAGCTCGGCATAGTCGCGGAAGCGCTGCTCGGAGGCCTGCAGAGCCTCCTGCGCGCGCCGGCGATCGGTGATGTCGTGCGTGCTGCCGCGGTAGCCGAGAAACTCGCCAGCGGCGGCGAAGACGGGCTTGCCGCTCACCGAAAACCAGCGCAAGGATCCGTCGGCGGCGCGCAAACCATAAGTGAAATCCCTGAAAATTTCGCGCCGCGCCAGCAAAGCGCGGTGCGCCACCCAGTCGCTGTCGCTAACGCCCTCGATGGGCAGCTCCCAACGCTGCTTGCCGAGAATGTCCGCAACGCGGACGCCCTCGTCCTCCACATTGTTCGCGCCGCCGGATAAACGCGAGAACCGCAAGTCGGCATCCTGCTCCCAGAACCAGTCGGCCGACAGTTCGGCATAATCGCGGAAGCGCTGCTCGCTGTCGCGCAGCGCTTCCGCGGCGCGCTTCTGCTCGCTGATGTCGCTGCCGGTGCCGCGATAGCCGAGAAACTCGCCGTCTGCCGCGAACACTGGCTTGCCGCTGATCGAGTACCAGTGCTGCGTACCGTCGGCAACGCGGACGGCGTAAGTGAAGTCATGAAAGGATTCGCGCCGCTCCAGCAGTGCGCGATGCTCCGCCCACTGCGTTTCGCTCACGCTCTCGATGGGCAGCTCCCAGCGCGTCCTGCCCAGACTGTCGGCAACGCGGAAGTTGCCCTTGTTGAAAACGCCGCCGGACATGTGGGTGAAGCGGAAGCCCGCATCCTGCTCCCAGTACCAGTCAGCGGCCAGCTCCGCGTAGTCGCGAAAGCGCAGCTCGGATTCCCGCAGCGCGATGGCCTTGCGTTCGTGGGCCAGCGCCAGGCGCGCGACCTGCAATGCGAACTCGATGGTGCGCGCGTCCTCGGCGTCCGGTTCGCCCGGCGCCGGCAGAAACAGCGCCAGGGTGCCAAGCGTTTCCTCGTTCTGGACGATGGGATAGGACCAGACGGCGCCGAATCCGTAGGCGCAGCACTGTGCTGCGCCGGCCTCCACCGTGTCGCCGATGATGACTTCGGACCCGCTGCGCACCGCTACGGCGCAGGGCGTGTCGTCCTCGTCGAGGCGGATGACGGCGCGATCCGCGCGGAAGCGCGGCGGCAGGCTCGGCGCGGCGGCGCACTTCAGCATGTTGCCGTCGGCCAGCATCACCGACGCCTGCAGTGACCGGCGCGAAACGGTTTCCAGCGTCACGCACAGGTCGTCCAGCACGGCCGCGAGCGGGTAGTTGCCGGCTAGCTGGCGCAGCAGCCGGTGCTCGTGGGTGGAAAACTCCTCCCGCTTTTTGCGTTCATCGATGTCGGTGACGAAGCCGGCAATACCGAGAAAGTCGCCGCCGGCATCAAAAGTCGGCGCTGACGCGACGGCGACCCACACCGCGGTGCCGTCCTTGCGACGCAGGGGATATTCGGCGACGCCGCCGATGCCGAGCCGGCGCTGCTCGAACTTTTGCTGCGCCTGGGCCAGCTCCGATTCGAAAAACAATTCGGCAAAATTGTGGCCCAGCATTTCGTCCGGCGCATAGCCGACCATCTGCGCCGCGCGCTGGTCGACGAAGACGAGCACGCCGACGGCATCGGCGCGGAACACGCCCTGCGCGCTGCTTTCGGCGGAAGCATGCGGCTCGGCGCCGCTCGGTTCGGTGAGTCGACCTGTATCGTTCATGCCGCACCCTCCTCTGCCCGAGCGCTGCCCGGCGCGACTTCGTGCGGCAGATCGAGGCGGCGCCCTTCGCGCATCAGATCAGTGGCAGCCGCGGCAGGCAGCGGCCGGCTGAAAAGAAAGCCCTGAATGCGGTCGCAGCGGCGTTCTGCCAGAAAGCCAAGCTGGGCCGTCGTCTCCACACCCTCGGCGACGACTTCGAGGCAGAGCGCTCCGGCCATGGCAATGATGGCTTCGCACAATGCGGCATCGCCGCCGCCGGCGGCAATTTCGTTGACGAAGGAACGGTCGATCTTGAGCACGTCGAGTGGAAACCGGTTGAGATAGCTCAGGCTGGAATAGCCGGTGCCGAAATCGTCCATGGCGAGCGTAATGCCCATGGCCTTCAGCTCGGCCAGAATAGCTGCGGACTTTTGCGGCTCCTGCATCACCAGGGATTCGGTCAGTTCCAGTTCCAGGTTGGCAGCCGGCAGGCCGCTGTCCGCCAAGGCCGCGGCCACACTTTCCACCAAGCCGACATGAGCGAACTGGCGCGCCGAGAGATTCACCGCCATGCGCAGGGCGGGGTTGAATTGGCCGGTCCAGATCCGGGCCTGGCGGCAGGCCTCGCGCAGCACCCATTCGCCGATCGGAACGATGAGACCGGTTTCCTCGGCCAGGGGAATGAAATCGGCAGGCGACACCAGGCCGCGCTTGGGGTGGCGCCAGCGCAGCAGCGCCTCGAAGCCGCATATGCCGCCACCGCAAGCGAGGTCGACCTGCGGCTGGTAGTGCAGTTCCAGCTCGCCGCGCCCGAGTGCGCCGCGCAGCTCGTTTTCCAGCGCGAGCAGCCTCCCCGAGGCCGCGTTCATATCCGGTGCGTAGAAGCGCCAGGCGTCGCGGCCGGCGCGTTTGGCGGCGTACATCGCCACATCGGCGTTCTTCAGCAGCATCTCGCCGTCGATGCCGTGGCCCGGAAAAAGCGCGACGCCGATGCTCGCCGTGGAATGAATGACGTGCTCGCCGACGGCCATGGCGGGGGCGATCGCCGCCGTGAGCTTGCCGAGGATGCCGCGCACCGCGGCCTCGTTGCGGATGTCCGGCAGGATCGCGACGAATTCGTCGCCGCCGATGCGGGCGATGGTGTCCTCCTCGCGCAGGACGCCGCGCATGCGGTTGGCCAGCTCGGCGAGCACGATGTCCCCGGCGTTGTGGCCAAGGCTGTCGTTGATGGTCTTGAGGCGGTCGAAGTCGATGAACAGCAGCGCCAGCTGCGCGTCCCTTTCGCCAGCGTGCGCCAGTTCCTGCTGCAGGCGAATTTCCATCAGCTTGCGGTTGGGCAAACCGGTCAGCGCATCGTAATGGGCGGCGCGGTAGAGTTGCTCCTGGCCCTGCTTGTGTTGGGTGATGTCGCTGGCGATGCCGTCGATGCGCAACTTGTGCCCCGCATCGTTCTTAATCAGCCGCGCGCGGTCGAACAGCCAGCGCACCTCGCCGTCCGGACGCACGATGCGGAACTCGGCGCTGTTGGCGCCACGGCACAGGGTATCGCCGGCATAGGCACGCATCGCATCGCGGTCGCCGGGGTGGATGATTTCGAGCCAGTGCTCCAGCACCTCGGGCAGCTCGCTTGCCGGACGGTCGAGAATGGCCGCCGCCGCCGGACTGATGAAACTCATGCGCAGATCGGGCAGGCTGATCGACCAGACGATGTCGCCGAGCGAGCCGAGAATGTCGTTCATGCGCTCCTGCTGGCTGTGCAGACGGCCTTCCGCTTCACGGCGGCCACGGTGCACGGCGGCTTCCTCCACTTCGCGGGTAACCACCGGCCCCAGCCGCGCCAGGCTGTGCTTGAGCAGGTAGTCCTGCGCGCCGGCGCGCATGGCGCCGACCGCTACCTCCTCGCCGATGTTGCCGGAAACGATGATGAAGGGCAGGTCGGCATCGTGCCGCTTGGTAATATCCAGCGCCTGCAGGGCGCTGAACCCGGGCATCGTGTAGTCCGAAATGACGATGTCCCAGGGCCCGGCGGCGAGCGCGTCGCGCAGCGCTGCAGCGCTGTCCACCCTCAGATGTTCGGGCGCAAAGCCGGCCTTCTTCAGCGCGCGCAGCAGCAGCAGGGCGTCGTCCGGCGTGTCCTCGACGATGAGCACGCTCAGGGGGCGCTGCTGTGATGCGATATCGTTCATGCGCATTCCTTTCCAAGCTCCAGCGCGAGGCCGGCGACGAGCGGCGGCAGATCGCTGCCGAGGGAATCCATCGCCAGGCAGCCATCCGCTTCCGCCGCCAGGCAACTGTTGCGATAGCCCGCCGCATCTTCCGTCAGCAGCAGCACCCGCACGGCAGGCACCAGTGCCTTGAGACGATGCGCCGCACTTTCCGCCCCGGCGCGACGCAGCGAATAGGCGATCAGTACCAGGTCCATCTCCCGCACCGCCGCCAGTACCAGCGCTTCGTCCAGCGACGCAGCGGCGGCACATTCGCAGCGCGGCAGCGCGTTGATGAAGTTGCACGCCGCCCGCAGGAATATCTGACTCGGATCGATCACCAGAATTTTCATGGCCATGCCGGAATGTCGCTTGATGCCATCCTGAGCCCGCGGCCGGGGAAAAGGAATCGGCATTTCCCTGACATGACATCAGGAAATTCCTGATGGCGGCGGAGGGTTGCCGCCCCCGTCCCCCTCCCGGCCTCCCGCTTCAAGGCGTGGCCCGTCTTTCTCCTCCCCCTTCACGGGGGAGGCCGGGAGGGGGTGCGCCCCCCCCCCTATTCCGCGCTGATGAGGCCGGTGCGGATGGCGTAGCGCACCAGGCTGGCGATATCGCGCAGGCCAAGACGCGCCATGATCTGGGCGCGGTAGGTTTCGACCGTCTTGGCCGAGAGCTGCAACTCGTGGGCGATTTCCTTGACGCTCCTTCCCAGCGCCAGCAGCCGCAGCACTTCGAATTGCCGTGCCGTCAGCGCCGACTTCGGCGCGCTTTCGCTCTGGCGCGCTCGCGACTCGAGCAACTGGCTGGTGAGTCGCGGGGACAGATAGGTCTGGCCGGCGGCCACTGCCTCCAGAGCCGCGCGCAGCTCGAAGGTGGCGGCGTCCTTCAGCAGATAACCGGAGGCGCCGAGTGTCAGCGCACGATTTACGTACTCCTCGCCGGAGTGCATGGAGAGCATGATGACGCGCGTCTGCGGCAAAGCGGCGAGGATGCGCTCGGCCGCCTGCAGGCCGTTGATACCGGGCATGGTGATGTCGAGCAGCGCCATGTCGGGCGCGTGCTCCAGCGCGAGGGCGACGGCCTGCTCGCCGTTGTCCGCCTCGGCCACCACCGTCACGCCGTCCATCCCGTCGAGCAGCGCGCGCAGCCCGGCGCGCACCAGGGTGTGGTCGTCAGCGAGGAGCAGGCGCAGCGGTCTCATGGACTGCTCCCCTCCCCCCTCGCGGGGGATGCCTGCCGCGAAGCGGAATCCCAGGTACGCAAAGCGAGGCCGGGGGAGAGGGAAGTCGCGGCGGCCAGCGGGAAGCGCGCGGAGAGGCGCGTGCCGTCGCCCTCGCTGCTGACGAGGCGGATCTCGCCGCCGGCCAGCGCCGCGCGCTCGCTCATGCCGACCAGGCCGAGGCTGGTGCCCGCGAGCGCCCGCGCCTGCGCCGCCGCCACGTCGAAGCCACGGCCGTCGTCGCAGACATCGAGGCAGAACAGGCCGGCGTCCACTTCCAGCGCGATGCGCACCCGGGTCGCGCCGGCATGGCGCAGGATATTGGTCAGCGCCTCCTGGGCGATGCGGAAGCAGGCGGTCTCTGCCTCAGGCCCGAGGCGCGGCAAATCCTCCGGCGCCTCAAGCTCGATGGCCGGGCCGGGTTCGCGCGTGTGACGCTTGACCAGCCAGTGCATGGCCGCGCGCAGACCGAGATCGTCGAGCTGCGGCGGGCGCAGGTCGAGCGAGAGCCGGCGCACCTGGTCGAGCACCTCGCCGGCGACAGCGGCGATCTCGTCGGCGAGGCGGCGCGCCGTTTCATCGCCAATGCGGCGCGAAAGCGCCTCCAGGTTGAGCTTGATGGCCGTGAGCGACTGACCGATCTCGTCATGCAGCTCGCGTGCGAGATGGCGGCGTTCGGCCTCCTGCATTTCCAGCATGCGGTTGGCCAGCGCCTGCAGGCGCAGCCTGGCATGGCTCAGCGCCACCTCGTCGCGGCGGCGGGCACGGCGCATCTCGGCCTCGCGCAGTTCGCGCTCGACAGCGGCGCCGAGGCGCGTCAGGTTGCCCTTGATCAGATAGTCGTGCGCACCGGCCTTCATCGCCGCCACGGCGACATCCTCGCCGATGTTGCCGGATATGATGATGAAAGGCAGGTCGGGATCGTGGGCGCTCACCTGGGCGAGCGCCAGCAGCCCGGAAAAATCGGGCAGGGTGTAATCGGACAACACGATGTCCCAGGAGCCGGAGCGCAACGCCGCGTCCAGTTCCGCCGCCCCCTGGACGTGCACGCAGTCCGGCGCGAAACCGGCGCGGCGCAATGCCAGCAGCAGCAGGGCCAGATCGTCGGGCGCGTCTTCGATGATGATCGCCCGCAACGGCTTTGCTGCCGGCGGATTCGCGACAGCGGCCGGGCCGATGCTGTTGTTGGGGTCGCTATTCATTACCACGACGGAACCCCCTGGCCCGAGCCCTGCCTCATGCCTCCGCCAACGCGCTCGCCGGCTTCTTTCGTGATCCCCGGCGCGGCTTGGCGGCTGCGGCCGGCATGGCGTGCAGCCTGATGCCGAGGGCGCGGATGACCTTGAGTACGGTAGAAAGCTCGGGGTTGCCGGACGACGAGAGCGCGCGATACAGCCCCTCCCGGGTGATGCCGGTATCACGGGCGAGTTGCGTCATTCCACGAGCCCGGGCAATGTCGTTGAGTGCTGCACGAATCAGGCTGCCGTCGCCGGGGTCTTCTTCAAGGCAGGCATCGAGATAGAGCGCCATGTCTTCCTCGGTTTCGAGGTAGTCGACAGCATCCCAGCGGGTGAATTTCTCGGTCATGTTCAGTCCTTCCATTCCTTGGCAATCTTGATCGCCGCCTTGATGTCGGCATCCTGCGTGCTCTTGTCGCCGCCAGCCAGCAACACCACCAGCACCGTGCCACGCTGCATGAAGTAGATGCGGTAGCCGGGACCGTAATCGATCCGCATCTCGCTCACTCCTTCGCGCGCAGGCTTCACTGTTCATTCGGGCAGACCCGGATCGCGGTAAAAGTGACAATCGAGCATATGCCGGAATGATGTTGCGGGCAAGCGCCGGGCGAAGACCTGCCAAACCCCATCCCCACCCCGCCCCTCCCCTTGAAGGGGAGGGAGAAAAGCGACGCCCGCCTTTGCTTTGCTCCTCCCCCTTCAAGGGGGAAGGTCGCATGCGACGTTTGCGATTGGAGGCCGGGAGGGGGATGGAGTTGGAAAACGCCGTCATCAGGAAAATCCTGATGACGCATCGGGAAACTTCCTATACCCATCCAATTAGACTTTGGCGATAATCCATAGCAATATTGTGGTCAATCGGGGATGGAAAGTCGGCGCTGGCGGGACGGCGCGACGTATCCGCAATACGAAATGTGCGCCCCTTTCCCGCAACCACGCCGGCCAGTCCACGAGGAACCCTGCATGCCTGTCACCCCCCCGCCTGCCGCGGGACGACACCTGAATATCGGCACCAAAGTCTTCCTGCTGTTTCTGGGACTGGCGCTGGCCGGCATGGGAAGCTGGCTGGTGGTGAATCGCGCCCTGGCCCAGCTCGACGGCGCCGCCACGGAAATCAACCTCTATGGCAGCCTGCGCTGGCTCAGCCAGAAAACCCAGTTGACCCTGCATGAAGTCGCCCATGGCGCCGGGGCCGGCGCGGTCGAGCCGCTGCTCGGAAAGTTCGAAACCACGCTGAAGACCCTGCAGGACCATCCTCATCCCGAAGAGAACGAAGTGCAGGCGCGCGACGCGCTGGCGGCGGTGAGCGACGAGTGGCCGGCCTACCGCGACGCGGTGCGGCGCCTGCTGCGGAACGGCGCCATGGCCGCCAATTTCGAAGCCGGGGCGATCCAGCTCACGCCCCAGGCCGACAGCCTGCTCGAACACACGAACCGCGCCACCTGGGCGCTGAGCGACGACGTCACACGCCTGCAACAGAAGACACAGGACAATCTGCTGCGCCTCGCCCTGGTCGATGCCGCCATCCTGATCTTCGCCTTTATCTACATCCGTCGCCGCATCGCTCGGCCGCTGCGCGAACTGTCCGGCGCCACCCTGCGCTTCGCCCATGGCGACTACAGCGTGCGCAGCGGTTTCCGCTCGCAGGACGAGATCGGCCGCCTGGCTGAGGCCTTCGACCACATGGCGGCAGAGACCGAAGATCACATCAAGCTCATCGCCGCCGATCTCGACAACATCCGCCGCAAGGAAGCCGAACTGCGCAAGCTGACCCAGGCCATCGAGCACAGTCCGGCTTCGGTCATCGTCACCGACAGCAGGGCCATCATCGAATACGTCAACCCGCGCTTCACGGAAGTGACCGGCTACTCCCTCGATGAAGTGCGTGGGCGCACGCCGAGCCTGCTGCAATCCGGCCAGACCCTGCCGGAGACCTATCGGCAGATGTGGCAAACCCTGCGCGCCAAGGACGTCTGGCGCGGCGAACTGCTCAACCGCAAGAAGAACGGCGAGCTGTTCTGGGAAAACACACAGATTTCGCCGGTTCTCGACGCGGCCGGGCAGATCACCCATTACGTTGCCGTCAAGGAGGATGTCACGGCCAGAAAACGGGGCGAGCAGGCATTGGCAATGCTCAACCTCGACCTCGAGCAGCGCGTCGCCGCACGCACGCAGCAGATCGAAGCCGCGAACTACGAACTGCAGGCCTTCAGCCATTCCGTCTCGCACGATTTGCGTACGCCGCTGCGCGCCATCCTCGGCTTCGCCCAGGCCATCGAGGAAGAAGGCGGCAGCGAGCTGAAGGGCGAACTGCCCGACTACCTGCGACGCATCCAGGCGGCCGCCGTGCGCATGGGCGAGCTGATCGACAACCTGCTCGAACTGGGCCGCATCGGCCAGGTGGAGCTCATGGCACAGCCGGTGCACATCGGCCACATGGCGCGCGAGATTCTCGATGGCATGGCGCGCCGCGAGCCCGACCGCCGCGTCGAGACCGAGGTGGATGAAAGCATCGTCGTCAACGGCGATCCGCGGCTGCTGCGCATCGCCGTCGAAAGCCTGCTCGACAACGCCTGGAAGTTCACCGTCGGCCGCGATCCGGCGCGCATCGTCTTCACCCATGCCGGTCGGGACGGCGCGCAAGTACTGATGGTCGGCGAC
Organism: Rhodocyclales bacterium; assembly: GCA_026399435.1. GTDB lineage: Bacteria > Pseudomonadota > Gammaproteobacteria > Burkholderiales > Rhodocyclaceae > Sulfuritalea. The sequence continues at coordinate 25,748 of JAPLQX010000005.1, forward strand.
AACGGCGCCGGCTTCAGCATGGACTACGCCGACAGGCTGTTCCGCCCTTTTCAGAGCCTGCACGCGGCGGGCCGCTTCGCGGGCAAAGGCATCGGTCTGGCCACCACCAAACGCGTCATCGACCTGCATGGCGGGCGCATCTGGGCCGAGGGCGAGCCGGAGCGGGGCGCGAGGTTCTATTTCGAGCTGCCTGAATCGCCACCCGATGCAGCGCATTCCGCTTTCGCGGAGAATGGGCGCGAGAGCGAAACGCAGAAGGCGCCATGACATCCGTTCAAATCATGGGGCTCACCCGACGCATGCTGATCCTGGCGGCGGCGGCCCTGCTGCCTGTGCTGCTCTTGATGGTCTACATCGGCTGGCTCAATACAGAGGAGAAGATCACCCAGGAACGTACCCGCGCGATGCATCTCGCCGAACTGCTGGCGCGCGAGCAGGCCCTGCCCTTCACCCTCGGCCGGCAACTGCTGCACAGCCTGGCAGCGACACACGCCGTCGTCGACGCGGATGACGCGGCGACCTGCGAAGCGGTGCTCAAGCAAGCCGTCGCGGACAATCCCTACGTGACGGTCATCAACATCTTTTCGCCCGCCGGCGACATCATCCATTCCTCCTCCGACACGCCACCAATAACGGTGGCCGACCGTGACTGGTTCCGCGACGCCATGTCCAGTGATCGCATCGTGGTCAGCGACTATCTCGTCGGCAAGGTCAGCAAGAAGCCGGCGATCGCCATGGCCCTGCCCCTGCGCGACAAAAGCGGCACGACGCGCGCGGTGCTGATGCTGGGGATCGATCTGGCGTGGATGGGGCGCGCGCTGGCCAGTGTGCCGGCGGCCGAGGGCACCAACATCGTCGTGGTGGACGGCCAAGGCATGGTGCTGGCGCCCGAACGCTGGATCGGCCGCTCGGTGGCCGAGCATCCGGTCTTCAAGCGCATCTCCGGCATCACGGAGCCGACAAGCTTCGAGGCGGTCGGCGTCGACGGCATCGAACGCATTTTCGTCGCCCGTCCGCTGAACCCGGATCTGGGCGGGCGCAGCTATCTCTGGGTGGCCACGCCGAAGAGCTCGGCCGGCCAAGCGGCGCTGCGCGACTTTCTCGGCGGCACGGCGCTGGTCTTCACCACCGTGCTGGCGCTGTTCGCAGTGATCTGGTGGGAGGGCAGCCGTATCGTGCTGCGGCCGGTGCGCGAACTGCGCGAGGTCGCCCAGCGCCTGGGCGGAGCACAACTTTCCGCGCGCACCAACCTGCCGCACGGCGACGACGAAATCGGCCGGCTCGCCGCCAGCTTCGACGAAATGGCCGAGCAGATCGAAACGCGCGATCACGAGCTGGAACAATCGCGCGAATCGCTGCTGCGCGCCAACCGCGCCCTGCGCGCGCTTAGCTCGGTCAAGGATGTGACTGCCCACACCAAGGACGAGCAGACGCTCTTCAACAAGTTGTGCGACACCATGTCCGCCCTCGGCGACTGCCAGTTGGTATTTATCGCCCGCGCCGACTCCGGCCCGAACCTGCCGCTCACCGTCGTCGCGCAGGAGGGGCTGCCCGAAGACTGGCGCGACAGGATCGCTCTCTCCTGGGGCGACAATGAACACGGCCGCTGCGCCGCGGGAGTCGCCGTCCGCGAAGGGCAGCCCAGCGTCATCCACGATGTGCGCCGTGACCCTCGCTACACGGCCTGGAGCGAGCTGGCGGTCGAACTGGGCATCGAGACGATCGTCGGCCTGCCGGTGCGAGTCGAGGGGCGCGTCTGGGGTGCGCTGGTTCTCGCCTCGTCCCTGGCCGGCGTCTTCAACGCGGAGGAGACCAGCCTGCTCGAAGAACTGGCTGGAGAGCTCGGGCGCGGCATCGAGACGCTGCGCCTGCGCGTGGAAAAGCAGGCGGCTGAAGATGCGCTGCTGCGCATGATGGACGACCTGGAGCGGCGGGTGGACGAGCGCACTCGCGACCTGGAAGTCGCCAACCGCGATCTGCAGAGCTTCAGCTATTCCGTCTCGCACGACCTGCGTGCGCCGCTGCGCTCCATCGAAGGCTTTGCCCAGGCGCTGGAGGAGGAATGCGGCCCCGCGCTGAACGAAGACTGCCGCAGCCACCTGGAACGCATCCGCGACGCGGCGCAGCGAATGGGCGGCCTCATCGAGGACATGATCCGCCTGGCACAGATTTCCAGTCTGGAAATGAGGACGAGCACCGTCGATCTCACTGCCCTCGCCGCCGCGATCGGTGCCAATCTGGCTGCGGCGGAGCCGCAAAGACCGGTACGGCTGAAGGTCGCGCCGGGCCTGGTCACCCGCGGCGATCCCGGCCTGCTGCGGGTACTGATGCAGAACCTGCTGGCGAACGCCTGGAAGTACTCCGCGCGCGCGCCGCGGGCGGAAATCGAGTTTGGCCTGATGCAGCTGCCCTCGAATGAAAAGGCATATTTCGTCCGCGACAACGGCGCCGGCTTCGACATGGCCTTCGCCGATCGGCTGTTCCGACCTTTCAGCCGCCTGCACCACGCCGACGACTTCCCCGGCACCGGCATCGGCCTGGCTACCGTCGCACGAATCATCGCTCGTCACGGCGGCCGCGTCTGGGCGGAGGCCGAAAAGGGCAAGGGTGCGACCTTCTATTTCGTGCTGGACTAGGGTTCCGACGGCGGCAACTCGCCCCGCAGCATGATCCCGGCCTGATACGCGTCGCGGAGTGAGATCATGAACAATTCGACCACAGCCACGGTGGCGGAGCTGCAAGGGCTGGCCGCCGCCGCGGCGGAGCATGTCGTCGTCGCCTTGGCGGCCGAGAGCGAAAGTGCCGGCGTGACGCTGGGCGAACGGGGGAGCGCGTTCTGCCGCGAAGATACGTTAGCGCATGTGGAATTGCTGGCAGTGGCGGTCGAATTCGGCGGCGCAACGGCGTTTCGCCACTACGTGCAGTGGCTCGGCGAACTCCTGCGGGCGCGGCGGCTCCCGGAGCGCGATCTGGCGCTGTCGCTGCAGTATCTGGCGAGCTTTTTCAAGGAGGCACTGCCGGAGGACGGGCAGCAGGTGGTGCTCGATCTGATCGAGGGAGGCATCCGCGCGCTCGCCGGCAATGATGGTGACGTGCCGGACTATGCACTGGAACCGGCCGGACTCGACCCGGCGGCGGAAACCCTGGCCGCAACCCTGCTGGCTGGCGACGGCGACGGCGCACGAGCGCAGTTGCTCGACTGCGCTCGCGGGACTTGGCTGCCGGAGGTAGTGGCGCGCGTTGTGCGCCCGGCGATGTGGCGCATCGGCTGGTGGTGGCAGGAGGGGCGCATCAGCGTGGCGCAGGAGCACCTCGCCACCGAGATCGCCCACCGCGCCGTGGACAATGCGTTCACCCACGCCGCGCGCAAACCGCGCCGGCAGCGCAGCGTGCTGTTCGCCTGCGTCGAAGGCAACCGCCACGCGCTCGGCATGCGCACGCTTGCGGATGCCTTCGAGATCGACGGGTGGGCTGCCTTCAATCTTGGCGCCGACGTGCCGGCGGCTTCCCTGCCCGGTATGGTGAACGCGTTCAAGCCGGAACTCGTCGGCCTGTCAGTCTCCATGACGCAGCAATTACCGGCGGCACGCGCGGCGATCAAGGCGATCCGCGCCCTGCCGGACGGCGGACGGATCCGCATCATGCTGGGCGGGCTGGCAAGCGACAGCCTGGAAGAAGCCTGGCGCTGGACCGGGGCCGATCTTGCCGCGCGCGATGCCCCGGAGGCGCTGGCAGCAGCATAACCGTCCTGGGATGTGCCCATTCATGCCCGAATCGAGAGTCGGCCCTGATGGGACGGCGATTTCGCATGCCGCGACGGTGCGGAGCGATGGATAAAAAAGAAAAACCCGCAAGGCCTTGAGGGCATGCGGGTTTTCGATGAAACGTTGGCGGAGTGGACGGGACTCGAACCCGCGACCCCCGGCGTGACAGGCCGGTATTCTAACCAACTGAACTACCACTCCGCGTTGGAAGGCGCGCATTGTGCCACAGGCAGCGGAGCCACGCAACGAATTATGGGGAAATGTTCCCGTCCGGCACGGAAAGCACCAGGCATGGCGGACCCGGGCGCCATGCGCGCTTGACTTCGTCAGTGCATCACGCTGCAATGCCACTCCTTCACCCCCCAAGCACAGAGGACGCCATGAGCCTGCAATTCATCAACGCCGCCGACCTTGTCGGCCACTGGATCAACGGACAAGCCGCTGCCGGCAGCGGCACGCGGCGTGGCGACGTTTTCAACCCGGCGCAGGGCCGGGTGGCACGGCAGATCGCGCTGGCGTCCCGCGCCGACGTCGATCGCGCCGTCGCCGCCGCGCGCGCGGCCTTCACCGACTGGGGAACGACTGCGCCGCAGCGGCGGGCGCGCGTGATGTTCAAGTTCCGCGATCTGGTCGAGCAATACTCCAATGACCTCGCCCGGCTGCTCAGCGCCGAGCATGGCAAGACCCTGCCCGATGCGCTGGGCGAAGTGCAGCGGGGTCTCGAAGTCATCGAGTTCGCCTGCGGCATCCCGCAGCTGCTCAAGGGCCAGCATTCGCACGGTATCGGCGGCGGCATCGATCATTGGAACCAGCGCATGCCGCTCGGGGTCACGGCCGGCATCACGCCCTTCAACTTTCCCTTCATGGTGCCGATGTGGATGGCGCCGATGGCGCTGGCCTGCGGCAATACCTTCGTCCTCAAGCCGTCGGAGCGCGATCCCTCGCCTTCGATGCTGGCGGCCGAACTGCTGCGCGAAGCGGGCTTGCCGGCGGGCGCCTTCAACGTGGTGCAGGGCGACAAGGAAGCGGTCGACGCACTGCTCGAACATCCCGAGGTGCAGGCGGTGTCCTTCGTCGGCTCGACTCCAATCGCGAAATACATCCAGCAGCACGGCATCGCTCACGGCAAGCGCGTGCAGGCCCTGGGCGGCGCGAAGAACCACATGGTGGTGATGCCCGATGCCGACCTCGATGGCGCCGCCGATGCGCTGATCGGCGCCGCCTACGGCTCGGCCGGCGAACGCTGCATGGCGATTTCGGTCGCGGTAGCGGTCGGCGACTGCGCCGACGACCTGGTAACCCGCGTCGTAGAGCGGGCGAAGAATCTGAAAGTCGGCGCCGGCGACACGCCAAACATGGACATGGGGCCGCTGGTGACCGGGATCCATCGCGACAAGGTAGCCGGCTACATCGCAGCCGGCGTGCAGGAAGGCGCCACGCTGGTGCTCGATGGCCGCCAGGGCCTGACGGGAGAACTGGCCCGGGGCTTCTTCATCAACCCGACGCTGTTCGACAACGTGTGGCCCGAGATGAGCATCTACCGCGACGAGATTTTCGGCCCGGTCTTGTGCGTGGTGCGCGTGCCGACTTTCGCCGACGCCGTGGAACTGATCAATCGCAACAGTTTCGCCAACGGCGTCGCCTGCTTCACCCGCGACGGCGGCACGGCGCAGGCCTTCGTGCAGAAGGTCGAAGTCGGCATGATCGGCATCAACGTGCCGATCCCGGTGCCGATGGCCTGGCATTCCTTCGGCGGCTGGAAGGCCAGCCTGTTCGGCGACCACCACATCTATGGCGAGGAAGGGGTGCGCTTCTACAGCCGCTACAAGAGCATCATGCAGCGCTGGCCCGGCTCGGAATCGAAGGGCCCCGAGTTCGTCATGCCAGTCAATAAATGAAGGATTTTGGCGAATTCGATTACGTCATCGCCGGCGGCGGCACGGCCGGCTGCGTACTGGCCAACCGGCTCTCGGCCGATCCCGACGTCACGGTGCTGCTGCTCGAAGCCGGCGGCAAGGACGACTGGATCTGGATCCACATCCCGATCGGCTATCTGAAGTGCATCAACAATCCGCGCACCGACTGGTGCTACCGCACCGAGGCCGAACCCGGACTCAACGGTCGCTCGATCATCTACGCGCGAGGCAAGGTGCTCGGTGGTTGCTCCTCGATCAACGGCATGCTCTACCTGCGCGGCCAGGTTCGCGACTACGA
>JAPLQX010000045.1 GCA_026399435.1 Rhodocyclales bacterium
TCGCGCGCCTTCGGTCAGGCCGCCGTGCCGCAGGCCAAGGGCACCCGGCTGATCCTGCTCGGCACCAAGGGCGGGCCGCGGGTCGGCGGCGAACGTTCGAATCCGGCCTCGGTAGTCGTGGTCGACGGCGTGCCCTATGTGGTCGATTGCGGGCAGGGAGTCAGCCGCCAACTAGTGAACGCCGGCATCCCGCTGAACAGCCTGCGCAACATCTTCATCACCCACATGCATTCCGACCACAACCTCGAATACGGCGGCCTGCTCTACAACGCCTGGGCGACGGGCCTGCGCAACACCATGCAGGTGTATGGGCCGCCGACGCTGGAATCGATGACCCGCGCCTTCTTCGAGTACATGAAGTTCGACATCGAGACCCGCATCGAGGACGAAGGCCGACCCGACCTGCGCAAAATGATCAAGACGCAGGAGATCGCCGCCGACGGGCTGGTGATGCAGGACGAGCGCGTGAAGGTCACGGCGGCGCGCAACATCCACCCGCCGATCGAGCATTCCTATGCCCTGCGCTTCGACACCAGGGATCGGTCGATCGTGATTTCCGGCGACACAAACTATTCGGAGAAGGTGGTCGCTTTGGCGCGCGGCGCGGACGTGCTCGCGCACGAGATCCTCTATCCGCCGGGCATCGACACCATCCTCAAGCGCGCACCCAATGCAGCGACGCTGCGCGAGCACCTGCTGGCCAGCCATACCGCGCCGGAGGATGTCGGTCGCGTCGCCGCCGCCGCCGGCGTCAAGACTTTGGTACTTACCCATTTCGTGCCCGGAGACGATCCGTCGATCACGGACGCGATGTGGACCGAGGGCGTGCGCAAGCACTTCTCCGGCACCATCATCGTCGGCAAGGACCTGATGGTCATTTGATCATGATCGCCGCAAACCCTGTCCATTGGTCCATCGGCCTCGTCGGCTACGGCGAGGTCGGGCGCATCCTGGCCGAGGATCTGCACGCGCGCGGCGTGGCGAACATCCTGGCCTACGACATCAAGCTGGGCAGTTCTGACGACGGCTCGCTGTGCGCGCATGCGGCGCAATACGGGGTGCGCCTCATGGCCAGCCATGCCGATCTCTCCGCCGGCTCCGACCTGGTGATTTCCGCCGTCACCGCCAGCCAGGCCGTGCCGGTCGCCGTATCGTCAGCGCCGACTCTTCGGGCGGACGCATGGTTCCTCGATTTCAATTCAGCCTCGCCGGGCGCCAAGATCAGGGCCGCCGCGCTGGTGAACGCCGCCGGCGGACGCTACGTCGAGGGCGCGGTGATGACCTCGATTCCGCCCTATCGCATCCGTGTGCCGCTGCTGCTCGGCGGCCCTGCCGCTGCAGCGCTGGCACCGCTGCTCAAGGAGCTCGGCTTCGCGGCGAAGGTCGCCAGCGAAAAGCTCGGCGTCGCCTCGGCCACCAAGATGTGCCGCAGCGTGATGATCAAGGGCTTCGAGGCCATGGTCATCGAAAGCTTCACCGCGGCGCGTGCCTACGGCGTCGAGGACGCGGTGATCGCTTCGCTGTACGAAACCTTTCCCGGCATCGACTGGGAAAAGCAGGCGAGCTACTTCTTTCAGCGCGTCATCGAGCACGGCCGCCGCCGCAGCGAGGAAGTGCGCGAGGTCGCCGCGACGGTGCGCGAAATCGGCCTCGTGCCGTGGTCGGCGCAGGGTACGGCGGAGCGCCAGGCCTGGGTCGCCGACCTGGCCGACGCAGAATTGTTCGGCAAGAAGGGCGGCACAGAGTTCGCCCGCAGCGCCGACTGGCGCGTCGAGGCTGATCGCATCATCGACAAAGTCAAATCCAAAGGGTGACGATGGAATTCCAGAAAACTCCGGGCTGGCTCGACTGGTACGCCGTACCGTCAGCACCGACTTTCAAGCTGCCGGCAGGCGCGGTGGACGCGCACTGCCACGTGTTCGGTCCCGGCGCCGAATTTCCCTTTGCGCCCGAACGCAAGTACACGCCCTGCGACGCCTCGAAGCAGCAACTCTATGACCTGCGCGATCACCTCGGCTTCGCCCGCAACGTCGTGGTGCAGGCCACCTGCCACGGCGCCGACAACCGCGCCATGGTCGATGCGCTGGTTCATTCGAACGGCAAGGCGCGCGGCATCGCCACGGTGCGGCGCTCGGTGACAGACGCCGAGCTGCAGGCCATGCACGCGGCCGGCGTGCGCGGCGTGCGCTTCAACTTCGTCAAGCGCCTGGTCGACTTCACGCCGCGCGACGAACTCATGGAAATCGCGGCACGCATCGCCCCGCTGGGCTGGCACGTGGTGATCTACTTCGAGGCGGTGGACCTGCCCGAGCTGTGGGACTTCTTCACCGTGCTGCCGACGACCATCGTGGTCGACCACATGGGCCGCCCCGACGTCAGCAAGCCGGTCGATGGGCCCGAGTTCGAACTCTTCGTCAAGTTCATGCGCGACTACCCGAACGTCTGGAGCAAGGTCAGCTGTCCCGAGCGCCTTTCGCTCAGCGGGCCGAAGGCGCTGAACGGCGAGCAAAGCGCATATCGCGACGTGGTGCCCTTCGCGCGACGCATCGTCGAGACCTTCCCCGACCGCGTGCTGTGGGGCACCGACTGGCCGCATCCGAACCTGAAGGACCACATGCCCGACGACGGCCTGCTGGTCGACTTCATTCCGCACATCGCAACCACGCCCGAATTGCAGCGCAAACTGCTGGTCGACAACCCAATGCGCCTTTACTGGCCGGAGGAGAAAAAATGAAAAGAAGAGAAGCGTTGACCCGGATGGCCGGGGCGGTCGGTGCGACTCTCGCGGCCGCCACAGGCGTCCGTGCCGCAGACGGCGCGGACGACGCGAAAAAATTGACCCCGTCGGGTCTTGCCCCCGACCGGAACACCAGGACGCCCGGCTTCAAGGCGCCGCCCGGATCGATCGACACGCATTGCCACATCTTCGGCCCCGCCGCGCGCTATCCCTACTCGCCGAAGCGCAGCTATACGCCCTTCGATGCGGGGCTGGACGATTTCCGCGAAGTGCATGCCAAGATGGGCATCGAGCACGCGGTCATCGTCAATCCGAGCCTCTACGACATCGACGCCCGGGTCGCGGTGGATGCGATCGCCGCCAGCGGCGGACGCTATCGCGGCGTCGTCAACATCGACGACCGGGTTTCCGACGCAGAACTGGATGCGCTGCACAAGGCCGGCATCCGCGGCTGCCGCTTCAACTTCGTCAAGCACTTGGGCGGCTTCCCGGACATGGCCGTCTTCGACCGCAGCGTAAAGCGCGCCGCCCGTCTCGGCTGGCACGTCGTCCTGCATTTCGATGCCAAGGACCTTCCCGACTTCTACCCGCTGCTGGACGGCCTGCCGGTCCCCTACATCATCGACCACATGGGACGGGTTCCGGCCAGGGACGGCCTGGACCAGAAGCCGTTCAAGATCCTGGTGGACCTGCTCCAGCGCGACAAGAAATGCTACGTCAAGCTTAGCGGCGCCGACCGCGTGTCGTCCACCGGAACCCCCTTCCACGATGCCGTGCCCTTTGCCCGTCGGCTGGTCGAGACGGCGGCGGACCGACTGGTATGGGGAAGCGATTGGCCCCATCCGAACGTGAAGACCATGCCCAACGACGGTGATCTCGTCGATCTGATTCCCCTGTTCGCACCGGACGCCCAGACCCAGAAGCAGATTCTGGTCGACAACCCGATGCGCCTCTATCAGTTCGAAGCCTGAGCACCGATACAGCCCGATGACCGCCTCCACCGCGATACTTTCAACACCGGCCGCAAAGCGCCGCCCCTGGTATCTCACGCTCTGGATCCAGGTGCTGATCGCGATGGTGATCGGCATTCTCGTCGGGCATTTCGCGCCGCAGACCGGCACGGCCATGCAGCCCCTGGGCGATGCCTTCATCAAGATGATCCGCATGCTGATCGCGCCCATCATCTTCTGCACCGTCGTTCTCGGCATCGCCAAGATGAACGACATGACGCGGGTCGGCCGGGTCGCGATCAAGGCCCTGATCTACTTCGAGGTGCTGACGACCATCGCGCTGATCCTCGGCCTGGTCATGGTCAATCTCTGGCAGCCGGGCAGCGGGATGAACATCAGCGCCGCGTCCCTCGATGCCGGCTCGGTGAAGGGCTACATCGCCCAGACGCAGACCCAAGGGGTCGTGCCATTCCTGATGAACATCATTCCGGGAACGGTGGTCGGCTCGCTGGCCGAAGGCAATATCCTGCAGGTGCTGTTTCTCTCGGTGCTGTTCGGCGCGGTGTTGACCCTGCTCGGAGAGACCGCCAAGCCCTTGATCGACATCCTCGATACCATCTCGAAGATGTTGTTCGGCGCCGTGGCGATCGTGATGTGGGCCGCACCCCTCGGCGCATTCGGAGCGATTGCGTTTACCGTCGGCAAGTATGGTGCCGGAACGCTCGTTTCCCTCGGAAACCTGCTGGTCTGCTTTTACGTAACCTGCCTTATTTTCATCTTCTTCGTCCTCGGACCGATCTGCCGGATTTGCGGCTTCAGTCTTCTGAAGCTGATACGGTACATCTGGGAAGAAATCCTGATCTGCCTGGCGACGACGTCATCGGAAGTCGTTCTGCCGAGAATGCTCGAAAAGCTCGAAGCCTGCGGATGCAAGCCAAGTGTCGTTGGCCTGGTCATCCCGACCGGCTATTCGTTCAACCTCGACGGCACCTGCCTCTATCTCGCTGCGGTAACTGTTTTCCTTGCACAGGCGACCAACACACCGCTCGACCTCTATCAACAACTCGGTCTGCTTGCGGTATTGTTGCTGACGTCGAAGGGTGCGGCAGGCGTGGCCGGCGCCGCCTTCGTGGTCCTCGCCGCGACGCTGTCCACGGTTGGCACGATTCCGGTCACCAGCGTCGCACTGATCCTGGGTGTCCATCGCCTGCTGGCGGAGGGCTTGGTGCCCACCAACCTGATCGGCAATGCGGTGGCGACCATTGTCGTCTCGAAGTGGGAAGGTGCACTCGACGAAGAGCAGTTGTCGCGCGTGCTTGACGGACAATCGCGAAAGGCCTGACATGGCACTCGACAAACCCTACCAGGACGTACCCGGCACGACGATCTTCGACGCCGAGCAGTCGCGCCTGGGCTACCACCTCAACCAGTTCTGCATGTCGCTGATGAAGGCGGAGAACCGCGCCCGCTTCAAGGCGAACGAGCGCGCCTATCTCGACGAATGGCTGATGACCGAGGAACAGAAGCAGGCCGTGCTGGCACGCGACCTCAACTGGTGCATCCGCCTCGGCGGCAACATCTACTTCCTCGCCAAGATCGGCGCCACCGATGGCAAGTCCTTCCAGCAGATGGCCGGCAGCATGACCGGGATGACCGAGGAGGAATACCGCGACATGATGATCGCGGGAGGCCGTTCGGTCGAAGGCAATCGCGTGGTCGGCGAGGACGGCAACGCACAAGCGCACCGCCAGCCGCAGGGCAAGGCCGGCCGCAAGGAGGCACACTGACATGGCCCGCATCACCGCTTCCGTTTATACCTCGCACGTGCCGGCCATCGGCGCCGCGCTCGACCTCGGCAAGACCGGCGAGCCGTACTGGCAGAAGGTTTTTTCCGGCTACGACTTCTCCAGGCAGTGGCTCAGGGACAACACGCCCGACGTCATCTTCCTGGTCTACAACGACCACGCCACGGCCTTCAGCCTGGAGATGATTCCGACCTTTGCCATCGGCTGTGCGGCCGAATTCCAGCCCGCCGACGAGGGCTGGGGACCGCGGCCGGTGCCGGTGGTCAAGGGCCATCCGGAGCTCGCCGCGCATATCGCGCAATCGGTGATCCAGGACGATTTCGATCTGACCATCGTCAATCGCATGCCGGTGGACCACGGCCTCACCGTGCCCCTGTCGCTGATGTGCGGCCAGCCCGCGGCATGGCCCTGCCCGGTGATTCCCTTCGCCGTGAATGTGGTGCAGTACCCGGTGCCCTCGGGCCGCCGCTGCTACAACCTCGGCCGCGCCATCCGCAAGGCCGTCGCCTCCTACGACCAGCCGCTCAAGGTGCAGATCTGGGGCACCGGCGGCATGAGCCACCAGTTGCAGGGGCCGCGCGCCGGCCTGATCAACCGCGAGTGGGACAGTGCATTCCTCGACCGGCTGATCGCCGATCCTGCCGACCTGGCGCAGATGTCGCACATCGAGTACGTACGCGAAGCCGGCTCGGAAGGCATCGAGCTCGTGATGTGGCTGATCGCACGCGGCGCCATGTCCGATAATCCGCCGCGCGTGGCGCATCGCTTCTACCATGTCCCCGCCTCGAACACCGCAGTAGGCCATCTGATTCTGGAGAACACGTAATGAGCAAACCCATCAAGGTCGCGCTGGCAGGCGCCGGCGCCTTCGGCATCAAGCACCTCGACGCGATCAAGCTGATCGACGGCGTCGAAGTCGTCTCGCTGGTCAGCCGCGATCTGGCGAAGACGAAGGAGGTCGCCGACGAATACGGCATCGGCCACGTCAGCACCAATCTGGGCGACAGCCTGGCGCTGAAGGAAGTCGACGCCGTGATCCTGTGCACGCCGACGCAGATGCACGCGGCGCAGGCGCTTGCCTGCATGCGAGCCGGCAAGCACGTGCAGATCGAGATACCGCTGGCCGACAGTCTGACCGACGCCGAAACGGTGCTGGCGATGCAGCACAAGACCGGCCTGGTCGCCATGTGCGGCCACACGCGCCGCTTCAACCCCAGCCACCAGTGGGTGCACAAGAAGATTGTCGGCGGCGAATTCAACATCCAGCAGATGGATGTGCAGACCTACTTCTTTCGCCGCAGCAACATGAATGCGCTGGGCCAGGCGCGCAGCTGGACCGACCATCTGCTATGGCACCACGCCGCACACACCGTCGATCTCTTCGCCTGGCAGACGGGCGGCACGATCGTTGCCGCCAACGCGCTGCAGGGGCCGATCCATCCCGGGCTGGGCATCGCCATGGACATGTCGATCCAGTTGAAGAGCAGCACCGGCGCGATCTGCACGCTGTCGCTCTCGTTCAACAACGACGGCCCGCTGGGCACCTTCTTCCGCTACATCGGCGACACGGGCACCTACATCGCGCGCTACGACGACCTGATCGACGCCAAGGACAACAAGATCGACGTCTCCAAGGTCGACGTCTCGATGAACGGCATCGAGCTGCAGGATCGCGAATTCTTCGCCGCGATCGGCGAGGGCCGCGAGCCGAATGGCAGCGTGGCCCAGGTGCTGCCCTGCTACCGCGTCCTCGACCGGCTGGAGCAGCAGCTGGCGAAGAGCGCCTAGGTCCGGAAAGGGAAAAGCGCCATGCAGCAACGCCGCCTCGGCCCATTCAGCGTCTCGGCCCTCGGCTTCGGCTGCATGAACCTGAGCCACGCCTACGGCGCGCCGCCCGCGCCGGAAGCCGCGGAGGCGCTGCTGCTGCGCGCGCTCGATCGCGGCATCAATTTCTTCGACACTGCCGCGCTCTATGGCTTCGGCGTCAACGAAACGCTGCTCGGCCGCGTGCTGAAGCCGCACCGCGCGAGGATCATGCTGGCGAGCAAGGGCGGCATGACCGGCATCAATGGCAAGCGCGTCATCGACGGCCGGCCGGAGAGCCTCAAGCGCGACTGCGAGGACAGCCTGCAGCGCCTGCAGACCGACGTCATCGACCTCTACTACCTGCACCGCTGGGACAAGCAGGTGCCGATCGAGGACAGTATCGGCGCGCTGGCCGACCTGGTGCGCGCTGGCAAGGTGAAAACCATCGGCCTTTCCGAAGTGTCGGCACTGACGCTACGGCGCGCGCATGCCGTGCATCCGGTCGCAGCAGTACAGTCCGAATACTCGCTATGGACGCGCAACCCCGAGATCGCCGTGCTCGAAACCTGCCGCGAACTGGGCGCGGCCTTCGTCGCCTTCAGCCCGCTGGCCCGCGCCTTCCTCACCGGCAAACTGCGCAACCCCGAGACACAACTGGAGGCGAAAGACATCCGCCGCCAGATGCCGCGCTTCGAGCCGGCCAACTACACGAAGAACCTCGACCTGCTGCCCGAATATCTGCGCATTGCCAACGAAGCACACTGCACGCCGGCGCAGCTCGCGCTGGCCTGGCTGCTGGCGCAGGGCAAGGACATCATTCCGATCTTCGGCACCCGGCAGGCGCGGCACCTGGACGACAACGCCGGCGCCGCCAATGTGACGCTCGAACCCCGCATCATCGAGCGGCTGGACGCGCTGATCAACCAACAGACCGTGACGGGGCCGCGCTACAACGAAGCCACACAATCGGAGATCGACACCGAAATTTTTTGATTCGAAGCAAGGGAGGCAGGACATGAATACCAGCAAACAGAAACGGGTAATACCCGGCACCACGATGTTCGACGGCGAGCAGGCGCGCAAGGGCTACGCGCTCAACAAGATGTGCTTCTCCTTCAACTCGGCGGAGAACCGCGCCGAGTACCTCGAGGACAAGGAGGCGTATTGCGACAAGTACGGCCTCAACGAGCAGCAGAAGAAGGCCGCGCTGAGCCTGCAGGTGCTGGACATGCTCGCGGCCGGCGGCAATGCCTACTACCTGGCCAAGCTGGGCGGTATTTTCGGGCTCGACATGCAGGACGTCGGCGCACAACAGACAGGCATGACCAAGGAAGCCTTCAAGGCGAAACTCGTGGAGGCAGGGAAATAACATGGCCAAGATCGTCGGCGGCATCAACGTCACCCACGTGCCCTACATCGGGCGCGCGATTGCCAACAACCTGCAGCAGGACCCGTACTGGAAGCCCTTCTTCGACGGCTTCCCGCCCGTCCGCCAGTGGCTGGCCAAGGTCAAGCCGGACATCGCCGTGGTGATCTACAACGACCACGGACTGAACTTCTTCCTCGACAAGATGCCGACCTTCGCCATCGGTGCCGCGCCCGAATACAGCAACGCCGACGAGGGCTGGGGCATCCCGACCCTGCCGCCCTATCAGGGCGACGTGGATCTCTCCTGGCACATGATCGACTCGCTGATCGAGGAGGAATTCGACATAGTCACCTGCCAGGAAATGCTGGTCGACCATGCCTTCACGATCCCGCTCGAGCTGTTCTGGCCCGACCAGCATCCGTGTCCCGTGCGCACCGTGCCGATCTGCGTGAACACCGTGCAGTTCCCGCTGCCGACAGCGGCACGCTGCTTCAAGTTCGGCCAGGCCATCGGCCGCACCATCGAGTCCTGGGACAGCGACGCGCGTGTCGTGGTGATCGGCACCGGCGGCCTCTCGCACCAGCTCGACGGCCAGCGCGCCGGCTTCATCAACAAGGAATTCGACCTGATGTTCATGGAAAAGCTCATCAGCGACCCGCTGTGGGTAACGCGCTATTCGATTCCCGATCTGGTCGAGCTGACCGGCACCCAGGGCGTCGAACTGCTCAACTGGCTCACCGCGCGCGGCGCGCTGCTGGGCGAAGTGGCGAAGGTGCATGCCAACTACCACGTCCCGATTTCCAACACCGCATCCGGCCTGCTTTGCATGGAAGCCGTTTGACGCGCATGGCACCGAGCACCACTCGCAGAAGATGGAACACGCGAAAGGCGAATTGAAGGCCCGCCCCTCCCATCCGCTTCGCGGCCCACGGCTGGCTTTGCACAGCCAGCTGGCTGCGGCGGCGCACCGCATGCGGTGCGAAATCCCGCCTCGCCCCCTCGCGGGGAGGCTTCTAATGTGCTCGCTTCGCTCGGCTATTGCCAGGCGCTCCGAACGAGTTGTTTCACGCTAATCAGAAGGAACAGACATGAGAACACAAGTCGCCATCATCGGTGCCGGCCCCTCGGGGCTCATCCTCGGCCAGCTGCTGCACAAGGCCGGCATCGACGCCATCGTGCTCGAGGCGCAAACCGGGGACTACGTGCTGGGCCGCATCCGCGCCGGCGTGCTGGAGCAGGTTGCGGTCGACCTGCTCGACGAAATCGGCGTCGGCGCACGCATGCACGCCGAGGGGCTGCCGCACAACGGCATCGAACTGCTGTTCGACGGCGTTCGCCACCGCATCGACTTTCCCGGCCTCACCGGCGGCAAGCAGGTGATGGTCTATGGCCAGACCGAACTGACCAAGGACCTGATGCACGCCCGCGCCGCGGCCGGGCTGCCGACGGTGTACGAAGCGAAGGAGGTCGGCGTGCATGACTTCGACAGCGAACGTCCGCGCGTGCGCTACACCAAGGACGGCGTCAGCCACGAGATCGAATGCGACTTCATCGCCGGCTGCGACGGCTTCCACGGCGTCTGCCGCGCCAGCGTGCCGAAGAATGCCATCGCCAACTTCGAGCGCGTCTATCCCTTCGGCTGGCTGGGCCTGCTCTCCGACACGCCGCCGGTCTCCGAAGAACTGATCTACGCCAAGCACGCGCGTGGCTTCGCGCTGTGCAGCATGCGTTCGCACACTCGCAGCCGCTACTACCTGCAGCTGCCGCTGACCGAGAAAGTCGAGGACTGGTCCGACCAGCGCTTCTGGGACGAACTGCGCCGCCGCCTCGACCCGCAGGCTGTCGCCGCGTTGGTCACCGGCCCCTCGATCGAGAAGAGCATCGCGCCGCTGCGCAGCTTCGTCGCCGAACCGATGCGCTTCGGCCGCATGTTCCTCGCCGGCGACGCCGCCCACATCGTGCCGCCAACCGGTGCCAAGGGCTTGAACCTCGCCGCCTCCGACGTGCGCTACTTGTCGCGTGCCTTCATCGAATACTACGGCGGCAGCAGCGCCGGCATCGACCACTATTCCGCGCGCTGCCTGCGCCGCATCTGGAAGGCCGAGCGCTTCTCCTGGTGGATGACCAATCTGCTGCACACCTTCCCCGACACCAACGCCTTCGACCAGAAGGCGCTCGAGGCGGAACTCGACTACGTCGTGAATTCACTGGCCGGCAGGACGACGCTGGCGGAGAACTATGTGGGGCTGCCGTTCGAGGATTGAGTGCACAGCGGAATGCGCTGAAGACGGTATCATCTTCGGAGGAGGGTTGCCGATTCAATGAACATCACTTCCCAAGAGATGCCCCGCACTGACTACCCCGCGCCGGATCCGGCGAGGCCTTATGTCTATCCGGGCACGCAAGTTCTGATCAATCTCTTCGATATCAGAAGCATGGCCGTGCTCAACCGCGTGGTCAATACGGTTGCGCGCCTCCGCGGCGAGCAGCTGCAGGACGATTCAATTCCGGGCGAGTTCGATCTCGCGCACTTTTGCGCTGTTCATCGCGCCCTGTTCCAGGATATTTTTGCGTGGGCCGGCCAGATCCGTACCGTCGATACCGAGAAACAGGGTCTGAATTTTTTGCCGGCGGCTGACATTTCTGTGGAATTCCGTCGCATTCACGAGGAACTCAAGGACGGGAGTTTCCTGCGCGGGCTCGGGCTCGCAACATTTGCCAGCCGCCTCGCTGATTATTACTACAGCATCTATGCGGTGCATGTCTTTCGCGACGGAAACAGTAGAAGCTTGCGGCATTTTTGCACAGCATTGGCTGCTGCTGCCGGCTACCGACTGGATTTTGCGGCCATTGACCAACCTGCGCTGACGGCTGCCTGCCGGCAAAGGTATTTCAATGGAGATAGCGGTCCGCTGCGTGCATGCTTGCGGCAGATCAGCTTCCCCGTCTGATCGGCAACAAGCCACTGTGCTTTTGGGGTCGGCGTCACATCGATTGCCACAGCCGCATGAATCGCCATCCCGCCAGCGCCGATACTTGCAATTCAGTTCGAGCGTGGCGCGGGCCGGCTCTCGCTCACGACCGGACCGGGACCGCGACACCCTGCGCTACCAGATTGCCAGTGCGTTCAAGTCGGCAATGGCCTCGCCGGGGTAGACTCGCTGGATCACTATCGAGTCCACACCGCGGAATTATCCATTATAAATAATCAAGGAACCAGACAATGCCAAACGACATGGTTGAGCAACTTCGCGTCCGGCAGGTAGTGGAAGATTGGGCAGTGTGGCGCGATGCCGGTGATTGGGAGCGCTTTCGCACGGTGTGGCATCCGGATGGCGTGATGATGGCCACCTGGTTTCAGGGCCCGGCGAATGATTTCATCGCGGTCACCAAGGAAGGGTGGGCCAAGGGCGTGAGCATTTTGCACTTCCTTGGCGGTTCATCCATCGACGTAAGCGGTAAGCGTGCGATCGCCCAGACCAAGATGACCATATCGCAGCGTGCCGCAGTCGACGGGGTGATCTGCGATGTCGTGTGCACAGGGCGTTTCTATGACTTTTTCGAGAAGCGCGGCGACGTCTGGGCGATTGTCCTGCGCCAGCCGATTTATGAGAAGGACCGCCTTGACCCGATCGATCCGGGCGTGAAACTGGAACTCGACCGGGATCTATTGGCGCAGTTTCCGGAAGGCTACCGTCATCTCGCTTACCTGCAGACCAAGATCGGCTTCACGGTGAAGCGCGATATGCCGATGCTCAAGGGCGCGGCGGTCGAGCGCCTGTACGCGCGAGGCGCAGCGTGGCTGGCAGGGAAGCCGCTGGAAAAATAGGCGTCATCGCCGAGCAGGTGCATGGAGCGCTGCGACAGCGCCTGCCTTGGCGAGCCGAGGCTACGGCCAGTCCGCGAAGCCATCCGCTTGCGGGGAGCTTGAACTCAAGCGCTTTCTGCCGGCCTCCCGACGGTAGCGGCCGGGGCTGAGTTCCGTCTGGCGTGCGAAGAAGCGGCTGAAGTAGCTTGTCGTCGGAAATCCGAGATCGGCGGCGATCTGTTCGATGGTGAACCCCGAGTGCACCAGCCGCCGCCCCGCTTCGTAGGTAAGCCGTTCGTGGACAAGCTGGAGCGGCGTTCGCTGCAGCGTCCTGACGGATATATCGTGCAGGCGATCGTGGGAAATTTCCAGCTCCTTTGCGTAGCGGGCAATCGTCCATTGTTCCTTGAAATGCAGTTCGACCAGGTTGCGGAAACGCAGAAGGATGGTCGCGTTGGTGCTGTGACCGCTCATTGCAACTTGTTCAAGACCGGATATGCGCCAGCAATGCACCAGAATGATGGTGATCTGGGCGCTCAGATAGACCCAGGAACCGCGCTCGCTTTTTCGGATTTCCTTGTCGATTGCGGCGAAGGCATGTTCAACCTCGGCGAAGAATTCCTCGTTTCCGATCTCGACCGCGACCACGGGCCGGTCGATCAGGTAGCGCAATTGCGCCGACTCCGCATGGTCGCCGAGAGAATTCTTGGCCTGGATATCCGAAAACCAGATGACATAGCCCTGGGTTCCGGCAAGGACGCGCAAATAATGTCCCGGCTCGACCGGTAGCCAGGCCAAGGCGGGAGACTGGAGGGTAATCGTCTCGCCGACTCCTCCGATCTCGCCGGTGCCACTTGTCAGCAGAATGCAGGCCCGGCTCAGGCTGCCGCGATCTTGCTTGAGGCTGAACCGTCTTGCCTGCAAGGCCGCCGACAGTTTCTGGACGACGACATGCGTGCTCTGGCTGTGGCGCAATCCACCAGATGCCGAGGCCACGCGGTTTGCACTTCCAGTCATTTCGCCCTTCTATCAGCGAGTCTATATCCGTTTTAGCGACATTGTGACCCAAATAAAGACATATCGAAATAAGGATGCCACATATCTGAAATTCATGTGCGACTGCAATAACCTTTCACAAACATATGATTAACAGCGTATTTGGGTTACAGGCCGAGTATCGGAATTATCGTGAAAAGTATCATAAATACAAAAAAAGAGGAATTTTCAATTGGGTATTGAACTCCTAAAGTATTCACATTTGGCGCACTCAGCTGCGGCGGCGCGGTGCCCCTTGCCGATTTCCCGATCAACAACGCGTGTTTGAACGAACTGGAGTTCCAAATGCAAGAAGCACAGATGCTTATCAACAACGCCGACACGGCATCGAGCAATGGTGCCACCTTCGACCGCATGAATCCCATTACCGGCGCGATCGCGACGCGCGCCGCAGCGGCCACGGTGGAAAGCGCCAATGCCGCCGCCAATGCGGCGGCGGCCGCTTTCCCCGCCTGGGCGGAAACCTCGCCCGAAGCACGACGGGCGGTTCTCAACAAGGCGGCGGATTTGATGATGGCGCGCGCGCCCGATTTCATTCAGTCCATGGCCAGCGAAACCGGCGCCACAGCGGGCTGGGCCGGGTTCAACTGCTATCTCGCCTCCAACATGCTGAGAGAGGCGGCATCGATGACCACCCAGATAGCCGGCGAGGTGATTCCTTCCAACAAGCCGGGATCGCTGGCACTGGCCCTGCGCCAGCCGGTCGGCGTGGTGTTCAGCATCGCCCCCTGGAACGCGCCGGTGATTCTCGGTGTCCGCGGTGTCGCCATGCCTCTTGCATGCGGCAATACTGTCATCCTCAAGGCCTCCGAACTGTGCCCGATGACTCATCGCCTGATCGGCGACGTCTTGCGCGATGCCGGCCTGCCCCCGGGGGTGCTGAATGTCGTGTCGAATGCACCGAAGGATGCGGCAACTGTGGTTGAAGCACTGATCGGTCATTCTGCGGTGCGCCGGATCACGTTCACCGGCTCCACCCGGGTCGGCCGCACCATCGCCGAAGTCAGCGCCAAATATCTGAAGCCCTGCCTCCTGGAACTCGGTGGCAAAGCCCCGTTCGTGGTGCTGGACGACGCCGATCTCGACGAGGCGGTCAAGGCCGCGGCGTTCGGCGCATTCTTTAACCAGGGCCAGATCTGCATGTCGACGGAGCGGATCCTCGTCGATGCCAAGGTAGCTGACGAATTCGTCAAGAAACTGGCGGCCAAGGCTGTATCACTGAAGGCCGGGCTGCCCGGCGAAGAAGGTTGCGCCCTCGGCTCGATGATCGGGTCGGACGCCGCGGCCCGGGTGAAAGCGCTGGTGGACGACTCCATATCCAAGGGGGCGTCGCTGCTGGTCGGCAACCTGGTCAATGGCAGCATCATGACGGCAACCGTTGTCGACCACGTGACGTCGGCCATGCGGCTTTACTCGGAGGAATCCTTCGGGCCGGTGGCGGCGGTAATGCGCTTCAACAGCATCGAAGAAGCTCTCGCGCTTGCCAACGATACCGAGTACGGGCTGGCCGCCGCGGTCTTCGGCCGGGACGTGACAAGGGCGCTGGACGTGGCCAAGGGGATCGAATCCGGTATCTGCCACATCAACGGTCCGACGGTGGCCGACGAGGCGCAGATGCCCTTCGGCGGCGTCAAGGCCAGCGGCTACGGCCGCTTCGGCGGCAAGGCCGCCATCAACGAGTTCACCGAGTTGCGCTGGATCACGATCCAGACCAAACCGCAGCACTACCCGATCTGAGCCTTCACCCAGGAAATTCCGTGTCGGTGCGGTGAGCAGGCCGACGCCAGGAGACAGTGCATGAATGTGAATGGAAAGACCATCGTGGTGACCGGCGCTGCATCGGGTATCGGTGCCGAAACCGCAAGGATGTTCATGGCGGGAGGTGCCGCGGTCATCGCAGTGGACCGCAACAAGCCCGCCGCAGGCACTTTCGCCCGTTTCGTCGAGGCCGACCTGTCCGACCCCGCTTCCATCCGCGATGCCGCCCGGACAGTCGACAAAGGCATCGACGGGCTGTGCAATATTGCCGGGCTGCCGCCGACCCGGGGACGCGTTCCCGTAATCAGGGTGAATTTTCTCGGCCTGCGCGACTTCACCGAAGCGATGCTGCCGAATTTCAACGACGGTGCGGCCATCGTCAATCTGGCCTCCCTGGCCGGCATCGGCTGGCCGGATGCGGGAGCGGCGATCAAGGCATTGATCGCGCTGCGTGATTTCGATGGCGTAGCCACGCTATGCGACGCCCACCAGGTCGATGACGCGCGCAGCTACTTCTTCTCCAAGGAAGCGCTGATCGTGTGGACCATGCAGAACCGCTGGTCCTGGCGCGAGCGCGGAATTCGCATGAATGCCGTCAGCCCCGGACCGGTGCAAACGCCCATCCTGCAGGACTTTCTTCAGACCCTGGGGAAGCGTGCGGAAGAGGACATGCGGGTCATGGACCGTCCCGGAAAACCGGAGGACGTCGCCCCCGTGGTGGCCTTCCTTTGCTCCGGCGACAGTGCGTGGATCCGCGGCAGCAACATTCCCTGCGATGGCGGAATGAGTTCGCACGTGATGTTGAACATGAGCGGACTGGCATGAATCGTACACGACACGTGCAGGGTGTTTGTCAATTCGAGTCTTAAGACGTCTGGCGTTTCTTAAATCACATGGAGGAGGAACCATATGACAAGAACACATCGCAGGAGATTTGTTTTCCGTCGCATCGCCACGGTTTTGCCAGCGGAAAGTCTCCCGCTGTCTGCCTTGGCGAACGACGGCCCGGCGGCAGCGGGTCTTCTGCCCGGAAGTCTCAATGTTGTCGACGCAGTAATCCGTTTCTGAGAACCAGCGCACCATCCCGGCACAGGCGCTTCGTTTTGGCCTTCCGCCGATTACTCACTTTGGAGGAGAGAAAATGATGACATACACTCGATTCGTCGGACCGGCGGTGGCTTGCCTTGCCTTGACTCTGTCGGGCACAGCCTTTGCGCAACAAAAGCTCTACGGCCTGAACACCGGCAAGGCGGCAAGCGGCCAGCCGATTCTCGTCGGTTCGGTCGTAGGCAAGACCGGACCGGACGATTTCAGCGCCGGCGCTCTTGCGGCCAAGGCTTATTTCGACTGCGTTAACAGCAACGGCGGCATCAACGGCCGGCCTATCCAGTTCCTGATCGAGGATGACCAATGGAAGCCCGAGGTCGCCGGACAGGTCGCCTCCAAGCTGGTGAAAGATCGCGGCGTCGTCGCCCTCGTCGGCAACGGCAGCTTTGTCGAGATGACGGTCAACGCCAAGCTCTATGAGCAGGAGAACGTCGCGGTGGTCGCCTCGGCCTGTGCCGTGCGCGAGTGCTTCGAGGCCAAGAATATCGCCTCGACCAACCAGGGCCCGGTTCCCAGCAATATTGCCGCGGTCCAGTGGGCGATTGAAAAACTGGGCACCAAGAAGGTCGCCTGTATCGGCCTCAACATCCCCAGCAATGGCGTTTGGTCCTGCAACCTGACCAACGAATGGCTGAAGGAAAAGGGTCTGTCCGGCGTTTCTGTCCTGATGAACCCGGGTGCTCCCGACGCGAATTCCGCCCTGCTCGAAGCCGTCGCCTCCGGCGCCGACACGTTCCTCATGAGCCTGCCTGCCGGTCTCGCCCAAGCCTTCCTGAAAGCCGGACAGGACCAGAACCTGCGCGACAAGTACAAGTGGGTCGCCCCGACCCCGCTCTACAAGCAGGGAATTCCCGAGTCCATCGGTGCCTACTGGGGTGACAAGGTGCATGTCGCCATCGAACTGACCAAGTGGGACGGCGCCGGCCCCGACGGCAAGCGCTGGCTGGCTGTGATGGACAAGTACGGCGCCAAGAGCGATCCGCGTGACACCTTCAGCCAGGCGGGCTTTGTTTCGGCCAACATCTTCGTCGATGCCCTGCTGAAGATGGACCCGAAGAAGATCGACCGGGCCAATGTCACCAAGGCGTTGAAGGCCGTGAAGAACTATCGCACCGACCTGCTCTGCGGCCCGTGGTATTTCGGCGATGCGGATTTCCACCAGCCGAACCATGCCTCGATGATAGTCACCATCACCAAGACCGGCTTCAAGTCGGAGACCGGCTGCTTCGACCCGTCGGGCAAGTACTTCGACAAGATCCGGGCGATGGAAAAGGCTCAGAAACTCACGGGTAGCTAAGCATATAAAAAGCGGGTAAAGAGCGGATATCGACGTGTACGGAGTCTTTCTTGTTGCCGGGCTGGCCTTGGGAGCGATCTATGCGCTCTCCGGCGTGGGGCTGGTGGTGCTCTACCGCTCTACCGGCGTCCTCAATATCGCCTATGGCGCTATTGGGGCGATGGGGGCCATGCTCGCCTGGCAACTGGAGCAGATGCAATATCCCGAACCCGTTGCGTGGGTGGCGGCGCTTCTCGCCGCCACCCTGCTATCCCTCGCTTACGGGCGCCTGGTGGCGCCCTATCTTTCCTATCGCGAGCCGGTGGTGAAGGCCGTCGCGACGCTGGGCTTTGCCTTGATGATTCTGGGCACCGCCAACTATTTCTGGGTAGAGGCGCCGCGCCGCCTCTACTTGTTTACCGATGCCATGGGTTTCGAAGTCCTCGACGTGCGCATCACGGGCACGCGGGCTTTGGTCCTGATCGCCACGCTGGCGACGACCTTCGGCATCGCCATCTTTCTCAAGCACACCCGTATCGGTTTGTTGATGCAGGCACTTGCCAACAAGCGCGAACTTTCTTCCGTGCTCGGCGTTCCGGTAATCCGGATCGAGACCTACGCCTGGCTGATCAGCGGCGTCCTTGCCGGATTCACCGGACTGATGTTCGGCGATCTGGTGCGGCCCAACCCGGGTGCGCTGACTTTCCTGGTCATCCCTGCGATAGCGGCTGCCATCGTCGGCAGGTTGGAGTCGCTACCCATGACATTGGCCGGCGGTCTCATCATCGGTGTCGTCGAGTCGATGAGCACGCTGATCAAACCGATTGCGCCCTATCGCAGCATCGCCCCTTTTGTCGTGGCCGCAATTCTGCTGCTCTGGCTGCAACGCAACAGAAAACTGACGTTCTCGGGCCATGACTGAAGAACACGTAGCGCCCGAGAGCGCTGCGTTGCCCCAAAAACCATCCTCGTTCGCAACCTTCCAAGTTGATCGGCCGACGCTTGCCATGCTCCTGTCCGTGGCCGCTCTGATCCTGATCGTACCCTCGCTTCTCGATGCGTTGTATCTGCGGGTGTTCATCTCGTCGGTGATTTTCACGATCGCCGCGACCGGCACCGCTGTTCTCTATGCCCGACTGGGTCTGGTTTCCCTCGCACAGGTCGCCCTGGTAGGCGTCGGCGGCTGGGTCACGCTAAGGATGTGGCACGCGACGGGTCTGCCGTTCGAAGTCAACATGCTGGCCGGGGCAATCATCTCGGGCGTCGTTGGCATGTTGATCGGCCTGCCGGCGCTGCGCATGCGCGGCCTCTTCCTGGCGCTGATCACGCTGATGGGCGCCGCCGGCTTCCAGATTCTCGTTACCGGCACGCAGTTTCCCAATGGCGGCGACGGTGTGCTGGGCATAGCAGTCACCAGCATCTTCATGCCGCGTCCGCTCCTGGGCGAATCCGACGAAGCCATGCTCCGCTACGTCTGCGTGGTTGCCGTTCTCTGTTTTTTGCTCGTCGAGTTCAACCGCCGAACCCGTCCGGGACGCGCCTGGGCGCTGATCCGCAAGAGCGAGGCCTGCGCCATGGCCTCCGGCGTCAATGTGGCGTTCTACAAGGCATGGGGATTCGCGCTGGCCGGATTCATCGCCGGCATCGCCGGCGCTCTTCTGGCCGGCACCCTTGGCGTACTCGATGCCACGACTTTCCCGGCGAGCGAATCCATCCTGCTGTTCGCACTGACGGTCGTCGGCGGCGCCTATCACTGGCTGGGACTGGTCCTCACCGGACTACTGTTTCGCGCCGCACCCGCCGTGTTGAACGATATCGGCGTCAATGGCCATCTGGCGTATGTGATTTTCGGAGCCGGGCTGTTGCACGCACTGATTACGGCACCGACCGGCATCGCCGGACAGATCCTCGATGGCCTGACGCAACTGGCCAAGCGGCGGGCCGGGCGATGATAGAAATCCGCGACGTGTCGGTTTCTTTTGGCGGAGTCCGCGCCCTCACCAACCTGACCGTGAACCTGGCTGATCCGGTGGTCGGAATAATCGGCCCCAATGGCGCCGGCAAGACCACCTTGCTCAACGTCTTCAGCGGCTTCGTCACCCCGGGATGGGGTTCGATTTGCGCCTTCGACACCGACCTCCTTGCCATGCGGCCTCACCAGCGCGCCCGCTGGGGTCTGCGTCGCTCTTTTCAGACCGAACAAGTGGTAGACGATCTCTCCGTCGCCGACAATGTGCGCGCCATGCTGGACTCGCTTCCGGTCACGTCGCGCAGCGAACGTGAAAGACAGATCGAGAAAGCGTTGACCTACGTCCACCTCGAAGGCAAGGCCGATGAACTCGGTTCTGCTCTCAATACTTATGAGCGGCGCATGGTCGAACTCGCGAAGACGCTGGTGGGATCGCCGAAGATAGTTCTTCTCGACGAGCCGGGAGCCGGCCTGCGCGACGAAGAGGTGGACGCCCTGAGACAGACTATTCTCGGGATCAATGAACAGTTTGGCGCGATGACACTGCTCATCGACCACGATGTCGAGATGATCGCCGCGACCTGCATCTCGACGGTGGTCCTGGATTTTGGCGAGCTTCTCGCCTTTGGGCCGACGGCGGAAATCCTCAAGGACGACCGCGTCAAGGCGGCCTACCTCGGCATCGAGGAGGCGGAATGAGCGCCATTCTGGAAATCGACAACTTGAATGTCGTGCGCGGTCACAAGCCGGTCTTGAGGAACCTGTCGCTGCGCATTGAAGCAGGAAAAACGGTTGCACTTCTGGGTCCGAACGGCGCCGGGAAGAGCAGCCTGGTGCTGGCCATGGCCGGGGTCTTGCCGATAGCATCGGGGATCATTAGCCTTGATGGACAGAACCTGGTGAATCGGCCTCCGGAGATCATACGTCGCAGCGGAATCGCCGCGATTCTCGAAGGACATCAAGTGCTGACGGACCTTACCGTCGAAGAAAATCTGAGAGTGGCAGGCTTCTACTTGGGCCAGGAAGATCTCCTGGCCGAAATGAACAAGGCCTACGAGATATTTCCGGAACTCCTGGAATTGCGAAAGCGGCTGGCGGGCACTCTCTCAGGCGGCCAGCAGCAAATGGTCGCTGTCGCCCACGCGCTGATGGCCAAGCCAAAATTCATCCTGGCCGACGAGCTCTCGCTGGGCTTGGCGCCGGTGATCGTCAAGCGTCTGATGAGCGTGCTCGAAGCATTGGCGAACAAGGGCTGTGGAATTCTGCTGATCGAACAGTTCACACATGTCGCGCTTCGCCTCGCCGACTACGTCTACGTAATCAATCGCGGCCGGGTGCATTTTCAAGGCTTGCCGGCCGAAGTTCAAGCCAACCCGCGTGTTCTGCACGAAGCCTACCTGGCCGGCGACTTCGAACTCGCAAAATCATGAGTAGGGGGTAAGGCATCTTGAAGCAACTCGAAGGCAAGGTCTGTTTGGTAACGGGGGGCGCCGGCAGCATAGGCCGCGCGACGGCGAGCCTCTTTGCGGCGCAGGGCGCCAAGGTCATGCTCGTCGATCTCGCCGAGGCCGAATTGAAGAGCGCTACCGCCGGTCTCGATAACGACAACATCTCTTATGTCGTGGCCGATGTCACCGACGCCAAGAGTGTACGCGACACCGTCGATGCAACGACGGCCCGCTGGGGCAGGATCGATGTGTTGTTCAGCAATGCCGGCAACTTCGGCGTCGTGAGGCCGATCGCGGACTATCCCGAGGACGTGTTCGACGCCGTCTATGCGGTGCATGTCAAGGGTGCCTTTCTCCTGTGCAAATACGCCGTCCCCAGGATGAATGACGGCGGCAGCATAATCATCAACTCCAGCGTCGCCGCCACGCGAGGCGATCCCGGTGTCTACGCCTACATCACCGCCAAGCACGCCCAGGTAGGTTTGATGCGATGCCTCGCCAAGGAACTCGCTCCCCGCCGCATTCGCGTGAACACCATTCATCCCGGCCCCGTCGACAACGGCTTTCAGCTCGCGGTCGAGAAGGATCTGCAGAATATCATCGGCAAGGACGGCACCCGGTTTTTCAATGAACTGATTCCTCTCGGACGCCATGGCAGGCCGGAGGAAATTGCACGGTCCGTGCTTTTTCTCGCCTCCGATCAAAGCAGTTTCACCACCGGCTCCATGCTCATGGCGGATGGAGGGATGAGCGCTTGATCGGGCAACTGTCCCTGCAGCAAATTGGAAATTTGCCAACACAGTCGAATTGAAAATGTACTACCCGCCGAACGATGATCCTGCGGGCTGTCGCGACAAACGCGTCCCGGCCCGGCGGTTAGCGGTCCGGCCTGAACACCCGGGTCGGGAACGACCGACCTCGACTCAACAACTCAATGCTGAAGCTGACGATCCGGCGCTTGCACAGCATCCGACAGGTGCGAAGTCAGCTGGCGATCGACATGAATCAATTGAGCCAGTAACCGGCCCCTGTCCGAGTCGATTGCGTAATCGCGCAACAATGCCATCTGCGCCAAGACTCCATTGTGCATCTCGCGGTGCCTCGGATCGGGAGTGGAACTGAAGCATTCCATCAGCGCCTCTTCTTCCCTGAAGCTGGCCCGCGTGCATTCGATAAGCCGGTCGAGCGCTTCGACCAAACGCTCCGTGGATTTCTTCTCCAAGTACATTCTGAGCACTTCAACTTGGGCATCGACAAGCTCATGACGAACATTTAGCACCTTCTTGACCGAAGATGCCGGCGAATTGGAGGCAATAGTTGCTGATTTCACGGCTACAGCATCAACAAGGCTGTCGGAAATTGACACTTTCTCCCCTCCTTCAAAGCAGGTAAAGCCATGCTACCTCTTTGAGTATAGCCATGAAGTACTCATGGTCAAATTCAATTGCGCGCCACGACACCTTATGGAAACCTGCCTCAGGCGCTTGCGACATCCTTGCGACGCGGAGCCTGCTCGAGACGCAGCTTTTCGGCGAGGACCTTGTTTGCGTAGCCCTGCTCCTCGTCGTCCACCGCGCCGGCGTAATACTGCAGGCCGCCGATCACCCCGCCCTGCCGGCGAATGGCTTCCTGCAGGATCTGGGCACCCAGTTGAACGTTCGTGACGGGGTCGAGGAAGGATCGGTCCCCTGCGGTTTTCAGCACCTTGTCCTGGTGGAAGCGTGGAATGATCTGCATCAGGCCCTGGGCCCCCACGGGACTCTGGGAGAAAGGATTGAACCTGGATTCGATGGCGATCACGGCAATGATCAGCAGGGGATCGAGTTGCCGCTCGCGCGCCGCGGCTTGAGCAGTTTCAAATATCGGCAGGAGCGCCTCGGGAGCCAGGCGGTAGCGCTGGGCGACGTAATCCAGAGCGCCCGCCATGGCTGGCGCCAGCGGTCGCGCCGGGCGTTTCGCGTCGCGGGGGAGGACGGGGGTCTCCGCCGATAGCGACAGGGTTGGAATCGCCGATTCCATTGATCGAATGACGTCGAGGTTTTTTGCCACCCCGCCGGCGAGGACGAGGAAGAGCGCCAGACCAATCGTTGCGACATCGAAATGCAGGTAGTTCAGGAAGGCACTCGTGCCACGCGCCATCAAATACCGTTGAGAGATAGTTGCGGTCAAAATTTCTCCTTTGCCGTTATCGTGCCCGTCAGCCCGAGGGTCAGCCCGCCACAATGGCGAGAGGTCGATTCCTCGATGCAGGGGCTACCCGACAACGATGCGTCGGGCTTGAATCCGTCGCCCGTCAAGGCGGCAGGATGAGACACTGAAAAAAGCTTATGCGGCTTTCTTGCGTGATTTGACTGCGGCCGTCGCAGCCGGATTGGCCGGAGCCATTTCGATAATCTGCCTGGCGGTCTTGTCTAGCGCCCGCCTGAATACCTTGTTCATTTCCAAAACCTGGGCTTCGACCACCTGGGACAAAGCCTGTCTCGTTTGAATCGCAATTTCGAAGACGCTGCTGGAATAGTCGGCAACCTGTCCGGAACCGGGCTGGGCCAGCATGTTCTGCAATGAGACCAAATCCTGCACATCATTGGCGGCGAGTACGGCCCGGATGCCTTCAAGGCTGTCTTCCAGTAGTGAGCGCGCACAGCCGACATTCAGGGCAGCCAGGCGTTCAGTACCGGAAAATGCCGCATCGGCGATGGTCGCGAGGGTTTCGACCCTTGCCTTGTTAGCGTTGACGAGTTGCTCGGTTACGCTGTACATGGCGATCTCCTACACAAATGAAACGGTATGGCCGGTGCGGTTTTCGGGTCCTGCGAGGACGTGGGGATACAGAGGGCTTGTGCACCGCACCATCCCGCATTTTAGGGAGCAAGA